>NZ_CP094975.1:7500-607500 GCF_023509015.1 Pseudomonas abieticivorans
TGCAACCACGCCAACGCCGCGCCGTCCACCAGCGGGCTGACCCGGCGATTGACTTCAGCGTGGTAGCCATTGAGCCAGTCGCGCTCCTCGGCCGTCAGCTTCTCCAGCACCAGGCAGCGGGTGTCGATGGGGCACAGGGTCAGGGTTTCGAACGCCAGGAACTCGCCAAACTCACTGCTCCCCGCCTCTGTGTTCAGTACCAGGTTTTCGATCCGCACGCCCCAGCGGCCCGGCCGGTAGGTGCCGGGTTCGATCGAGGTAATCATGCCGGCCTGCATCGCCGTGTGCGGTGCAGGGGCGGCCTGATAGGCGATCACCTGCGGCCCCTCGTGCACGTTCATGAAATAGCCGACGCCGTGCCCGGTGCCATGCCCATAGTCGACGTTGTCGGCCCAGATCGGCGCCCGGGCGATGGCATCGAGCAGGGGTGAGAGGATGCCTTTGGGGAAGCGCGCCCGCGACAAAGCAATCATGCCCTTGAGCACCCGGGTGCAATCGAGCTTTTGCTCCAGGGTCGGCGTACCCACCGGCACCATGCGGGTGATGTCGGTGGTACCGCCCAGGTATTGGCCACCCGAGTCGATCAGCAGCAGGCCATCGCCTTCGATCTGCGCATGGGACTCCTCGGTCGCCCGGTAGTGCGGCATCGCCCCGTTGCCGTTGAAGCCGGCAATGGTCGCAAAGCTCAGTGACACAAAGTTCTGCCGACGTGCCCGCGCCGCGCTCAAGTGCACGTCGACATCCACCTCGCTGACCGGCGCCACACCTAGCCTTGATTCAAGCCAGGCGAAGAATTCGCACAGCGCCGCGCCATCCTGCTCCATCGCCTGGCGAATGTGCGCCGCGTCAGCCTCGCTTTTACGCGACTTGGCGAACGTGCTGGGGTTCATGCCTTCCACTCGCGTGACCTGGCCGCCCACCTGGTCAAGCAGGCCACAGGTGACCTTGGCCGGATCGATCAGCAAGCGGGCCGTCGCGGGCACTTCGCCAAGGGCGGCGCCCGCCTCCTGGTAATCGCGCACCGTGACGCCATCGCTTGCCAGTTGCGCACGAAGGGTGGCATCGATTTTTTCCGGGGCGACGAACAGCAGCGCCTGGTCCTGGCTGATCAGCGCGAACGCAAGGAACACCGGGTTGTAGGACACGTCGCTGCCGCGCAGGTTGAACAACCAGGCGATGTCATCCAGCGTGGCGATGAAATGCCAGTCGGCGGCGCGCGCCTGCATCGCCTGGCGCACGTGGGCCAGCTTGTCGGCACGGCTTTGCGTGGCATAGGGCGCGGAATGGGCATACACCGGGTTGCCGGGCAACGACGGGCGATCGGCCCAGATCTGCCCCAGCAAGTCTTCCTGGGTGCGCAGCTCGATGTCACGCACCTGCAGCTTTTCTTTCAAGGTACGGGCCGAGGCCACCGCCATCACCGCGCCATCCACCGCCACCACGCCGCCTTGCGCCACCTCGTCGGCCAACCACTCCAAAGGCCCCGGGCGCCCGGGTTGCAGCTTCATCAGTTGGATGCCGCTGCCAGCCAGCTCCTTGTCGGCCTGTTCCCAGTAGCGGCTATCGGCCCACAGGCCGGCGAAATCGGCAGTCACCACCAGGGTGCCGACCGAGCCATGGAAGCCCGACAACCATTGGCGGCCCTGCCAGTAGCCCGGCAGGTACTCGGACAGGTGCGGGTCGGCCGATGGCACCAGCAGCGCGTCCACGCCTTGGCGTTGCAGCACTTCACGGATCTGCGCCAGGCGGCCGGCAACCGGCGCCTCAATGCTAGCCTGCGTATTCATGTTCTCTCCTGCTACCACGGTCATCTTCGTTATAGGGTCAGATAATGGAGCAGTGCCGCGACCTGGGCAACCGTCACCCACCCCATTGATCAGCGGGGCTGAACTATTGCGGGCACGAGCGATTCATAAAAGCAGACACATGGCGTTTGATGACATCTGCTTTCTCAAGCGAGCGTAGGGAGTTTCCTAATGTCCATCACACCACGCAAAGCCGGCGTCGTCTTGCTGGGCGAATCCAAGCCCACCCCCGACCACGAACTGGCCGTTCAGCGGAACCTGGCGCAGCGCATCGCAACCCTGCTGGGCACACGCTTTCTGGACGATGATGGCGAAGGCGAGGCCAACCTGTATTACCTGCCCAGCCAAACACTGATTGCCGACCCGCGTTACGCGGCCATGGGGATACGCCACGAAAGCGACTTTTTCGGCGGGCTGGTCAGCCAGCCATTCATGGCCACCAAGGCTATTTCCCATGCCTTGTTCCCGCAAGCCAGTGCGCCGCAAGGCTGGAACGACGATTTTGCGCGCCAGGCCGGCGATGCCTTGCTGGGCGGCTTTACCGTGTTCAACCTCGCCGATGCCCAGGCCGCCGCCACCCACTTGCTAAAACAGGCGCCGTTACGGCTCAAGCCGGTGCGTGCCACCGCCGGCCGAGGCCAAACCATCATTCGCGATCGCGACGAACTGGACCTGGTGCTCAGCCACATGGATGAGCAAGAGATACTGACCTGGGGCCTGGTGCTGGAAGAGAACCTGACCGAGGTCAGTACCTATAGCGTCGGCCAAGTGTGCGTGGCTGGCATCGTGGCCAGCTATCACGGTACCCAACAATTGACCGAGGACCACAGTGGCGCCCTGGTTTACGGCGGATCAGACCTGGTAGTGGTGCGGGGCGACTATGCTCAATTGCTACAACTGGAACTGGACGACGCCACGCGCCTGGCCGTCGAACAAGCACAACGCTACGAACACGCCGCACAAGCCTGCTTCCCGGGGTTCATCGCTTCGCGGCGCAACTACGACATTGCTCGCGGCCGCAATCACCTGGGCCAGTTGCGCAGCGGCGTGCTCGAACAATCCTGGCGCGTGGGCGGCGCCAGCAGCGCCGAAGTGCTGGCCCTGGAAGCCTTTGCCGCCAACCCGGCGCTGACCTGCGTGCGCGCCTCCACCCATGAAGTGTTCGGTGACGTGCAGGTACCTGCCGATGCCACGCTGTTTTACCAAGGGGACGATCGTGAAGTCGGAAGCATCAGCAAATTCGCACGGATCCGCGCCTATGAGCATTCGTAGTGAACCCCTGGACATCAAGGTGGATGGCGAAACCATCGCCGGCACCTTGCTCAGCCCCAGCGCCAAAGTGCCGGGCATCCTTTTCGTGCATGGCTGGGGCGGCAGCCAGCAACGCGACCTGGCGCGCGCCAAGAACATCACGGGGCTGGGGTGTGTGTGCCTGACATTCGATTTGCGTGGCCACGAAAAAACCGCCAGCCAGCGGCAAAGCGTGACCCGCGAACAGAACCTGGCAGACCTGCTGGCCGCTTACGACGAACTGGTCAGTCACCCGGCCGTCGACACCTCGGCCATTTGCGTGATCGGCAGCAGTTACGGCGGTTACCTGGCGACGATCTTGTCCAGCCTGCGCCCGGTGCGCTGGCTGGCACTGCGGGTGCCTGCGCTGTATTGGGACAATGAATGGACCGTACCCAAGTACGCGCTCAATCGCACGGAACTGGCCAGTTATCGCTTGGAACACCTGGGCCCTGGCGACAACCGGGCGTTGGGCGCGTGTGCAACATTTGAGGGGGATGTGCTGTTGGTGGAGTCCGAGCACGACGACTACGTGCCCCACACGACCTTGATGAGTTACCGCTCGGCCTTCGTCAATGCGCACTCATTGACCCACCGCCTGGTCGACGGCGCCGATCATGCGCTGTCCACCGATGCCAATCAAAAAGCCTACAGCGCAATGCTCAGTGCCTGGGTCAGCGAGATGGTGATTGGCGCACGGCTGGAGAAGTATCCGCACCACTCACCCTGGTATTCCTGAACCTCAACCTTGCCGGCCGTGCTGCAACGCACCGCGGTCGGCACTGACCTCGCCCATCCCTTCGTAGCCGAAGCTGGCCGGTTGCTCGCGTTCGATGCGCGCTCGCTGCTGCTGGTAATCATCAAACGACAAACTGCGACGGCTCAATTGCTCCAGCGCCAGCTCGCGCGTTTCGGCCGCGCTGTAACCGCGCTCTTCGGGGTGGTTAGCGCAACCGCCGAGGATGGCCAATGCGATCAACAGTGATGATGCGAGCAAGCGATTCATAAGTGCCTCCAGTTCCCGGCGGGTCTGTCGTGTGGGTATGGAGCAAGGTTACGGGCTGGGGCCGGCGCTTAAAAATCATCCGTCTCGATAGTGGCTATTGGTTTTTCGTTGCCGCTCGACCAACCACTTCGCGTCTTATTCACTAATAGAATATAAATATCAATCAATGATCTTTTGAGGAATAAAAAAACCTGCCTATAAAGGGTCCACGGCCAAACACTGCCTGCCGGGCAACTGTTGCCTCACCCACACCCCTTCAACAAAAGCACTGCCAGGGCACACCCTTCAAAAACCACCAATACGGCTGCAAGCCACGCCGTTCAAGGGCTGCGGCATTTGGTACGGTGATTGCTCTAACCACAGGTGTCCGTAGCGCAACTGTTAAGGAATTGACCATGACCCGTGCCCTGCAAGTCGTTGCCCTGTCGCGCCTGATGATGAGGGTTTGCCTGTGAGTGCGCACCCGTTGCACCTGCCCGCCCAGCCGCGCGAGATCGCCCGGCAATTGGCCGCCGATTTTGCCGAAACCGCCGTGGAGCGCGACGAACGCGGCGGCACTCCCAAAGCTGAACGTGACGCCTTGCGCCGCAGCGGGCTGCTGGCCATGAGCATCCCCCGCGAATACGGCGGCCTGGGCGCCACCTGGTCCGACACCCTGGAAGTGGTTCGCGAGTTCGCCAAGGTCGATAGCTCCATCGCCCACGTGTTTGGCTTCCACCACCTGATGCTGGCCACGGTGCGCTTGTTCGCCCGCGCCGACCAGTGGCAGCCGTGGTTCGAACAGACCGCGCGCAAGCAGTGGTTCTGGGGCAACGCCTTGAACCCGCTGGACACCCGCACCGTGGTCCGCGGCGCCGGTGGCTGGCGCGAGTTTTCCGGGCAAAAGAGTTTCTGCTCGGGGGCCAGCGATTCGCAAATGCTGATTGCCTCGGCGGTGGATGAAAGCGCCGGCGGCAAGTTACTGATCGCCGCCATCCCCAGCGGTCGCAGCGGCATCACCTTGCATGACGACTGGCACAACATCGGCCAGCGGCAAACCGATAGCGGCAGCGCCACCTTCGAGCGGGTGCGGGTCGAAGAGTCCGAGCTGCTGCTGGACCCCGGCCCCCTGAGCACACCGTTCGCCTGCCTGCGCCCGCTGATCGCGCAGTTGACGTTCACCCACATGTTCCTGGGCATCAGCGAAGGCGCCTTTGCCGAGGCCCGCCAATACACCGCCCGGGAAACCCGCCCGTGGTTCAAGTCCAGCAGCCAGCAAGCCAGCCAGGACCCGTACATCCTGCGTCACTACGGGGAATTCTGGGTCGCGTTGGAAGGCGTGCGGCTGTTGGTCGAGCGGGCCACCACCCTGCTTGACCAGGCCTGGGCCAAGGGGCCGGCGCTCAGCAGTGACGAACGCGGCCACCTGGCCGTGGCCATCGCCACCGCCAAGGTCGCCGCCAGCCGCACCGGCCTTGACCTGTGTACCCGGTTGTTCGAGGTCACCGGTGCGCGTGCCACCCACGCCTCGCTGCGCCTGGACCGCTACTGGCGCAACCTGCGCACGCAAACCCTGCACGACCCGCTGGACTACAAACTCCACGAGCTCGGCGACTGGGCCTTGAACCGGACGCTACCCATCCCGACCTTTTATTCCTAGAGATGCCCCATGCAGCTACTGACCTTACCGCCCTCGCCGGCCCTGGCCACCTCGATCCGCGCCACTGCCCAGGTGTTCGAAGACCCCAAGTCGCAGGCCTTGCTGGCGCACGTGCAACAAATCGCGCCCAGCGAAGCCAGCGTGCTGATCATCGGCGAGACCGGCACGGGCAAAGAGCTGGTGGCGCGGCACATCCACAACCTCAGTGGGCGGCGCAACAAACCGTTCGTGGCGGTCAACTGCGGCGCCTTCTCTGAATCGCTGGTGGAGGCGGAGCTGTTCGGTCATGAAAAAGGCGCCTTCACCGGCGCCCTCAGCGCCAAGGCCGGCTGGTTCGAGGAGGCCAACGGCGGCACGCTGTTCCTGGACGAAATCGGCGACCTGCCGATGCCCATCCAGGTCAAGTTGCTGCGCGTGCTGCAAGAACGCGAAGTGGTACGCCTGGGCTCGCGCAAGAGCATCCCGATCGACGTGCGGGTGCTGGCCGCCACCAACGTGCAACTGGAAAAAGCCATCAACGCCGGGCACTTTCGCGAAGACCTGTTCTACCGGCTGGATGTGGTCAGCCTGGAACTGAGCCCGCTGCGCGAGCGCCCCGGTGACGTGCTGCCCCTTACCCGCCACTTCATCGACAGTTACAGCCAGCGCCTAGGCTATGGGCCGGTCACCATCAGCCCCCAGGCCGAGCAGAAGCTGCGCGGCTACCATTGGCCGGGCAACATCCGTGAACTGGAAAACGTGATTCACCACACCTTGCTGATCTGCCGCGACGGGGTAATCCAGCGCGACGACCTGCGCCTGTCGAACATGCGCATCGAACGCAAGGATGACAGCCCGGATATCGACAACGGCGCCGAGGCCTTGCTTGACCGTGCGTTCCAGAAACTCTTCGAAGAACAGGCCGGTGCCCTGCATGAAAAAATCGAAGACGCCTTGCTGCGCGCCGCCTATCGCTTCAGCCATTACAACCAGGTGCACACCGCCAACCTGCTGGGGCTGAGCCGCAACGTGACGCGCACCCGTCTGATCAAGATCGGCGAGTTGGCGGTGAACAAGCGCAGGCCCGGGGAGACCATTCAGCAGGAGCGGATCTTACAATTGTCGATTTGAAACCTGCGCAATGGCCGAACGACGGTTACTGCTGCAACAGCGTGGCGGATGCTCACCGGTACAACCCGCACCGCGCCGTTCGTATAAACGCGCGATGGTGCGGCCCTGCTGGTAGCCCCCGGTTTTCAACCAGTCGCGGGAAAGCTCCGGGTCGTCGATGTTGAAGTTAGCACCGCCAATCAGCCACAGCCGGCAGGTGCTGGCGGGTAGCAGGCTGAAGCGATCGAGAAAAACGCTGTCGGCGCGCGGGTACAGCACGCTCGGCGCACCGCTGTCCTTGGGCCGGCCCTTGACCGACGGCGCGGTCAGCAACCAGGGCGTGGCTGGGGTGCGGTTGTAATAGGCCACGCTGAAATACCAGAACGGCGCGTCGACCACCAGCGCGTCCTGCGCTCGGTAGTGCTGGTTGACGTAGGCGCCCACTTCATCCAGGCGGTTGTCGCCGGCGTCCACCCCTGGCACCACCTCGCCCACCGTGTACAGGTTGAACAACCCCAAGCCGCTGAGCCACAGGGTCATTGCCAACAGCAAGGCCGCCGCCGGGCGGTGGGCGCTCAACCCGCGATCGATGGCCACGCCCAGCACCACGGGGAGCATCGAGGCGGCAAAGATCAAATAGCGCGGGTAAAACAATGGGCGCTGCAGGGACATCAACAACGCGCCCAACAGGGGCACCAAGGCACAACACACCAGCAATGTGTCGAACTGTCGCTCGCCGCGATCGCGCCACACCAGCGTGCCCAATACCGCCCACACCACCAACGGCAACAGCCACCAGATCGGCGCCGGCAAACCGCTGCCGGGGCCCAGTATCAGGAACTGCCAGAAAATCCCCGGCAAGGCCTGGGCCGTGGGCGCCGGCACCCAGTCCAGGTTACCGGCGCCAGCCAGTTGCGCCAGCAGGTGCGGCACCCAGGGCAGAAAGCAGGCCGCGATCGCGGCATTCACCAGCCACCAGCGCGGGGCAAGCAGGCCGCGGTTGCCCGTGCGCAAGCGGGCCAATGCCAGGTAACTCCAGTGGGCCAACACCGCCAGCGCCGTGAAATAATGGGTGTAGAAACCCGCACTCATCAACAGCCCGTAAACCACCAACGGCGCGACCCGCGCGGGCGCCCGCAACCAATACACCAACGCCAAGGTCGCGCCCAGCAACCACACCACCAACAGCGCGTACATGCGCGCCTCCTGGCTGTAGCGCACGGCAATCGGCAGCACCGCCAGCAACAGCCCGGCCAGCCAGGCGGCCCGCGCCGTGGCCAGCAGGCGCACCAACCATACCGCCAGCAGCACGCTCACGCCCCCCGCCAGCACACTCAAGCTGCGCACCGCCGGCACGCTGTCACCGAACAGGGCCATCCAGCCGTGCAGCAACAGGTAGTACAAGGGCGGATGAACATCGTGCCCGGCCAGCGCCCATATTTGCCCAAGGGGTAACTGGCCGAGCATCACGCTGTAGGCTTCGTCATACCACAGCACCGGGCTGCCCAACTGCCAGGCGCGCACGCCCAGGGCCAGTGCCAGCAGCCACCACAGTTGCGGCGCGCGCCACAGCACACCAACCGGTGCCTGGGCGGCGAGGTGCGTGGGCAGTGACGCGGTCATGCCGGCGCCGACAGCGACTGCTGGTCGTAGCGGCCCGTCAGCAGGTTCCACTTGATCCACATAATGTCCGGCAGCACCTTGAGCGCGGCCTTGAACGCCGTGCGCTCGCCCACCTTGCTGCCCTCGGCGATGTCCTGCCAATCGAGCACATTGATCAAGGCAAGGTCGTAGTGGTAGTGCTGGGCCAGCGCCAGCACCTCCAGGTCAAAGCCCCAGCTGTGAATGCGTTGGCGGGCGAAAATCTGTTGGGCAACGTCACGCCGGAACGCCTTGAAGCCGCACTGGGTGTCCGGCACGTCGCCAATCAGCACGCTGCGCACCAACAGGTTGCCGAGCACCGACACCAGCTTGCGCACGCCGTGGTGCGAACGCTGCAGGTCACGCACGCCAATGCCGATGGGCAGGTTGCGTGCCATCAGGCTGAACACCTGCTGCAAGTGCCACAAGGGCGTGGCGAGGTCGGCGTCCATGAACATGGCGTAGCGCCCGCGCGCCAACAGCATGCCCATCGCCACCTGGCGACCCTTGGTGAACTGCCCCGCAGGTTTGGGCCCGGCCTGCAGCAGGCGCACGCGTCGGTCACGCTGCTGCAGGTCGGCGACCAGGTCGGCGCTGCCGTCCGGGCTGCAGGCGTCCACCACCAGCACTTCGTAATCCATGTGCGGCGCCTGCGCGGCCATGTACTGGCGCAGGCGCCGCAGGCTATTGAGGATGCGCGGCTCACCGAGCAGCGGCACCGCTTCGTTATAGACCGGGATGATGATCGACAGATCGATATTCTTGTTGTTCTGGATCAATAGCGGCATTTTTCAGTTCACCCTCGAGCGCTCGCGCGCGCTCTGGCACAAAGACACATTCCCGATAGCCCACGTAGTTGAAAAGCATTGCCACCGCGACCGCCACCAGCCAGCCCAGGTTGCGCCGCACAAAGTCACCGTCAGCCGCCACCCCACCCCAGGCCAGCAACGCCTGCAGCCGGTCTGCCGGCCACAGCCAAACCGTGAGGAAAAGGTCGAGGATCAATGGCCGGATCGCATAGATACCCAGCAAAGTGATGACGATAAACAGCGCCACCCTGCGCAGTGGGGTGTGGCGGGCGCGGAAGGTGAAGCGCTGGTTGGCGACAAAGCTGTTGAGCATCGCCAAGGTGCCGGCAAGCACTGAAGCCCACAACACCCGCAAAGCGATCACATGCCAGGTCAGCAGGTTGAACAGACCCGCGTCGAGCACCGTGTTGACGACGCCTACCAGGCCAAATCGCTTGAGCCTGGCTATGTCTATGGCAGTAGGTCGCATGTCGAACCCCAGGAGGAAGCCCTCCAGGGCCCGTCTAAAGATTAGTACATCCTTAGTTATTTGCTGCCAGCTTCACCGCCAACGCCTTGGCCTGCAGCGCCACATCGGTCACCGCCGTGCTCTCCCACCACAGCCCGCGCAAGGGCGGCCCCATGGCGAACAGGCGCGTGGCCACCTGGCCGTCGGCCGCCACCACGGCGCCGCTGCCGTCGGCGGCGATGCCCAGTGCCAGTGGCCCCGGCTGCACCAGCCCGCGGGCCAGCAATTGGCGTGGCAAGGCACGGTCGACCCGCCGCCAGTCGTATTCGATGCCGGTGGAATTGATGAGTGCCACGCCGTGTTCGACGCGTGTATCGGCCTGCCCCCGATCGCGCAGGCGGATGGCGACCTGGCCGGGCTCGGCGGGTGCCAACCCTTGCAAGGATGCGGCGTGTATGTGCAAGCGGCCCGCCGCCACCAGCGATGCCAGCACCTGCGCACTCAACGGCGGTGAACGGTGATGGTGGCTTTCCCACCACGGCCGCAGGTGCCGCACGAATTGACGCTTGTGCCGTTCGCTGGCCTGGCTCCAGAGCCGGCCGATATTGGCCCGCACGGTGTCCAGCGGCGCCTGCCAATCGACACCTGCGGCCATGGCCTGGCGGCATTCGTGACGCAGCGCGCGGAAAATCTGCAACGGGCTGCGCAGGCTCGCGTCCGCCGCCAGAAAATCCGCCCAGGCCGGTGGCTGGCGGCGCACATGGGGCAATAGCCCGTGGCGCGAATACACCTGGATCGGCCCGCGATGCCCGGCCTGTTGCAGCGACACCACGGCATCGACCATGGTCAACCCGGAGCCGATGATCAGCACCTTGCCCAAAGGGTCGAGCCGGGCCATGGCCGCGACATCCCAAGGGTCGACGGCAGCGGCATTAACGCCCAAGGACTGGCGCTGCGGGGTGCGCGCCGCGGCAAACATACCGGTGGCCAACACGGCCTGGTCGGCGAACACCGTGCGCCCGTCGTTGAGCGTGACCTGCACGGCGCCGGTCAGCACCTGAAGGTCGCAGGCCTCGGCGCGCACGTGTTCCACGCTCGAACCCCATTGCGCGCCCAGCGCCTGGGCCTGCGCCAGGCGCTGCTGCACATACACCCCGAACAGCCCGCGCGGCGGGAACAGTTCGGCGACCGGCACCGCTTGTTCATGGGCCTGGGGCCAGCCGCCAGCGGCCAGGTACTCGGTGAGCCACTGGGTCAGGTCGTCGGGGTTGTCGGGGTCCACGCTCATGCGCGCGGCGTTGCCGTTCAGGGTATGGCCCAGTTCAGTCGCGCTGTAGGCCTCGCCGCGCCCCAGTTCGCTGCGCGGCTCGATCACCAGGATGCGCCGCTGGCCCGGCAGGCGCAGCGACTGCGCGGCCAACAGCGCACCGCTCAGGCCGCCACCGATGATCAAGAGAGTGCTCATGTGGTGCTCCGTGGGGTCGGGCACTGATCATCGCAGAGCGCCGGGGCCGGGCACAACCGTTGCCGGTCAACCCGCCTTGGCGTTGATCAGGCTGCTTTGCCGGGCAGCCTCCAGGCGAATCGCCACGAACTTGGAGGTCGGCGTAAAGGTGCGGTCGCCATAACTTTCCAGCGGCACCAGCGGGTTGGTCTCCGGGTAATACGCCGCCGCCTGCCCTTCGGGAATGTCGTAGGCAATCAGGGTGAAACCGCTGACCCGCCGCTCGCGCTCATCGCCCCACAGCGACACCAGGTCGACCTTCTGCCCAGGCTCGTAGCCCAGCTTGCGAATGTCCTTCTCGTTGACGAAGACCACGTCGCGCATGCCGTACACCCCACGGTAACGGTCGTCCAGGCCGTACAGGGTGGTGTTGTATTGATCGTGGGAGCGCATCGTCTGCAGGATCAACTGCGGCTTGACCGCCAGCTTGCGCACGCCCTCATCGATCAGGTGCTCGGGCAGCACGCTGGCACTGAACTGGGCCTTGCCAGTCTGGGTTTTCCAGATGCGCTGGGCCGCGTTGTTGCCCAGGTGAAAGCCACCGGGGTGCTGCAGGCGCTGGTTGAAATGCTCAAAACCGGGCAGGGTGTCGGCGATCAGGTCGCGGATGCGCGCGTAGTCGGCCACCGCCCAGCTCCAGTCGATCGGGTGCTTGCCCAAGGTGGCCTCGGCGATGCCGGCAATGATCGCCGGCTCAGAGCGCAACAGCGGCGACTTGGGTTTGAGCTGGCCGTGGGAGATGTGCACCATGCTGAAGGTGTCTTCGACGGTGATGCCTTGCACGCCCTCGGCCTGCACGTCGATGTCGGTGCGGCCCAGGCACGGCAAAATCAACGCCTGCTTGCCCATCACCAGGTGGCTGCGGTTGAGCTTGGTGGCGATGTGCACGGTCAGGTCGCAGTTGCGCAGCGCGGCGTGGGTGCGCGGGGTGTCCGGGGTGGCCTGGGCGAAGTTGCCACCCAGGGCGATGAACACCTTGGCACGCTTCTCCTCCATGGCGGCAATGGCCATGACCGCGTTGTGGCCGTGGTGGCGCGGCACATTGAAGGCGAAGCGCTTCTGGATGGCGTCGAGCAGGGCCTCGGAGGGTTTCTCATCGATGCCCATGGTGCGGTCGCCCTGCACGTTGCTGTGGCCACGCACCGGCGACAGCCCGGCACCGGGGCGGCCAACGTTGCCGCGCAGCAGTTGCACGTTGATCACTTCCTGGATGGTCGGCACCGAATGGCGATGCTGGGTCAGGCCCATGGCCCAGCACATGATCACCCGCTTGGCCTTGCGGTACATGCCGGCCGCCAGCTCGATGTCGGCCAGGGTCATGCCCGACTGCTGTTCGATGTGCGCCCACTCGGTGGCGTCCACTTCAGCCAGGTACGCGTCCATGCCGGCGGTATGCTCGGCAATGAAAGCGTGGTCAAACACCGCCTCGCTGCCGTTGGCCTGGGCTTGGCGCTCCCACTGCAAGAGGAATTTGGCGATGCCACGGAACACTGCCATGTCGCCGCCCAAGGCCGGGCGAAAGTACGCGGTGTTGGTCGGCTTGTCGCCGTTGGTGAGCATTTCCAGCGGGTGCTGCGGGTGCTGGAAACGTTCCAGGCCGCGCTCCTTGAGCGGGTTGATGCAAATCACCTGGGCGCCGCGCTGCACCGCCTCGCGCAGCGGTTCCAACATGCGCGGGTGGTTGGTGCCGGGGTTCTGGCCGATGACAAAAATCGCGTCGGCCTCTTCCAGGTCATGGAACACCACCGTGCCTTTGCCCACGCCCAGGGTCTCTTTCATGCTCACGCCGCTGGCTTCGTGGCACATGTTGGAGCAATCGGGGAAATTGTTGGTGCCAAAGGCACGCACGAACAGCTGATACAGGAACGCCGCTTCGTTGCTGGCCCGGCCCGAGGTGTAGAACTCTGCCTGGTCGGGTGATTCCAGGCCATTGAGGTGCCGGGCGATCAGCGCGTACGCCTCCTCCCAACTGGTTTGCACGTAGCGATCGCTGGCCGCATCGTAGCGCATGGGGTGGGTCAGGCGGCCTTGGTACTCCAACCAGTAATCGCTTTGGCCGGCCAGCGTCGACACGCTGTGCTTGGCAAAGAAGGCAGGGTCGACCCGACGGCTGGTGGCCTCCCAGTTGACCGCCTTGGCGCCGTTCTCGCAGAACTTGACCATGCCGTTTTCCGGCGATTCGCCCCAGGCGCAACCCGGGCAGTCGAAGCCGCCGTTCTGGTTGGTCTTGAGCATGGTGCGGATATTCTTGAAGGCATTCTTGCTGCCCAGCCAGTTCTGGGTCACGGCGATCAGCGCGCCCCAGCCGGCAGCGGCACCTTTGTAAGGTTTGAAACGATCGACCTGGGCCATGGCGCACTCTCTGGTAAACGGAACCTGCGCAAAGGGTGCCCCGCGCCCCTGGCCCCGTCCAATTGTTATGCTCGACCCGGTTATCGAGGCCCTCTATCACGCTTTGGTCGACCGTGACAGGTGCGGCCCCGGATGCGATCATGGCGGCCTTAACCTGCCAGTCAACTCCCCCGCTTCCCGAGGCTCTCTTGTCCAAAGGCATCATCTCGTCCGTCATGGCGTCCATGTTATTCGCCGTGATGTACTTCTATACCTCGCTGTTAACTCCGCTCACGGGCGAGGAGATCTTTGGCTGGCGCATGCTGCTGACCCTGCCCTGCGTCACCCTGTTCATGATCATCAGCAAGGACTGGCACCTGGCCGTGGACGTGTTGCGGCGCATTCGCGCCAACCCGGTGTTGCTGTTGGGGTGCATGGGCACCTCGGCGTTGATGGGCGTGCAACTGTGGCTGTTCCTCTGGGCGCCCCTGCACGGGCGCAGCCTGGAGGTGTCGCTGGGCTATTTCCTGCTGCCGCTGACCATGGTGCTGACCGGCCGCGTGGTGTACGGCGAGCGGCTGTCGTACCTGCAGAAGGTCGCGGTGTTTTTTGCCGTGTGCGGCGTCGGCCATGAGCTGTACCAACACGGCAGCTTCGCCTGGGAAACCTTGCTGGTGGCCAGCGGTTACCCGGTGTACTTCGTGCTGCGGCGAAAATGCAGCAATAACCACCTGGGCGGCCTGTGGACAGACATGTGCCTGATGTTGCCCGCAGCCTTGTGGTTTGTAGTGAAAGGCCCGCTGTCGACCGGTGACATGGCCGCCCACCCGGCCCTCTACGGGCTGATCCCGGTGCTGGGCATGATTAGCGCCCTGGCCCTGGTGAGCTACGTGATGGCCAGCAAGCTGCTGCCCTTCAGCCTGTTTGGCCTGCTCAGCTATGTAGAGCCGGTTTTGTTGGTGGGCGTGGCGCTGCTGCTGGGCGAAAGCATCGCCCGTGACCAGTGGCTGACCTACCTTCCGATCTGGCTGGCGGTGGTGGTGCTGATCATCGAAGGCTTCAAGCATTTGCTGCGCCAGCGCCGGCGCAGCGTTTAGCCGCGCATCACGATCAACAACAGGCTGATGGTAAAGAAGGACGCCAGGGTGGTGATCACCAGCGCCGCCGCGCAGCGCCCCTCCACCCCATAGCGCTGGCCCAGGATGGGGTACACGCTCATCATCGGCGCGCTGGCCAGCACCAGCCCGGCCAGCATCATCGGCAGCGGCAGGTCGTGAAACAGCCAGAACATCAGCCCCACCAGCAGCGGGTGCACCACCAGCTTGCCGCTGCTGATCAGGCCGATCTCGCCCAATTGCCCGCGCACCTTGGTGCCGTAGAGCACGCCACCGATCACGAACAATGCCGCCGGCGCCGCGGCCAGCGAGAGCATGTCGATGACCTTGAGCGGTGCCACCGGGATGCGCCAGCCCGACAGCGACAGGCTGCCGCCGATGATGATGGCGACGATCAATGGGTTGCGTGACAGGCGCCGCAGGGTTTCCAGCAGCACCACTTTGGTGGAGCCGCCTTGTTGCTGGCCGGCTTCGGCCAGGGCCAAGGCCAGGGGGATCATCACCAGGTTCTCGATGATCATGCCCAGCGCCAGGGCGACCACGGCCTGGTCGCCGGCGATCATCGCGGCGATCGGGTAGCCAATGAAGCCGCTATTGGACACCGACATGCCCATGGCGGCAATGGCGCTGTTTTCAAGCGTTGCCTTGCGCCACTTGTAGAACACCGCCATACCCACGGCAAAACTGCCCAGCGAGGCCAGGCCGTACGCCAGCAGGTAGTGGGCGTTGAACACTTCGCCGATCGGCCGCTGGGCCAGCGCCTTGATCACCAGGGCCGGCATGGCGAAGGTGATGACAAAGGTACCCACGCCGCGCATCTGTTCGCGGCTGAGCACGTTGAGCGTGGACGCCAGGTAGCCGAGGCCGATCAGGATGAAAATCGGTGCGGTAATGCCAAGCACTTCGAGCAACGAGAACCCCCTCGGCCAGCGTTTTTTATTGTGTACCGACAGGTTACTTCATGTTTGCGATGACAGGTAACCCGTTGCGGTGCAATGACAGGGTGACGGTGCCGCCCGTGCGCGTTGCCTCGGCAATCGCATCCACCACACGTAAGTTCTGCAGGCCATCCCAAGCGTTGACCAAGGGCTCGCACTGGCCACGGATCACCTGGCAAAAGTGTGCCAGTTGACGCGCCAGCGGGTCTTCGCGGACCAAGGCCACTTCAGACACGTCGAAGGGCGTCCACCACGAGCGGTCTTCGCGGTTGGCGTAGCGCTTGAGGCGCAGGGTCGGCACGCCCAGCGAGCCTTGGGTGCCGGCGATGTGGTAGCAGTCTTCATCGGCGTAGCTGGCGTAGGTCTTGTTCTCTTCACTGGTTTGCTCCCAACTGCGCGCGGAGGCCGCGGTGTCGGACAGCAAAAAACTACCCAGCGCGCCATTGGCAAAGCGCAGGCTGATCGCCGTGGTGTCTTCCACCGCATGGCCACGGGTGGCGTTGGACGCCAACGCCTGCACCGAGACGATCTCGCCGCACAAGGCCCGCAGGTTGCCGATCTCATGGATCAGGTTGAGCAGGATCGGCCCGGCGCCGATCTCGCGACGCCACGGTGCGGCATCAAAATAGCTGTCGGGCTTGTAGAACAGCGCGCTGCCCATCACCGCGACCACGTCGCCCAATTCGCCCTGTTCGATGACCTGGCGGGCTTTTTCCAGGATCGGGCTGTGCGCTCGGTGGTGCCCCACCAGCAGCTTGACCTTGGCCTGTTGCGCGGCAGCGTACAACCGCTCGCCCTGCTCCAGGGTATGCGCCAGGGGCTTTTCCACCAGGGCGCAGACACCCGCAGCCAGGCAAGCCAGTGCTTGCTCCACGTGCAAGTGGTTGGGGGTGGCCAGGATGACGCCGTCCGGGTGCTGTTCGGCAAACAGCTGCTCCAGGGAGGCGTAAAGCGGCACCTGCGCAGCCTCGGCGACTTTCGCGGCAGCCGGTGAAGGGTCGACGATGGCCAGCAGTTGGCAATCGGGGCTGGCCTGCACCAGTTCGATGTGGCGAAGGCCGATCATGCCGGCGCCGGCGACGGCAATGCTAATGGGCTGCATAAAGAGTCTCGTTGTTGTTATGAGTGAACCTAGGCTCTGTACGAAACGTATCCCAGCTCGGCCATGCTGCGTTGAAAACAGGCTCGGAATGCTCATTGACAACCAGTCAAGTCGAGCGCGACCCCGGTCCTTTCCTCGCCTGTTTTCGCCTTGCCTGGCCTTCGCTGGAACACATTTCGTACAGAACCTAGATTAAACCAAGGCTATTAAGACATAATCGGTCGTTATGAAGATTCAGAATGCGCCATTAGCGAACAATGATCCTTTCCTGCGCGACCTGCAGTTGTTCTGCTGCGTGGCCCGGCGCGCCAGCTTCATTGCCGCCTCCCAGGAAACCGGCATTTCCCCGGCCCATGTCAGCAAGCGCATCTCGGTGCTGGAGCAGACCCTGGGGGTAAAACTGTTCCAGCGCACCACCCGGCGGGTGAACATCACCGCCGATGGCGAGACGGCCTTCGTGTGGGCGCAGAAGATTCTGGGCAACGTCGACGACATGCTCCAGGCCGTGTCCGGGGTGCGCGACGAACCGCGCGGGGTGATCCGCATCAGTTCCAGCCTGCGCCTGGGCCGCGAATACATCGCCCCGGTGCTGTCGCAACTGCGCCAACAATACCCGGCCCTGGAAGTGTGGCTGGAACTGTTGGACCGCCGCGCCGACCTGATCGCCGACAATTTCGACATCGACATCCGCGTGGGCGAGGTGCTGGAGCAGCACCTGATCGCCCACCGCATCTGCAGCAGTTTCCGCATCCTGTGCGCGGCGCCCGCCTACCTGGAACGGCGCGGCACGCCGCGCAACCTGGCAGACCTGGCGCACCACGACTGCCTGCTGTTTCGCGAACGCGACCAGCGCTTCGGCGTGTGGCGCCTGGCGGGCCCCGGCGGCGAAGAGAGCGTGAAAGTCACCGGCCCCATGGCCTCCAACCACAGCGACATCGTGCGGGTGTGGGCGCATGATGGCTACGGCATCATCATGGCCTCGATCTGGGACGTGGCCGCCAGCCTGCGCGCGGGCGAATTGGTGCATGTGCTGCCCGCCTACCGCCAACCGGCCGACGTGTGGGCCGTGACCACGGCGCGGGCCAGCGAGTCGCAGAAGATCGGCGTGTGCGTGCAAACCCTGCGCGAACGCCTGACCACGGGCCCTTTGGCACTCATGACAGAAGCTTGACCGGCCGCTGTTTCACGACCTGTGTCTCATTTTTGTTACTCCCTGGTACGAACGTGCTACTTCTGGCATGAAATTTTCTACACGTTTGCGACCCGCAAGTTCGAGGTCCAGAATACTGGATCCACAGGTGCTTACCCTGCACCATTTGCAACCGGCGAACAGTAACCCTGTTCTATTAAAGTGCAGAGAAGGCCGCCAAAAGCGTGCCCATCGAGCCGTATAAGGAAGTAGGTTGTATGTTTGAAGTGCCGCAATCTCTCAAGCAAATGCTCTCGCGTTTCTCCAGCCGCACCGACCCACGCTTCCACTCCTTGCGCTGGGTTCGCGAAGAAGCCCTGGACCTGTCCGTTACCCGCAATGTCATCGAACCTGCGCGCCGCTCGCAAAGCGCCGGCGTGATGCTGTGCGCCCGCATCGAGGGTAACGAAGCCTTCGCCGCCACCAGCGACCTCACGCCTGCCGGGCTGGACCTGGCCTTCGAGCAGGCGTGCGCGCTGGCCAAGGCCATGGGTTGCCATGCATTGCTCAACCTGGCGCCAATAAACGGTACCGCCAGCCATACCCACTACCGCTCGCCCAACCTGGCCCAGGCCCTGCCTCACGCGGCGCATTGGCTTGAGCTGTTGGCCGCGCAATCGGCCAAGGTGCCCAGCGACGAGCGCCTGGTGCACTGGGCTGCGCGCCTGCGCATCAGCGATCGCCAACAACTGTATGTCGATTCAACTGGCAGCGAAGTGCTCAGCCAGCAACGCCGGCTGTACCCGGAGCTGGAGGTGACCGCCTTCGACGGCCAGCAAAGCCAGCGTCGCACCTTTGCCGTGGGCCAGCAGGGCA
Organism: Pseudomonas abieticivorans; assembly: GCF_023509015.1. NCBI lineage: Bacteria > Pseudomonadati > Pseudomonadota > Gammaproteobacteria > Pseudomonadales > Pseudomonadaceae > Pseudomonas > Pseudomonas abieticivorans. The sequence goes on from NZ_CP094975.1 coordinate 26,223, forward strand.
GCGCGGAACTGGTGAATGCCAGCGGCTTTTTGAACAAGGCCGAAGAAGTCGCCGACCAGGCCCTGCAACTGCTATTGGCGCCCAATACGCCCGAGGGCACCCGCGACCTGCTGCTGATGCCCGACCAAATGATTTTGCAGATCCACGAGTCCATCGGCCACCCGCTGGAGCTGGATCGCATCCTGGGCGATGAGCGCAATTATGCCGGCACCAGCTTCGTCACCCAGGACATGTTCGGCCACTATCAATATGGCTCCCCATTGCTCAACGTCAGCTTCGACCCATTTATTGCCTCCGAGCTTGCCAGCTACAGCCACGACGACGAAGGCACCCCGGCAGAAAAACACCTGCTGATCGCCAAGGGCATCTTGCAGCGCCCCCTGGGGGGTGCCTTGTCCCAGGCCCGCAGCGGCATGCACGGGGTGGCCAACAGCCGCGCCTGCGACTGGAACCGCCCGCCCATCGACCGCATGGCCAACCTCAACGTGGAGCCCGGCGACCAGAACTTGCAGCAAATGATCGGCGACATCGAACACGGCATCCTCATGGCCACCAACAAGTCGTGGTCCATCGACCAGGCCCGCAACAAGTTCCAGTTCGGTTGCGAGTGGGGCCAATTGATCGAAAACGGCCAATTGGCCGGCGTAGTCAAAAACCCCAACTACCGGGGCATTTCCTCGCAGTTCTGGCGCAACCTCAGCGCCGTGGGCAATGCCAGCACCTTCGAGGTGATGGGCACCGCCAACTGCGGCAAGGGCGAACCCAACCAGGCGATCACCGTGGGGCATGCCACACCGCCTTGCGTGTTCAAGAACATCGCCGTGTTCGGGGGGCAAGCCTGATGAACCACGCACATTTCAGCAGCGCCTTCGCCGCCATCCAACAGTGGGTCAGCGCCCAGTTGCGCGAGGGCGAACAGTTCTCCCTGTGGTTTGCTGCCGAGGACTCGCAATTTATCCGCTTCAACCACGGCCAGGTGCGCCAGGCAAGCCAAGTGCGGCAAATCGACGTGACCCTGCGCCTGATCCGCGACGAGCGCCATGCCAGCCAGCACCTGAACGTCAGCGGCGTAATCGAACACGATGTGCCGGCATTGGCCGAGGGCCTGGCGCAATTGCGCGCCTTGCTCGACGTGCTGCCTGCCGACCCTTACCTGGAACTGAACAACCAGGCCTGGCACAGCAACCGTGAGGCCAGCGCCCAACTGCCTGAAGCAAGCGACCTGATCGAACACGTGACGCGCCTCAGCGATGGCCTGGACATGGTCGGCATCTACGCCGGCGGGCCGATGTACCGCGGTTTTGCCAGTTCCTGGGGTGCCCGCGGCTGGCACCAGGCCGGCAGCGCCAGCCTGGATTTCAGCCTGTTCCAAGCCAACGGCGAAGCCGTCAAAAGCACCTACGCGGCCAGCGTGTGGAGCAGCGAGCAACTGGAGCAGCAGTTTGCCCAGGCCCGCGAGCAACTCCTGCACCTGGACAAGCCGCGCAAGGAACTGCCACCTGGCCAATACCGCGCCTACCTGGCGCCGGCTGCCGTGGAAGAAATCATCGGCATGCTCAACTGGGACGGTTTTTCCGCGCGCGCATTGGCCACTCGGCAAAGTTCGCTGCAGGCCCTGCAGCTCAAGCGGTCGAGCCTGTCGCCGCTGGTTAGCTTGAGCGAAATGGCCTCCACGGGGCTGGAGCCTGCGTTCAATACCGAAGGCGGCTTGCGTCAGGACCAAGCGTTGCTCGAACAAGGGCAGTTGGTCGGGCAGATGGTCAGCACCCGTTCGGCCCGCGAATACGGCTTGACCGACAATGGCGCCAGCCATTACGAGCATGCCGCGTCGCTGGAAATGACCGCTGGCAACCTGCCCAGCGACGAGATACTCGCAACACTGGGCACCGGTTTGTATATCGGCAACCTGTGGTACCTCAACTATTCGGACATGGGCTCGGCACGCATGACCGGCATGACCCGCTTCGCCAGTTTCTGGGTGGAAGACGGCAAGATCGTCGCGCCCCTGGCGACCATGCGCTTCGATGACAGCCTCTATCACATGCTCGGTGACAACCTGCTGGCGCTGACCCGCGAGCGCAGCCTGTCGATCAGCACCAGTACCTATGGCCAACGCTCGGCACAGACTTTGTTGCTGCCTGGCGCCTTGATCGACCGGTTCACCCTGACGTTGTAAAAACCCTGTTGTACCCCCGCCCTGGCCGCGATTCCCCTCCGTGGCCGGGGCAGGGTTTTATTATTTAAAAAACGCCCACCGGGGCATTTATCAAGAACAAACGCACGACACTTTCTTAATAAAGTGACGCGCCACCCCTTTACCCAACATTTATCACGCCCTAGATAAGAAGGCTCCTAGCGCACTAACTAAAAACACACTGCACCTCGAAAAACCGTTGCGTTCAACTTTGGTGCAACCGCAACTTACCAGCAAACTTATCGACTTTGGCCATTGGCCCGAATGAGATGAGCGGGACACTTCGCCCCGATTAATTTGCGCAAATAACTTACAGTTATAAATAGCTAGCACTGTGCGAGCAACCTCCACGAAAAAGTTACAGGAATGCGACATTCACCTGTAAATCGCTCCGCCAAGGCTCTGGCGCTGCGGTTCTGGCACAGCGGTTGCTAAGTATCAATTGAGATTCAAAACCGTACCTTTTGCTACAGCCACAAGAAGAAGGACCTGCGCAATGCCTCCGTCACCTCGAATACGTTAATCCTTAGACGATAAAAGAGCAGGCTCCGGCCGTTGCTCGATGGCGTTCTGCGCCTTATCGATCGCCGCCCCACCGACAACTTCGAACATTATCCAATGTTTGAACGGACGCTTATTGCCCTTCTTCTTATATGAGGGAGCTTTAATGAATGATGCGGTAAAACAGATGCCTCGACAGGCCCCGCCCGGCGCAACTTCCGCGGCGTGGCCAGGCATTCCTTTCAAGGCCAATACTTCACGGCCCGGCACCTTGAATAAACAGCACGTGCTGTTATTGATTGCCGCCTCCGTGTTGCTGCACGGTGCCGCCTGGTGGTGCATTCGCCAGGCGGATGCGCAGGTGCCGGAAGTGGCCCCGCAAGTGCCGGAGATGACCGTGGAGCTGACCAGCCCGACGCCACCGGCACCCGAGCCGCCACCGCCAGAGCCACCACCGCCGCCACCGCCACCGGAACCCGAACAGCCGGTCGAAGACCCGGACGCGGTCAAGCCACCGCCCAAGCCTGTGGAAAAACCCAAGGTGGAAAAACCCAAGCCGGTGAAGAAGCCGGAGCCGGTGAAAAAGCCCGCCCCGCCGGTACCACCAACGCCAGCGCCAGCCGCGGCGCCGAGCGCACCCACGCCACCGTCGCCCGCACCGGCCGCACCCGCGGCGGCGCCGGGCCCGGTCAAGGAGTCGGCCGCCGTGTCGGGGTTGGCAAGCCTGGGCAACCCGCCACCGGAGTACCCCTCCCTGGCCTTGCGCCGCAGTTGGGAAGGCACCGTGGTGCTGCGCATCAAGGTGTTGCCCAACGGCCGCGCCGGCAGCGTGGAGGTCACCCGCTCCAGCGGCAAGCCGCAGCTCGACGAAGCAGCGGTGGAAGCGGTGCGCAACTGGAAGTTCATTCCGGCCAAGCGTGGCGACACCCCGATCGAAGGCTTCGCCACCCAAACCATTGATTTCAAGTTGCCGCAGTAATTCTGCGCAACCCACTTATTAAACGCTATGCGAGGTATCGCCATGAACGCGTCACTGTCTTCCATGATTGTCCCGGGCGTGCTGTGGGCCCTGGTGGTGTTTTCGGTATTGAGCTGGGGCCTGCTGCTGGTCAAATCGGCCCAGTACCTGCGCCTCAAAACCCAGAACAAACAGTTCACCAAGGCCTTTTGGGCCGCGCCCGACTTACTGACCGCCGCCGAACATTCCGGGCAATACCCAGGCTCGCTGGCACGCATCGCCAACAGCGGCTTCGAGGCCATGGCCGCCGAAGACGCGCCGCGCACCACCCAGCAACTGGCCCACACCATCAACCGCCAGGACCGCCTGGAGCGCAACCTGCGCCAGCAAATCCAGAAGGAGCGCCGCGCCTTGGAAGCCGGCCAGGCAATCCTGGCCAGCATCGGCAGCACGGCGCCCTTCATCGGCTTGTTCGGCACCGTGTGGGGCATCATGGAAGCGCTGCAAAGCATCGGCGCCAGCGGCTCGGCCAGCCTGGAAACCGTGGCTGGGCCCATCGGCCACGCCCTGATCGCCACCGGCGTGGGCATCGCCGTCGCCGTGCCGGCGGTGCTGATCTACAACTTCTTTTTGCGCCGCCTGAAGCTGGCCGTGGCCGACATGGACGACTTCGCCCATGACTTCGACAGCCTGGCCCAGCGCAGCGCCTTCGCCGTGAGCCGCCAACCCATCGCCCACAAGCACGCCCAGGCCGTGCGGGAGGCCAGCTAAATGTCCTTCTCCACTCAAGACAGCGACGAAGTGCTCAGCGAAATGAACGTCACCCCGCTGGTGGACGTGATGCTGGTGCTGTTGGTGGTGTTCATCGTGACCGCGCCACTGATGACCAACGCCATCAAGGTCAACCTGCCCAAGACTGACGCTGTGGCCGCCGCCGACAAGAAAGACCCGGTGGTGGTCAGCGTCGACCAGGACGGCAAGTTCTACCTGGCCAAGAACGAAGTGGCGCCGGAGCTGCTGGAAAAGAGCCTGCAGGACGTCAAGGCCAAGGACCCCGAGGTGCGGGTCCAGCTACAGGCCGACACCAGTGTGAACTACGGCCAGGTGGCTAAGGCCATGGCCTCGATCGAGCGCTCGGGCATTACCAAAATCTCGGTGATGACCTCGCGTTAGAAGCAGGGGCCGGGCACGGGTGAGGTCGCCCGGCCCCTGCTGATACCCGTCGTGTACCGCTGTGCGCGGGCTTTTTGCCCCTGCAGGGGAGCGGCTTGCTTGAAGAAAGTGGACTTCCGGGGCCGGCACAACCCAACCGGAGCATCGAGGGCTCACAAGGCCATTTCAATAACGTCTGGAAAAGTCGGAAATTACCATGCTGATGAGTTTTCACCGTTTCACCCTCAAACCGCTAGCGGCCACCCTGCAACGGCACCGCATGGTGCCGCTGTACCTGATGGCCATGGGCATGGGCAGCGTCCAGGCCGCCGAGAGCACCGAGGACAGCAGCAGTGCTGCGGTGGTGGCGCCGGCACCGGCCACCACGCAACTGCAACGCGTCGAAGTGACCGGCTCGGCCATCCGCCGGGTGGACGCCGAAACCGCCGTGCCCATTACCATCCTGCGTGCCGACGCGCTGCGCAAACAGGGCGTGACCACCACCGCCGAACTGGTGCAACGCATCACCGGCAGCAACTCCATCAGCAACGCCACCGGCTCGGTGGGCGGCTTCACCGGTGGCGCCAGCTTTGCCGACATGCGCGGCATCGGTGCCAACAAGACGCTGATCCTGCTCAACGGCCGTCGCCTGGCCAACAACGCACTGTCGGGCACCCAGTCCCAGGGCGGCGCGGTGGACCTGAACATGATCCCCTTCGCCGCCATCGACCGCGTCGAAGTGCTGCGTGACGGGGCGTCGGCGCTGTACGGCACCGACGCCATCGGCGGGGTAATCAACTTCATCACGAAAAAATCCATGACCGACGGCACCCTGTCCATGGGCGGCGAAATGGCCGATGCCAGCGGCGGTGGCGGCAGCAAGGACATGAGCGGCAGTTGGGGCTACGGCGACCTGGACAAGGACCGCTTCAACGTTTTGGGCGTGTTCAACTACGCCACCCAGCAAAACCTGGACGCCAACGACCGCACCTTCAGCAAGGACTACGTCCCCGGGCGCGGCCTGGATGGCACCTCGGGCACCACCTTCCCGGCCAACTACAGCCAGGGCGACAACGCCGCCAACCCCCTGGGCGGCGCCTGCACCGGGCCCAATCAGGTGGCCGCCAATGGCGTGTGCCGCTACAGCACGCGCAACTCGATCGACCTGATCCCGCAAACCGAAAAAACCTCGTTCTTCGGCAAGGCCACCGGCAAGATCGCCGACGACCACAACGTTAACCTGGAGTACTTCTGGGCGCGCAACAACAACTCGACCACCCTCGCCCCCGCGCCCCTTACCGGCCTGAGCGTGGACAACACCTCGCCCTACTACCCCGGCAACGGCATCACCCCGCTGCCCGATAACTTTACCCTCGACCCCACCCAGCCGGTGGGCGCCAACTGGCGTGAAACCGCCTCTGGCGACCGTGAGCTCAAGGACCAGAACACCAGCCAACGCTTCCTGCTGAGCTTCGACGGCACCGTGGCCGGGTGGGACTACGACCTGGGCGCCGCCTACAACCAGAACCGCGTGGTAAGCAGCGTCACCAATGGATTTGTCAGTGACTCGGCGCTGGTCAGCGGTATCGAGAGCGGCCTGCTCAACCCGTTCGGCGCACAAAGCAGCGCCGGCCAGGCCTATATCGATGCCAACGCTTACCACGGCGGCTACGCCACTTCCACTGGGCGCGTCAGCTCCCTGGACGGCAAGATCACCCGCGACATCGGCGATTGGTTCGGCGCAGGCCCCGTGGGCCTGGCACTGGGCGGCGAGTACCGCAAAGAGAAGTTTCAGATGAGCGTCGAGGACTTCACCGGCGACCTCAGCAGCCTTGGCATCGACCCCGACAGCAGCGTGTCGGGCGACCGCAGCATCAGCGCCGAGTACGCCGAGATCAACGTGCCGGTGCTCGACAGCCTGGAGCTGTCGGCCGCCGTGCGCCACGACAAGTACAGCGACTTTGGCAGCACCACCAACCCCAAGTACTCGTTCCGCTTCCAGCCGTTCAAGGAACTGGTGTTGCGCGGCGCCTACAGCGAGGGCTTTCGCGCCCCGTCGCTGTATGAGCTGAACAACCCCACCTACACCACCTACACCCAGGGCAACTACAACGACCCGCGCCTGTGCGGTGGCGGCGTGGTGGCGCCAGGCGGCAACGGCGGGCGTGACTGCAACCAGCAGTTTTTCAACAGCACCGGCGGCAACCAGGACCTCAAGCCTGAAACCGCGCGCAACGTGACCATGGGCTTCGTGTACCAGCCGATCCGCGACCTGTCGATGGGCCTGGACTTCTGGTGGATCAAAATCCAGGGCCAGATCGAGGAGTTCCCGGAGTCTGAAGTGTTCGCCAACCCGGACCTGTACAGCGACCGCATCGTGCGCGCCGCCGACGGTTCCATCGACCACATCGTCACCGGCCTTGCCAACCTGGGCAACGTGAAAACCAGCGGCGTGGACGTGAGCCTCGACTACCGGTTCCCCAACACCCCGTTCGGCCAGTTCGGCCTGGGGCTGCAAGGCACCTACGTCAGCCGGTATGACTACCAGCAAACCATCGGTGGCAGCTACATCGACCGCGTCGGCGACTTCGAGGGCTACGGCGTGGCCGCGCGCTGGAAGCACAACCTGACCGGTACCTGGAACCTGGGCCCGTACCGTGCCTCGCTGACCAACCGCTTCACCACCGGCTACCACGACTACGACCGCACCACCAATGACCGCGTGGCCTCCTACACCCTGTGGGACCTGTCCGCCGGTTACACCTTCAACAAGGTGCTGGACATCGACGTGGGGCTGAAAAACATGTTCGACCGCAACCCGCCGTTCTCCAACCAGAACTACACCTTCCAGAACGGCTATGACCCGCGCTACACCGACGCCATGGGCCGCACCATGTTCGCCCGCGCCACGTACCACTTCTGAGCCAGGGTCGCGGGGGTGCTGGCTCCTTGCCCCCGCCGACCTGCCTGCGATATCGCGCCCCCGGCAGCCCTCCCTGCCGGGGTCTTTTTCAACGGTTTGAACAGACGTTTTGCCACGTGGTTCGAGGATCGAGCGATCATGTCACCGCCCCTGTTTTCCTGGCTGCACCGGCTGCTGGCCGCTGCCTGCCTGATGGCCTGCCTGCCCGCCCAGGCCGCCCTCGTCACCGCGATGACGGTGTATGGCGAGCCGGCCAAATACCCCGCTGATTTCCAGCACTTCGACTACGTGAACCCCAGCGCGCCCAAAGGCGGATCGCTGAGCCGCGCGGCCACGGAAATCGGCCAGTTCAACTACGTGATGCCCTATGTCGACCAGGGCATCGGCGTGACCCAGGTCGACACCTGGGTCTATTCGCCGTTGGCGTTTCGCTCGCTGGACGAGCCCTATACGGTGTACGGCCTGGTGGCCGAAAAAATGGAACGCGACCCCGATGGCCTGTGGGTGCGCTTTTACCTCAACCCCAAGGCGCGCTTCGATGATGGCGCGCCCATCACCGCGCAAGACGTGGCCTACACCTACCACTTGCTGATGAGCAAAGGCAGCCTGGGCTTTCGCATGCTCTATGGCGACGTTGCCGAGGTGATCGTCGAGGGCCCGCGCCAGGTGCGCTTCACCTTCAAGAACAACCTCAACCGCACCCTGGCCCTGGACCTGGCCTCGCTGCACGTGCTGCCGGAACACTGGTGGAAAACCCGTGACTTTGCCGCCGGCGGTGGCTTCGAAGCGCCGCTGGGCAGTGGCCCGTACCGCGTGTCGAAGATCGACGCCGGGCGCAGCATCAGCTTCGCACGGGTCAAGGACTGGTGGGCCAAGGACCTGCCGGTGAGCCGTGGCCTGTACAACTTCGACAGCCTGACGGTGAACTTCTACAGCGACACCGAGGTGGCCCGCCAACTGCTGCAAGCCTCGACGTTCGACTACAACCGCGAGTTCTCATCGTCCGGCTACGTGGTCGGCTACGACGGCCCGCTGCTGAGCGACGGCCGCCTGCAACGCAGCATCCTCGCGCAGACCCGCCCGGTGGCCGCCCAGGGCTTTGCCTTCAACCTGCAAAACCCGATTTTCAAGGACCGCCGCGTGCGCCAGGCCATCAGCCTGCTGTGGGATTTCGAGTGGACCAACAAGCAGTTGATGCGCAGCTTCTACACCCGCCAGCACAGCTATTTCCCGAAAAGTGAAATGGCCGCCCGCCAACTGCCCGACGCCCAAGAGCTGGCGATCCTGGAACCGCTGCGCGGCCAGGTGCCCGACGAGGTGTTTACCCAGGTGTTCCACAACCCCAGCACCGACGGCAGCGGCTATATCCGCGACAAGCAACTGCAGGCGCTGAAACTGTTGGCGCAGGCCGGCTGGCACCCCGAGCATAACCGCTTGGTGAATGCCCAGGGCCAGCCGTTGGCCTTCACCTTCCTCGACGGCCAGGGCGGCTTCGACCGCATGATGCTGCCGTTCAAGCGCACGCTAAAACAGATCGGCATCGACATGGAATTTCGCCGCATCGACGCCGCGCAATACACCAACCGGGTCAATGCCCGTGACTACGACATGATCGTGGTCACCTTCCCGCGCAGCGGCGACCCGTTGCTCTCGCCGGGGCGCGAGCTGTACAGCCTGTACGGCTCCAGCAGCGCCAGCCAAGTGGGCAGCTCCAACGCCATGGTGCTGCGCGACCCCGCGGTCGACACGCTGATCGACGGCCTGGTCAAGGCCAACAGCCGCAACGACATGGTGCACTACGCCCGGGCGTTGGACCGCGTGCTGCAGTGGGGCTACTACAGCATCCAGAACTACTACTCCCAGGGCGTGCCCACCGTGTACCTCAACCGCTTCGGCATGCCCAAGGTGCAGCCCGGTTACGACGTGGGCCTGGAAACCTGGTGGCAGATCAGCCCCAAGGCACTGACCAACCTGCAAATGAGCGCCCTGGCGCATAACCCCGAGGGCCACTGACATGCTGCATTACATCGCAAGGCGCCTGTTGCTGATCATCCCCACGTTGCTGTGCATCCTGGTGGTCAATTTTGTCATCGTGCAGGCCGCACCCGGCGGCCCCGTAGACCAGGCCATCGCCCGCCTGCAAGGCGCCGGCAGCCACGGCGTGGGCGGCGGTGGCGGCGAAATGGCCGGCGGCGGCAGTGGCGCCAGCCGCAGCAGCCGCGGCCTGGACCCGGCCCTGATCGAGGAAATAAAGCAGCACTACGGCTTCGACAAACCCATGCACGAACGCCTGTGGCTGATGCTGAAAAACTACGCACGGCTGGATTTCGGCACCAGCTTCTTTCGGGGTGCGCCGGTCACCGAGTTGATTGCCCAGAAAATGCCCACGACCCTGTCGCTGGGGTTGTGGGCCACGCTGATCACCTACCTGATCTCCATACCGCTGGGCATCCGCAAGGCCGTGCACCACGGCAGCCGCTTCGATGTGTGGAGCAGCACGGCGATCATCCTGGGCTACGCGATGCCGGCGTTCCTGTTCGCCATTTTGCTGATCGTGGTATTTGCCGGCGGCAGCTACCTCAACTGGTTCCCGGTGCAGGGCCTGGTGTCCGATGACTTTGCCAGCCTGTCTCCCTGGGGCAAGGTGGGCGACTATTTGTGGCACCTGGTACTGCCGGTCGGCGCACTGGTGATCGGCGGGTTCGCCACGCTCACCATCCTCACCAAAAACAGCTTCCTCAACGAGATCAGCCGCCAGTACGTGGTCACTGCCAAAGCCAAGGGCCTGGCCGATGGCCGGGTGCTTTACGGCCACGTGTTTCGCAACGCCATGCTGCTGGTGCTGGCCGGCATACCGCAGGCGCTGATCGAGGTGTTTTTCGCCGGTTCCCTGTTGATCGAAACCATCTTCAACCTCGACGGCATCGGCCGCATGAGTTACGACGCGGCGGTGTCGCGCGACTACCCGGTGGTGTTCGGCACGCTGTTTTTGTTCACCCTGTTTGGCCTGCTGATCAAACTGTTGGGCGACCTGTGCTACACCCTGGTCGACCCGCGCATCGACTTTGCCGCGAGGACCGCCTGATATGTTCACCTTCTCCCCGCTGGGCCAACGGCGCCTGGCGCGCTTCAAGGCCAACCGCCGCGGCTGGTGGTCGCTGTGGCTGTTCATCGGGCTGTGCGGGCTGTGCCTGTGCGGCGAGTTGATCGCCAACGATAAACCGCTGGTGATCCGCTACCAGGGCAACCTCTACTACCCCACCCTGCACACCTACCAAGAGACTGATTTTGGCGGTGAACTGCCGTTCGAGCCCGACTATTCCAGCCAATACGTGCGCGACCTGATCAAGGCCAAGGCCGGCTGGATGCTGTTCGCGCCCATCCCCTTCAGCTACGACACGGTCAACTATGACCTGGCGCAACCGGCCCCCAGCCCACCCAGCCGGCAGAACTGGCTGGGCACCGATGACCAGGCCCGCGATGTATTGGCGCGGGCCTTGTACGGTGCACGCATCTCGATCCTCTTTGCCCTGTTGCTGACGCTGATCAGCACCGTGATCGGCGTATTCGCCGGGGCCATCCAGGGCTATTACGGCGGCCTGGTCGACCTGCTCGGCCAGCGCCTGCTGGAAATCTGGTCGGGCTTGCCGGTGCTGTACCTGTTGATCATCCTCTCGGGCTTCGTGGCACCGAGTTTCTGGTGGCTGCTGGGCATCATGGCGCTGTTTTCCTGGCTGGCGCTGGTGGACGTGGTGCGCGCCGAGTTCCTGCGTGGGCGCAGCCTGGAATACGTCAAGGCCGCCCGCGCCCTGGGCTTGACCGATGGTGCGCTGATGCGCCGGCACATTCTGCCCAACGCCATGACCTCGACCCTGACCTACCTGCCGTTCATCCTCACCGGCGCCATTTCCACCCTCACCGCCCTGGATTTCCTGGGCTTCGGCATGCCCGCAGGCACCGCTTCGCTGGGCGAGTTGATCGGCCAGGCCAAGCGCAACCTGCAAGCCCCCTGGCTGGGCCTGACCGCCTTCTGCGCCCTGGCGCTGATCCTGTCCTTGCTGGTGTTCATCGGCGAAGCCTGCCGCGACGCCTTTGACCCTCGGAGCTGACCATGAGCACCAACCTGATCGAAATCCGCAACTTGAGCGTGGCCTTCGGTGACCGCGAAGTGGTCCATGGCATCGACCTGGACATCCGCCGCGGCGAGTGCCTGGCGCTGGTGGGCGAGTCGGGCTCGGGCAAGTCGGTGACTGCCCACTCGATCCTGCGCCTGTTGCCCGGCCACCAGGTGCACACCGGCGGCAGCATCCGCTACGACGGCCAGGAGTTGGTCAATGCCAGCGAGGCGCAATTGCGCAGCTTGCGCGGCAACCGTATTGCGATGATCTTCCAGGAGCCCATGACCTCCCTCAACCCTTTGCACACCGTGGAAAAACAGATCGCCGAAGTGCTGCTGGTGCACAAGGGGCTCAAAGGCCGGGCTGCCCGCGAGCGGGTGCTGGAATTGCTGGAACTGGTGGGCATCCAGCAGCCGTTGGCGCGGCTCAAGGCCTACCCCCATCAACTGTCCGGCGGCCAGCGCCAGCGCGTGATGATCGCCATGGCCCTGGCCAACGAGCCGCAACTGCTGATTGCCGACGAACCGACCACCGCGCTGGACGTGACCGTACAGCAAAAGATCCTGGAGCTGTTGCGCTCGCTGCAAACGCGCCTGGGCATGGCGCTGTTGCTGATCAGCCACGACCTCAACCTGGTGCGCCGCATCGCCCAGCGGGTGTGCGTGATGCGCGGCGGCGAGATCGTCGAGCAGGCCGGCTGCAGCGAGCTGTTCGACCACCCGCGCCACCCCTACAGCCGCCTATTGATCGGCGCCGAGCCAGACGGCCAACCGGTGCCGGGGGTGTTCGACCAGACGCTGTTGTCGGTCGACGACTTGAAGGTCTGGTTCCCATTGCCCAAGCCGTTGTTCAGCCGCCAGCAAACCTACGTCAAGGCCGTGGACGGCGTCAGCTTCCAGTTGCAGCGCGGCAAGACCCTGGGCATCGTCGGCGAGTCCGGTTCGGGCAAGTCAACCTTGGGCCAGGCGATCTTGCGCCTGGTCGACTCCGAAGGCAGCATTCGCTTTGGCATCAAGGAATTGAGCCTGCACAACCAGCGCCTGATGCGCCCGCTGCGCCGGCACCTGCAGGTGGTGTTCCAGGACCCCTTCGGCAGCCTCAGCCCACGCATGAGTGTGGAGCAGATCATCGCCGAAGGCCTGCTGACCCATGACATCGGCACGCCCGCTACACGCCAGGCCGCGGTCATTCGCGTGCTGGGCGAGGTCGGCCTGGACCCGGACAGCCGCCACCGCTACCCCCACGAATTTTCGGGGGGCCAGCGCCAACGCATCTCCATCGCCCGCGCCCTGGTGCTGGAGCCCGAACTGATCCTGCTCGACGAGCCCACCTCGGCCCTGGATCGCACCGTGCAAAAGCAGATCGTGGCGCTGCTGCGCGAACTGCAGATCCGCCACGGCCTGACGTACCTGTTCATCAGCCACGACCTGGCCGTGGTGCAGGCGCTGGCCCACGACTTGATCGTGATCAAGGATGGCAAGGTGGTCGAACAAGGGCCGGCGCGGCAAGTGTTTGGCCTGCCGCGCCACCCCTATACCCAGGAGTTGCTGCGCGCTTCGGGGCTGAAATTGAGCCGGGTGGCGGCGACCCAGGCACCCGCCTAGTTCGGCGTGGGCGCGGCCACCGGTTCGTCAAATACCCGGTCGAACAGCCACTGGAACACCAGCGCGTAGAAAAAGAAAAACACGAACAGCCCGACGTCCGTCACCAGCGCCGCCCCTAGGCCGATCTGCAACCACCAGGCGATCACCGGGAGCAGCATCACCGTCAACCCACCCTCAAACCCCAGCGCGTGCAACACGCGCCGGGCGGCGGTGCGCGGGCGGCCTTTTTCCCAGCGCTCGAACAGCGCGTTGAACAGCATGTTCCAGGCCAGCGCCACGCTGCTGAGCACCACCGCCAAGCCGGTGGAGGTGCCCAGCCCCTGGGCGAAGATCGCGTCCAGCGCAGGGCCTACGCAAAACACGGCGATGCCCTCGTACAGCACGGCCTGGACGATCTTGCGGCGTGCACCTTGCATCATGACGCTCCTGGTTTGACTGAGGCAGGCAGGATGCGACAAACAGTGGGGGGCGGCAAATGAGCATAATTGAGCGACGCTGAAATGAATTTGACTGGCGTTGTCATCAGGCCCAGCAACATTTGACAGCCCTGCCCGCCAAGGCTAGCTTCGCCACAAACGGCTGTACCCGACGGCCGCGCGATTGGAAAAACTGCGTGTTCGCCAAACTCCCCCTCACCGCCCTGCGCGCGTTTGAATCCGCTGCCCGCCTGGGTGGTTTCAAGGCGGCGGCCGATGAACTGGCGGTCACCCCCGCCGCCGTGTCCCACCAAATCAAGGCACTGGAGCAAAGCCTGGGCGCCTTATTGTTCGAGCGCACCGGCCAAGGGGTGCGGCTGACGCCGACCGGCGAGCGGCTGGCGAGCCAGGTGCACGAAAGCCTGAGCACACTTGCAGTCAGCTTGAGGCGTTTCAACGACGACTGCGACGACCAACGCCTGACCCTGAGCACCACGCCGGCCTTTGCCAGCCTGTGGCTGATCCCGCGCCTGGGGGACTTCCACCGCCAGTACCCGCACATTCACGTGCGGGTGGAAACCAGCAACGCGCTGGTGGACCTGGCGCGCGATGCCAGCATTGACCTGGCCCTGCGCGCGCAATTCAAACCGGACCCGGCGTTGTTCGCCCTGCCCTTGCTGGCCGAACACTTCGCCGTTTACGCGCCGCCCGGCTGGGCGCCACCTGCCGCCCCTGCGCCACTGGAACTGATCACGGTGCCTTGGCACGGCGATACCCAGCACGCCGTGGATTGGCCCGCGTGGTGCGCCTTGAGTGGCCACGATGATTGGCTGCAACGCGCCCGCTTGCGCCAGTACGACGATGAGCACTATGCCTTGCAAGCGGCGGCGGCCGGCCATGGCCTTGTGCTGGCAAGCGATGTACTGGCGGCCAACAGTATTGCCACAGGGTTGCTGACAGCTTATCGACCCGACATCAGCATAGCCGTGGCCACCTACACGGCGGTGTGCGTGCCGGGCCAGGAGCGGCGCACACCGGTGCGTGAATTTTTGCGGTGGTTGCAGGGCGCCCTCTGCGCGGATCAATCCGTTGCTGAAGAACAACGCAATCTCTTGTAGGAGCCAATTGATCCGCGAAGCAAACACCGCGGTGTCTGCGGTAAACCGTGCTGTTCTTTGCGCGGATCAACCCCCGCCTACAGACAGAAATTGTGCGCCTGGGCTGATATCAAGAAAGCAATTCACCCCTAGCGTACCGTGGCGCCTGCAAATGGCTTGCCGAACGTCAAGATTCGGCGCATTCCGATATCACCCTAATTAATAGCAAGCTCACGAAACCCCCGCCCCACAAGGCCTGCAGCCGCTCTGTATCATTCTGAATGATATTTATGTTCGGCCCATTCGATTCGTCGATGACGCTCGCGCAGAACACACTCCGCCCATTCTTCTAACTCCATTGGCGGACGTACACATGGAACGGTCAATCAAACATTTGCGCTTTCCCCTCGCGGCCCTGGCGGTCGTGGTGATGAGCGCCTGTGGTCGCAGCCCTGACGTGGCTCAGGCACCCGCGGCACCGAAGGTCACCGTGGCCAAGGTACTGGAACAGCCGGTTAACGAATGGGACGAGTTCACCGGGCGCCTGGAGGCGCCGGAAACCGTCGAGGTGCGCCCGCGGGTGTCCGGCCAGATCGATGCCGTGGCGTTTACCGATGGCGCTCTGGTGAAAAAGGGCGACCTGCTGTTCCAGATCGACCCACGCCCGTTCCAGGCTGAAGTAAACCGCCTGCAGGCCCAGGTGCAGCAGGCCCGCGCCAGCGCCCAGCGCAATGACAGCGAAGCCCAACGTGGCGAACGCCTGCGGGCCAGCAATGCGATCTCCACCGAGCTTGCCGAGTCGCGCACCACTGCCGCCCAGGAAGCCCGCGCCGCAGTCGCCGCGACCCAGGCGCAACTGGACCTGGCCAAACTGAATTTGAGCTTTACCCGCGTGACCGCCCCTATCAGCGGCCGCGTCAGCCGGGCGGAAATCACCGCCGGCAACATCGTTACCGCCGACGTCACCGCGCTGACCAGCGTGGTGAGCACGGACAAAGTGTATGCCTACTTCGATGCCGACGAGCGTGTGTACCTCAAGTACACCCAGCTCGCCCGCAAAGGCCAGCGCGGCGCTACCACGCCGGTGTACATGGGCCTGTCCAATGAAGAAGGCAACCCCCACCTGGGCCAGATGAACTTCGTCGACAACCAGGTCAACCCGCGCACCGGCACCATCCGTGGCCGCGCGGTGTTCGACAACGAAGACGGCAGCTTCACCCCTGGCCTTTACACCCGCCTGAAACTGGTGGGCAGCGGCACCTACGACGCCGTGCTGATCAAGGACGAGGCCGTGGGCACCGACCTTGGCAAGAAGTTCGTGCTGGTGATGGACAAGGACCACAAGGCCAATTACCGCGCCATCGAACTGGGCCCGAAACTGGAAGGCTTGCGCATCGTGCGCAGCGGCCTGGCCAAGGACGACACCATCGTGGTCAACGGCCTGCAGCGCGTACGCCCAGGCTCGCAAGTCGACGCCCAGGACTCGCCAATGGCCAGCCCCGCCACCCTCGCGGCGCTTGCCCAGCAACGCCAGGCGCTGGAAGCCAGCAACTCGCCCAACGCCCCCGTCGGCGCCGTGAAAGTGGCCGCCGTCGCGACCCCACGCGGTTAACAGGATCATTGCGATGAACTTCTCACAATTCTTTATCCGGCGGCCGATCTTCGCCGCCGTGCTGTCGCTGCTGATCCTGATCGCCGGGGCCATCTCGCTGTTCCAACTGCCGATCAGCGAATACCCCGAAGTAGTGCCGCCGACCGTAGTGGTGCGCGCCAACTTCCCCGGTGCCAACCCCAAGGTCATCGGCGAAACTGTGGCCGCGCCGCT
This sequence comes from Pseudomonas abieticivorans, assembly GCF_023509015.1. Taxonomy (NCBI): domain Bacteria; kingdom Pseudomonadati; phylum Pseudomonadota; class Gammaproteobacteria; order Pseudomonadales; family Pseudomonadaceae; genus Pseudomonas; species Pseudomonas abieticivorans. The sequence continues at coordinate 43,011 of NZ_CP094975.1, forward strand.
TGAGCAAGCCATCACTGGCGTTGAGAACATGCTGTACATGAGCTCGCAGTCCACCGCCGACGGCAAGCTCACCCTGACCATCACCTTCGCCCTGGGCACGGACCTGGACAACGCCCAGGTGCAGGTGCAGAACCGCGTGACCCGCACCGAGCCCAAGTTGCCCGAAGAGGTGACCCGCATCGGCATCACCGTGGACAAGGCCTCGCCAGACCTCACTATGGTCGTGCACTTGACCTCGCCCGACAAACGCTACGACATGCTCTACCTGTCCAACTACGCCATCCTCAACATCAAGGATGAACTGGCGCGCCTGGGCGGCGTGGGCGACGTGCAGTTGTTCGGCATGGGCGACTACTCGCTGCGTGTGTGGCTGGACCCCAACAAGACCGCTTCGCGCAACCTGACCGCCACCGACGTGGTCACCGCCATTCGCGAGCAGAACCGTCAGGTCGCGGCCGGCCAACTGGGTTCGCCACCCTCGCCGAGCGCCACCAGCTTCCAGATGTCGATCAATACCCAAGGCCGCCTGGTCACTGAGGAAGAGTTCGAGAACATCATCATCCGCACCGGTGCCGACGGCGAGATCACCCGCCTCAAGGACATCGCCCGCATCGAACTGGGTTCCAGCCAGTACGCCCTGCGCTCGTTGCTCAACAACCAGCCGGCCGTGGCCATCCCGATCTTCCAGCGCCCAGGCTCCAATGCCATCGACATCTCCAATGAAGTGCGGGCCAAGATGGCCGAACTGAAGAAGAGCTTCCCCGAAGGCATGGACTACAGCATCGTCTACGACCCGACCATCTTCGTGCGTGGCTCCATCGAAGCGGTGATCCACACCCTGTTCGAAGCACTGATCCTGGTGGTGCTGGTGGTGATCCTGTTCCTGCAAACCTGGCGCGCCTCGATCATCCCGCTGGTGGCCGTGCCGGTATCCTTGATCGGTACCTTCGCGGTGATGCACCTGTTCGGCTTCTCGCTCAACGCCCTGTCGCTGTTCGGCCTGGTGCTGGCCATCGGCATCGTGGTGGACGACGCCATCGTGGTGGTGGAAAACGTGGAACGCAACATCGAGCTGGGGCTCAACCCGGTCGATGCCACCAAACGTGCGATGCGTGAAGTGACCGGCCCGATCATCGCCACGGCGCTGGTGTTGTGCGCGGTGTTCGTGCCGGCAGCGTTCATCTCCGGCCTTACCGGGCAGTTCTACAAGCAGTTCGCGCTGACCATCGCGATTTCCACGGTGATCTCGGCGTTCAACTCCCTGACCCTGTCGCCAGCCCTGGCCGCGGTATTGCTCAAGGCCCACGATGCCCCCAAGGACCGTTTCTCGCGGGTACTGGACACGCTTTTGGGCGGCTGGTTGTTCCGCCCCTTCAACCGCTTTTTCGTCAAGGCCAGCCACGGCTACGTGGGCACCGTTGCCCGGGTTATCCGCAGCAGCGGCATCGCGTTGGTCGTGTACGCAGGCTTCATGGTGTTGACCTGGGTGGGCTTTGCCAACACCCCGACCGGCTTCGTGCCCAGCCAGGACAAACAGTACCTGGTGGCCTTCGCGCAACTGCCGGACGCGTCCAGCCTGGACCGCACCGAAGATGTCATCAAGCGCATGTCCGACATCGCCATGAAGCAGCCGGGCGTGGCCAACGCCATCGCCTTCCCGGGCCTGTCGATTAACGGTTTCACCAACAGCCCGAACAACGGCATCGTGTTCGTGGCCTTGAAAGACTTCGACGAGCGCAAGGACCCCAGCGAATCGGCCAACGCCATCGCCGCGGCGCTGAACGGCAAGTACGCGAGCATCCAGGACGCCTACATGGCGATCTTCCCGCCGCCGCCGGTACAGGGCCTGGGCACCATCGGGGGCTTCCGCCTGCAAGTCGAGGACCGTGGCAACCTGGGCTACGACGAGCTGTACAAGGAAACCCAGAACATCATCACCAAGAGCCGCAGCGTGCCGGAACTGGCCGGGCTGTTCACCAGCTACACCGTCAACGTGCCGCAGGTGGACGCCGCCATCGACCGTGAAAAAGCCAAGACCCACGGCGTGGCCATCAGCGACATCTTCGACACCCTGCAGGTGTACCTGGGCTCGCTGTATGCCAACGACTTCAACCGCTTTGGCCGTACCTACCAGGTCAACGTGCAGGCTGAGCAACAGTTCCGCCTGGAGCCGGAGCAGATCGGCCAGTTGAAGGTGCGCAACAACCAGGGCGAGATGATCCCGCTGGCCACCTTCATCAAGGTGACCGACACCGCTGGCCCTGACCGCGTGATGCACTACAACGGTTTTGTCACCGCCGAGATCAACGGTGCCGCGGCACCGGGCTACAGCTCGGGCCAAGCCCAGGCCGCCGTGGAAAAACTGCTCAAGGACGAGTTGCCCAACGGCATGACCTACGAGTGGACCGACCTGACCTACCAGCAGATCCTCTCGGGCAATACCGCGTTGTTCGTGTTCCCGCTGTGCGTGCTGCTGGCCTTCCTGGTACTGGCCGCGCAATACGAGAGCTGGAGCCTGCCTTTGGCGGTGATCCTGATCGTGCCGATGACCCTGCTCTCGGCGATCGCCGGGGTGATGATCGCCGGCAGCGACAACAACATCTTCACCCAGATCGGCCTGATCGTACTGGTGGGGTTGGCGTGCAAAAACGCGATCCTGATCGTGGAGTTTGCCAAGGACAAACAGGAAGAAGGCCTGGACCCACTGGCTGCCGTGCTGGAAGCCTGCCGGATGCGTTTGCGGCCGATCCTGATGACCTCGTTCGCCTTCATCATGGGCGTGGTGCCCTTGGTGCTGTCGTCCGGCGCCGGTGCCGAAATGCGGCATGCCATGGGCGTGGCGGTGTTCTCCGGCATGCTGGGGGTGACCTTCTTCGGCCTATTGCTGACCCCGGTGTTCTTCGTGTTGATCCGTCGTTATGTGGAACGCAGCCAGGCGCGTAAAGCGGCCAAGGCCCTGAAACTTGAGGTGCAAGCATGAACGCCGTGAAACTCTTTATGCCAAGCCTTTTGGTACTGGCCCTGGCGGCCTGTGCGGTGGGCCCGGACTACAAGACCCCGGACACGGCGGCGGCCACCCTCACCGCCGCCAAGAGCGACGGCAAGACCCAGTACGACTCGCGCCAGTTCGATGCGGCGTGGTGGCAGCAGTTCGATGACCCCACCCTCAACCAGTTGGTCAGCCAGAGCCTGAGCGGCAACCGCGACTTGCGCGTGGCCTTCGCCCGCCTCAAAGCGGCGCGGGCGATTCGCGATGACATCAGCAACGACAACCTGCCGGTGGTCACCAGCCGCGTCAGCAGTGACGTGGGCAAAGGCCAGGTGCCCGGGCAGACCACCGACCGGGTCAACAGCGAACGCTACGACCTGGGCCTGGACATGGCCTGGGAGATCGACCTGTTCGGCCGCATCCAGCGCCAACTGGAAGCCAGCAATGCCCAGGAAGACGTGGCCAGGGCCGACCTGCAGCAGTTGCAGGTGACTATGATCGCTGAACTGGTGGACGCTTACGGCGACCTGCGCGGCGCGCAATTGCGCGAACACATCGCCTTGGCCAACCTCAAGACCCAGCAGGAGTCGCGCAGCATCACCGTCACCCTGCGTGACGCAGGCGTGGGCAACGAACTGGACGTGGTGCGCGCCGATGCGCGCCTGGCCGGCGTCGAAGCCACCGTGCCGCAATTGCAGGCACTGCAGATACGCTCGAAAAACCGCATTGCCACCCTGCTGGGCCAGCGCCCGGAACAACTGAGCGTGGACTTGAGCCCCGCGCAGTTGCCGGCCATCAGCAAGGCCCTGCCCATTGGCGACCCCGCCCAGTTGCTGCGCCGCCGGCCTGACGTGCGCAGCGCCGAACGCAAGCTGGCAGCGGCCACGGCCAACATCGGCGTGGCCACCGCCGACCTGTTTCCACGGGTCAGCCTGAGCGGCTTTTTGGGCTTTACCGCCGCCCGTGGTTCGCAAATCGGCTCGGCCGCCGCCAACGCCTGGAGCCTGGGCCCGAGCATCACCTGGGCGGCGTTTGACCTGGGCAGCGTGCGCGCCCGCATCCGCGGCGCCAATGCCGACGCAGAAGGCGCGCTGGCCACCTACGAGCAGCAAGTGCTGCTGGCCCTGGAAGAGTCGGAAAACGCCTTCAGCGACTACGGCAAAACCCAGCAACGCCTGCAATCGCTGGTCAAGCAAAGCGACTCCAGCCGCGCCGCCGCCAACCTGGCCTCGATCCAGTATCGCGAAGGCACGGTCGACTACCTGGTACTGCTGGACGCCGAGCGCGAACGCCTGAGCGCCGAAGACGCCCAGGCCCAGGCCGAAACCGAGCAGTATCGTGGCATCGTTGCGATCTACAAGGCGCTCGGTGGGGGCTGGCAGGTGCCGTATCAGCCCCAGGTGGTGGCGGTTAAGTGATGAGGTTGGCTTGAAACTCAAGTGAAGCTCAAACCGGCCGCAAGCAAGCTTGCTCCCACATTTTTTGGTACAGCCAAAGTGGGAGCAAGCTTGCTTGCGAAAGGCCGCGCGGGCGGCCGGTTTGAGCTTCACTTGAATCCCAAGCCACCCCCCCCACGCACTCCCATTTGACACCCACCCCAACCTGACCGAAGCTGACCCACCCCCGCCTGCGCTTTGGATTCATGGATGCTCAAACGCTTTCGCTACCCGGTCCTGGCCCTGCTTGCCATCGTTGCACTCGGCGTGGGCTGGTACTCGTACGCCCCTGCCCCGCCCGCCGCGCCTGCTGCGGTGCGGCACAATTACGGCAAGGCGTTGAACATGGCCCACAACGGCCTGCCGGGTGCCGCACGGGTGCTGTACCAGCAGTTGGCTCGCCAGGACCTTTCGCCCGCGCGCCGCGCCAGCTTGTATGTCGAACTGCCCAACTACCCCAGCCCCCAGGCCTTGAAGCTGGCCAAAGTCGACCTGCACCACGAATCGTTCCTGGTGCGCCATGCCGCCATCGAGGCCATCAGCCAATTGGTGCCCGCCGCGCAATTGAGCCTGCTGCTGGGGCCGTTGCTGGAGGATGACGACCAGGAAATGCGCTTTCACGCTGCCCGTGCGATGTTGGGGTTGTCGCCAGATGACCTGGGCCTGTACTTCGGCCCGCTGGAAAAAGTGCTCGATGAGTACGTCAAGGTACTGGCCCCCCAGGAAGATGACGCCGACGCCCAGCTGCAACTCGCCCAGGTGTACCTGCACGATGACGACTACCCGCAAGCCAGCGCGGCGCTGGCACGCGTGCTCACGCTGGACCCCGACAACGGCGATGCCCGGGCCCTGCAAATCGAGGCGCTGGACAAGCAAGGCAAGCCCGACGAAGCCCGCGCCCGCCTTGCCGAAGAGCTCAAGCAGGCCCCGCAATCAGCGTTTTTGCAGCACACCCTGGGGTTATGGCTGCTCAGTCACGGCCAGTCGGAACTGGCCCTTTTGGGCATGACCCGCGCCGTGGAGCTTGAGCCGGAGAACAGCGACTATCGCTACGAGCTGGCCACCACCTTGCACCAGCTTGAGCAAACCGAAGCGGCGCAACGCCAGCTGGACGAGATCTTGCGGCGCCAGCCCGCCAACCGCAAGGCGCGGATATTGCTGATCGCCTACTGGAAAGAAACCGGCCAGTTGCAGAACGTACAGGTTTTGCTGGCCGAACTGGAACAGCAAAACCCGGACGACCCTGCCTTGCAGCAAGGGTTGTGACGGAACGCCTGCATCGCCCCGCTGTCCAGTGTTCAGGCAGGGGCAAAAACACAGTCTCCCATGCCTATGTTTTGGATAACACGGGGACAGTCCAACTTGAGCACATCGAAAGCAGACACTGGTATTGCCGGCCTGGATGACATTCTCTGCGGCGGGCTGACCCGCAGCCATATCTACCTGCTCGAAGGCCAGCCCGGCGCCGGCAAGACCACCATTGCCCTGCAATACCTGATGACCGGCGCTGCTGCCGGCGAGGGCTGCCTGTACATCACCCTGTCTGAAACCGAAGCCGAATTGCGCGATGGTGCGCGTTCCCACGGTTGGGAGCTGGGGGAAAACATCCAGATCTACGAGCTGACCCCTCCGGAAATGATCCTCGATGCGCAGCAGGAACAAAGCCTGTTGTACCCAAGCGACCTGGAACTGGGCGAAGCCACGCGGCAAATTTTCGACATCGTCGCCAAGACCAAGCCGCGCCGCGTGGTGCTCGACAGCCTCTCGGAGGTGCGCTTGCTGGCCCAGAGCTCGCTGCGTTACCGCCGCCAGATCCTGGCCATCAAGCACTACTTCGCCCGCTTCGAGGCCACCGTGCTGCTGCTCGACGACATGACCAGCGAGCCGCTGGACAAAACCCTGCACAGCATCGCCCACGGCGTGGTTCGGCTGGAGGAACGTACGCCCAACTACGGCGCCGAACGGCGTCGCCTGCGGGTGGTCAAGTACCGCGGGCAGAAGTACCGCGGCGGCTATCACGACTTCACCATCCACCAGACCGGCGTGCAGGTGTTTCCGCGCCTGGTGGCCGCCGAGCATCGCAGCCGCTACCTGCGCGCGCCCATGAGCAGCGACATCGCCGAACTCGACGCCCTGCTGGGCGGTGGCATCGAGAACGGTTCCAGCACCCTGATACTGGGCCCGGCGGGTACCGGTAAATCGCTGATTGCGATGAACTTCGCGGTGGCGGCCATCGCCCGTGGCGAACGGGTGGCCATGTTCATTTTCGATGAAGAACTGGGCCTGCTGTTCGAACGCATGCGCCTGTTGGGCATCGACCTTGAGCCCCTGCAGGCCAGTGGTGCGCTGGTGATCGAGCAAGTGGACGCGGTGGAACTGTCGCCCGGTGAGTTCGCCCACCGGGTGCGCCAGCAGGTCGACGACAACGGCATCAAGACGGTGGTCATCGACAGCATCAACGGCTACCAGGCCGCCATGCATGATGAAAACTCCCTGGTGCTGCACATCCACGAGCTGCTGCTGTACCTTAATCGCCAGGGCGCCGCCACCTTCATGACCGTGGCGCAACAGGGCGTGGTCGGCGACATGCAGGCCCCGGTGGACATCACCTACCTGGCCGACACGGTCATCCTATTGCGTTATTTCGAAGCCCTTGGCCAAGTCCGCCGTTCCATTTCGGTGATCAAGAAACGTTTTGGCGGCCACGAAAAAACCATCCGCGAATACCGCATCGGCAACCACGGGCTGACCATCGGCGAACCGCTCAATGACTTCCAGGGCGTGCTGCGCGGGGTGCCCACCTACGTCGGCGAAAGCAACCCGCTGCTCGCGGAAGAAGGCCTGTGAGCACCGCGTACAGTGCCTCTGAACGTGCGGTGATCCTCGCGCCCATTGGCCGCGACAGCCAGATCGCCATGAAAATCCTCAACGAGGCCGGTTTTGCCGGTACCGTTGCCCAAGACCTGCAGGGCCTGTGCGATGTGATCGAGCAAGGCGCAGGCGTTGCGCTGATCGCAAGCGAAGCGCTGAGCGAAATCGACCTGAGCCCGCTGCACCTGTTGCTCAGCCAGCAGCCGGCCTGGTCGGACTTGCCCATCGTGCTCATGACCCGCCGCGAGGGCCCCGACCAGGCGCCCAGCAGTCGCCTGGGCGCGCACCTGGGCAACGTCAGCTTCGTCGAACGGCCTTTCCACCCGGTGACCCTGCTGAGCTTGGTCACCACCGCGATTCGCGGGCGCAAGCGTCAGTACGAGGCCCGTGACCGGCTGCGCGACCTGAGCGAAAGCGAGCAGCGCTTGCAGAACGCTTTGACCGCAGGCCGGCTGGGCGCCTGGCAGCTGGATGCCCAGACCCTGGAGCTGGACTGCTCGCCCATCAGCAAAGGGCACTATGGCCGCGGCCCCCGTGAACCGATGAACTACGCCGATTGGCTGCACAGCATCCACCAGGAAGATCAACCCGCGATGCAGGACAGCCTGCGTCAGAGCCTGCAGCAGGGTGCTGATTTCATCCTGAAATGCCGCACCACCTGGCCCGACGGTTCGCTGCATTGGATCGACCTGCGCGCCCGGCCCATTCGCCGCACCAACGGCGAGGTGCTGACCCTGGTCGGCGTGTCGACTGACATCTCCGAACGCATGACCGGCGAAGCGCAGTTGCGCAAGCTCAACGAAACCCTGGAACAACAGGTCGAAGAGCGCACCGCGCAGATTCGGGAAAACGAAGAAGCACTGCGCCAGGCGCAGAAAATGGAAGCGGTGGGCCAGCTCACCGGGGGTATCGCCCATGACTTCAACAATATGCTCACGGGGATCATCGGCAGCCTGGAACTGATGCGCCGGCGTATTTCCCGCGGGCGCTACGATGACCTGGGCGGGCTGATCGACCTGGGCGTGACCTCGGCCAACCGTGCGGCGGGCCTGACCCACCGCTTGCTGGCGTTTTCCCGTCGCCAGTCGCTGGACTCGCAACCGGTGCACATGAACCGCCTGGTCACCGCCATGGACCAACTGCTGCAGCGCAGCCTGAACGAAAGCATCGAACTTGAGGTCGACCTGTGCCCCGACCTGTGGGTCGCCGAAGCGGACCCCCACCAACTGGAAAGCGCTCTGCTCAATCTGGTGATCAACGCCCGCGACGCAATGCCTTGCGGCGGCCAGCTGCGCGTGCACACCGCCAATCAAACCCTGGACAATGCGTTCGTCGCCAACCACGCCAACCTCAAGGCCGGCGACTACGTGGTGCTCAGCGTCAGCGACAACGGCAGCGGCATGCCCCAGAGCGTGATCAACCGCGCGTTCGATCCGTTCTTCACCACCAAACCTATCGGCCAGGGCACCGGGCTTGGGCTGTCGATGATCTATGGCTTCAGCAAGCAGTCACGTGGGCATGTGGCCATCGACAGCGAAATCGGCAAGGGCACCGTGGTGCGCTTGTACCTGCCGCGTTGCCAGGAAGAGATTGGCCAGGCACCGGCTGAAACCGCCCATAGCACACCCATCGCCCGCCACGGCGAGACCGTGTTGATCGTCGAGGACGACCCAGCCGTGCGCGAGTTGGTGTGCGCCGTGCTGGGTGAGTTGGGGTATCGCTATCTGGAGGCCGCTGATGCCAACAGTGCCATGACCCTGCTTGAATCCTCGCAGCGTATCGACCTGATGATCAGCGACGTGGGCCTGCCCGGCATGAATGGCCGGCAACTGGCCGAGATGGGTCGTCATCGTCGGCCGGGGCTAAAAGTGTTGTTCATTACTGGCTATGCCGAGCACGCGGCAGTGCGCCATGGCTTCCTGGACCCTGGCATGCAGATGATTACCAAGCCGTTCGCGTTTGAGCTGTTGACGACCAAGGTGCGGGAGATGATCGGGACGTAAAGCCAGGCCGGCTACCGCCGGTCAGAAAATGGTCGCCTCTACCCTCGTAAAGCCAGCGTACGTAGGGGGTACCTGTCATTTCTGTCAGTTGTGGCCCCTAAAGCCCCATCACAGAATCGAGCCTCTTTCTCAAGAGGCATCCATCATGAAAGCACGTGTGTTGCTGGCGATCTCACTGCTGCTCGCCGCCTGTGCGCCCGCCCCCAGGCCCCCGCAGCCGAGCGAGCCCTCCATCCCCGCCGCTGGCGTCGCCCTCGACGATTCGTCAATTCAGGACGCCGCCCTGGTGGCCCGACTCAACGTACGTTTCAAGAACGAGGTCAGCAGTTGCCCCAATAACACACCCGCCTACTACTGCTCCGGGGTGCTCCTGAGGACCGTCACCTACAACGCCAATTACAAGTTCTGGACACACAGCGCCGCAGCCACGGCGTTAGGTTCGGTTTCGTTCCATTTCCTTCGCGGCGACCTGAGCACCAGCTCGCTGCCCGGTGGCGTGGGGTTTGTGTTCAGTGACTCCACCACGGCGCAACAGGCCAACAAGCCCTACACCCTCCGTTGCGTGTACCCGTTCATTGCCGGTATCCAGGGGCGCCCCAGCAACGGCTGCGGCTTCGCCACCACCGCCGCCAGTGAGGTGAAGGCCAAAGCTGGCGCCATCGAGACTAACCAGGGCAGTTGCGCAAGCCTGAACCCGCCCGCGGTCACCGGGCCCTTATGGCTGGCCAACTTCGCCAAATATGGCCACGACACCCGAAATCAGTGCTCACTGAACGCCAGTACCAGCGAGTTCAGGGCAAGCCTTGAGGGGCACCAGGGCGGCGCTGAAAAGGCCGCCTGGGCCAACGAGGTCGTGGTGCAAACGTGGGACCCGAACCAACCGGCGAAACTGCCGATCGAAGCGTTCTTCTACGATGCCGCCTCCCCCGCCTCCCAAACCTATGCGCTGCGCTTGCAAAGCGATTACCAGGCCGCCACCGGTACCCTGGTGCCCGTGCTCAAGTTGGACATGAAGGCGGCCGACCGCAACGTGTTCCTGCTGCCCACGGGCACCGGCAGCGGCGGCCCGGGGGTGGCCGCCGAGCTCAATCGGCGCTTCAACAAGTTGGACAACACCTGCAACGGGCAAGCGGCCTTCTATTGCGACGGCGTGATGATTCGCATGACCACCTGGGGGGCCGGCTACAAGGTGTGGAACCCCAGCCCCACCTCGGTGACGCTGGGCGGGGTGTCGTGGAGCTACCTGCGCCGCGACCAGGGCATCACGGAGCTCGCGTGGGACCAGGCTTTGTCTGAAGGGCTGATTTTCAAGAACTACAACGCCTCGATCCGCGACCAGGATTATTTCATCACCTTGCTGTGCTATTTCCCGACCGACGCGGCGAGTATCTACCGCGCCAACAGTGGTTGCGGCGCGCACCCAAGTTACCCCACGCAAAGTGTTTTCTGCACGACGTTGGGCATAGACACCGCAGCCAAATGGGCCACGCATTATCATGCCGTCGCCGGCTCAGGCCATTTCAGCGCGCGTAATCAGCACCAATGTGGGTTCGCCAGTACCCCTGCGTACTTTGCGCTGGGCCTGAACATACGCCCTTACTTCCAGATCGCTGCTGACAGACGCTTCCATAACGAAGTGATGCTGCGCACCTGGCCGCAAAACATACCGTCCAGCCTGCCGATCGAAGCGATTTTCTATCACATCAAAGGTACCCGCGGTACAGGATTGGCCGGTGCCCAGAACATTCAGCGAGACTTCAAAGCCGCCACCGGCAAGTTCGTTCCCGTGGTGCGTTTTTCAATCAGCCAGACCACACCCTTCACATACGCTGCCGGCGACCAGGCAGTGACCCCCTGACGGCCCCGCTCGCCCCGGCGCAGCATCGCTACGCCGGGGCACTGCCAGCCCTCGAAAAACCCTTGCCATACACCAAAAAATACCGACTGGCAATCCTGTCAGTTCTATCAGTATCGCCCCACCTGGCATCAGTTTTAAATGAGCGCTCAACCATTGCCCCCCGGAGCCATCCCGATGAAGCCCTCGCTGAAAGCAGACTCCTCCCTGGTACTGCCGCTGACCGTCGACCCGATCATCACCGTCGAGCCCTGGCCCTTCATTGCGCCCGGCCAACGGCTATGGCTGCAGGTATCAGGGCGCGCCAACGGCGTCGCCGTGACGCTGCCCGTGGTTCTGGGCACCGGCGTGCTGCCCGCCGAAACCAGCGTGGGGCTGTACAAGCCCGCCAACCGCAGCTGGTTCAACGACCTGGACAACAACAGCGACGTGATCATCACCCTCAAGGTAAACATGGATGGGCAACCCACCTCGCCCGAAAACTCGGCGCTGGTATTTCCCGCCAGCGATCCCATTCACATCACTCGCAACGACCGTGTGCTGGGCCGCGTGGCCATTCCCAAGGCCTACAACAGCACGGCAACCCAGTTGTACCTGCGCATGGGCGATCTGTATAACGATGACTTCCTGGAGGTCCAGTTGCCCCTGGCCACCTCGCAAGCCAGCGATCGCTATAAGTTGATCTGGAAAGGTCATGTCACCTGGGAGTCGGACCTGCTGCCGGTCATCAGCCCTGGCGTCAAGGTGGTGCAAGTACTGCGGCGCGAGTTCGTCGACATCATCGGCAGCACGGCCGAGGTCAGTTACCAAGTGGTGGACGCCAATGGCACGATTCACCCCTCGGCGACCACGCTGGTCAGCGTGGATGCTTATCCGGGCTTCGTGCTGGGCGCGCCGCGCATCTCGGATCGAAATGTCACCGTGCAATACAATGGCCAAAGTAGCCGCCATACGGTGCAAGTGACGGCCCTGGGCAATAGCGTGTGGCGCAGCAGCATCGAACCCATGCCCGACAACCCCAACCACTGGTTGACCGTCAGCTTGGGCACCGCCTGGTACAACGAGAACATCGGGCGCCTGGTGTCGATCAATTACAGCATGGCCCGCAATGACGGCAGCGCCCCGCAACTGATGTTTTCGCGCTACCTGCGCCTGACACTGCGTTGAGGTGCCCCATGCCCGCCTTCACTTGCAAGCGCTTGATGACGTTGATGCTGGCCGCCACCTGCAGCGCAGGCACCCCGTCATGGGCGGCGCCCCCCGCACCGCGGGACCTGGGGCCGGACACGGCGGCCGACCTGCAATACCGCTACGATAACCAAGCCCAAAACTGCAGCCCCACGGCACCCGCGTTCCTCTGCTCCGGGGTGTTGCTACGGGTGACCACCGCGCTGACCCAACAGGCGCCCTGGGACCCCGTGCTGCCCAACAACTACGGCCTGTCGTTCTCGTACCTGCGCCAGGACGCCAATTTCAGCGCATTGACCGGTGCTGGCGTCAACGGCTTCATCGTCTACCCGGTCATGCAGCAACCTGCCAACAAGCTTGAGATTGAGGTGCTATGTGCCTTCCCGGTCGCCGCCGGTACCGAGCGGCGCAGTGACGCCGGGTGCGGGGCCAATTCAGACTACCCGACCGACAGCGGCCGCTGTGATCAACAGAACATCACCGACGCCTCGGCGTGGCTGGCTCATTACATGGAGGTAGCCGAGCAACAGCGCGGCTATCATCAGTGCGGATTCAGCGTCAGCGCGGCGGACCGCCCGCAATCGGTCGCCTACTTCAATGCATTCCTGCTGGCGCATCGCTTTTTGCAGACTGCAGCGTTCAACGAAGTCCGCCTGGACACCTGGCCCACTCACAGCGCCGGCACGTTGCCCCTGCAGGCGTTCTTCTACCTGGCCGGCAGCAGCTCGGGCCGCAGCCAAGCCATGCGTGATCAGGAAGCCTTCAAACTGGCGTCGGGCGGCATGGTCAAGCCGGTGATTCGGTTAACCTTGCCCAGCAATATCAATGGCCGGGCCCTGTTTGAGTACTCGACGGCCGACCAGCACGCCACGCCCATTCCCGACCCGAGCCCTGCCCCGTACCCACGTCAAATCACGCAGCGCTGCGCAAAATACATCAGCCGGGCGAGCTGGTACACACAAGCGGGCGGCGACGCCTTGGCGGTGACCCCGACCGACTGCGCACGCAACAACTTGCCGGCCACTGACCATGCCTTCGCGGCAGATGAATTGTTGCGCGATTGGGGTAACGACCGCAGGTACATCAACGCAAGCGGGATGCGCAATCAGTACCTGTGCCACCTTAAAAATGCGCCGACACAAGGTACTTGGGACCTGGAACCGTGGCGCCCGGACGTAGGCCTGGCCCGCACGGAGGCGGCCTTTTGCAACCCCAACCCGAGCGGCACCTCAGACCAATAACTTCTGGATCTGCGCGCCCAGCGTGTCCAGGTCGAACGGCTTGGCCAGGATCGGCACTCGCTTGGCGAGCTCGCTGCCGGTCTCGCGGATTTCCTGGGGGAAGCCACTGATAAAGATCACTTTCAAATCCGGACGCAGCATGAGTGCCGGCTCTGCGATCTGCACACCGGAAATGCCACCAGGCAGGCGAAAATCGGTGACGATCAGGTCCAAGTGGGGTTTGCTGGCCAGTACCTCGAACGCTTCCTCGCCATTCTTGGCCTCCAGCACACGGTAACCTTCACCCGACAAGTAAGCGGACAACACCATCAAAATCGAAGGTTCATCTTCGACGATGAGGACTACGTCTTGTGCATCTGAGCTCATGGTAATGCCTATGTTCTTCTATTAGCTGCCCATACGACCGTGGCCTGCGGCAGAGGTTGCCTACCGTTCAGCCAATCTTCACAGTGGCAGGCTGACGCGAAAAAGCGAGCCTTCGCCCAGTGCGCTTTCGACACTGATCACTCCGCCGTGAGCCGCCACGATCTGCTCGGAAATGAACAACCCCAGGCCCAGCCCCGCCACCACGTGGTTGGCCGATACCCGTTCGAACTGCTGGAAAATCCGCTTCTGGTTCTCCTTGCCGATACCGATCCCATGGTCGCGAACTTCCACGTGGGCCTGCCCCTTGAGGGCGTACACCGCCACCTCGATCGGGCCCTTGCCGCCATAGCGCAAGGCATTGGAAATCAGGTTGGACACCACCTGCTCGATGCGAAACTCGTCCCAGGTGCCCAGCACCGGCGTGTCGGCGCGGTAATGCAGTTGGCAATCGGCTGCCGCCACCTGGGGCGCGAAGTTGTCCAGCAAGTTGCTCACCAACTGCACCAGGTCGAACTCACTGGGGCGGATCGACAGCTTGCCGGTGCGGATGCGCGACACGTCGAGCATGTCTTCGATCAGGCGGATCAGGCTCTGGATCTGCCGTTCGTCACGGTCGACCATGCCGCGCATCTTGTCCAGGGTGAACGCATCGGCGTTGTCCCGGGCCAGGTGCAACTTGCGCAACTGGGTTTCCAGGATCAGGCCGTTAAGCGGCGTGCGCACTTCGTGGGAGACGATGGACATGAAGTCATCGCGCATGCGCACCGCGTGCTCAAGCTCGCTTTGGGTCGCCTGCAGGCGCTTGAGCAAAACCTCCTGCTCCTGGCGGCTGCGCTCCAAGGCCTCGAGCTGCTCCTTGAGGGCCTTGCGTTGGCAGTACAGGTCGACGAACACGTTGACCTTGCTCTTGACCGCGTGGATTTCCAGCGGCTTGTGCAAAAAGTCCACGGCGCCGCTTTCATAGCCTTTGAACGCGTAGTTCATCTCGCGCCCGGCCGCACTGACGAACACGATGGGGATGCTTTTGGTTTTCTCCGTGCTGGCGCATCAACTCGGCCAGCTCGAAGCCGTTCATGCCCGGCATCTGCACATCCAGGATGGCCAGGGCAAACTCGTGCTGCAGCAACAACGACAGTGCCTCGTCGGCCGAAAGTGCCTTGTGCACCTCCCGGTCCGGGCCCTTGATCAAGGCTTCGAGGGCCAGCAGGTTTTCCGGCAGGTCGTCGACGATCAGCAGTTTGGCGCGTATGTGACTTAGCATGTGCTTCGTTCCAGCTCGGCGAGCAATAAGCCTATGCCGTTCAATGGGAGAATATGGTCTGGGCGCCGCAACTTCAGCGCAGCCTCGGGCATGATCGCTACCCGCGCCTCGGCGGGGTCCTGGACAACGGTCAGACCGTGACAGCGGCCAATGGTTGCCAGCCCCTTGGCGCCATCTTCGTTGGCGCCGGTCAACAGCACGCCAATCAGCCCGGCGCCGTAGGTGTCGGCCGCCGATTCAAACAGCATGTCGATCGCGGGGCGCGAATAATGTACCCGCTCCTCCTGGCTCAAGGACAGGCTGCGGTCTTGCTCCACCGACAGGTGATAACCGGGGCCGGCCACGTAAAACATGCCCGGCACGATGCCCTCCTTGTCGCGCGCTTCCTTGAAAGGCCGGTGCAGGCGCCGCTCGAACACCTCGGCCAAATGGCTGTGGCGCTCTTCGGGCAAGTGCAGCACGGTGATCACCGGCAAGGAAAAATCCCGCGGCAAGGCGCCAAACACACGCAGCAACGCCTCGACCCCGCCTGCCGACGCCCCCACCACCACCGCCTGATAACCACCCGATGCAGGCTTGGCTTTCATAGTTTGCGATAGATCCGTTCGTGTTTGACCAGCGCCTCGAAGTGGCCGCTGTAGCCAGAAAAGTCCAGGGTCTCCTTGCTGCCCAGCACCAGGAAGCCGCGGTGGCAGAGCGACTCATGGAACAGCCCGAAGGCCCTATCCTGAAGGTTTTTATTGAAGTAAATCAACACGTTGCGACATGAAACCAACTGCGTCTCGGAAAACACGCTGTCGGTCGCCAGGCTGTGGTCGGCGAAGGTCACGTTCTCGCGCAGGCTGGAGTCGAAAATCGCGTTGCCGTACGCCGCCGTGTAATAGCTGGCAAATGACTGCTGGCCACCGGCACGCTGATAGTTCTCGGTGTAGGTGCGCACGCTTTCCATCGAGTAAATGCCTTGCTTGGCTTTTTCCAGCGACTGCGGGTTGATGTCGGTGGCGTAGATGATGGTGCGCTCCAGCAACCCCTCCTCGCGCAGCAGGATGGCCATGGAGTACACCTCTTCACCGGTGCTGCACCCGGCAATCCAGACCTTGATCGAGGGATAGGTGCGCAACAGCGGCACCACTTCGCGGCGGATCGCCAGGAAGTGTTCGGGGTCGCGGAACATCTCGCTGACCGGGATCGTCAGGTACTGCAACAACTGCATGAACGCAGTGGGGTCGTGCAGCACCCGCTCCTGCAGCGCCGAAATGGTCTTGCAGTCCATCTGAGTCAGGGCGTGATGAATCCGGCGCTTGATCGAAGCCCCGGAGTAGTCACGAAAATCGTAGCTGTACTTGAGGTAGATGGCCTCGATCAGCAAACGGATTTCGATGTCGGTGTTACGCTCGGCGGTCATGCTTGCACAGGTTCCTGCACTAAATACGCTCCAGCTGTGGCAACCACACGCGGATCAGGGAAAACAGCCGGTCAAGCTCGATGGGCTTGGCCAGGTAGTCATTGGAACCGGCCTGCAGGCAGCGCTCCTGGTCATCTTTCATGGCCTTGGCGGTCACGGCAATGATCGGCAGTTTGCGCCAGCGCGGGTCTTTGCGGATCTCGCGGGTGGCCTCGTAGCCGTCCATTTCCGGCATCATCACGTCCATCAGCACCAGGTCGATGTCTTCGACCTCGTTGAGCTTGTCGATGGCCTCGCGCCCATTGCGACCGATCTCGACGATGGCGCCCTTGTGCTCCAGGGCACTGGTGAGGGCGAAGATGTTGCGCACATCGTCGTCCACCACCAGGATCTTGCGGCCCTCGAAAACCTTGTCGCGGCTGCGCGCGGTCTTGAGCATCTTTTGCCTTTCCTGAGACAGCTGCGATTCGACTTTGTGCAGAAACAATGTCACTTCATCGAGCAAGCGCTCAGGTGAGCGCGCGCCTTTGATGATGATCGAGCGCGAGTACTTGAGCAGTTCGGCCTCTTCGTCCCGGGTCATGTTGCGCCCGGTGTAGACGATAACCGGCGGGAAGGCGCAGATCTCTTCGGTGGACATGCGCTTGAGCAGGTCGTTGCCCAGCATGTCCGGCAACTTGAGGTCGATGATCATGCAGTCGTAGACGTTCTCGCGCAGCAGGTCCAGCGCCTCTTGGGCCAGGCCCACGGCGGTGATTTCGATGTCCTCGTCGCCAATCAGGCGGGCGATGCTTTCGCGCTGCAGGTCGTCGTCCTCCACCAGCAGGATGTGCTTGAGCTTTTGGGTCAGCTTGGCTTCAAGCCGCGCGAACACGTTTTTCAACTCCTCACGGGTGGTGGGCTTGACCGCATAACCCACCGCGCCCATGTGCAAGGCCGCCTCGACGCGGTCTTCGACGGAAATCACGTGCACCGGGATGTGCCGGGTGGCGGCCAGTTCCTTAAGGCGCTGCAACACCGTCAGGCCGGAATGGTCCGGCAGG
This sequence comes from Pseudomonas abieticivorans, assembly GCF_023509015.1. Taxonomy (NCBI): domain Bacteria; kingdom Pseudomonadati; phylum Pseudomonadota; class Gammaproteobacteria; order Pseudomonadales; family Pseudomonadaceae; genus Pseudomonas; species Pseudomonas abieticivorans. The sequence goes on from NZ_CP094975.1 coordinate 60,669, forward strand.
CGCATGTCCAGCAATACCGCGTCGGGAATGAAGCGCGCAGCCAGGTCGAAGCCCTCGTCGGCACCATGGGCCACCAGGCAGCTGTAGTTCAGCTCGTGGGCCAGGTCGAACAGGATGCGGGCAAAGCTGGGCTCGTCCTCGATCACCAGGATGCAGCGCTTGTCGAACGGCCCCTTGTCGCGGTCGTCCGGGAAGCGCGGGATGAGCACCTCCGGCAGCGGCGCGACGACTGGCGCGCTGACGGCCGCAGGCTGGTACTGGGCAATCACGGTGGGCGCCGGATGCACGTGGCTAGGCTCGGCCTCGATGTAGCGCAGCGGCAATACCAAGGTGAACTCACTGCCCTTGCCCAGGCTGCTGCTGACACTGATGTAGCCGCCCAGCAGGTTGGCCAGGTCGCGGGAAATCGACAGGCCCAGGCCGGTGCCGCCATAGCGGCGGTTAGTGGTGCCATCGGCCTGGCGGAAGGCTTCGAAAATCGCCTGCTGCTGGTCGGCCGCCACGCCGATGCCGGAGTCGCGCACCCGGAAGGCAATGCCCTCGCCCGGCTGCTCGGCCACGGTCAGGCTGACCTGGCCCTTCTCGGTGAACTTCAGCGCGTTGGACAACAAGTTCTTGAGAATCTGCTCCACGCGCTGGCGGTCGGTGAAGAGCATCGCCGGGGTGCCGTCGAGCAGTTCCACGCTGAAGTCCAGGCGCTTGTCGGCGGCCAGCGGTTCGAACATCGTGCGCAGGCCGTCGACCAGGCGCGCGGTGCTGGTGTTTTCCGGGCGCACGTCAAGCTTGCCGGCTTCCACCTTGGAAATATCGAGAATGTCGTTGATCAGGTTGAGCAGGTCATTGCCGGCCGAGTAGATGGAATCGGCGAACTTGACCTGCTCGCTGGTCAGGTTCTGCTCGGCGTTCTCGCTGAGTAGCTTGGCCAGAATCAACGAGCTGTTGAGCGGCGTGCGCAGCTCGTGGGACATGTTGGCAAGGAACTCGGATTTGTATTTGCTGGAGCGCTGCAGCTCTTCGGCGCGCTCCTCCAACTGCACCTGGGCGCGGTTGAGTTCGGCGTTTTTCTTGTCCAGGGCATCGCGTTGCTCGGCCATGGCGTCGGTGCGCTCGGCCAGTTGCTCGTTGGTCTGCTCCAGCTCCGCCTGCTGGGTTTCCAGGAACGCCTGGGACTCCTTGAGCACCCGCGACTGCTCTTCGAGCTCTTCGTTGGCCGTTTTCAGCTCTTCTTGCTGCACCTGCAGCTCTTCGTTGAGCTGCTGGGTTTCGGCCAGCACTTCCTGCAGGCGCTGGCGATAGCGCGCCGCCTCGATGGAGGTGCCGATGTTGCCCGCCAACAGCTCCAGCAGTTCAGTGTCGCGCTCGCTGAGTGGGCGCAGGAAGCCTAGCTCGACCACGCCATTGACCGCGTCCTCATCGCGCGTGGGCATGATCAGCACGCTGTGCGGCATGCCCTCGCCCAGCGCCGAGCTGACCTTGAAATAGTCGTTGGGCACATCGTCCAGGCGCATCAGGCGCGCGGACTGCACGGCTTGGCCCACCACCCCCTCGCCGTGCTGCAGGGTCAAGCCATAGCTTTCCTGTTCGGCCGAGAAGCCGTAGCTGGCCACCCGGCGCAGGGTGCCGTGCTCTTCGCGCACGTAAACCGCCGCAACCACACTGCCCAGGTAACCGGCGAAAAAATGCAGGATGTTGCGCCCCAGCAATTGCAGGCTCAATTGCCCCAGCACCTGCTCGGCCAATTGGGTCTGGCCATTGCGCAGCCAGGCCTGAGCCTCCAGGCGCTCGGCACTGCGGCGCTGGGCCTCGATGTTTTCACCGTACGTGGTGGAAAGCGACAACATGTCCCGACGGCCAAAATAGGCCAGCAGGCCACTGACGATCAGCACGAACAGCACATAAATGGTAATCGACACCGCAATCGTCGTCTTGACGTCTTCGGCACGTTGCACCCTGAAGCCCTGCTCCATCTCGATGAAGGCATTGAATTCAGTGCGCACTTCATCGGTCAGGCGCTTGCCGCGCCCAGTTTGCACCACCGAGCTGTAGTCACCAGTGTCACGCTTGAGGTCGATCATGCGCTGCGAGTAGGCAATCCACTCCTTTTGCAAGGCCATGATGCGGGTCAGGCGGTCGACCTGGCGCGGGTTGTCCGCCACCAGTTCCTTGAGCGCCGGCACTTCGGCCGCCAGGCGTGGCTTGGCCAGCTCGAAGGGGTCCAGGTAATCCTCTTTGCCGGTCAACAGGTAACCGCGCATGCCGGTTTCCATGTCGATGGACAGCTTGACCACTTCATTGGCGTTGTTGATGACCCGGTCGGTGTGCTCGACCCAATCGATCACCGACAACAGGTAAACGATGATACCGACGAAGAACACACCACTGAGCAGCCCCACTCCCAGGGGCAGGCTGACGTTGCGGGTGAGCAGCTTGCGAAAGCTTTGCTCATCAGTTGAGGCGGGTTTGCTCATGTCCATTGGCCCTGGTGGTGTGGTCAAACCGAAGAGTTTGCCGGATTCCTGAGTAAAAGGTCTATTTTTCCTACACGCGTTTGAAAAACGCGCACAATGACGGTCTAGAATGGGTTGCAGCATTTGGCCAGCAGGCTGGGTGATATTTTCAGCGTGCAAGGAACTTTGAGGGCCTCGCCATTTACTCATACAAGACCCGAAGCGCGAATGCATCGTGCTTTCCACTGCCCCAGGACCCGACCCATGTCTAACCCAGCCGCTACCATTCTTGTTGTCGAGGACGATGCCATCGTGCGCATGTTGATCGTCGACGTGCTCGAAGAGCTGGAGTTCACCGTGCTTGAAGCCGAGGACGGCCCTGCTGCCCTGCAGTTTGTTAACGATCAGGCCCAGGTGATTGACCTGATGATGACCGACGTAGGCCTGCCGGGCATGGATGGCAAGGAGTTGGCGTTTAAAGCCCGCGAATCGCGCGCAAGCTTGCCCGTGCTGTTTGCCAGCGGCTATGCCGAAAACATCGACGTGCCGGCCGGCATGCACGTCATAGGCAAGCCATTCTCCATCGACCAATTGCGTGACAAGGTCAAAGGTGTGTTGCAACTGCAAGCGGCAAGTTGAAAGCGCCACGTAAAAGCACAGGGGGCCACACTTGAAGCTTTCGGCGTGAAGCTTCAAGCTGCGCCCTTTTTGCATCAGAGACGTTTTCCCATGCCCGCCCCTCGCACCCAGGTCCTTGTCATCGGCTACGTGTGGCCAGAACCCCGATCCTCTGCGGCGGGGTCGCACATGATGCAGTTGCTCCAGGCCTTCCTCGACCAAGGCTGGGCCGTGACGTTCGCAAGCCCCGCGCGTGCGGGCGAGCACATGGCCGACCTCGCGGCGCTCGGCATCGAGCAATGCGCCATCACCCTCAATGACGAAAGTTTCGACACCTTTGTCCGTGCACTGGCGCCACACATCGTGCTGTTCGACCGGTTCATGATGGAAGAGCAATTTGGCTGGCGCGTTGAGCAGCAGTGCCCCAATGCCCTGCGCGTGCTCGAGACCTGCGACCTGCACAGCCTGCGCGAGGCCCGTCATGTGCTGCTTAAGGCGCACCTCAGGCACGCCGACCAACAGGATGATCTAAGCGAGCTGTTCAGCCTGCAGCACCCGCAACTGTTCGCGCACATGGCCGCAGCCGACGTCAGCCAGCGGGAAATCGCCGCCATTTACCGCTGCGACCTGTCGTTGATGATTTCCGATGCCGAGTTGCAACTGCTCAACCACCAGTTCCAGGTGCCCGCCAGCCTGCTGCACTGGTGCCCGCTGATGCTCGATACCGCCCCGCGCCCGCTCAAGGCCTTTGGCCTGCGCGAGCACTTCCTCAGCATCGGCAACTTCCGCCACGCACCCAACTGGGATGCCGTGCTGTGGCTCAAGAACAGCCTGTGGCCGCTCATCCGCCAGCAGTTGCCCAAGGCCCAGCTACACGTCTATGGCGCCTACACCCCACCCAAGGCCACGGCCTTGAACAACCCAGCCCAGGGCTTTCACGTGCGTGGCTGGGCCGAAGATGCCTTGCAGGTGATGGAGGACGCCCGGGTGGCCCTGGCGCCGCTGCGCTTTGGCGCTGGCATAAAAGGCAAGTTGGCCGATGCAATGCTGTGCGGCACCCCCAGCGTGACCACGGCCATTGGCGCCGAAGGCATGCAAGGCCCATTGCCGTGGCCCGGCAGCGTGGCCAGCGATGCCCAGGCGCTGGCCGATGCGGCCGTGCGCCTGTACCAGGACCAAGCGCTCTGGGAGCAGGCGCAGACGGCCGGAAACACACTATTACAAAGCCGCTACCACGCCGGCACACACGCCAGTGCCTTGGTTGAACGTATTGAAATGCTGCGAAACAGCCTGGAACAGCATCGAACCCACAATTTCACGGGGGCGATGTTGCGCCACCACCATCACAAGAGCACGCAATACATGGCGCAATGGATCGAAGCGAAGAACAAGGCGTTTTGAAAATTGGATCCAAATGAAATTTCCGACTACAATAGTTGTGTAATCTGACCCTCCGTTCCTCCCTAAAGGCCTTCATTCCATGTTGAAATCCTCCGGAAACACGGTCTACGACACACAACTGATGCTCAAGCTTCGCGAGTTGGCGCCTAAGCTTAAACCCGCCTTGCGGGCCAACGCCGAGTTTATCCTGCGCAACCCGCTGCGTTCCGCGACCCTTAACATCGAAGAAATTGCCAAGGAAACCCAAACATCCACGGCCGCCGTCAACCGCCTGTCCAATGCACTGGGCCTGGAAACCAAGGGCTTCACGGGCTTGCGCAAGGCGCTGGTGGAAAACCTGCTGGAACTGTTGTCGCCGGTCGATAAGGTCCACGCCGAGCTGCTGCACAACCCGGAAAAAGGTTTTTGCCTGGAGCAGCAGGTGCGCCTGAGCAAAGGTAACCTGGACGCGGTGCTCAACAACAACGATGACCAGACGTTCAGCGCCATGGGCGAGCAACTCAGCCAGTGCCAGCGCGCGTTCGTGCTGGGCTGCAGCACCAGCCACCACTTGGCGCTCATGGCCTCGGACCTGTTGCTGGCGCATTGTCGCGATGTGCAAGTCATCAACCCGCAAGCCGACGCCGAGCAGACCGCTTATCGCCTGGCATCCATTGGCCGCAGCGACGTATTGCTGGTCATCGACCTGCCGCCCTACTTCAATGAAACCCAGGCCTTGGCAACGTTTGCACGCGAACAAGGCGCGACCGTGCTGGCGATCAGTGATTCGCCCGCCTCCAAACTGGTCGACATCGCCACCCACTGCCTGTTCGCATCCACCTTGCACCCGGTGCTGGCCCAGTCACGCGTCGCCGTGCTGAGCGTGATCGAAGGGCTGGGTGCCGCCCTGCGCATGCGTCACCAGGCGCCGGTCAATGACGTTGCTGAACGTGCCAGCCAAGTGCTTAGCCAGTTGAACACCGGTGCGAGGGCCGCCCACTAAGCAACGTGCAAGCACTGCACTGCAGATTGCGCCGCGCCCTGGCTTTTCATTAAGCTCAAGGAACCTGGCCAATAACAATAAGTGGCAGCGTCATGACGCGACACAGCAAGCTGAGCGACCCCTCCTATGAACTGATGGACGACCACGCGGGGTTGTCCATCATCTATCGCCAGCACGGGTTTCCCTGCCCCCTGGTGCGCTGGCATTTCCATAAGGAATACGAGCTGCACCTGATCATCGCCAGCGCCGGCAAAGTGTTCATCGGTGACTACATCGGCAACTTCACCCCGGGCAGCCTGTTCCTGACCGGGCCCAACCTGCCACACAACTGGATCAGCCAGGTGGCGCCGGACGAAGTGGTGCCCAAGCGCGACATGCTGGTGAACTTCACCGACCAGTTGTTTGAAAGCGGCCACCAGGTATTCGCCGAACTCAAACGCCTGACGCCCTTGCTGGAGCGTGCCCGCCACGGCATCGAGTTCCGTTGCCGGCACACCATTGCCCAAGCCATGCCGTTGATGCAGCGCATCGCCGACCACCAGGGCATTGCCCGCCTGGGCTACTTTTTGATCCTGATGGAACTGCTGGCCGGCTGCGAGGATTACCAACTGCTGTCGGGCACCACCGCGCAACACTTGGGTGAGGAACACAACATCGACCGCACCAACCGCGCCGTGGATTACATCTTTGCCCACTATGGCCGCGACTTGACCCTGGAAGAAGTGGCCGAACACCTGGGCATGAAACCCACTTACTTCTCCCGGGTGTTCAAACACGCTACCGGGCGCAGTTTCGTCGAGTTCGTCAACCGCCTGCGCATTAGTAAATCGTGCGAACTCTTGGCCGACGGGCACAAACCGGTCACCGATGTCTGCTTTGAATCGGGATTCAATAATATCTCCAACTTCAACCGGCGCTTTCAGCAGTTGAAAGGCATGACCCCTTCGCATTATCGGCGGCTGGTGGAGCAGCGGCCGGGGTAAATTCGACGTAACCGGCTTGAGTGCAAGAAAGTATCAGTTTTTCTATCAAACAGGATTTGTACCGGCGCGCGTTCAGGTCTGTAATCAGCACAGCAAACAAAAACAATAACCAGGCTTCGGCCGCTCAAGGGCGCCGAAGAGGAGTGCGCGATGTCGACCCCAGCAAAAATCCTGCTTGCCGCCTCAGGCCTGTTGGCCTGCACCACGTTCAGTACCTTGGCCCTCGCCGCTGATACTTTGACCATCGCCACGGTCAACAACAGCGACATGATCCGTATGCAGCGCCTTTCCAAGACCTTTGAAAGCGAACACCCGGACATCAAGCTCAATTGGGTGGTGCTGGAGGAAAACGTACTGCGCCAGCGCCTGACCACCGACATCGCGACCCAGGGCGGGCAGTTCGACGTGCTGACCATTGGCATGTACGAAGCCGCCCTGTGGGGCGCCAAGGGCTGGCTTGAGCCGATGAAAGACCTGCCGGCCGATTATGCCCTGGACGATGTGTTCCCCTCGGTGCGCGAAGGCCTGTCGGTGAAAGGCACCCTGTACGCCCTGCCCTTCTACGCCGAAAGCTCGATGACCTACTACCGTACCGACCTGTTCAAGGCCGCCGGCATCGAGATGCCCGAACGCCCCACCTGGACACAGATGGCCGAGTTCGCCGCCAAGCTCAACAAGCCTGACCAGGAGCAATACGGCATTTGCCTGCGCGGCAAGGCCGGCTGGGGCGAGAACATGGCGCTGATTACCACCGTGGCCAACAGCTTCGGCGCGCGCTGGTTCGATGAAAAATGGCAACCGGAATTCACCGGCCCCGAATGGACCAAGGCGTTGACCTATTACGTCGACACCATGAAAAAGTACGGCCCGCCGGGCGCGTCCAGCAATGGTTTCAACGAAAACCTGGCGCTGTTCAACAGCGGCAAGTGCGCGATGTGGGTCGACGCCAGCGTGGCAGGCTCCTTCGTCACCGACAAAACCCAGAGCAAGGTCGCCGACCACGTGGGCTTCACCTACGCGCCTCACGAGGTGACCGACAAGGGCTCGGCCTGGTTGTACTCCTGGGCACTGGCGATCCCCACCAGTTCCAAGACCAAACCCGCCGCCAAGGCCTTTGCCGCCTGGGCCACGTCCAAGCAGTACGCAGCGCTGGTGGCCGACAAAGACGGCGTGGCCAACGTACCACCGGGCACCCGCGCCTCGACCTATAACGATGCTTACATGAAAGCTGCGCCGTTCGCCAAAATTACCCTGGAGTCGCTCAAGTCGGTGGACCCGGCACACCCAAGCGCCAAGCCTGTGCCCTACATCGGCATCCAGTTGGTGACCATCCCCGAGTTCCAGTCCATCGGCACCTCGGTGGGCAAACTGTTCGCCTCGGCACTGACCGGTGGCAGCACGGTGGAAAAGGCCCTGGCCGATGCGCAACAGACCACCGAGCGCGAGATGAAACGCGCCGGCTACCCCAAGTAATCGCATAGCCAGCCCCGCCGCCCGCGCATTTCGCCGGGCGGCCCCTGCGATCATTCAGGTACGCACCCATGAACACCCATACCGCCAAGGCGCATCTGGAGCTTCCCAGCGAGCCCGGAAAAAGCCGCCTGCGCAACCCCGGCTGGTTTCTGGTCAGCCCGTCGGTCCTGCTGTTGCTGTTGTGGATGATCGTGCCGCTGGGCATGACCGTCTACTTCTCGCTGATCCGCTACAACCTGCTCAACCCCGGCGAAAATCAGTTCGTGGGGCTGGAGAACTTCACCTACTTCGTCACCGACTCGGGCTTCTTGCCGGGCGCGGCCAATACCTTGTTGCTGGTGGGCAGCGTGCTGCTGATCAGCGTGGTGTTCGGCGTGCTGATCTCGGCGCTGCTGGAGGCCAGCGAGTTCTTCGGCCGCGGCATCGTGCGGGTGCTGTTGATCTCGCCGTTTTTCATCATGCCCACGGTGGGCGCGCTAATCTTCAAGAACCTGATCTTCCACCCCGTGTCGGGCATCCTCGCCGCCCTGTGGAAGCTGTTCGGCGCCCAGCCCATCGACTGGTTGGCGCACTACCCGTTGCTGTCGATCATCATCATCGTGTCGTGGCAATGGCTGCCGTTCGCCATCTTGCTGCTGATGACCGCCATGCAGTCCCTGGACCAGGAACAGAAAGAAGCCGCGCGCCTGGACGGTGCCGGTGCCCTGGCAATTTTCTGGCACCTGACCCTGCCGCACCTGGCGCGCCCCATCGCCGTTGTGGTGATGATCGAGACGATCTTTTTGCTCTCGGTGTTTGCCGAGATTTTCACCACCACCAACGGTGGCCCCGGGTTTGAGTCCACCAACCTTGCGTACCTGATCTACAACCAGGCGCTGGTGCAGTTCGACGTGGGCATGGCCTCGGCCGGCGGCTTGATCGCCGTGGTCATCGCCAACATCGCTGCGATCATCCTGGTGCGGATGATCGGCAAAAACCTCACCGACCAGCCTTGAGGGCCGCGCCATGACACTTCAACAAACCCGCAGGCTGCAAAGCCTCTGCCTGGGCAGCCTGGCCTGGATCATCGCGCTGGTGCTGTTTTTCCCGATTTTCTGGATGATCCTCACCAGCTTCAAGAGCGAGATCGACGCGTTCGCCACGCCGCCGCAGTTTTTCTTCACGCCGACGCTGGAAAACTACCTGCATATTCAAGAGCGCAGCGATTACTTTCACTTTGCCTGGAACTCGGTGTTCATCTCGTTCACCGCCACCTTGCTGTGCATGCTGATCGCAGTGCCGGCAGCGTACTCCATGGCTTTTTATGAAACCCAGCGCACCAAGCAGACCCTGCTGTGGATGCTGTCCACCAAGATGCTGCCGCCGGTAGGCGTGCTGATGCCCATCTACCTGTTGTGCAAGGGCATGGGCCTGTTGGACTCACGCCTGGCGCTGATCATTATCTACACCCTGATCAACCTGCCGATCGTGGTGTGGATGGTGTACACCTACTTCAAGGACATCCCCCGCGACATCCTCGAAGCCGCCCGCCTGGACGGCGCCACGCTGCTGCAGGAAATGGTGCGCGTGCTGCTGCCCATCGCCAAAGGCGGACTGGCGTCGACCCTGTTGCTGTCGCTGATCCTGTGCTGGAACGAAGCCTTCTGGTCGCTGAACCTGACCAGCTCCAACGCCGCGCCCCTGACCGCCCTGATCGCCTCCTACTCCAGCCCCGAAGGCTTGTTCTGGGCCAAGCTGTCGGCCGTGTCGACCTTGGCCTGCGCGCCCATCCTTATTTTTGGCTGGATCAGCCAGAAACAACTGGTGCGCGGCTTGTCGTTTGGTGCCGTGAAATGATCCCACTGAATATTCCGAGGTAATGCCAATGGCCACCCTGAAAATAAAAAACCTGAAAAAAGGCTTCGAAGGGCTCTCGATCATCAAGGGCATCGACCTGCAGGTCAACGACAAGGAATTCGTGGTATTCGTCGGCCCCTCCGGCTGCGGTAAATCGACCCTGCTGCGCCTGATCGCAGGCCTTGAAGAGGTCAGCAGCGGCACAATTGAACTGGACGGGCGCGACATCACCCAGGTCAGCCCGGCCAAGCGCGATTTGGCCATGGTGTTCCAGACCTACGCCCTGTACCCACACATGACCGTGCGCAAGAACATGAGCTTTGCCCTGGACCTGGCCGGCGCGCCCAAGGCCGACGTACAACGCAAGGTGGACGAGGCCGCGCGCATCCTGGAACTGGCGCCTTTGCTGGAGCGCAAGCCCAAGCAGCTGTCGGGCGGCCAGCGCCAGCGCGTGGCCATTGGCCGGGCCATCGTGCGCAACCCCAAGATCTTTTTGTTCGACGAGCCGCTGTCCAACCTCGACGCCGCCCTGCGCGTGCAAATGCGCCTGGAACTGTCGCGGCTGCATAAGGAGTTGCAGGCCACCATGATTTACGTCACCCACGACCAGGTCGAAGCCATGACCCTGGCCGACAAGGTGGTGGTGCTCAATGCCGGCCGCGTGGAGCAAGTGGGCTCGCCGCTGGAGCTGTACCACGCGCCGGCCAACCTGTTCGTAGCAGGCTTTCTGGGCACGCCGAAGATGGGCTTTCTCAAGGGCAAGGTCAGCCGCCTTCACGACCAGGGCTGTGAGGTGGACCTGGCCGCTGGCACGCGCATCACACTGCCACGGGTCAACGGCAACCTGAGCGTGGGCAGCGAGGTCACGCTAGGCATACGCCCCGAGCATTTGGAGCTGGCCAGCCCCGGCCAAACCCAACTGGCGGTGACCGCCGACGTGGGCGAGCGGCTGGGCAGCGACACCTTCTGCCACGTGATCACTGATTCGGGCGAACCCCTTACCCTGCGTATTCGCGGCGACCTGGCCAGCCAATATGGCGAACGCCTGAGCCTTTACCTGAACGCCGAACACTGCCACCTGTTCGATGCCGATGGCATCGCCGTGGCCAAACCGCTGCTCGCCGCCGCCTGAACCCGAGTACATGCCATGAAACTCACCCAAGCAACCCTGCAGCAGCTGCCCGATGACATCAAGCGCCCGGCTTATGACCGCGCCGCCACCACCCAAGGCATCGTGCACATTGGCGTGGGCGGTTTCCATCGCGCGCATCAGGCCTATTACACCGACGCCCTGATGAACCTGGGCGAAGGCCTGGATTGGGCCATCTGCGGCGCGGGCCTGCGGGCCGAAGACCGCGCCGTGCAGGATGCCCTGGCCGGCCAGGACTACCTGTACACGCTGGTCGAACTGGGCGACACGCCCGACACCCAAGTGCGGGTGATTGGCACGATCAGCGACATGCTGTTGGCCGAAGACAGCCCACAGGCGCTGATCGATAAACTCAGCGAGCCGGCTATCCGCATCGTTTCGCTGACCATCACCGAAGGCGGTTACTGCATCGACGACAGCAGCGGCGAGTTCATGGCCCACTTGCCGTTGGTGCAGCACGACGTGAGCCACCCCCAGGCGCCAAAAACCGTGTTCGGCTTTCTCTGCGCCGCCCTGGCCCAGCGCCGCGCCGCCTCGGTGAAGCCGTTCACGGTGATGTCCTGCGATAACCTGCCGCACAACGGCGGCGTGGCGCGCAAGGCGTTGCTGGCGTTCGCGGCTCTGCAAGGCGGCGACCTGCACGACTGGATCGCCGAACACGTGAGCTTTCCCAACGCCATGGTCGACCGCATCACCCCCATGACCAGCAACGCCCACAAACAGCAACTGCATGACCGCCATGGCATCGACGATGCCTGGCCGGTGGTGTGCGAGCCGTTCGTGCAATGGGTGCTGGAGGACAAGTTCGGCGACGGCCGCCCGGCCTGGGAAAAGGTCGGCGTGCAATTCACCGACGACGTCACGCCCTACGAAGAGATGAAAATCAAACTGCTCAACGGCAGCCACCTGGCCCTGACCTACCTGGGCTTTGTGCACGGCTACCGCTTTGTCCACGAAACCATGAACGATCCGTTGTTCGTGCGCTACATCCGCGCCTACATGGACCAGGACGTGACCCCGCAACTGGCCTCGGTACCGGGCATCGACCTTGAGGGCTACAAGGACACCCTGATCGAGCGCTTCTCCAACCAGGCCATCGCCGACCAACTGGAGCGGGTGTGCTCGGACGGCTCCTCCAAGTTCCCCAAATTCACCGTGCCCACCATCAACCGCCTGATCGAAAGTGGCGGTGACCTCAACCGCGCAGCCCTAGTGGTGGCCGCCTGGGCCCTGTACCTCAAGGGCGTGGACGAGAAAGGCAGCCACTACCGCATCCCCGACCCGCGCGCCGCCTTCTGCCAGGCGCTGGTGGCCGATGATGGGCTGGTGACCCAACGCCTGCTGGGCGTGGACGAGATCTTCGGCACGGCAATGGCGCAGTCGGCGGAATTTGTCGCGGCCTTTGAAATCCAGCTCAAGCACTTGCGCCTCAATGGCGTTCAGTGGACGCTGGAGCACCTGCTCAGCGCGAAGGAATAACCGCCATGTACCTGGGAATCGACTGCGGCACCCAAGGCACCAAGGCGTTGATCCTGGATGCCGACAGCGGCCAGGTGCTGGGCCAGGGTGCAGCGCCCCACACAATGGTCAGCGGCGCCAATGGGCGCCGCGAACAAGACCCGCGACAATGGTTGGATGCCTGTGTGACGGCCACCCGCCAGGCCCTGGACGCCGCCGGTATCAACGGCGCCCAGGTGCGTGGCGTGGGCGTCTCCGGGCAGCAGCACGGCCTGGTGCTGCTGTGCGAGCAGGGCCAGGTACTGCGCCCTGCCAAGCTGTGGTGCGACACCGAGTCCAGCGCCGAGAATGACCGCCTGCTGGCGCAGTTGGGCGGTGTGCAGGGCTCGCTCAAGCGCCTGGGCCTGGCCATTGCGCCGGGCTACACGGTGTCCAAGCTGCTCTGGACCCGCGAGCAACACCCCGAGGTGTTCGCCCGCATCGCCCACATCCTGCTGCCCCATGAATACCTCAACTATTGGCTGACGGGGCGTTGCTGCAGCGAATATGGCGACGCGTCCGGCACCGGCTACTTCGACGTGCGCACGCGCCAATGGGACCTGGACCTGCTGGCCTCCATCGACCCGCGCCTGGCCGGCGCCCTGCCCGAGCTGATCGAGTCACGCCAAGCGGTCGGCACCGTGCTGCCCGGCATTGCCAACCTGCTGGGCATCAGCCCCCAGGCCGTGGTGGCCAGCGGCGGCGGCGACAACATGATGGGCGCCATCGGCACCGGCAACATCGCACCCGGCATCCTGACCATGAGCCTGGGCTCATCCGGCACCGTGTACGCCTACGCCGACAGCGCACAGGTGAGCCCGGAGCCCGAGGTGGCGACCTTCTGTTCGTCCAGCGGCGGCTGGTTGCCGCTGATCTGCACGCAAAACCTGACCAATGCCACCAGCGCGGTGCGCGAACTGTTTGCCTTGGACATCAATGCCTTCAACCAGCAAGTCCAGGCAGCGCCCATCGGCTGCGACGGGGTGCTGATGCTGCCCTTTCTCAATGGCGAACGGGTACCCGCCCTGCCCCATGCCAACGGCAGTTTCCAGGGCCTGACCAGCACCAACCTGAGCCCGGCCAACCTGTGCCGCGCCGCCGTGGAGGGCACCACCTTCGGCCTGCGTTACGGGCTGGACTTGCTGCGTGCCAGCGGCGTGCGCAGCACCAGCATCCGGCTGATCGGCGGCGGCGCCAACAGTGCTGTCTGGCGGCAGATGGTCGCCGATATCATGAACACCCAGGTGGTCTGCCCGCGCCAGCCAGAGGCCGCCGCGCTGGGCGCCGCCGTGCAAGCGGCCTGGTGCATGGAGCCGGTCTCACTTGCCAGCCTGTGCCAGCGCTGCGTGCAGTTGGCCCCCGACCATCATGCAAGCCCCGTGGCGGCGAACGTGGCACGCTATGAAGCGGTCTATCGCGACTATCGCCAGCACATTGCCAAGCTTTAATTTTGGAGCCTTTATGTTTCTTGTTTGTGGTGAAGCCTTGTTCGACTTTTTTTGCGAGCCAGACCGGTTCAGCCAAACCTCGCGCCTGGGGTACCAGGCGGTCGCGGGCGGCTCGCCGTTCAACGTGGCCATCGGCCTGTCGCGCCTAGGGGTGGAATCGGCATTGTTGGCCGGCTTGTCGACCGATTACCTGGGCCAACGCCTGGCGCACATGCTGGACGAGGAAGGCGTGCGCAGTGATTTCGTGCAGCACGTGGAGGCGCCCACCACCTTGGCCATGGTGGCCGTGGGCGCCGATGGCTCGCCGCAATACAGTTTTCGCGGCGAAGGCTGCGCCGACCGGCAACTGCTGCCCAGCCAGTTGCCCACCTTGGGCGAACAGGTACGCGGGCTGCACGTCGGCTCGTTTTCATTAGTGGTGGAACCCATCGCCAGCACGTTGCTGGAGCTGGTGCGCCGCGAAAGCGGCCGACGGCTGATCAGCCTGGACCCCAACGTGCGGCTCAACCCGGCACCCGACATTGACCTGTGGCGCCGGCGCATCGCCGAGTTCGCAGGCCACGCGCACCTGATCAAGGTCAGTGATGAAGACCTGCACCTGCTGTACCCCGGCCAGGACAGCGCGGCGATTGCCCAAGGCTGGCTGAGCCAGCAATGCCAGTTGGTGTTCATCACCCGCGGCCGGGAAGGTGCGCAAGTGTTCAGCCGCCAGCACGGCAGTTGGAGCGTACCGGCGCGTGAGGTGGCCACCGCCGACACGGTGGGCGCTGGCGATACCTTCCAGGCGGCGCTGATCACCTGGCTGACCGAACAGGGCCTGGACTCTACAGAAGGCCTTGGGCAACTGACAGCCGCGCAACTGGACGCGATGCTCAACTTTGCGGTGCGTGCAGCGGCATTGACGTGCAGCAAGGTGGGGCCGGACTTGCCTTATAGGCATCAACTGGCTTGAGGCCAACACCTTTAGGCTCTGTAAGAACCTAGTGCCAGGGCCTAGCCTGGCACTAACCAACTGTAACGACTCAGTATGAACTCGCACACTCATAGAACATCGATCATTTGAATATCCACGCCCCCCTGCAGCGCCATTTGAACACCTTTTATACCGCGTCAAATTCCCCCACCAACTAACTAATACTTTTGAAAGATCTTACGAATCTATCGGAAAGTTCTGTCAGAAGATTCCTGCAAGTGCGCACAACACACTAAACCTTTGCGCCGTCGTCATTTTATTTTTTCCGACTTTTATTCGGTAAATTGTTTACTCTCAATTCAGACGACACTATAGTTTGGATAACACCCGCTCAAATATCAGCGTTTATCGCTCGCCGTTGACGGGCCACGTTTCACTCTAAAAGGAGCTCCCCATGTCCAGACTCGCTGAATTCCGCGCCGCCGAAAAGGCACTTCAAGAACAACTGGCCCAGTTGGAGTCCTTGAAGAACGACGCCGGCCTGAAAAAGGAAATCGAGTTCGAAACAAAACTCCAGAGCCTGATGAACAGCTACGGCAAGAGCCTGCGCGACGTGGTAGCCATTCTCGACCCGGCAGCCGCCCGCTTGAGCCTGCGCTTGCCTAACGCTTCGGCCAAGCCCAAGCAGACGCGCCGGCCACGGGTGCTGAAAATCTACGACAACCCCCACACCGGCGAGCGTGTCGAGACCAAGGGCGGCAACCACCGGGGCCTCAAGGCCTGGAAAGAAAAATACGGCGTGGCCACGGTCAACGGATGGCTGCGCGGCTAAACCCACTCATGAAGAAACCGGCACAGGGCCGGTTTTTTTATGCCGAAACAACTGGTCTGAAAAACACCCTGTCGGTTTTTTTTCACAACTTTTTCACGTCCATTCTTACAGGATAAAGGCTGCTGAAGGATCAGCGCCCCAATGCCCGCTTCGGCGGGCTTCTTATTGCCTGGCGTTTGACTGCGGCACATCAACGCAGCGCAGACGTTCCTATCAAGGGGTGTGGCGGGTATCATGGGAGGCTGTCTTTTTTACCGCCTCAGGAGTTCTCATGAGCCTGCAAGCCCTTAACGCCGTTCCCGGCGTCACCGCCTCCCCCGATACCGCCACCGCGCAGTTCGTGTTCAACCACACCATGCTGCGCGTGAAGGACATCGAGAAGTCCCTGGACTTCTACACTCGCATCCTGGGTTTCAGCCTGGTAGAAAAGCGCGATTTCCCGGAAGCCGAGTTCAGCCTGTACTTCCTGGCCCTGGTGGACAAGGCCGATATCCCGGCCGATGACGCCGCGCGCAACCAGTGGATGAAGTCGATCCCCGGCGTGCTGGAGCTGACTCACAACCACGGCACCGAAAACGACCCG
The DNA here is from genome assembly GCF_023509015.1 of Pseudomonas abieticivorans. NCBI lineage: Bacteria > Pseudomonadati > Pseudomonadota > Gammaproteobacteria > Pseudomonadales > Pseudomonadaceae > Pseudomonas > Pseudomonas abieticivorans. The sequence goes on from NZ_CP094975.1 coordinate 76,832, forward strand.
GCCTTCGCTTATCACAATGGCAACACCGACCCGCGCGGTTTTGGTCACATCTGCCTGGCCGTGCCGGACATCCGCGCCGCCTGCGAGCGTTTCGAAGCCTTGGGCGTGAATTTCCAGAAGCGCCTGAGCGATGGCCGCATGAAGCACCTGGCTTTCATCAAGGACCCGGATGAGTACTGGGTAGAGATTATCCAGCCAACCGAGTTCTAAAACGCACCGTGGGAGCTCTGCTCCCACAGCCCCCACGATGTGGGCGACCTGGTGATCAGGCCGGCGCGGAACTACGGATCAGGTGATCGAAGGCGGCCAGCGAAGCCTTCGCGCCCTCGCCCAAGGCGATGACGATCTGCTTGTACGGCACGGTGGTCACGTCACCGGCGCCGAAGATACCGGGCAAGCTGGTTTCGCCACGGGCATCGACCATGATCTCGCCACGCTGGGACAACTCGATGGTGCCCTTGAGCCAATCGGTGTTGGGCAGCAGGCCGATCTGTACGAAAATCCCTTCCAGCTCCACGGTGTGCTCTTCGCTGCTCTGGCGATCCTTGTAGCGCAGGCCGTTGACCTTTTGCCCATCGCCGGTCACTTCGGTGGTCAGGGCATTGGTGATCACCTTGACGTTCGGCAAGCTGTGCAGTTTGCGCTGCAGCACCGCATCGGCGCGCAACTGGCCGTCGAACTCCAGCAAGGTCACGTGGGCAACGATACCGGCCAGGTCGATAGCCGCCTCCACGCCCGAGTTGCCACCACCGATCACCGCCACGCGCTTGCCCTTGAACAACGGGCCATCGCAGTGCGGGCAGTAGGCCACGCCACGGTTGCGGTACTCCTTTTCGCCCGGCACGTTCATTTCGCGCCAGCGGGCACCGGTGGCCAGGATCACGGTTTTGGCCTTCAGGCTCGCGCCGCTGGCAAAGCGTACTTCGTGCAGGCCGCCGTCCTTGCCCGGGATCAACGCTTCGGCGCGTTGCAGGTTCATGATGTCGACGTCGTATTCCTTGACGTGCTCTTCAAGTGCCGTGGCCAGTTTCGGCCCTTCGGTGTGCTGCACCGAGATAAAGTTCTCGATGGCCATGGTGTCCAGCACCTGGCCGCCGAAGCGCTCGGCAGCGACGCCGGTGCGGATACCTTTGCGGGCCGCGTAGATGGCTGCAGCGGAGCCCGCCGGGCCACCCCCCACCACCAGCACGTCGAAAGCCTGTTTGGCGTTCAGCTTGTCGGCCTGGCGATCACCGGCACTGGTGTCGATCTTTGCAAGGATCTCTTCCAGGCCCATGCGGCCCTGGCCAAACACTTCGCCATTGAGGTAAACGCTGGGCACTGCCATCACTTGGCGCGCGTCCACTTCGGCCTGGAACAACGCGCCGTCGATGGCCACGTGGCGCACGTTGGGGTTGAGCACAGCCATCAGGTTCAGCGCCTGCACCACGTCCGGGCAGTTCTGGCAGGACAGCGAGAAGTAGGTTTCAAAGTTGAATTGACCCTTGAGCCCGGCGATCTGTTCGATCACCTCGGCGCTCGCCTTGGAAGGGTGGCCGCCCACTTGCAGCAGGGCCAGCACCAGGGAGGTGAATTCGTGGCCCATGGGGATACCGGCGAAACGCAGGCTGATATCCGCACCCGGGCGATTGACCGAGAACGACGGCTTGCGCGCATCGTTACCGTTGTCATGCAGCGTGATCTTGTCCGACAGGCCGTCGATTTCACGCAGCATGCCAAGCAATTCTTGGGATTTCGCGCCGTCATCGAGGGAGGCAACGATCTCGATCGGTTGGGTAACCCGTTCCAGGTACGATTTCAACTGGGCTTTTAGATTGGCGTCCAACATGCGGGCGATTTCCTTTTTTGGTTCGTATAAAAAACAATGCCCGAGCGAATTCGCCCGGGCATTGTTGGGGGCGACTGGTGCGTGATCAGGAGCGGGCCGGGCCTTCGCCGCAACCCGGCTCCCGCGTCAGGCAGGAGCCGCTGGCAGGCAGATGCTTAGATCTTGCCGACCAGGTCCAGCGAAGGGGCCAGGGTGGCTTCGCCTTCTTTCCACTTGGCTGGGCAGACTTCACCCGGGTGTGCGGCCACGTATTGGGCAGCCTTGACCTTGCGCAGCAGCTCGGAGGCGTCACGGCCAACACCGCCGTCGTTCAGTTCAACGATTTTGATCTGGCCTTCGGGGTTGATCACGAACGTGCCACGGTCAGCCATACCGGCTTCTTCGATCAGCACGTCGAAGTTGCGCGAGATCAGGTGGGTCGGGTCACCGATCAGTGGGTATTGGATCTTGCCGATGGTGTCCGAGGTGTCGTGCCAGGCTTTGTGGGTGAAGTGGGTGTCGGTGGACACGCCGTAGATCTCAACGCCCAGGTCTTTGAATTGAGCGTAGTTGTCTGCCAGGTCGCCCAGTTCGGTCGGGCACACGAAAGTGAAGTCGGCTGGGTAGAAGAACACGACAGACCACTTGCCTTTCAGGGCCGCTTCGGTCACTTCAACGAACTTGCCGTTGTGGTAGGCCTGAGCTTTGAACGGTTTGACTTGGCTGTTGATGATAGGCATCGGTGAATCTCCTGAGGGGTGTTTAAAAGTGATGGGGCAATCCTAGCCAACCAGGATGACAAATGCTCATTGGCAAACCTGATGCACACGATTGGTTTTGGCTATGAAGGGAGGTTATAAATAGACGAAATCCTTCTATCAGTCATAGGCCAGGGTAAACGTCGCCCGCGCCGGCGCCGTGCCGGGCGTGACCTGCGCCTGGGTCTGGATGTAGCGCGCGCTCAAGGCGATGCTGTGGCTGGACTCGCCCGAGGCCACCAAGCCGGTGCGCCACTGGCCCGGGTTGCCCAGTTGCGCGCTGTCGGCGCCGTAGTGCACCAAGCCGCCATCGGCGCGCTGCAACTGCAGGCCCACCCCACCCGCAGACGCCTCGGCGCCCAGTGACAATACCGCGCTGCGGTTGCCGGGGTCATTGACGTCGGTCAAGCTGACATGCACCCCCAGGCGCCCGCCCGCCCCGCCGCGGCAGGCCAGGCGCAGCTCGAAATCGCGCTTGGGGCCCAAGGAGCCGATGCCCTTGAACTCGCGCAACGCCTGCCCGCCCATGCTCACCCGCACCTGTCGCGAGGCAGGGTGCACCTCACAGGTGGGCTTTTGCGCAACGATGCGCACCGGGCCTGCGGCAAAACGCAAGCGGTGGCTGGCAAGCGTGCCGTACTGGCGCTGCGCACCCAGCCCGGCGAGTTCCAACGTGCCGTCGTACAGGGGGCCGGTCTTGATCAACTTCAGCCAATAGCCTGAACCCGGGCTCACGCTGGTTTCCCCGGCCACGGTGCGCGTGGTCGGTGGCCAGGTAACCCGCTCTTCAGGGCCCGGCAACTGGGTCAATTGCAGGCCCACGCCCGGCAGATTGCTGGCGTACACCCCCTCGCCGCCCCCCGCTGTCATCGGCGTCAACCACCCCACGCTCAGGACTTCACCGCCCTCGCAGTGCAGCGACGTGGGCAAGCCATTGACCTGCTGGGTATGCAGCACGCTGCCCACCGGGCCTGCATTGTCGACGATGATTTCGCCAGGCAAGTGCATCACCACCTCCTGCGGGCCGTATTCGGGGTAGAAGGCGCACGCTGCCTGGGCGATAGGGCTGGCCAATGGCAGCAGGCAGGCAGTGGCGATACAGCGAAAAAACAGGGGCATGCACAAAGTCTCGGGTCAGGTGTCACACGTGGCCTGCAACAGCGGGTAATCGTTGTCGGCAATCAGGTCGGGCAACTGGTAGGCAAACTGGCATTGCTGCGCGGCGCTCTCGCCCCACTGCACGGTAAGTTGGCCGGTTGGGGCCAAGCCGCGGGCGAACACTCGGCTACCCTGGCCCACCAGGCCCAGGGGTTGGCCATCGGCCGAGCGTACGTTGGCGCCAAAGGGCAGCGCAGTGCCGTCCTTGCGCCGTACGTCGAGCATCGCCGCCCGGCCAGTCAAGGTGGGGTAGCTGAGCAGCGCCACGGCACCGGCGCGCGGCACCACGTGCTGGCTGCTCACTTGCAGTTCGACGTCTTGGGGCAAGCCCTTGGGGTCAAGTTCCACGCGGTTCAGGCCGTAGGGCATCAGGCTTGGCATCACCCCGTAGCCGCGCGCGTCGAGGCGCGCGCCGTTGCCATTGACGATACGGGCGCCCGCCGCGTGGGGGGCGTGGACGATCGCGAACGTTTCCGAGAGCGGCTGGGCGAACGTTACCCCACCGCCATGGGCCACCAGCGCGCCGCGCAGCCCCACAGATGCCTGACTGGCACCGTCGCCGCCGCCCAGCCCGGCGCTCCATTGGCCTTGCGCGGCGCGCCAGGTGCCATGGCCACTGACACTGCGGCTGGCGCCCTGCGGGTCACGTTGGGCGCTGGTGTTCAAGCCCAGGCTGCGCTGCTCGTCACCCACGCTGTACCCCGCTTGCCACTGGCTGCGCCCCTGGTTGTCACGCACAAGGCTGCTGCTCAAGCTGCCTCGGTTACCACCCAGCGGTAGGCTCAAGGTCAATTGCAGGCGGCTGTCGGCCCGGCCTTGGTCATCGCGCTCGCGGCTCAGGGCCAGCCCGTAACCCAGGTGCTGGTAGCGGTTGCTATAGCTCAGCGTATAGTTCAACGATTGGCCGGCGCGCTGCCAGTAGCGGGTACTGACCGCCGACACTTGCAGGTGGCCGTAATCGTCCCCCAGGTGCTGGCCCAGGCCCAGTTGAGTACCGCTGCGTGGCTGCCAGGCCGCACCACGCCCGGCTGATTGGCGCTCCAGCAAGGCGGTGCGAAAGTCGTGGTAACCGGCGCTGGAATGCCAATAGCTTGAGGCCGACAACCGGGCCGCCGTGCCCGGCAATTGCCAGGCGTAGTTCAGCCGCCAACGCTGGCCTTGTACCCCACGCGCAAGCTCGCTGCGGGCTTGGGTCAGGTCAAGGCCAAAGGCACCAACCGAACTGTTCAGCGCGGTGCCCAAGAGCCCGGCGTAGTAGCCTTGGCTCAAGGTGCTGCCGGTGTAGGCGGTCCATGTATTGCTCACGCCGTGCTGCCAGGTGCCTTGGGCAAACAGCGGCCCATCGTCGAGTTCGGCTTCGTCGACCCGGCCCAGCACCGCGCTGTAGCGCCGGGCGCCTTCGCGCAAGGCCAGGGGCGTGACCGAATACGGCACGCTGAAGCGGCGCACGCTGCCGTCGGCCTCCAGCACGCTAACCTCCAGGTCGCCGCCAAAACCGCTGGCGTACAGGTCATCGATCACAAATTCCCCGGGGGCTACCAGCAGTTCCTGCAGCAGCACGCCGTTCTGGCGTATCGACACCTTGGCGTTGCTGGTGGCCATGCCGCGCACCACCGGCGCGAAACCACGCTGGGAGGCCGGCAACATACGGTCGTCACTGTTCAGTTGCAGGCCGCTGAAGCCGACCGAATCGAGCAATTCGCCCTGGCTGCGGGTTCGCCCCAGCAATGCCTGCGCCGCCCATTCACCCAATTCGCGTTGCACGTAGGTGGCCTGGTGCTGATAGCGCCCGCCGTCCTGGTCGCTGCCGCTCCAGGCGCCCTGATGGCGCCAGTGCCAATCACCGTGATTAAAGCCCATCGACACGCCGGCATACCCTTGCACCTGACGCGCCTGGCCTGCAGCATCGAAACTGAACAGGTTGAGGTTGTAATCGGCAAACCCTGCGTTTACGCCCGAATCCCACCGGCTGGGGTCTACCGAGCCCCGAGCCAGGCGCAGCAGGATCGACTGGGCAATGTCCAGGTCCAGGCGCAGGGTCGCCAGGTCTGCCCGCGCCCTGGCGTGCGGGTTGATCGCGGTCACGCCCACGCACCCATCCGGCACGTTGAGGCGTTGCACAATCGCCGGCGCCACGTGGTCCAGGTCCACTTGCGCAGCCTGCAGCAACGCGTGCGTGATGCAGACCTGGGCAGGCCCGCCATCGGGATCCCGGGCAATGCGCACGTCCAACCGGCCGCGGGGCTCAGCATTGACGTACAGGTCCAGGCGGTACTGGCCCGGCAACAGGGTTTGACCACGTTCGTACGCGCTGAGGTCGACCTCACCGGGCAAAAACCCGGACTCGAACTCCACCGGCTCAGCGCCCGCGAAGGGCATCGCCAACACGCCACAGCACATCATCGCCGCCGGCACAAAACGCTCTGTCACCGCGACAGCGCCTGGCGCAACGGCACGCCGGCGCCGTGGTCATTGATGGCGATGACGCTCACCTGCGCCTGGTCCGGCTGCAGCCCCTCGGCGCCCTCCACGGCAAAACGCTGCTGCCCGAAAGGCGCTACAAACCCCGCCCCGGCGGCGTAGCTACGTGCACCCAGCACCAGGTTTACCTCGCCCAGATTGACGTAGAACGGCGAGCGGTTGTCGGCCTGCAGTTGCCAGCCGCGACCTTCACGCAGCAGGGTCCACTGCACGCCCTGCAAAGCTTGCACCGCGCTACCGGGCAGGCCTGCGGGGCGGAACATCACCTTGATGCGTTGCCGGATGGCCATCTGCAAATGGTTGCCGCCGGCCTCCTCGGCGCCCAGGCGCGGCGGAATCTCCAGCACGTTGAGCCAGAACAGGCTTTCGCGATCGTTGGGCAACGGTTCGCGCGAATGAATCAGGCGCAGGGCCTGGCCTTTGTCGGGGTCCAGGCGAAACATCGCCGGGCTGATACTGAACGGCACCTGGGTGGCATGGGGTTCGGCGCTGGCGTCACCGGTATCCAACCAGGCCTGCACCAGGGCCGGCGTGCGCCCCTGGTTGCTCAGTTGCACGGTGACTTCGCGCTCTTGCGCCGGATAAATCACCCGCGTCGCCGAAATGATCACGCTGGCCTGGGCGGTGCCCAGCCACAGGCACGCCAGAAGCGCCCCTAAAGAGCGCAGCAAGAAAGACTTCATGGGAATGTCCTGGAGCGGTGGGCAGCCTGGCCGCGGCGCGGCTGCCCCTGGGGCTTATGGGAAGATCAGCGTGTATTGCACGCGGGTTTTCACCAGGCCCGGCGTCACGGCGCCGGTGGCGGCGTATTCGGCAAAGTAATCGAGCGTGGCATTGCCGCCCGACACGGCCACCAACTGCGAATTCTGGCTGCCGGCCGCCTTGCTGGCATCGATCGGGCCATGCCGGTCGTTAAGCAGGCCCACTTCCACGTTCTGGGCGCCGCCGGCGTCCACGATCAAGCGGCCAGTAAGCGGATTGACGGTAGGGCCTGGCTCGAAATAGGTGTACACGCTCCCGGTTTCCGGGGTGCATTCGGTCAGGTTCAGTTGGAACGGCGTGCGCCCGGTTGTTGGGCTGGCCTGCGAGAACGCATTCATCGAGACGTGGGGCAGGTCCACGGTGAAGTTCGGCTTGTCGTCGTTGATCTTGCAGGTGTTGGCTTTAATGTGGCCATCGAAATCGATTTGACCGTCGGCCGCGTTCGCACCTGTAAATACTGTCATAAATGACACAGCCAACGCGGCAGAAAGTACGATCCGTTTCATTTCTAGAATCCTTTGCAAGGCAAAACAATAACCGGCGAGACGATGCCTCGACCGGGCACTGAGGTTCAGCGCCGGCGCAGTATGGGGGTAGAGGCAGGGAAAATAATGTCGGAAAAGTTGTAGGCTGGCGTAGTACAGAAACGTTTAATTGGGGGAAATAAGCCATTTCCGAAGCCGAAAAAAAATCCCCGCCAACCCCATGCAAAGCGTCTAGTACGGGCCTTACAAGTTGTTAAAGGGGATCCAACCGTGACCCTTGAATTGATTAGCGGTCGACGGGCGTCCGCATGGTCACGAATTCTTCCGCGGCAGTGGGGTGCACACCGATGGTCTCATCGAACAGTTGCTTGGTGGCGCCGGCCTTCAGGGCCACGGCCAAGCCTTGGACGATCTCGCCGGCGTCCGGGCCGACCATGTGGCAACCCAGTACCTTGTCGGTCTTGGCGTCCACCACCAACTTCATGAGCGTGCGTTCCTGACACTCGGTCAGGGTCAGTTTCATCGGCCGGAAGCGGCTTTCGAACACCTGCACGTCGTGGCCTTGCTCACGGGCCTGTTCTTCGCTCAAGCCCACGGTGCCAATGTTGGGTAGGCTGAACACCGCCGTCGGGATGTGCTGGTAGTCCACCGGGCGGTACTGCTCGGGCTTGAACAAGCGGCGCGCCACGGCCATGCCTTCGGCCAGGGCCACCGGCGTCAATTGCACGCGGCCGATCACGTCGCCCAACGCCAGGATCGACGGGTCGCTGGTCTGGAACTGCTCGTCCACCTGGATGAAGCCGTCCTTGTTCAACGCCACGCCGGTGTTTTCCAGGCCCAGGTTGTCCAGCATCGGGCGCCGGCCGGTGGCGTAGAAGATGCAGTCGGCGCTGAGCGTGCGACCATCCTTGAGGGTGGCCAGCAGGCTGCCGTCGGCTTGCTTGTCGATGCGTGCGATGTCGGCATTGAACTGCAGGTCCAGGCCGCGCTTGGTCAGCTCTTCGGCCAGGTGCTTGCGCACCGAGCCGTCGAAGCCGCGCAAGAACAGCTCGCGGCGGTACAGCAAGGTGGTCTGTGCGCCCAGGCCGTGGAAGATGCCGGCAAATTCGACGGCGATGTACCCGCCCCCCACCACCAGCACACGCTTGGGCAGTTGCTCAAGGAAGAATGCCTCGTTGGAGGTGATGGCGTGCTCGCGGCCCGGAATGTCGGGGATCTGCGGCCAGCCACCAGTGGCGATCAACACGCGCTCGGCGCTGTAGCGCTGGCCATCGACTTCCACGTGATGGGCATCGACGAAGCGTGCGTGCCCTTCCAGCAGCTTGACGCCACTGCTGACCAACAAGTTGCGATAGATGCCATTGAGGCGCTCGATCTCGCGGTTCTTGTTGGCGATCAGGGTGGGCCAGTCGAACTGGGCCTCGCCCAAGGTCCAGCCAAAGCCGTGCGCTTGCTCGAAGTCTTCGGCGAAATGCGCGCCGTACACCAGCAGCTTTTTCGGCACGCAGCCAACGTTCACGCACGTGCCGCCCAGGTAGCGGCTTTCAGCCACCGCCACCTTGGCGCCGAAACCTGCGGCAAAACGCGCCGCGCGCACGCCGCCGGAACCGGCGCCGATGACAAAAAGGTCGAAATCGTAGTTCATTCAAAGATCTCCACTGGCCTTTTCGCGGATGAATCCGCTCCTACAAGACATGATTCCTACGCGAGGAGGCCCTCAAGTCATACAAACAAAAACGCCGCTCTCCGAAGAGTAGCGGCGTTCAGTACCCCAAGGACAGCAGACTTATCAGTAAGCCTTGCCAGTCTTGTAGAAGTTCTCGAAGCAGAAGTTGGTGGCGTCGATGTAACCTTCGGCGCCGCCGCAGTCAAAACGCTGGCCCTTGAACTTGTAGGCCAGCACGCAACCGTTCTGCGCCTGTTTCATCAGGGCGTCGGTGATCTGGATCTCGCCACCCTTGCCTGGCTCGGTTTGTTCGATCAGGTCGAAGATGTCCGGGGTCAGGATGTAGCGGCCGATGATGGCCAGGTTCGACGGTGCGTCTTCGGGGGCTGGTTTTTCAACCATGCTGTTCACGCGGTAGATGTCGTCGCGGATCATCTCGCCGGCGATCACGCCGTACTTGTTGGTCTCCGAGGGGTCGACTTCCTGGATGGCGACGATCGAGCAGCGGAACTGGTTGTACAGCTTGACCATCTGCGCCAGTACGCCGTCACCTTCCAGGTTGACGCACAGGTCGTCTGCCAGCACCACGGCGAAGGGTTCGTCGCCGATCAACGGGCGGCCGGTCAGGATCGCGTGGCCCAGGCCTTTCATCTCGGTTTGACGGGTGTAGGAGAACGAGCACTCATCGAGCAGTTTGCGGATGCCGACCAGGTATTTTTCCTTGTCGGTGCCCTTGATCTGGTTTTCCAACTCGTAGCTGATGTCGAAGTGGTCTTCCAGGGCACGCTTGCCGCGGCCGGTGACGATGGAGATTTGGCTCAGACCGGCTTCCAGTGCCTCTTCGACGCCGTATTGGATCAGTGGCTTGTTGACCACCGGCAGCATTTCCTTGGGCATGGCTTTGGTCGCTGGCAGAAAGCGAGTGCCGTAACCGGCTGCTGGGAACAAGCATTTCTTGATCATATGAGTCCTTACAAAGGGCTGTGCTTACGAGATTCGGCGCAGTCTAATCAGGCGGCGGCCACCTTACAATGCCCCGCGCCCGGCCGATCGAATGCAGAATAGAAAATTCCTGCGCTGGATAGTTCCACTGCGTATTGAATATTAAGTTACATTGCGCCAAGCGCCAGTGCTCAGGCGTTATTTCCTCTCCCTTTTTTCGAAGATGCAACCATGCATAAAACCCTAGCAGTGCTCGCTGTCCTGGCCCTTGGCGGCTGCGCGACGGCCTCACCCACAGTGCTGAAAAACGGCAAACAGGGCCTGGACATCGACTGTTCAGGCCAGGCCATGTCCTGGGACAGTTGCTACCAGAAGGCCCAGGCCTCGTGCGACGGCGGTGACTACGACATCATCGGCACCGACGGCACGCCCCAGCCCAAACCCAGCGACAAGACCCTGGGGGCCGACATCGGCAACTACAAAAGCCGCAGCGTCACGGTGATGTGCAAGTAACTCAGCCGGAAATGCACTTGGTGGCGGCACGTTGAACGTCATGGGGGCGCAGCGGCATGTTGGAAATGCGCTCGTGGACCTTGATCGTGCTGCCACTGGAACGCTTCTCGATGTAAATCACCGCGGCAGGGTCCGAGCTCAGCTTTTGCGGCACGATCACCCGGTAACCATCGTGCAACGGTTCAACGGTCGACGGCTTGCGGCTGGCCGCCAGGGCCCCGACCAGGCAGTCGGCGTAATCCTTGGGGTCTTTGCCAGACATCACGCTCATGGTTTCGGGGCTTTTCTCTATCTCGGCCACGCTCGCACACCCGCTCAACAACACAGCCATCGCCAACAGCGGCCACTTCATAGACACCTCCGATCGAAAAAAGCTCTGACAACGTAAAATACGCTTTGCTCCTCAGTGATGGCAGATTTATCGTGTCGCCGCGCAGGAAACGCGGCAACCGCCCGTGCCATCGTGCTATCGTTTTGATTTGCCAGTGATGCTTCCCGGAGAAAGACATGAAATTCGTACACCAGCGCGAACACCTCAACGAAGACGACCTGGTCGTCATCGTGTGTTCCCAGCGCTGCAACATTCGCCTGATGAGCGACGCCAACTTCCGCAGCTTCAAGAACGGCGGTCGGCACTCCTATCACGGCGGCGCGTTCGACACCTTCCCGGCAAAGATCACCGCACCCAGCACCGGTTTCTGGAACATTACCATCGACACCGCAGGCACCAAGCCACAGCCTGCCGTGCGCAAGCCGGCCTTTACCCACACGATCAAGATCGTCCGCCGCTCGTCTTCCAAGTTCTCCTGAAGGCTCGGCATTTTTGACAGGTACGCCCCCGTGACCACCAAGTATGTCATCAAATACAAGATCGACGGCGAACGCCGTTGGGATTTCGCGCAATTGACCGAAGGCACGCTGGAAGAAGCCCGCGCCGCGCTTGAAAAAATCCATGGCGATGATGCCGCCAGCATCACCGACATCACCGTCAGCAAGGCGCTGTAACCTGCGCCTGCCGCCATGACCCCGGACCTGTTCAGCGACACCGATACCGCCCAACCCCCGCGCATCGAGGCCCTCGGTACCCAGGCCTGGGTGCTACGTGGTTTCGCCCTGCCCTGGGTCGAAGGCGTGTTGGCACCGCTGCGCGAGGTGCTCAAGGCCGCGCCGTTTCGGCGTATGGTCACCCCCGGTGGCTTTACCATGTCGGTGGCGCTGAGCAACTGCGGCGCCTTGGGCTGGACCACCGACACCCACGGTTACCGCTACAGCCCGTTGGACCCGCGCACCGGCCTGCCCTGGCCAGGCCTGCCTATTGTGATTCGCGAACTGGGCATTGCCGCGGCCAGCGCCGCCGGCTTTGCCGATTTCGACCCCGATGCCTGCCTGATCAACCGTTACCTGCCTGGGGCAAAGATGTCGCTGCACCAGGACAAGAACGAGCGCGACCTTGAGGCACCGGTGGTGTCGGTCTCGCTGGGGTTGCCGGCTGTGTTCCAATTCGGCGGCCACGCCCGCGGCGACCGACCACTGCGGGTGCCGCTGCTGCACGGCGACGTGGTGGTGTGGGGCGGCGTGGACCGCTTGCGTTACCATGGGGTGTTGCCACTTGCCCAGGGCACGCATGCGGTGATGGGCGCGCAGCGGATCAACTTCACCTTGCGCAAGGCCGGTTGAGCTGCGCACCTGCGCGCCTACCGATTCACATCCACCACCACCCTGCCGCGCACCTGCCCGGCCATCAAGTGCCCGGCGGCCTGTACCACTTCGCCCAGACCAATCTCGCGGGTAATCAACGCCAACACGTCGCGGTCCAGGTCCTGGCTCAAGCGTTGCCACGCCTCTACGCGGTCCGCCTTGGGCCGCTTGACGCTGTCGATGCCCAGCAACGCTACCCCGCGCAAAATGAACGGCGCCACGCTGCCCGGCAAGTCCATGCCCTGGGCCAGGCCACAGGCGGCGACGGCGCCCAGGTAGCGGGTGCTGGCCAGCACGTTGACCAACGTGTGGCTGCCCACCGAGTCCACAGCGCCGGCCCAGCGCTCCTTGGCCAGCGGCTTGCCAGGCTCAGACAAGCTGGCGCGGTCGATCACCTCGCTGGCACCCAGGCGCTTGAGGTAGTCGTGCTCGGCCACCCGCCCGGTCGAGGCCACCACCCGGTAACCCAGGCGTGCCAGCAGCGCGATGGCAAAGCTGCCCACGCCGCCATTGGCCCCGGTCACCAGTACCTCGCCGTGCTCCGGTCGCACCCCCTGGCGCTCAAGGGCCATGATGCAGAGCATGGCCGTATAGCCGGCCGTGCCGATGGCCATGGCCTGGGCAGGGGTAAAGCCTTCAGGCTGGGGGATCAGCCAGTTGCCATCGACCCGCGCCCGCTGCGCAAGCCCACCCCAGTGGCCCTCGCCCAGCCCCCAACCGTTGAGGATCACCGCATCGCCGATGCGGTAGTCGGGGTGGGTGCTGTGCTCCACCGTGCCCGCCAGGTCAATGCCAGCCACCATCGGGAACTGGCGTACCACCGGCCCACTGCCGGTGATCGCCAAACCGTCCTTGAAGTTCAGGGTGCTGTAGGCCACCCGCACGGTCACGTCGCCGCTTGGCAGTTGCGCGTCGTCGATGGCCTTGAGGGCCGCGTGGTAACCGTTGTCGTCTTTTTCGATAAGAATGCCGTTGAACATAAAGACCTCTCTCTATTTAGACCGATCGTCTATAAATGGGTAAAAAAAAGCTGCCTTTCAGCAGCTGAAGAATGCCGTTTTCAAAAAACCGCTGACAAAAGTGCGCATCGGTTGCGCGTTGCGCAGCAGCCGCGCCCGCAGCACCGCGCCTTCCCAGCCGATCCAGAAGAACGCCGCCAGCTCGTCGCAGTTGGCGCCCTTGGGAATGTCGCCGGCCGTTTGCGCCGCTTTCAGGCACGTGCTCAGGCGTTGCTGCCAACTGAGGAACACCGCCTCGATGGCCTCGCGATAGCCCTCGGGCAACACGGTGATTTCCTGGCCCAGGTTGCCCACCAGGCAGCCGCGCTTGAACTCGTACTTGGCCATGCCCACCTGGGCGTCCTCGGAGAACGCCAGCACGCGCTCCAACGGCGACATGCTTTCATCGAGCAGCCAGCGGTCCAGCTTGCGGGCGAAGTAGTCGGCGTAGTTATCGAGCAGGGCCCGCCCGTAGGCGTCCTTGCTGGCAAAATAGTGATAGAACGAGCCCTTCGGCACCCCGACCCGCTTGAGGATCATGTCGATGCCAGTGGCACTGAAGCCTTGCTCGGTGAGGATCTCGGTGCCGCAACGCACCAACAGTTCGCGCGTGTCGTATTGCTCGCGCGGGACTTTGGGTGGGCGGCCGGGTTTGCGGGGGGTGGGGGTCTGGGTGGTCATGGGGGTAGATATTAGACTGATCGGTTTGGCTGTCAATGGCTTTCGTCGGTGGGCTTTTCGCGGATCAATTCGCCGGCGCCACGGCATGATCTGCAAAGCGCTACTGTTCAACCTGTATCGGCTCGCTATATATTTGGCTTCATAACGAAAACATCTCAAGGAGCCGCTGTTCATGACCTTTACTACCCCCCGCCTCGCCCTGCTCGGCCTGTTCGCTGCCATGGCCTTCAACGCCCAGGCCGATGAAGTGCAGGTGGCCGTGGCCGCCAACTTCACCGCGCCCATCCAGGCGATCGCCGCCGACTTTGAGAAAGACACCGGGCATAAATTGGTCGCCTCCTACGGCGCCACCGGGCAGTTCTACACCCAGATCAAGAACGGCGCGCCGTTCGAGGTGTTCCTGGCTGCCGACGACACCACCCCGGCCAAGCTTGAAAGCGAAGGCGACACGGTCAAGGGCTCGCGCTTCACCTACGCGGTGGGCACCCTGGCGTTGTGGTCGGCCAAGCAAGGTTACGTCGACGACAAGGGCGCCGTGCTCAAGGCCAACGAATACCAGCACCTGTCCATCGCCAACCCGAAAGCGGCGCCCTATGGCCTGGCGGCCACCCAGGTACTGGACAAACTCAAGTTGACCGAGGCCACCAAAGCCAAGATCGTCGAAGGCCAGAACATCACCCAGGCCTACCAGTTCGTCTCCACCGGCAATGCCGAGTTGGGCTTTGTCGCTCTGTCGCAGATCTACAAGGACGGCAAGGTCACCAGCGGCTCGGCCTGGATCGTACCGGCCAACCTGCATGACCCGATCAAGCAGGACGCGGTGATCCTCAGCAAAGGCAAGGACAGCGCAGCGGCCAAGGCGCTGGTGGCCTACCTGAAGGGCCCTAAGGCTGCGGCCGTGATCAAGTCGTACGGCTACGAGCTCTGATGCCACTCAATGCAAGTGATGCGTCGGCCATCTGGCTGACGCTGAAACTGGCCAGCCTCACCGTCCTGATCCTGCTGATCGTCGGCACGCCCATTGCCTGGTGGTTGGCCCGCACCCGCTCGCGCCTGCGCGGGCCGGTGGGGGCCATCGTCGCCCTGCCACTGGTGCTGCCGCCCACGGTAATCGGTTTTTACCTGCTGCTGGCGCTGGGCCCCCACGGCTTTATCGGCCAGGCCACGCAGGCCCTTGGCCTGGGCACTCTGACGTTCAGCTTCACGGGGCTAGTGATCGGTTCAGTGATCTATTCGATGCCCTTCGTGGTGCAACCGCTGCAAGGCGCCTTCACCGCCGTGGGCCAACGCCCGCTGGAGGTGGCGGCGACCTTGCGCGCCGGCCCCTGGGACACCTTCTTCAACGTGGTGGTGCCGCTGGCCCGCCCCGGTTTTATCACCGCCTGCATCCTGGGCTTTGCCCATACCGTGGGCGAGTTCGGCGTGGTGCTGATGATCGGTGGCAATATCCCCGACAAGACCCGCGTGGTGTCGGTGCAGATCTATGATCATGTCGAAGCCATGGAGTACCTCAATGCCCACTGGTTGGCTGCGGCCATGCTGGTGTTTTCCTTTATCGTGCTGCTGGCGCTGTACACCACCCAGCCGCGCAAGGCCGGTTGGAGCTGACTGTGGCATCACCGATTCATGCACGCCTTGCGCGCGACTTTGGCGAGTTCAGCCTGGACGTCGACCTACAGCTGCCCGGGCGTGGCGTCAGCGCGCTGTTTGGCCAGTCGGGCTCGGGCAAAACCACCTGCCTGCGTTGCCTGGCAGGCCTTGAAACCGCCGCCACAGGCTACATCGAAGTGGGCGGCCAGGTCTGGCAAGACAGCGCACGGGGGGTGTTCGTGCCGCCCCACCAGCGGCCCATCGGCTACGTGTTCCAGGAAGCCAGCCTGTTCGCCCACCTATCGGTGCGCCGCAACCTGGAATTCGGCTGGCGGCGTATCCCGCGCACCCAGCGCAAGGTGCAACTGCAACAGGCGTGCGAACTGCTGGGCATCGGCCACCTGCTGGACCGGCGCCCCAAGCACCTGTCGGGTGGCGAACGCCAGCGCGCCGGCATTGCCCGGGCGCTGTTGACCAGCCCGCAATTGCTGTTGATGGACGAACCACTGGCCGCCCTCGATGCCCAGCGCAAGCGCGAAATCCTGCCCTACCTCGAGCGCCTGCATGACGAACTGGAGATCCCGGTGGTGTATGTCAGCCACGCCCAGGACGAAGTGGCCCGGCTGGCCGATCACCTGGTGTTGCTGGACGGCGGGCGGGTACAGGCCAGCGGCCCGATCGGCGAAACCCTGGGGCGCCTGGACCTGCCCCTGGCCATGGACGATGACGCGGGCGTGGTCATCGAGGGCCGGGTCTGCGGCTACGACCCCAGCTACCAGTTGCTCAGCCTCAAGTTGCCCGAAAGCAACCTGTACATGCGCCTTGCCCATGCGCCAGTCGCCCAGGGCAGCCGCCTGCGCGTCAAGGTGCAGGCGCGCGATGTCAGCTTGAGCACCGGCGCCGAAAGCGCCAGCAGCATCCTCAACCGCCTGCCGGTGACGGTGCTCGCGCAGCGCCTGGCCGATAACAGCGCCCATGTGCTGATCAGCCTGGACGCCGACGGCACCCCGTTGCTGGCCCGCATCACGCGGTTTTCCGCCGACCAACTGCAGATTGCAGCGGGCCAGCGACTGTGGGCGCAGATCAAGTCGGTGGCCGTGCTGGCCTGAACCCCGCGTGCCCGCGCCCCTTTCAAACTGACTCACCGCAATAGGCCCGCAACCCCTCCATCAGGGGCGCCAGGCTGCTCTCCAGCGCGGCGATGGCCAGGGCCAGGTCTTGAGCGGCGCCTTGGCCGGCGCACAGCCGCTCCAGTGTCTCGCAAGCGGCCAGCAGTGGCTGCGCCTTGATCAGCCGCGCGCCGCCCTTGATGCGGTGCACCAACTGGCTCAAGGCAATCAGGTCCGGTTGCTCGCGCTGCGACACCAAGCGTTGCAGGTCGTCACGGCTGCACCTCAACAAGTTGCTCAACAGTTCGCGCACCGACACCACGTCGCCCCCGGTCAACTGCTCCAATGCACTGAGATCCATCAGTTGCGCCGCCAAGGGTCGCGCGCCCTGCGCGGTCACCGTCGACAGGTGATGGGCCAGGTCCTGCAGGCCCAGCGGCTTGAACAGGCAATCGTCCATGCCCGCCGCCAGGCAACGTTCGCGCTCCTCGGCCTGGGCGTTGGCGGTAAAGCCCAGCAGCCGGCAGGGCAAGCGCTGCGCCAGCGCCTCCTGGGCACGAATCGCCCGCGCCAGGCGGTAGCCATCCAGGCCCGGCATGTTGCAGTCGGTGATGACCACGTCGAACACCTCTTCGTGCCAGCGCGCCAGCCCCTGCTCGCCATCACTGGCCAGGATCACCCGATGCCCCAGGTAACCCAACTGTTGGTCCAGCAGCACGCGGTTGGCCGGGTAGTCGTCCACCACCAGGATACTCAGGGCGCTATGCCCGTCCGAACGCTCGCCCATCAGTGGCAATGGCGCCCCCACCACCGCGTTCAAGCACGGCAACGTCAGCGACAGCACCGCGCAGGTGCCTTGGCCCAAGGTGCTGTGCAGGCTCAACTGGGCGCCCATCAGTTCGCACAGCCGGTGGCTGATGCTCAAGCCAAGGCCGGTGCCCTGGCGTGCAGCGTCGGGGTTATTGCTGGCCTGGTGAAAGGCGGCCCCCAACACCGCCTGGTCGGCCTCGGGTATGCCCACGCCGGTGTCCTGCACCTGCACCTGCACTTGCAGGCAGTCGCCGTCGCGCTCGCAGCGCACCTGCACGTTCACCTGGCCGCGCTCGGTGAACTTGATCGCGTTGCTGACCAGGTTGGAGACAATCTGGCGAAAGCGCATGGGGTCCATTTGCACTTCAACCCGTGCGTCACCTTCCAGTTGCAAGCGCAGGGGCAGGTTCTTGGCCCGCGCCGGGCCATCGAACAGGCGCACCACGGCTTCTACCTGCTGGCCCACCTCACAGCGTTGCGGCGCCAGTTGCAGGTGGCCGGACTCGATACGGGTGATGTCGAGGATGTCGCCGATCAGCTCCAACAGGCTACGCGCCGCGCCCGAGGCAACGTCCAGGGCCAGCTTGTCGAGCACCCCGGCGTCGGCCTTGCGCGTGGCCAGTTCCAACATACCCAGCACCGCATTCATGGGCGTGCGGATCTCGTGGCTCATGGTGGCCAGGAACGTGGTCTTGGCCTCACTGGCCGCCTCGGCCTCTTCCTTGGCGGCCTGGTAGGCGGTGCACAGGCGTATCCGATCGGTGATATCCGTCCAACCGGCGATCATCCCGACTATCTCGCCGTCACCGCCGCGGTAAGGCAGCATCCAATGGGAAATGGTCATGGCCCGGCCCGCCTCCAGCACCACCTCCCGGTCTTCGAACACCGCACCGCCGTCCTCCATCAAGGCCAGGTAACCCTCCTGGTAACGTTGCGCTTCGTGGGGCGGAACTACATGAGTCGCGGTAATCAGCAGGCCCAGGGTGGCCTCGCGGGTGATGTCCAGTGCCTTGAGGTAGGCATCGTTGCACATGGTCAGGCGCCCCTCGCGGTCGCGCACATAGATAGGGTATGGGGTGCCCGAAATCATCGCCTGCATGAATGCCCATTGGTCCAGCAGTTCTTTTTCGGCCTGGCGGCGCCGGCGTACCTGGCGCCGCAAGGAGCGGATCCAGGCCAGCGCCAGTACCCACAGCAGCACCAGCACCGCACCGGCCCCCGCCACCCAGCCGGCATAGCGGCGCCACGAGCTGTCGGCCACGATGACTTCACTGCGCCAGCGATGGGTCAACTCGTCCAGCTCCTGAGGGGTCAGGCTGAGCAGCGCCTTGTTCAGGATCGATTGCAACTCCTGCGAGCCGCGCGCCGTGGCGAAGGCGTAATTGGGTGACTCCAGCGGCACCGCGGCGGTGACCCGCAGCTCGCCACGGTGGTGGCGAGCAATCAGGTAACGCGAGGTGATCAAGGCCATTACCCCGGCCTTGGCATTGCCCTGGGCGACCTGGCGCAGCACATCGTCGGCCCCTTTGGCTTCCACCAGCGGCACTTGCGGATAATGGGTGCGCAGGTAGGCAATCTGTTCGCTGCCCTTGGCGATGGCCAGGGGCTTGCCACTCATTTCATCCAGGCTCACCGGGGCATTGTCGCTGTCTGGCGCCACCATCACCATGCTGCTGGTCAAATAAGAGCGGGTAAAGCTCAAGTGCTCCTCGCGCCCGCGGCTGGGCGGCAGCGCGGCCAGCAGGTCGGCTTCACCGCCCAGCACTTTCTGGATCATGCCGGCGATGGAGTCCACGTCGATCACCTCGAAACGCACGCCGATGCGCTGGCTTATCTTGCCCAGCACATCAGCGCTCAAGCCCCGGAAGTTGCCCTGTTCGTCGCGAAAGGAAAACGGCATGAAGTGCTTGTTCATTACCACCCGAATGCGCGGGTGCTGCTGTAGCCAGCGTTGCTCGCTGTCGGTAAGGTCCAGCGCCGGGCGCGGGTTGATCACGCCAGAACCGCTGCTCCAGCGGTGCAGGATTTCGGTGCGCTCGCGGGCCTGCACCGCCATCAATGCCACGTTCACCAGCGTCATCAGGCGGTTGTTGTGAATATTGGAGGCAAAGGCGAACGTGTTGCTCTGGCTGATGGGCGCATACACCAGTTGCAAGTTGCTGAACTGGCTGCGGCTGATCTGGTTGGCCGCAGCCAAGGCATTGCCCAGGAACAGGTCGGCCTGGCCGAACGACACCGCGGCCAGCGCGCTGAGGGTAGAGGGGTAGTTCACCGGTCGCGCATGGGGGTAGAGTTGCGCCACCACCTCGGCCGGCTGGTAGTGCTCGAGCATGGCCAGGCGGGTATCGGTGCGTAGCGGCTCCAAAGCCCCGGGGTCGTCCACGCGGCTGGCCAGGATGGGTTGGTCCTGTACGTAGGGCATCGACAGGATCAGGTTGGACTCGGCGGCCTCGAAGCCATTGGAGGTGGGCAGCAGGTCCACTTCACCGCGCCACAACCCTTCAATGGCCGCTTGCCGGGACCCGTAGCGGCGCACCTCGACCTTGAGGTTCAACAACTCGCCGATCAAGCTGGCGTAATCGGCGCTCATGCCCTCGTACTGGTGCCCAGTGCCCAGAATGTCGAACGGCGGGTAGTCGGGCTGGGTCACGCCCAGGCGCAGCACGCGGCGCTCCCACAGCCAGCGCCGGTCCTCGTCGGTCAGCTCCACGCGCTCCAGCAACGCCGGGGTGGCGCGCGAGCGGCCGTAGAGCTCCGGCGGGTTGTCCTCGGCCAGGGTCGGCGTGCTGGTCAAGCACAGGCACAGGCCCAGCAGCAGTGATCGTATCCTTGTGATCGCCATCTCCACACTCCTTCAGATCAACGAATTACGTTTGGCCACGTCTGCCAGATCCACCAGCGAGCGCACCCGCAACTTCTGGATCAGCCGGCCCTTGTAGGTGCTGATGGTCTTGTTGCTCAGCAACATCGCATCGCCGATGGCCTTGTTGCTGTAGCCACGGGCCAGTTGCTGCAACACCAGCAGTTCGCGGTCGGTCAGGCTGGCAATGCACTGCGCTTCGCTGTTCAAAGCGTCGCTGCGGCGCACCGAACTCAACGACACGTCGGGAAAATAGTGGTAGCCGGACATCACCGCGCTCACCGCCTTGCGCAACTCGTTCAGGTCGTCGGCCTTGCACACGAAGCCCGCCGCGCCGGCCTTCATGCAGCGCAGCGAATAAAAATCCGCCGGCAACGAGGTCAGCACCAACACCCGCGTGTCCAGGCCCAGCGCCTTGATTCGCGCGATCACTTCCAAGCCGTCGAGCATGGGCATGGAAATATCCACCACCGCCAGGTCCGGCACATGCTCACTGGCAAGCGCAATGGCTTCCACGCCATTGTCGGTTTGCGCAACGACCTGAAACCGGTCCTGTTCCAATACGACTTTCACGCTGGCACGGATGAAGGGGTGGTCATCCACGATCATGGCTTTGTTCATCTTGCTAGTGCTCCAACCTATCCATGAGTGACCGGGCACTTGTGGCGCACGGTCGAGTTTTGAGTCGCTTGTAAAGTGAATGCCGCGGCGCTGCTGGCGAGGGCGCTGAACCTTTGCAGCAAAAAGACGGTAGCCGTCAGCTTTTCCATTTTTAGAACCTTGAACTGTCTTTAGGCGAAGGCGGCGATTGCGCGCGGATGACGCTGACTTGTCTGACCAGTATTAGAGATATTTACTGGTCACTCTGTAGGCCGTTTCCGCGAAAGGTGAAGTCCGCTTCCCAAGCGTCTGAGCACGCTCGCCCCGCCACCGTGCACCCGGCCCTGTTGCCGGTCGGTGATTATTCGCCCCCTGCCGTGCGTTGCCAGTCAGACACTTCCGAACGTTAATCAGAAAATTCCCAGGCGCTTCTCACCTGCATCCTTCAGCGTTCGGTAAAAAAGCTCGGCACCCCCGCCGCGCTCGGCGGTCCATAGCTCATGCCCCCCCTGGATAAGCTGCCATGCCTGATGCCCTGGACCACCCCGAGCTGCCCCGCGACCTGCATTACGTCGACGACACCCAGCCGGGCCTTCGCCGCAAGGTGCTGCGCGGGCATTTCGCTTATTTCGACGCCCAGGGCGAGCGCATCCGTGATGCGGCCGAAATCAAGCGCATCAACGCCCTGGTGATCCCGCCGGCCTACAAGGACGTGTGGATTTGCGCCGACCCCATGGGCCACCTGCAAGCCACCGGCCGCGATGCCCGCGGGCGCAAGCAGTACCGCTACCACCCGCGCTGGCGCGAACTGCGCGACGAAAACAAGTACGCGCGCCTGGTGGCATTCGGCAAATTGCTGCCCAAGGTACGCAAACAGGTGCAAGACCATTTGGCGCTGCCGGGGCTGGACCGCAACAAGGTGATGGCCACGGTGATTTCACTGCTGGACACCACGTTGATCCGCGTGGGCAACACCCAGTACGCCCGTGACAACCGCTCCTACGGCCTGACCACGCTGCGCAACCGCCATGTGGACGTGAAAGGCAGCGCCATCGCCTTTCAGTTTCGCGGCAAGAGTGGCGTGGAGCACTCGGTCACCGTGAAGGACCGGCGCCTGGCGCGCATCATCAAGCGCTGCATGGAGCTGCCCGGGCAAAACCTGTTCCAGTACCTGGACGAAGATGGCCAGCGGCACAGCGTCAGCTCCTCGGACGTGAACGCCTACCTGCACGAACTCACCGGCAGCGATTTCACCGCCAAGGATTACCGCACCTGGGCCGGCAGCGCCCTGGCCCTGTCAATGCTGCGCGAACTGCACTGGGAACCTGAGCCGGACGCCAAGCAGCACATCGTCAACATGGTCAAGGCGGTGGCTCGCGAGCTGGGTAACACCCCGGCGGTATGCCGCAAGTGCTACATCCACCCGGCGGTGCTGGAGCGCTTTGTGCTGGGCGAACTGGCCAAACTGCCCAAGCCACGCCAACGCAAGGGCCTGCGCCTGGAAGAGGTGGCGCTGGCGACGTTTCTGGAACGCCTGGTGGAGGCGGTGTGAAGGCTACTCACCTATAAAGGTTGACCCTGTGCCCCGGCACTCGGTATACAGCAGCTTTATGCCGCCCAGAGTCACCCCTCCATGCCCGATTTCGCCCACTCGGTCGACCCCGACCAGATCAAGATCACCCGCCTGTTCCCAACGCCGTTGGCGAGCATCGTGCACCCCGACCACGTGCAGCTCAACGCCGCCCTGCGCCAGGTCATCCTGCAGCACAGCGTTGAGCACCCCGGTACCCGGCACAGCAACGACGGCGGTTGGCAGTCCCAGGACAACTTCCCTGAGTGGGCCGGCGAGCCGGGCCGGCAACTGCTGGCCTTCGCCCAGGAACTGGCCAACCAAGTGTCGGCGGTGAACTCCCCAGAGCACGGGCTGATCGAGGCGCGCCTGACCTGGAACTACAGCGCCTGGGCCAATATCAACCACAAGGGCCACTCCAACACCCTGCATGGCCACCCAGGCTCGTACTGGTCGGCGGTGTACTGGGTGGACGACGGCGGTCGCGAAGACGATGTCAGCGTGGGCGGCGACCTTGAGTTCCTCGACCCGCGCGGCATCGCCCCCACGTTGCTCAACCCGGCCCTGCGCATGCGCATCGAGGGCTGCCTGGGCGCTGGGTATCTTGAGACGGTGACGCCGCGCAGCGGCACGTTGCTGATGTTTCCGTCGTGGTTGATGCACGCGGTACGGCGGTATGAGGGGGACCGGCCGAGGATTTCGGTGGCGTTTAATTTTTCGATTTAAGTGCAAGCCAGGAATCTTCCTATACGGCGAATACCTGTATTCAATGGGCGCCCACCCTGGCAACCTCCATCCGCCTTGCCCCTGATATCGAAGATCGCCTGAATTTCCTTGCGGCTCATCTACCGCTCTCGATAGGTTCAAACTTTGCCCCCGCCCCCAGGTCGGTTATAAGACACCACGTCTTTAACCGACCAAGGCCCTTCCATGACCTCCAACGCCCCCACCGGCTATGTGCGCGTTCGCGGCGCCCGCGAGCACAACCTCAAGAACGTTGACGTGGACATCCCCCGCGATGCGCTGGTGGTGTTTACCGGGGTGTCGGGGTCGGGCAAGTCGTCGCTGGCCTTCGGCACCTTGTACGCCGAGGCGCAGCGGCGTTACTTCGAGTCGGTGGCGCCGTATGCCCGGCGGCTGATCGACCAGGTGGGCGTGCCGGACGTCGACGCCATCGACGGCCTGCCACCGGCCGTGGCCTTGCAGCAACAGCGCGGCACGCCCAGCACGCGTTCATCGGTGGGCAGCGTGACCACCCTGGGCAGCCTGGTGCGCATGCTGTATTCGCGCGCCGGCAGCTACCCGCCGGGGCAACCGATGCTGTATGCCGAGGACTTTTCACCGAACACCCCGCAGGGCGCCTGCCCGCAGTGCCATGGGCTGGGCCGGGTGTACGAGGTGACCGAAAAAACCATGGTGCCCGACGATTCGCTGACCATTCGCCAGCGCGCCGTGGCGGCCTGGCCCATGGCCTGGCAGGGCCAGAACCTGCGCGACATCCTGGTGACCTTGGGCTACGACGTCGACATCCCCTGGCGCGACCTGCCCAAGGCCCAGCGCGAGTGGATTCTGTTCACCGAACAAACCCCCACGGTGCCGGTATACGCTGGTTTGACCCCGGCCCAAACCCGCCAGGCGCTCAAGCGCAAACTTGCGCCCAGCTACCAGGGCACCTTCAGCGGCGCACGGCGCTATGTGCTGCATACCTTCACCCACTCGCAAAGCGCGCTGATGAAAAAGCGCGTCAGCCAATACATGATCGGCGCGCCCTGCGCCCTGTGCAACGGCAAGCGCTTGAAGCAGGCGGCGCTGCAGGTGACGTTCGCCGGGCTGGACATTGGCGAGCTGTCGCAGATGCCGTTGTCGCGCTTGGTGGACGTTTTAAAACCTGTGGCCGACCACCACGCCAAGTCCGACCTCAGCGAAGAAAAGCACCTGGCCGCCCAGCGCATCGCCGACGACCTGTTGCAGCGCATCACCACCCTCACCGACCTGGGCCTGGGCTACCTGGCACTGGAGCGCAGCACGCCGACGCTGTCCAGCGGCGAGTTGCAGCGCCTGCGCCTGGCCACGCAACTGGCCTCGCAGTTGTTCGGGGTGATCTACGTGCTGGACGAACCCAGCGCTGGCCTGCACCCGGCCGACGGCGAGGCGCTGTTCGAGGCGCTGCAGCATTTGAAGGCCGCAGGCAATTCGCTCTTTGTGGTGGAACACGACCTGGACACCATGCGCCGCGCCGACTGGCTGGTGGACGTGGGCCCGGCCGCCGGCGAGCACGGCGGCACCGTGCTGTACAGCGGGCCACCGGCAGGGCTTGCCAAGGTCCAGGCCTCGCAAACCCGTCGGCATTTGTTCAATGAAGTCACCCCGCCGCCCCACCCACGCCGCGCGCCCAAGGCCTGGCTGCAACTGGAAGACATCCGCCGCAATAACCTGGACGGCTTGGCGGTGGGTTTCCCGCTGCACTGCTTTACCGCGGTCACCGGTGTGTCTGGCTCGGGCAAGTCCAGCCTGGTCAGCCAGGTGCTGCTGGAACTGGTGGGCGAACAACTGGGGCACAGCGCCGCCGTGCTCGACAACGAAGCGCCGTCACTGGAAGACGCCCTGCCCTTGACCGAATCCGGGCGCATCGCCGCAGGCCTTGACGGCATCAAACGCCTGGTGCAAGTGGACCAGAAACCCATCGGCCGCACGCCACGCTCCAACCTGGCCACCTACACCGGCCTGTTCGACCAGGTGCGCAAATTGTTCGCCAGTACCGAACAAGCCCGCCAGCGCGGGTTCGACGCCGGGCAGTTCTCGTTCAACGTGGCCAAGGGCCGCTGCCCGGCGTGCGAGGGTGAAGGCTTTGTCAGCGTGGAGCTGTTGTTCATGCCCAGCATCTTCGCGCCCTGCCCCACCTGCCACGGCGCGCGCTACCACACCGACACCCTGCAGGTCACCTGGAATGATTTGAACATCGCCCAAGTGCTGCAATTGACCGTGGACCAGGCGTGCGGCGTGTTCGCCGAACAACCCGGCGTGCTGCGGGCGTTGGTGGTGCTGCGCGACATCGGCCTGGGCTACCTGCGCCTGGGCCAGCCGGCCACCGAGCTATCGGGCGGCGAAGCCCAGCGCATCAAACTGGCCACCGAACTGCAACGCAGCCAGCGCGGCGCCACGCTGTACGTGCTGGATGAGCCCACCACCGGTTTGCACCCATGCGATGTGGACCGGCTGTTGCTGCAACTCAACACCCTGGTCGACGCTGGCAACACGGTGATCGTGGTGGAGCACGACATGCGGGTGGTGGCGCAAAGTGACTGGGTGATCGACATCGGGCCGGGGGCTGGCGACCAAGGCGGGCAGATCGTGGCCAGTGGTACGCCAGAGAAGGTCAGCCGCGTGAAGGGCAGCCGTACGGCTAAGTATTTGCGAGGGGTGTTGTAGGCGCGGACCGGGCTATGGCCTGTGAAAAGCTACCCCACAACCCTGCCAAGGTCGTTTGCTTCGCGGATAAATCCGCTCCTACGGGAGCGAATTTATCCGCGAAAAACATGCCGCAAAACATCAGGCACAGCGCAACGTGTTATCCGCCAAAGCCCCACCCCGCTCTCAAGCGAGGAAATGCCACCACAGCAACGTGCCCACCAACCCCACCAGCGAAACGATGGTTTGCAGCACCGACCACACCCAGATCGTCTGCTTGAGCTGCAAGCCAAAATACTCGCGCACCATCCAGAACCCGGCATCGTTCACGTGGCAGAAAAACACCGAGCCGGCACCAATGGCCAACGCCACCAGCGAGCTTTGCGTGGCGGCAAGGCCAGCCATCAAGGGCGCCAGGATCCCGGCCGTGGTGGTCGTGGCCACGGTGGCGGAACCGGTGGCCTGGCGCAACGCCACGGCGATCAACCAGGCCAGGATGATGTACGGCATGTGCGCACCTTCGGCGGCCTTGCTGATGGTTTGGCTGACGCCGGCATCCAGCAGGGTTTGCTTCAAGCCGCCACCGGCACCGATGGTCAGCAGCAGCACGGCGATCGGCGCCAGGCTTTTGCGCAAGGTGCCACCCACCTGGTCGCGGGGCATGCCGTTGGCCCACCCCAGGCACACCACGGCGGCCAGCACGGCGATGCCCAGGGCAATCAGCGGCTCACCCAAAAACTTCAGGGTCACGGCTACGCTGCTTTCCGGCGCCATGGCGACTTTGGCCAGGGTGCTGCCCAGCATCAACAGCACCGGCAACAAAATGATCAATAACGAGACGCCGAAGCTCGGCTGGTGCGTGGCGCTCGGCGGCTTGCTGAACAAAGCGCCCAACTCGGCAGGCTCCTGCACGTGCATGCGCTTGGACAGCCAGTTGCCATACAAGGGGCCGGCAATGATCACTGCCGGCACCGCGATACTAAAGCCCAGCAACATGGTCAAGCCAAGGTCTGCGTGCAGGGCGCTCACCGCGATCAGCGGGCCTGGGTGCGGCGGCATCAAGGCGTGCAAAGTAGTCATGCCGGCCAGCGCCGGGATGGCGATTTTCAGCAGCGGTTGGTCCGAGCGCCGGGCCATCACGAAGATGATCGGCACCATCATCACCAGCCCCACTTCAAAAAACAGCGGCAGGCCAATCACCATCGCCACCAGTGCCATCACCCACGGCAACCCACGGCCCTTGCCCAACCCCAGCAAGGTGCTGGCAATGCGGTCGGCAGCCCCCGATTCGGCCATCAGCGCACCCAGCATCGCGCCCAACGCGATGATAATGCCGGCCTCACCGAGGATGCCGCCCGCGCCCTTGCTGAACGCCTTGGCGACCTCCTCCGGGCCCAACCCTGCGCCCACGCCCGCGATAAAGGTGCCCACCAGGATCGACAGGAAAGGCGGCAATTTGGTCGCGCTGATCAGCACGATGATGGTGGCAATGGCCAGCACGCAGCACAGGATCAGGCGCGTGTCGTGGGCCATCCACGTAGCGGTCGATACATCCACTCAAGGTCCCCTTGTTTTTGTTGACGAATACTTCAGCAACAATTTGTTGCAATTCGCCTGCAAGGATACCTGATGTGCTGGTTTAGCTGGCGCTGAGCATCGGAATCAATGACAGCACCAACAACCCTGCCATCAGCAGGTTGAATGCCATCAACCACCGCGGCTTTTGCAGCACGTTGCGCAGTGCACTGCCACAGCCTACCCACACGCAAACACTGGGCAAGTTAACCAGCGCAAACACCGCCGCGATGATGAACACGTTGACGATGTAACCCTGGGACGGCGTGTAGGTGGTGATCGCACCAATGGCCATGATCCACGCCTTGGGGTTGACCCACTGAAACGCCGCCGCGCCAAAGAAGCCCATGGGTTTGCGCGACGCGTGCAGCTCGGCCGCCATGGGCCCCGACGTCGCGATTTTATAAGCCAGGTACAGCAAATACGCCGCCCCGGCATAACGTAACGTGGTGTACGCCCACGGGAACGCCTTGAACACCTCGCCCAAGCCCAGGCCCACCGCGATCACCAACACCATAAAGCCCAGGCTCACACCCAATGCGTGGGGAATGGAGCGCTTGAAACCAAAGTTCACGCCCGAGGCCAGCAACATGGTGTTGTTGGGGCCGGGGGTGATGGAGGAGACAAAGGCGAACAGCGCGAACGCCGCGAGCAGGTTGGCGGTGAAGAACATGAACAAATACTCAGGGCAGTGGAAGTGTTACTGACGATAAGCCACGAAGGCTGAGCTGATACGGTACAGTTAGTTTTTATTTGGGCGTTACACCTGATTGTACCGTCGTAACACGCCCTGCATCGCAGCCTGTGGCTGGCGGCTAGTTACGCATCCGCGCTGAACTAACGGCGCCACGCGCAGATCGTCACCTTTTAGTCACTGGCCGTAATAATCCTTCAACTCCTCTCCCCAACCGAGGGTCAGAAGCTCTCCCGAGTCGGGATGTTCCATGTAAATGTGTAGGCACGCGACATCAGAAGTCCCCCGGCTTGGATTTCGCCAGCCGCACCCGCTTCGATGCGATGCTGGCGTGCGGATTCTGATCATCGCAATACCGGGTGATTTGCGATGTGCGTTCGATACCTTCCATCGAGGCGAAAACCACATCGGTGATGCCCAAGCGCCACAGCACCAACATGAATGATCTAAGGTCAACCAACTCCGAACCGCTCTCGATTTTGCGAAGCGTGTGGGCGGAAGTGCCAATGGCCGATTTCAGATCCTTTTGGCGCAGCCCGAGGGCCAGGCGCCTAGCCTTGACCAGAAGCCCAATTTTGCTGAGGGTATCAGCGCAGGTGACGGGGAAGAAGCTATCCATAAAGTTCACCAAATTGAGCTTTAAGCTATATAAGACTAACCACACCATGCATTAAGTATGATCATGATTTTCTTAAAGCTCAATTTTGTGAACCAAATGCACTCTAAGATACACCTGGATTAACCTTATGAATGCATGAGCGGCTACCTGAGGCCCCTGCGGCTGACGATCGGCAAGCGCCTCCAACAGCGCCACCGAGGCAACGATGAATAGGGCATCCCACCGTAGAACAATGGCCGGCCATGAGCAGCAAACAAAACTTTTCGCTTGGCCAGGCGTCTTTTTAAGTGCCTGCAAGGCTTCCACCCCCCAACAGCTGATCTCAGCTAAGGAATGGCGATGACCTTTTTTATCTTTCTACTGGCCTGCGCAGCGGCGGCCAGCACCGGCGTGCTGTTCAAGCCGGGGCCGTGGTACGCGGCGCTGGTCAAACCCAGCTTCACACCTCCCAACTGGGCGTTTCCGCTGGCCTGGTCAATCATTTACCTGTTGCTGGCCTGGGCCGGGTACCGGCTGACACTGATACCCGGCAGCCAGGTGGTGCTGGCGTTATGGGCGGCGCAGATTGCCTTGAACACGTTGTGGACGCCGGTGTTCTTCGGCGCCCACCACGTGTTGGCCGCGATGGTGATCCTGGCATTGCTTTGGCTGGTGGCCGCGACAATGGTGGTGATGGCCCTGCAACTGGACGTGATCACCGGGTTGATCCTGTTCCCCTACGTGGCGTGGCTGAGCGTGGCGGCGGCGTTGAATTTTTCCATCTTGCGCCATAACCGCTGATGGAGACGGCGCGCGGGGTACCGTG
Source organism: Pseudomonas abieticivorans (assembly GCF_023509015.1). NCBI lineage: Bacteria > Pseudomonadati > Pseudomonadota > Gammaproteobacteria > Pseudomonadales > Pseudomonadaceae > Pseudomonas > Pseudomonas abieticivorans. Next base: position 106,421 of record NZ_CP094975.1, read on the forward strand.
CGCGCCATGGATGCCCATGGGCTGCACGCCTCACCCCGCCGCCAAATGCACCAGCAAATAAACCGCCACCGCCACACACAACCCCGCGAACCCACACTGCAAGCCCTTGGCCGGGACCTTGGCCGACACGGCCCGCCCGGCCACCATCCCGGCGATGCTCGCACCGATAAACACGAACCCCTCGGCCGGGATACGCACCCCTGCATGCAGCGCGCCCAAGATCGCCATGCCCGACACCAGGGCAATCACCATCAGTGAGGTGGCGATGATCCCATGCAGGCGGATGTCACTGAGTTGGCGGAACGCCGGCACCAGCAAAAAGCCGCCACCCACCCCGAGCAACCCGGTCAAAAACCCGCAACACGCGCCCACCACGGCCAAGGTCGCCGAGCAACGCACGGTCCATTTCAAGCGACCGGTGCTGGGGTCGAGCATGCAGTTTTTTTGTTGCCAGCCATGGTCGATGCCGGTGCCGTGGTCGCCGCGCACCTGGCTGAGCATGCGCCAGGCAACGATTACCAACACGGCGCAAAACAGCACCATCAGCAGGGCTTCGGGCAGGCGATGGGCGAAGTACAGGCCCAAGGGGGTGAACAGCGAGCCCAGCAGCGCCATCAGCAACGCCGCGCGCCAGCGTACCAGGCCTTTGCGCAGGCCATCGATGGCCCCTACCGCAGCGGCCGCGCCGACCGCGAACAGCGCCACGGGCGCCGCCTGGGTCATCGACCAGCCCAGGCCCAGCACCAGCGCCGGTACCGCGAGGATGCCGCCACCGGCGCCGGTCAGGCCCAGGACCACGCCAATCAATAAACCAAAGGTCAATGCGAGCGTCACAGGGGCCGCTCCTTATTCGCTGCGCGACACACGGCGCACCCGTTGCAGGATTTCGGGGTTGACCTCGCACCAGCCGCCGCCAATGACCACGATGTCCGCTTGGGTGACGGTCGCATCCAGTTGTTGCTTGTTGTGTGCCATGCAGGGGTAACCTTTGTCTGGAATCAGGACAACGAAGTGAAGACGGTGCCGCAGTACAGGCCCGACAAGGTTTTCATCACTTGAATCACCTCGTGGCTGGCCAGCCCGTAGAAAATGTATTTGCCTTCGCGGCGGGTGGCCACCAGGCCCTCGTCGCGCAACACGCCCAACTGCTGGGACAAGGTGGGCTGGCGCACCCCGGTCATCGCCTCGAGTTCGCCAACGTTGCGCTCGCCCTGGGTCAGCTGGCATAGGATCAGCAGGCGGTCTTCGTTGGCCAGGGCCTTGAGCAAGGCGCAGGCCTTGGAGGCACTGGCCCGTAGCCGAACGACGTCGTCGGTGGTAAGACTGATGTCCATGGAAAATGCTCTCGTTTCACATTCTGTTTTAACATTATGTTTAAATATATATTGTTAAACAATAGATTAATCAGGTACGCCATGACCCCCTGCATCCAACCTTTTTTCGACAGCGGCTCCTGCACCTTCAGCTACGTGGTGTACCAGGCTGACGGCTCGCCCTGCGCGATCATCGATTCGGTGCTGGACTACGACCACAAATCGGGGCGCACCGGCACCACCCAGGCGGATGAAATCGCAGCCTTCGTCAGGAGCCATGGCCTGCAGGTGCAGTGGTTGCTGGAAACCCACGCCCACGCCGACCACTTGTCGGCCGCGCCCTACCTGCGCAGCCTGCTGGGCGGCAAGATCGCCATCGGCGAAGGCATTCGCCAAGTGCAGAAGGTGTTCAAGAGCGTGTTCAACCTGGAGCCGACGTTCCGCCTGGACGGTTCGCAGTTCGATCACCTGTTGGCGCCGGGCGAGACCTTCAGCATTGGTAACCTGCAAGCATGCGCGGTGCACGTGCCCGGGCACACCCCGGCCGACATGGCGTTCGTGCTCGAACAGCACTGGGTGTTTGTCGGCGACACGCTGTTCATGCCCGACGTCGGCACGGCACGCTGCGATTTCCCCGGTGGAGACGCGCATCAGTTGTACCGCTCCATCCGCCACTTGCTGGGCTACCCCGCCGATACGCACCTGTACGTATGCCACGACTACCCGCCCCAAACCCGCACCGAGCAGTGCCACACCACGGTGGGCGAACAGCGGCGCGGCAACCTGCATGTGCGCGACGGGGTAAGTGAAGAGCAGTTCGTCGAGATGCGCTCCACCCGCGATGCGGACTTGCCGATGCCGGTTTTGTTGATGCCAGCGGTACAGGTGAACATCCGCGCCGGCGAGTTGCCGCCGGCGGAAGATAACGGGGTGCGGTATTTAAAAATTCCGTTGGATCGGCTTTGAGCTGTTGGGGTGAGGGGACAACCTAGGCCGCGCCAATCAACGCCTGCTGCTCACGCCGAAACTGCCCCGGCGGCACGCCGTGGGCCTTGCGAAAACGCCGCGAAAAATACGCCTCGTCGCTGAAGCCGCATAACTGGGCGATGTGGCTGATCGGTTGGCTGCCGTTGATCAGGTGGGTGCGCGCCAAGTGCATGCGCCGCTCCAGTACCAGCTCCGAAAACGTCTTGCCCGTGTCCTTGCGCAACAGGTGGGTCAAGTAATTGGGCGACAGAAACGCCGCCGCCGCGGCATCGGTCAAGCTCATCCGCGCATCGGCCAGGTGCTCGCGGATGTACCCCGACACCCGTGCCAGGGCATCGCGGCGGCCGCGCCGGGCGGCCTTGTCCACGGCCAGTTGCTGCAACGGCTCGGCATACAAGCTGCACACCAGGCCCAGCAATTGCAGCAGGCAACCGCGCAACATCGGGCTCACGCCAAACGTGCGGCTGCGGTCCAGCGTGCGCATGCGCTCGAGCAACACCTGCACCTGGGCAAAGTCGCCGTCGCTCAAGGTGAAGTCCAGGTGCTCCTGAAACTGGAACGGCGCCAGCTCCGGCACTTGGCCCAGGGCGATGTCTTCCAGGTCCAGCGGATCGCACTGCAACTGGGGCACGAAAAAGCCCTGGCTAAAGTTGATCAGCATGAAGCTGCCCTCCTCCGGGTGCGGGATCAGGTGCAGCCGGTGGGGCAGGATAAAGGTCAGGGTGTTGCGCGGGAACGGCCGCACCGCGCCGCCGATGTGCTGCACGGTGTCGCCACCCAGGTTGATCTGGATCTGGAAATAGTCGTGACGGTGCGGCGCGGTGATGGCTGGGCGGTCCTGCTTGTCACGGATATAGAAATCGGCACGGTCACTGCGCGTCAGCATGCCGTAGGTCAGCGCGCGGTCAACGGACGACATGGCAACAGCCCCCTTCACCTGGATCGATAGGCGGCCAGTGTAAGCCAGCCCCGCGCGCCAGGTGAAGGGTTGCGCTTAACGCCGGCCGATGGTCAGCTCAAGCTGCGCCACACCCTCGATGCCAGCGCTCACGCTGTCGCCCGGCTGCAACGCCCCGACACCGGCAGGCGTACCGGTGAAAATCAAGTCGCCGGCCTTCAACGCCCCTGATTGCGAGAGGTAGCTGATCACGTCCTGCACTGGCCAGATCTGGTCGGCCAGATCCCCCCGCTGGCGCTCCTGGCCGTTGACCTTGAGCCATACCGTGCCCTCCTGCGGGTGGCCCAGTTGGCTTGCCGGGATCAACGGGCTGCACGGCGCCGACTCGTCGAAGCCTTTGGCCCACGACCAAGGCCGGCCGAGTTTTTTTGCCTGGGCCTGCAGGTCGCGGCGGGTCAGGTCCAGGCCCACGCCGTAGCCCCACACGTGGTCCAGGGCCGTGACCGGATCGATGTCGACGCCGCCCTTGCCAATGGCCACCACCAGTTCCACTTCATGGTGCAGGTCCTGGGTCAGTGGCGGGTAAGCGATGGTGCCCTGGGCAGGCACCACGGCGTCGGCCGGTTTCATGAAAAAGAACGGCGGCTCGCGGTCCGGGTCGTGGCCCATTTCGCGGGCGTGTTCGGAGTAGTTGCGGCCCACGCAAAACACCCGGCGGATGGGAAAGCGCTGCTGGCTGCCGGCGATGGCCACCGAGGGGGTGGCGGGCGCGGCGATAACGAATTCGGTCATGTGGGTCTCCTGGGCAGTTGATGCAAACAGTGTGCACCGGGGCGCGGCGCAAGGATTGGACAGATCCGGCCAGCACTTGGACAGGTCAACGCTGCCCGCAGGTTTTATGAACTTTGCCCGCGCCGCCAGGCTCCCTTCTACACAAGCCCGGCCAACGCCCGGCCATTTCGCAGGAGCAACCGAACATGCCTGACGCACAAGGTAAAATCCGCTACGCCGTGGTCGCTGGCGGCTGGATATCCCAAGGCGCCTTCATGCCCGGCGTAGGCCAGACCGACAACTCGGTGATGACCGCGCTGGTGACCGGTGACCCGATCAAGGCCCAGGACCTGGCCGACCTCTACAACCTTGAACCCTATCGCTACGAACAGTTCGCCCAGTTGCTGGCCAGCGGCACCATCGACGCCGTGTACATCGCCACGCCGAACTTTCGCCACCTGGAATTTGCCCTGCCGGCCCTTGAAGCGGGCATCCATGTACTGCTGGAAAAACCCATGGCCACCAGCGAAGCCGACTGCCAGGCGATGATCGCCGCCGCCGAGCGCAGCGGCGCCAAGCTGATGGTTGCCTACCGCTTGCACTGCGAACCGGGCACCGTGGAAATGGTCCAGCAGGTGCGCCAGGGCGCGATCGGTGAGCCGCGACTGTTCACGGCCACCTTCACCCAACACACCGACCCTGCCAACCACCGCATGAAAAGCGGCTACTGGGCAGGCCCTGCCACCGACATGGGGCCCTACCCGCTCAACGCGGTGCGCAACCTGTTTGGTAGCGAGCCGCTGCACGTCAACGCCGTGGCCATCCACACCCCCGGGCGGCCAATCAATACCCCCGACACCGTGTGCGTGACCCTGCGCTTTGCCGAAGAACGCCTGGCCGTGTTCACCGTCAGCTACAGCCTGCCTGGCAGCCAGCGCTTCCAGCTCCTGGGCACCCAGGGCGAAATCCAAGCCTCGCCCTGCTTTGGCTTCGGCGAAGGCGTGGCCATCGGTTACCACTTGATCGTGGATGGCAAGACCACCGAGCACCAGCACCCGGTGGTGGATCATTTTGGCGGCGAAACCCAGTACTTCTCCGAATGCATCCTGAACGATACCCACCCTGAACCCGACGGTGACGAAGGCTGGCGTGACGTGCGGGTGTTGGCCGCCATCGAGCGCGCCCTGCATACCGGAAAGGCCCAGACCCTGGCGCCGCTGCCAGCGCGCAAGGGCATCCAGCCCAGCCAGGCGCGCAGCCTGCCGCTGGCCGAAGTACCACCCTACATCAACACCGCCGAGCCTAACGACTGAGCCCCTGCCATGCCCAAGATCATCACCCAGCAAGAAGCCCTGGAACAGGAAGCCAGCGAACACGCCGCGCAGATGTTCGGCAGCCCCAAGGACCGCCTGGACTTTTACCGCCGGGAGATCCAGTACGAAACCGCGATCCTCTCCAACCGCACCAACGCCTACCTCTCGGCCCAAGCCTTTCTGGTGATCGCCTACGCCTCGTCCATGGCCAACGTGAACCCCGAGTGGGGCAAGCTGTTCACCTTGGTGGTGCCGCCGATACTGGCGCTGCTGGGGGTGCTGTGCTCGCTCAACGCATGGCCGGGCATTCGCGCAGCCTACGACATCATCGACCACTGGCACTTCAAGCAAAGCGGGCTGTTGCGCGACCTGCCGGTGATGGGCATGGCCTATGACGACGAGCCGCTGTTCAGCGAAATGGAATCCAGCCACAAGGGTTACCGCAAGTCGTTGATGTTCTCGATCCGGGCGCCGTGGCTGTTCTCGATTTTCTGGATTGGCCTGGGGGTGTTCGCCCTGTACATCCAGATTGGCCACACGCGGGCCTGAGATTTATGAAGAATCAAATGTAAAAAAGAATTTCAAAGCCGGCAGGTGGTCCACCGTTTACCTGTCACTTTGGAAACCGCCGTCATGAAATTTGCCCAATTCTGCCAACAGCTTTCGAAAGCCTCCGGTAACGCCAAGACGTTCATGGTGGCCGTGGTGCTGATCGTGATCTGGGCCGCCACCGGGCCGTTTTTTCATTACAACGACACCTGGCAACTGATCATCAACACCTCGACCACCATCATTACCTTTTTGATGGTGTTTTTGATCCAGAACACCCAGAACCGTGACAACGACATCTTGCACATCAAGATCGATGAATTGCTGCGCGCGACCAAGGAGGCACAAAACGGTGCGCTGGACCTGGACGACCTGGACGCCAAGCAGTTGCGCACCATCCGCAAGGAGTACAAGAGCATGGGGGCTAATGAATCGATCGCGGTGACGGAGTCGACGACCACCCTTGAGGATGACCCCAAGGCCGACGGCGGCCAGCGCTAGGCGTCACCCCGCCGCTTCAGACCTCTACCTGCACCTCGCTGATCTGGATCACCGGCGTCAAATCGGTGTAATTGACAATGTCCCCGTTAATCTCGGCCGCATGCGGCCCGAAGCTGTTTTGAAAGGCCTCCACCGACTCGCAATAGAAGTGACACATGGCCAGGTACAACGGCTTGGAACCTGGGGTCGCGCCGCCCAGGCCCTTGTCTACCGAGTATTTGAGGCACGCATCGCCCATGCGCGCTTTTAGTAGCGTCATGTGCTTGTCGCGGTAGTAGTCGTGATCGAACCGGGCGCCTTCCTGGTAGGGGTACAGCACGCTGACCTTGATCATGTTTCACCTCTTGGCAGTTAAGTGCGACCAATAGTAGCCCCAACCCAACTATCGCGCGCAAGCAAAGTCACAGGTGTGACAGCTATCCATTCAGCGGCCGAATGGCCTGAGAGGTTCGATGAGTTTCATTTTGTGGGTCACGGTACTGGGCGTGTTGCTGTTGTTGCTGGCGCTGACCTCTTCTTACCTGCGCTGGCTGCCGGTGACCACCTCGGCAGTGTGCCTGGCGTTTGGCCTGGGGCTGGGGCCGCTGGGGCTGGGCCTGGTGCAGTTGGACTTTCGCGATGCCACCGGTTGGTTGTTGCGCCTGACCGAAATGGCCGTGTTGTTCTCGCTGTTCAGCACCGGTATCAAGCTGCGCCTGGCCTGGCGCCGCTCGGCCTGGCGTGCGGCGTACATGCTGGCCGGCCCGGTGATGGTGGCGTCGATCCTGGGCGTGTGCCTGGTGGCGCACTACGCGCTGCAATTACCTTGGGGGCTATCGGCCTTGCTGGGCGCGATCCTGGCGCCCACCGACCCGGTGCTGGCCGCGATGGTGCAGGTCAACAGCGCGCAGGATTTCGACCGGGTGCGGTATGGGTTGTCGGGCGAGGCCGGGCTCAACGATGGCGTGGCCTTCCCCTTCGTGATTTTCAGTCTGCTGTTGATCGACCAAGGCAACCTCAGCCCCGAGTGGGTCGGCCCGTGGGCGCTGAAGAACCTGCTGTGGGGCGTGCCAGCGGGCCTGGCAATCGGCTACGGGCTGGGCCGCCTGTTGGGCCAACTGATGATCTACCTGCGTATCCGCAATGCCGACAGCACCAACTCGCCGAACGATTTCCTGGCCCTGGCGCTGATCGCCATCGCCTACGTGGTGGCCGATGGCCTGGGCGCGTTCGGTTTTCTGTCGGTGTTCGCCGCAGGTCTTGGCCTGCGCCAGGCCGAGGCGCGCACCTCTAACTCCGAGATCCCGGCCGAGCACTTGGCGCAACCGGTCACCGGGCACCTGATGGCCAAGCCAAACGAGGCCACCGTGTCCAAGGTCGATGACCTGGAAGACGGGCAACTGGCCGCCGGGGTGATGATGGGCGACATCCTGGCCTTCGGCAACCTGGTGGAGCGCTCCATGGAGGTGCTGCTGATCACCCTGCTGGGCGCCGCACTATCGCTGTACTGGGACTGGCGCGGGATCGGCCTGGGGTTGGCGTTGTTTTGCGTGATCAGGCCGCTGTGCGTGTGGCTGATACTGGGTGGCAAGCACGTCGACCGGCACCAGCGCGCTCTGCTGGGCTGGTTTGGCATCCGCGGCATCGGTTCGCTGTACTACCTGTGCTTTGCCCTGGCCCACGGCCTGCCGGCGTCGATCCAGCAGACCTGCGTGAGCCTGACGCTGACCGTGGTCGCGTTGAGCATCCTGTTGCATGGCATCAGTACCCAGCCATTGCTGGACCACTACGAGCGCCGGCACCAACGCCGCAGTACTACCCTTGCGACTGGATCAACACCTTCAACGCCGCGTAATCAGCCACCCGGTGGAAGTTCGGGTTCCCCTGGAACACGCTGAAATCGGTATCGCCGTAGCCGGCCACCTGGGTGCCGGCCGCCAGCCCCGCCTGGGCTCCGGGAATGCTGTCTTCCACCAGCAGGCAGTTGGCCGGCGGCACGCCCAACACCCGCGCCGCTTCCAGAATGAGCTCTGGCGAGGGCTTCCAGGCATTGACCTCGTAGGCGCTGACCACGCGGCCCTCGAACACGTCCCACAAGCCGGCGGACTTCAGGCAGGTCTCGATCTTGGCCAGTGGCCCGTTGGAGGCCACGCACTTGGGCAGGCTCAGTTCGCGCACGAACTCCAGCGCCCCGGGCATCGCTTCAAGGCCCTGGGCAAACAGCTCCAGGCTTTGGCTGCGAAAGTCGCGCATGAACGGCTCGGCCTCCAGGTGCGCATGCTGCTCGCACAACTCACCGACGAAAATCGCGAACTGCACGCCGCGAAAGCGCCGCAGCACTTCCTCGTGTTCCAGGTGGATGTCACGCTGGGCCAGCAGGTCACGCAACAGGCCGGCGGCCAATCGTTCGCTGTCCACCAGGGTGCCGTCGCTGTCGAAAATCACACCTTTGATATTCAAGACTCACTCCTTCAATCCAATACGCTTGCCTGCCCCAAGCCGACGTCGGGCGGGCGCTACATGAGGGGGATGATACCGCAAACCTGCAACGGGGCATTTACCCGCAGCCGTGCACCGGCGCGAGGCAAAAAGTTACCGGGGGTAACGCCCTGTATCATTCCCTCTGTTGATCCGCCCACGAAACACACTAACCAATTGATTTTTATAACGAATAAATTAATTCCTGTTAAACGGAATTAATGGCATTCGATGTGCACGGTACTTGCTACCTTCCTCAAGCAAGCGAGTTTGTGACCATGACCCCACTCAAGATCGGCATCATCGGCGCGGGCATTGGCGGCCTGTGTGCGGCCATCGCCCTGCTGCGCGCCGGCCACGACGTGCAGGTGTTCGAACAGGCCAAGGCGTTCATGCGCGTGGGTGCCGACATCAACCTGACCCCCAACGCGGTCAAGGCCCTGGACGGCCTGGGCGTGGGCCCGGCGATCCGTGAACGCGCCGCGCGGCCCACCCACCGCATCAGCCGGTTGTGGGACAGTGGCGAAGAAACTTCGCGCCTGGAAATGGCCGACGCTGCCGAGCGCCAATACGGCGCGCCGCAATTGACCATCCACCGCGCCGATTTGCTCAGCGCCCTGGCCGCCGCGTTCCCACTGCAGCGCATCCAGTTCGGCAAACGCGCCGAAGTGATCGATGCCCAGGGGCGTTGCGTGCAGTTCACCGATGGCAGCCGTGCCCAATTCGACTTGCTGGTGGGGGCCGACGGCATTCACTCGGCCGTGCGCACGGCGATGTTTGGTGCCGAGCAACCGCGCTTCACCGGGGTGGTGGCCTATCGCGCCGTGGTGCCGGCCGCAAGCGTAGCCCAAGTGCCGAACATCCAGGCTTTTACCAAATGGTGGGGGCCCAACCCACAGAGCCAGATCGTGACCTTCCCGCTGAACCGTGGCGAAGACATCTTTATTTTCGCCACCACCGCCCAAGCCAGCTGGCACCTGGAAAGCTGGACCACGCCGGGCAGTGTGGATGAACTGCGCGAGCAGTATGCCGATTTTCACCCCGATGCCCGCGCCCTGCTGAGCGCTTGCGACGAGGTGCTCAAGACCGCCCTGTACGAACGCGACCCCCTGCCCCACTGGGCGGCCAATGGCCTGGCCCTGCTGGGTGACGCCTGCCACCCGATGATGCCGTTCATGGCCCAGGGCGCGGGGCAAGCGATCGAGGATGGTGTGGTGTTGGCACGAGCGCTGGCCGATGGCGCCGACCTGGACGGCGCCTTGGCGCGCTACCAGGCCGCACGCCTGGACCGCGCGAGCCGCATCCAGATCGGCTCGCGCGGCAACCAGTGGCTCAAGGACGGTGGCAATGGCGATTGGGTGTATGGCTATGACGCCTGGGCGGTGGCGATCTAAACGCCTGCCCCCTTAGCTACCTTGCGGCATCTCGCCCCGTGCCAGCCGGGCGTTGATCTCGTCGATCACCGCCGGCAAGTCGGCGATGGTGTCGATCAGGTAGTGCGGGCGCGAGCCTTCGAACATCTGGCTGATGCGCTCGCGCTCCAGGCTCAACGCCTCGGCCGGCAGGGCCTTGAACTGCGCGTAAGTCAGCCCCAGCGCGTTGCCCGAACAGGTCAGTGCCACGGTCCACATGCCTGCCTTGCGCCCCTCCAGGATGCCTGGCCAGGTGTCGTCCACCTTCACGCAGGCGGCCACGTCGTCCACGCCCAGGGCGATCACATTGGCCAGGGCTTGCGCCGGGTAGGGTCGGCCGTTGGGCACTTGATCGGTGGCCACCACATGATCGGCGACGTAGCCGTTGCTGCGCGCCAACTCCACCACCTTGGCCATCACCACGGCCGGGTAGCCGGAGCAAGAGCCGATTTTAAGCCCCTGCTCGCGCAACTGGGCAATGGCCTGCAAGGCACCGGGGATCAGCGCCGAATGCTCGGCAATTTTCTCGATCTGCAAGGGCATGAAGCGGTTGTAGAGCGCCGTCACATCATCGTCACTGGGCAGGCGAGCGAACGCTGCGCGATAGCGCTCGGCGATCTGCGGCTGGTTGCACAGGGTGCGGATGTGGTCCCACTTGCCCATGCCCATGGGGCCCCGCGCCTCCTCCAGCGACACCGCCACGCCAAACTCGGCAAAGGCCTCGACAAAGATCTGCGTGGGCGCGAACGAGCCGAAGTCGACCACGGTGCCGGCCCAGTCCAATACCACCGCTTGCAGGCGATCAGGGGTTTGGTAATTCATAGCGTTACTCCAGTTTCATAGGGATGAGTGAGGCCCGCCCTTGCACCCAAGGCACGGGCAAAAAACTACGGTTCAGGCGTCTGGCGGCGGGCCGCAGGCGTCCAGCAATTGCGCAATGATCGGACGGTTGCGTCGCACCGCCAGGCAGCACAGGAAGTAGCGGATGTGAAACGGCTGCTCGATGAAGGGCACCGACGTGGTGCCCGGCTGGTCGGCGTATTCCACCGCGGCCACAAAACCGATGCCGATGCCCTGCACCACCGCGTGCACGATCGCTTCGCGGCTGTTGAGTTGCATCACGCAGTTCAGCGCCACGCCGTGCTTGAGGCAGCCCTCCTCCACCAGTTGGCGGGTGCGCGACGCCGGCTCGCGCAGCACCAGCGGTTGGCCGCCGATGTCATGGATACTGATCGCGCTGCGGCTGGCCCAGGGATGGTCGTCGCGCACCACGGCCAGGATCGGATAGGTGCGATACAGCCCTGCACTCAAGCGATGATCAAACGAGGACAAGGCCAGGATCGCGATATCGATGTCGAAGTTGTACAACCGCTCCAGGGTTTGCGCCTCGGAAGTGAACGAGGGCTCCAAGTCGACCTCCGGGTACTGTTGCATCAAGGCGTAGGTCAGGCTCATGGCAATGGGCGGCGACACCGCGCCAATGCGCAACATACCTTCCTTGCGTTGGCTGAAGCGCTGCAACAGCTGCACCGCTTCATCTTCCTGGCCAAAGATGCCCTGGGTGATCTCGTACAGCTTATGCCCCGCGGCGCTCAACTGGATCACCCGGCCATTGCGGTGAAACAGCTCCACGGAGAACTTCTTTTCCAGCGCGCTGACCTGCTCGCTGACCGTGGGCTGGCCCACGCACAAGTACTGCGCGGCCAAGGTGAAGCTGCCCGTCTTGGCCACCGCGTGAAACGAGCGCAACCATTTGTGGTACTGATACATAAGGGCTTCCCGAACGCTTTTTTATCAGTGTGGACCCAGGCTCAACGCCTGACGAACAACGCGACAAAGGCACTGCACAGGCAACTGCAGGTCACCACGATAAAGATCAGCGAAGTATTGCCGGTGCTGTCAAGCATGCGCCCGATCAAGGGCTCGGCCAGGCCTGCGAACAGGTACGAGGAAAAGTTCATCACCCCGGTGGCGGTACCGGCACGTTTGGCGCCGACCAGGTCCGGGCACAAGGCCCAAAAGCTGGACGCCGGGCCATAGACGAAGAACCCGCACAGAAACAGCGCGATCAGCCCCACCGGGCTGTGAGCCGGCAGGCTCCACATCCACAGGCTGGTCAGCGCACCCAGGAACATGTACAGCATGATTGCCAGGTAGCGTTTGGAGCCAAACAGCTTGTCCGACACCCAGCCATTGCTCAGGGCACCGATCGCCATGCCCACGGGCAGCGCCACGGTGATCCACTTGGGGTCGACCCAGCTCTCGCCTTTCTGCCAGTTGGCGCCGAGAAAGTGCACCGGCACCCACACGATCAGGCCGTAGCGCGCGGCGTTCTGAAAGCCCAGCGACACGGCGGCAATCAGCAACCGCACGTTTTTCAACACGGCCTTGTAGCGCTGCGCCGAGGTCTCTTCTTGCTCATGGGCAACTTCGTGGGCCTTGTCTTCGGCATTGGCCACGCCAGTGTCGGCCAGGGGTTCGAAGCCCAGGTCCTGCGGCCGCTCGCGGGCCACCAGGTAGAAGGTGATGCCGCCTGCCAGCATCAGCAGCACCGGCAGGCGGAAGATCCAGCGCCATTCCAGGTGCAACACTTCCAGCACCACCACCGAGGTCACGTAGGACAGCACCGAGGCGCAGCCGGCGGCAAACACATAGAAGCCGTAGACCCGGCCGCGCTCGCCGGCACTCCACCAGTTGGAAATCAACCGGCTGCCCGGCGCCCAACCCAGCGCCTGAAAATAGCCGTTGATACCCCAGGGCAGGATCAGGCTGCCAAAGCCACCGGCAAAACTGGTGGTCCAGTTGGCCGCGCACGACAGCACCGCGCCCAGGGTCATGATGCGCCGCCCGCCAAACTTGTCGGCCAGGTTGCCGTTGATGGCCTGGCCGACAGCGTATGACCACAACATGGCGCTGGAGGCCCAGCCCAGGGTTTCCTTGGTCAAGCCGAATTCAGCCTGGATGCCGGGGATGGCAAACCCGAAGGTTTGCCGGCCGGTGTAGAAAAACAGGTAGCAGAACATGGCGGCCAGCAGCATGCGCCACTGGGCCACGCGAAACGCAGACATCGGTACGGCAACACCTGACAGGCTATTGGTATGATTCATGGCGTTTTTCCTTTTTGTACGCGCCCTCTGGCCGCAGCCAGGGAGCCGGCACTCTTTATCGGTGCAACAGGAAACAGAACGACCGTAGGGTCGCCCGCAGGGCTTCAGGCGGCGTGCGCGCCGATGAAGTTTTTGCCACGGGCACCCTGTAGAGCGTAGGCGATCATGGCTTGGGCCTCAGCGTCGGCGACGCCGTAGTCGGCAAATTCGGTCTTCACCCCCAGGCTGTGCAGAAAGTCGCGCAGGCGTGCCTGGGCTTGCTGCTGGTCGGGGCCGAAGACCTTCTGCAGCGCCTGGTCGCGCGCGCTGTCGCGCCCCCAGGCCAGGCCCAATACCAACGGCAAGGTGAACGAGCAGGCAATGCCGTGGGGCAGGCCGTGGCGCAAGGTCATTTCGTAGGAAATGGAGTGCGCCAGCGCGGTCTTGGTGTTGGAGAACGCCATGCCCGCCTTCAGCGCCGCCAGCGCCATGCGCCCGCGCAGTGCCCGGTTGCCCAGGTCCAGGCGAAGTTTGGGCAGGCAGTCCAAAATGTCCTCGATGGCAGAGGTGGCGAAGGTGTCGGAGAGTGGGTTGGCGTTCACGTTCCAGATCGCTTCCAGGGCGTGGGACAGCGCATCCAGCCCCGTCGAGACGGTGACCCCGGCAGGCACGGTGAGCATCAGGTCCGGGTCGACGATGGCCGCTTTCGGCCAGGTGCAGTCCAGCTGCAAGGAGTATTTTTTCTGCTGCTCGGTGTCCCAGATCGTTGCCCAAGGGGTCACTTCGCTGCCGGTACCGGCGGTGGTGGGCGCCGCGATCAGGGTTTTGCTGCGCACCGGCACAAAGGGTTTGCCCAAGGCCAAGAGCCCCAGCAGCTCATCGAACTGGCCCGACTCGGTGCCCACGATCAGTGCCTTGGCGGTATCGATGGCACTGCCACCGCCCAGGGCCAGCACCACGTCGCACTCGCCGGCCTCGGCCCAGAACCGCTGGTAGGTGCCGCGCAACTGGGCGACGTCGGGGTTGGGTTGCACGTCTTCGACCACGTACGTGAGGCGCTCGCCCAACAACGCCTGCACCTGGTCGACGAGGCCCAGGCCGCGGGCCTCGGGGAAGGTCACCAAGGCCACCGTCTGGCCCTCGGTGAGCGTGCGCACCTGGCTTAGGCTGCCACTGCCGAAGCAGGTCACCACCGGGTTATGGAAATGAGCAGGCATGATGTTTCCCTTATTGTTGTTGTGGGGTGTGGTCATAGTCATGGCCTTCGAGGTTTTGCTCAAATCGATTGATTGTGTGTTTGCATCGGCCAAACCGATACACGGCTGCTGGCCCAACGAGGCGCTGTTCAAAAGTAGGGCTCCATGAAGTCAGTGGCGATGGGCGCCTTGGATACGGCGGCGCAGTTGGCTGGACACCAGGTCTGCGAGCACCACCATGACCGTGATGACGATGATGCAACTGGCCGTCTCGGGGTACTTGAACAGCTTCAGGCTACTGATCAGCTCGAAGCCCAAGCCGCCCGCCCCCACCATGCCCAGCACCGTGGCCGAGCGCAGGTTGACTTCGAAGCGATACAGCACCACGGCGATCCAGGCGGTGATGACTTGCGGCAACACGCCAAACACGATCACCTGCAAGGGTCGTGCACCGGTGGCCTGCAGCGCCTCGATCGGGCCCTGGTCGATTTCCTCGATGCTGTCGGCGAAGAACTTGCCCAACATGCCCACGCCATGCAGCGCCAGCGCCAGCACGCCGGGGAATGGCCCAAGCCCCACTGCCGAGACAAAAACCAGGGCCAGGATCAACTCGTTGATGCTGCGGATAACGTTGAGCAGTTGCCGGGTGCCGGCGTACAGCCAGCGGTTGCCTTGCAGGTTGCGCGCCGCCAGGAAGGCCAGCGGCACCGCCAGCACGATCCCCAGCAAGGTGCCCCACAGGGCGATCTGCAAGGTTTCCAGCGCCGGCTGCCAAAGCGCCGGCAGGATGCTCAGGTCTGGCGGCAACGAGCGCTGGATAAAGTCGCCGATCTGCGGCAAGCCCTGGCTCAGTTCACTCAGGCTCAACTGCGCGCCCTGGGCGCTCCAGTGCAACACGTACGCCGCAATCAGCAGCAAACTGACCACCCGCAGCCAGCCTCGCGAGGAGTCCGGCGTATTCACCAGCCATTGATAACGCTGTTCAAGGTTCATCAGGCAGCCCCCTCCGTCATCCATTGCACAGGCGCAGGCAGCGCCCCGACGTCTGCCGCAGTGAGCGGGTCGGCGGTGGCGTAGATACGTGCCAACGCCGCCTCGTCCAGCGCCTGCGGCCCGCCGTCGAACACCAAGCGGCCATGGGCCAGGCCGACGATGCGGTCGGCAAATTCGCAGGCCAGGTCCACCTGGTGCAGGTTGCAAACCACAGTAATGCCCAGTTGCCGAGTGGCGTCGCGCAGGTACTGCATCACCAACCGGGCGGTCTTGGGGTCCAGGCTTGCGACCGGCTCGTCGGCCAGAATCACTTTGGGCCGCTGCGCCAGCGCACGGGCGATGCCCACCCGCTGCAGTTGCCCGCCCGACAACGAATCGGCGCGGGCGCACGCCTTGTGTTCAAGTTCCACGTGGCGCAGGCAACTCATTGCCAATTCCACGTCAGTGCGGCTGAACAGCTGCAACACCGAGCTTAAGGTTTGCACCGAGCCCAGCCGCCCGGTCAGTACATTCTTGAGCACCGACAGGCGTGGCACCACGTTGTGGTGCTGGAAAATCATCGCCACCTGGCGGCGCAGCTGGCGTTGATGGTCGCGGCGCATGGCGTCGATGCCAGCGATCACCAGCTCGCCACTGTCGGCCTGGGCCAGGCGGTTCATGCAGCGCAACAAGGTGGACTTGCCCGCGCCGGACGGCCCCAGCACCACCACGAATTCACCGGCCTGCACCTGCAGGTCAATGCCGCGCAGCACGCGGTTGTCGCCGTAGCGCTGGGTCAGTTGCCGCACCCGGATCATTTCAGGCTCCGCAGGTCGACCTTGAGCACGGTGGCGGTGTTACGCACTACGTCGTAGGCCGCATCGGTAGTCGGTTGGAAGCCGTTGAGCATGCCCTGGTCGCCCCACGGCACATCCTTGATCGAAGCCATGGCGGCGGCCAGCTTCTGCTTGAGCGCGGGGTCCAGCGCCTGGCGCCAGACCATCGGCGACTCCGGAATGTCGGCCGACGACCAGACCACCTGGAAGTCGTCCTGCTTGACCAGGCCCTGGGCCACCGCGGCGGCAAAAATACGGTCGGCCACCGCGGCGGCGTCGACCTTGTGGTTGGCCACTGCCAGGATGCTGGCATCGTGGGAGCCGGAAAATATCACCCGCGAAAACAGCGTGTCCGGCTTCAAGCCGGCGCTTTCAAGGCCCGCCTTGGGGAACAGGTGGCCAGAGGCCGAGGTGGGGTCGACAAAGGCGAAGGTGTGGCCCTTGAGGTCGGCCAGGGTGTTGATGCCGCTGTCTTTGCGCGCCAGGATCTGGCTGTGGTAAGCGCTGGTACCGGCCTTGCGGGTGACGGCCACGGCGAACGCATCCACGCCGGCCATCTGGTGGGCCAGCACGTAGGAAAACGGACCCAGGTACGCCACGTCCAGCTTGCCGGCGCGTAACGCTTCGATCACACCGTTGTAGTCGGTGGCAACGAAGGGTTTGACCGGCATGCCGAGTTTTTCCGAGAGCTGGGCCAGCACCTGCTGGCTGCTCTGGATCATCGATTGCGAATCTTCGGAAGGAATCAGGCCGATGCGCAACACCTCCTCGGCGCTGGCAAGGGGGGTGACCAGCAAAGGCAGCAGGCTGAAGCTGGCCAGACGCAGCAAATGGGCGATAGGTTTCATGGCATTCCCGGCAAGGTGGGTGGAGGTGCCCCTAACCTAGAAGTGTCACGTGACAGTCACGCTATCGATTCAATATGCAATTACCGACAAAACTATTGATGGAAGCTATGGATGTCCACGACCAAACTACGCACCTTCCTGGCGGTGGCGCGCCACGGCAGCTTCAGCGCCGGTGCCCGCGCCCTGGGCATCAGCCAGCCCACCGCGACCACGCAAATCCAGGTGTTGGAGCGCGACTACAACGTGGAACTGTTTCACCGCCGCGGCCGGCGCCTGGAACTGTCGGCGGCCGGCCGGCAGTTGCTGCCCATTGCCCAGCAATTGGGGGTGCTGGAGCTGGAAGCGTTCAACCTGCTGCGCGATTGCGGCAAGCTCAACCGCGGCCAGTTGAAGATCGGCGCAGTGGGGCCGTTTCACGTGATCGAGATGGTGGATGCTTACCGCAGCGCGTACCCGCAGATCGACATCTCGATACGCATCGGCAACTCGGCGACGGTATTGGCAGACCTGGCCAACTACGTGACCGACGTCGGCGTGCTGGCCGGCCTTCATGACGACCCGGCGTTTTGCACGCACCTGTATGCAAGCCATCCGGTCATCCTGTTCGTAAACGTCGACCACCCCTTGGCGCGCTTTGACGAAGTGCCGCTGCAGGCGCTACAAGGCCAGCCGCTGTTGAGCCGGGAAACCGGCTCCACCACCCGCCTGGCGCTGGACAAGGCGTTGGCCGAGCACGACGTGACGCCGCGCCGCGTGATGGAGATCGGCAGCCGCGAAGCGTTGCGCGAGGCGGTGATCCGCGGCATCGGCCTGGGCGCGGTGTCCCAGGCCGAGTTCATCCCCGACCCGCACCTGAAGGCCATTCGCTTGGCCGGCGACCCGGTTACCACCCACACCTACCTGTATTACCTGGCCGAGCGCGGCACCAGCCAGATCATTGCCTCGTTCGCCGCCGCCACCCATGCCGCCAGCGCCAGGCGTCAAACCGCCACGGCCACCTGATTACGCCCCAAGGCCTTGGCCTGGTAAAGCGCCTTGTCGGCGTTGTTCATCAGGTTGTACAAGTCGCGATCACGGATGTCAGTGGCCGCGACACCCAGGCTGGCGGTGAGGTTTTGCACCGGCTCGGTGCGCAGGCCGGCGATGGTCTGGATCAGTTGCTCGGCGATGGCCAGGGCCACCTCGATGGAGGTGTCGGGCAGCAACACCGCGAACTCCTCGCCGCCCAACCGGCCGAAGACGTCGGCCTTGCGAAACGAGGTGCTGATCACCCCGCCGATTTGCCGCAGCACCTCATCGCCAACCTGATGGCCGTAGGTGTCATTGATGTGCTTGAAATGGTCCATGTCCAGCATCAGTGCGCACAGCGGCACCTGGTTGCGCTTGCAGTCATGAAACAACTGCTGGGCCTGCTCGAAAAACGCCCGGCGGTTTTTCAGGCCCGTGAGCTCGTCGGTTTGCGCAGCATGGGTGGACAGGCGGTGCGCGTGCTCCATTTCACGGGTCAGGCGGTAGGCCTGCTCCAAGGCATCGGACAGCTTGCGGGTGGCGCGGTTGACGAACGAGGCAAACACCAGCACCGCCAAGGCCATGCCCACTTGAATCACTGAGTGCTGGAATAGCAGCCAGGTGGTGCACGGCAACAGCACCAGCGCGATCGACACCAACGTCATGTGCCGGTAGGCCGAATAGCAACTGACGGCGCTGACCGACATGCCGACGGTGAACAGCATCACCAGTGCCTGGGCCAACAGGTCATCGGGCGGCATCACTGCCAGCGCGCCGACACCCCAGATAGCAGCGGACAGGGCCAGCGTGGCCCAGTATCGCCATTCCCAGCGATGCGGCGTGCGCTCTGCCTCGGGGCTGCGAAAATAAGCGACGAACATCGACACACGCAGCAAGGTCGAGGCCGTCAACAGGCCGATCCAGGTCACCACCACGTCTGGGTCCAGACGCTCCCAGCACAGCCAACTGAGCATGACCGCCGCCAGGTAACTGCCCAACACCGCCGATACCGACTGGCGAAACAGTTGATGCAGTTGGTCGGTGCGCACCTGCCCCGCGATTGAAAAATCCTGGTCCTGCCGAGGTGCACCGGAGTCCATGTGAGCCGCCTGAGGGTGGAATACAGAGTCAAACGGCGATTGTGGCACCCTGCTACTAGGGGGGACAACTGAAACCCATCAACGCCCTCTGCATTCTCGGCCCATTCGCCTTGTAGGAGCGGATTTATCCGCGAAAAGGTCGCCTAGGTGTGTCAGGAGCACCGGGGGGGGGACCTTCGCAGATAAATCCGCCCCACAGGGTGGGGGAACGTTCATAACCATGAAACCTAACGAGCTGTCAGTTTCCCGAAAACCGGTCGCGGCTGTTGGTCAGGTGCAGCACCATCGCCGCCCGCGCGGCGTCCGGGTCTTGCTTGCCGATGGCATTGAGGATGGCCTCGTGCTCCAGATTGGCCAAGTAACCCAGGTGGGCGAAGTCGGCGCCGCCGCGCTCATCGCCCTTGACCTGGGTGCGCGGGATCATCGCATTGCCCAGGTGCTGCATGATTTCGGTGAAATAACTGTTGCCGGTGGCCTCGGCGATCAGTTGGTGGAAGCGCTTGTCCTCCTCAACGCAACTGTCGTTATTGGCCAGGGACGCCTGGTAATCGTCCAGCGCCTGGCGCATGTGGGCCAGTTGGCTGTCGCTGCGGCGCACCGCTGCCAGCGCCACCGCCTGCACTTCCAGGCCCATGCGCAACTCCAGCACGCGGCGCACGTTGGCGGCGGTGTCGACCGTCAGGCGCAAACCCAGCTGCGATTCACGCGCAAGCACAAAGGTGCCAATGCCGTGACGGGTTTCCACCCAACCGGAGGCTTGCAGTTTGGACAATGCCTCGCGCACCACCGTGCGGCTGACGCCATGCTCGCGCACCAGGGTGGTTTCCGAAGGCAGCTTTTGGCCGGGTGCAAGCTGGCCCAGTTCGATGTTTTGCGTCAGTACCTGCACCAGGTCATGGGCCAGGCTGTTGGAACGCTTGCGCAGGGGCGCGGCGGTTTGATCGTGCATGCTGTGCCATCCACACAAAAAGGCTGCGGCAAGCTTACCACTCTGCGTGCATTCCCGCGCACACCACAGCTTGTATGACAACTACGATCTAAACTCTAAATTAATTGATAAACCCCATTTACAGCTGGAAAAAACAGGTTGTATGATGACTGTCAACGCCAGTGCCGCCATCACCCGCGTCACTCGCCAACCCGCATAAAAACAATCAGTGGGAGAGTTGAATTGAATCCATCCAGCAGTCCGTCTGCCATCGCACCCAGCGACCCGGTCCTGATCCGCGCCGTGGCGAAAGTGAAGCGCCACGTGCTCCCGCTGTTCGTCATCATGTTCATCGTCAACTACATCGACCGGGTCAACATCGGCTTCGTGCGCACGCACCTGGAGCATGACCTGGGCATCGGCGCGGCCGCCTACGGCCTGGGCGCCGGGCTGTTCTTCATCGGCTACGCGCTGTTCGAGGTGCCGTCCAACATCCTGCTGCAAAAGGTGGGTGCGCGAATCTGGCTGACCCGCATCATGCTTACCTGGGGCATCGTCGCCACGCTGATGGCGTTCATTCAAACCGAGACCCACTTCTATGTCCTGCGAGTGTTGCTGGGCGTGGCAGAAGCCGGTTTTTTCCCCGGGGTGATCTACTACTTTACCCGCTGGCTGCCCAGTGCCGAGCGCGGCAAGGCGATTGCCATCTTCCTCAGCGGCTCGGCCGTGGCCTCGTTGATTTCCGGGCCCCTGTCGGGCGCGCTGTTGCAAATCGAAGGCCTGGGCCTGCACGGCTGGCAGTGGATGTTCGCCATCGAAGGCCTGGTCTCGGTGCTACTGGGCTTTTTCGTGTGGTTTTGGCTGGACTCCAAGCCCCACGACGCCACCTGGCTGAGCCGTGAAGAGCAAGATGCCCTGGTAGGTGCCATCGACCAGGAACAACGCGAACGTGAAGCCTTGAGCACGGTCAAGCCGACCCTTGGCAAACTGCTCAAGGACGGCCAGATCCTGCTGTTTTGCGGCCTGTACTTTTGCATCCAGCTGACCATTTACGCCGCCACTTTCTGGCTGCCGAGCATCATCAAAAAGATGGGCGACTTGAGCGACATACAAGTGGGCTTCTTCAACTCCATCCCATGGTTTATTTCGATCGTTGCCATGTACGGTTTCGCCTCGTTGTCGGGCAAGTTCAAGTTCCAGCAGGCCTGGGTGGCCACGGCGCTGTTGATCGCGGCGGCGGGCATGTTCCTGTCCACCACCGGCGGGCCCGTCTTCGCCTTCGTGGCGGTGTGCTTCGCAGCCATTGGCTTCAAGTCGGCCTCGTCGCTGTTCTGGCCCATCCCCCAAGGCTACCTGGACGTGCGCATCGCCGCGGCGGTGATCGCCCTGGTCAATTCCATCGGCAACCTGGGCGGTTTTGTCGCCCCGGCCACTTTCGGCTTTCTGGAGCAGAGCACGGGCTCCATTCAGGGCGGCCTGTATGGCCTGGCCGGCACCTCGGTGCTGGCTGCGATCCTGGTGTTTTTCGCCAAGACCCAGCCCAAGCCTGCGGCACCCAATACCCCTATCGCGCCATCGCACGCCGTGCTCGGCAAGTCGCACTGAATACTCGTGAACAAGGACAATAAAATGACCACTTCTGCCCCCATCGTCACCAGCCTGCAAGTGATCCCGGTCGCCGGCCACGACAGCATGTTGCTTAACCTCAGCGGCGCCCACGGGCCCTTTTTCACCCGCAACATCGTCATTCTCAAGGACAGCGCCGGCAACACCGGCGTGGGTGAAGTGCCCGGCGGCGAGCGCATCCGCGAAACCCTGGAAGACGCCCGCAGCCTGGTGGTGGGCCAGCCCATTGGCCAGTACCAGCGCATCCTCAACCAGATGCGCAGCACGTTCGCCGCCCGTGACGCGGGCGGCCGCGGCCTGCAAACCTTCGACCTGCGCATCACCATCCACGCCGTGACCGCCATGGAAGCCGCCCTGCTCGACCTGCTGGGCCAGTTTCTGGAAGTGCCGGTGGCCGCCCTACTGGGTGAAGGCCAGCAGCGCGACGCGGTGAAAATGCTCGGCTACCTGTTTTACATCGGTGACCGCAACGACACCGACCTTGCCTACCGCAGCGAGCCTGAGGCGGCCGACGACTGGAGCCGCCTGCGTCACGAAAAAGCCATGACGCCGCAGGCCATAGTGCGCCTGGCTGAAGCGGCCAAGGCCAAGTACGGTTTCAATGACTTCAAATTGAAAGGCGGCGTGCTCCGCGGCGAAGACGAGATCGAGGCGGTCACAGCCTTGGCCGAGCGCTTCCCTGACGCGCGCATCACCCTGGACCCCAATGGCGCCTGGTCACTGAAACAGGCCATCGCCCTGTGCCGTGACCAGCACAAGGTGCTGGCCTACGCCGAAGACCCGTGCGGTGCGGAAAACGGCTACTCGGGCCGCGAGGTGATGGCCGAGTTTCGCCGCGCCACCGGCCTGCCGACTGCCACCAACATGATCGCCACCGACTGGCGCGAAATGGGCCACGCCATCCAACTGCAATCGGTGGACATCCCGCTGGCCGACCCGCACTTCTGGACCATGCAGGGCTCGGTGCGCGTGGCGCAGATGTGCCACGAATGGGGCCTGACCTGGGGCTCGCACTCCAACAACCACTTCGACATCTCCCTGGCCATGTTCACCCAGGTGGCCGCGGCCGCACCGGGCGAGATCACGGCCATCGACACCCACTGGATCTGGCAGGACGGCCAGCGCTTGACCAAGGCCCCGCTGCAAATCCAAGGCGGCTACGTGAAAGTACCCGCCAAACCGGGCCTGGGCGTGGACATCGACATGGACGCCGTGGCCAAGGCCCACGAGTTGTACAAGGGCATGGGCCTGGGCGCGCGGGATGACAGCGTGGCCATGCAGTTCCTCATCCCGGGCTGGCAGTTTGACAACAAGAAGCCCTGCCTGGTGCGTTGATTACCCTGTCGAGTCGCCTCCCCGGGCATCCCGGTGAGGCCTGCCACTCAGGCAATAGCCCATTTCACTCCATTGACGCTTTCAATCACCTCCATGGCGCTTTTAGCCTTGCTCAGTTGCCTTGCGTCTACGATGCTGTAGGAACAAGAGCACGCACTGGAGCAATCCCCATGAAGACCGTGGCACAACTGTTGAAACTCAAGGCCCTGCAGCATCAGCAAGTGCACACCGTGGCGCCGGACGAGATGGTGCTGCAAGCCCTGAAGGTGATGGCCGATAAGAACGTCGGCGCCTTGCCGGTGGTCGAAGGCGGCAAAGTGGTGGGCATTTTCAGCGAGCGCGACTATGCGCGCAAAGTGGTACTGCTGGGCCGCTCATCGGTGGGTACGCCGGTCAGCGCCATCATGAGTTCGCCGGTGATCTCGGTGGACCCGCACAAAAGCATCGACCACTGCATGAACATCATGACCGACAGCCACCTGCGGCACTTGCCGGTGGTAGAGCATGGCCTGTTGATCGGCCTGCTGTCGATCGGTGACCTGGTCAAGGAGGCGATTGCCGAACAAGGCAACCTGATCCAACAACTTGAGCAATACATTCGTGGCGAATAGATAACCCCCTCGCATTGACGCAGGCGCCAGCTTTGACCAAGCTGGCGACCTTGTTGTGATGACCTGGAACCTGCGCGTGACTGACCTCCACTTTCCCTGGCGCCGCCTGCTGCTGTGCGCGGCGCCGCTGTTTGCCCTGCTCGCCGGTTGCGACTTTGGCAGCCACAAGGCTGCCGCCCCTGCGGTGCCCACCTACACCGCGGTGAACTGGGACGCCCTGCCCGCCACCAGCGACGATGACCTGCTGGCCGGTTACGGCGCCTGGTATTCGGCGTGCAAGCGCCTGGCCAACGACGCCACCTGGGGCCCCACCTGTGCCCAGGCGCCGGCATTGCCGGCCACCCCTGCGCAGGTTCGCGATTTCCTCAAGAACACCCTGCAGGTATATGGCCTGCGTTCGGCCGACAAGGGTGACAAGGGCCTGATCACCGGGTATTACGAACCGGTGTACCCCGGCAGCCTGACCCAGGACGCCGAGCACCCGGTGCCAGTGCTGGGCGTACCGGACGACCTGATCATCGTGGCGCTGGACAGCGTGTACCCGGAACTCAAGGGCAAGCGCCTGCGCGGCCGTCTGGATGGGCATGTGCTGCGCCCCTATGACGACTCGGCCGCCATCCAGACAAAAGGCGTGAACGCGCCGGTGCTGGCCTGGCTGCGCGACCCAATGGACCTGCAATTCTTGCAAATCCAGGGCTCGGGCCGCATCCAGCTGGACAGCGGCCGGCAGATGCGCATCGGTTACGCCGACCAGAACGGCTACCCCTACAAGCCGGTGGGCCGCTGGCTGGTGGAGCAAGGCTTGCTCAAGAAAGAGGAAGTATCGATGGGCCGCATCCGCGACTGGGCCACG
This sequence comes from Pseudomonas abieticivorans, assembly GCF_023509015.1. Taxonomy (NCBI): domain Bacteria; kingdom Pseudomonadati; phylum Pseudomonadota; class Gammaproteobacteria; order Pseudomonadales; family Pseudomonadaceae; genus Pseudomonas; species Pseudomonas abieticivorans. The sequence continues at coordinate 131,021 of NZ_CP094975.1, forward strand.
GCCAACCCGCAGCGCGTGCCGGAGCTCTTGGCCAGCAACCCCAGCTACGTGTTCTTCAGCACCCGCCCGGACAGCAACGAGGGCCCACGCGGCTCGCTGAACGTGCCGCTGACCACCGGCTACAGCGTGGCCATCGACCGCAAGGTGATCCCGCTGGGCAGCCTGCTGTGGCTTTCAACCACGCGCCCGGACGGCACCCCGATCAACCGCCCGGTGGCTGCGCAAGACACCGGCGGCGCCATCGCTGGCGAGGTGCGCGCGGATCTGTTCTGGGGCACCGGTGATGCCGCAGGCGAGTTGGCGGGCAACATGAAGCAATCGGGGCAGATCTGGTTGCTGTGGCCCAAAGGCCAGGCATTGCCCGGCCCTCATTGATCGCCCTCAGTCGTCCAGCGGCTGGGGCGCTGCCGCAGGTTTGGCCGGCTTGGCATTTTTGGCCGCCTTGCCGCTGGCCTTGGGCTCCGGCGCAGATGCAGCAGGCGCCGCCGCCGCGGCCTCCTTTTCAGCCATCGGCATCTGGTCGATGGTGCTGAAAATCTCCTGGGGCTCGATGGCCCCGGATTTCTCCAGCTTCTTCTCGCCGTCCTTGCCCACCAGAATGATCTTGGTGCCGCTGCTGGCGCCCAACTTGAGCTCGCGGATCAACGCCATGGTGTCTTGGGGGTTCAAGTCCTTGCCGTCACGTTGGCCAATGGTGTTGACCACGGTGTAGAGCACCATGTTGCGCTGCACGAAGGCCTGGTGGTTGGCGGGCTCGTCCAGGGCTTTCTTGAGGCCCACCAGGGTGGGATCCACGCTACTGGGGGCGATGACGATCAACGGGCGCGATTGCCCGCGATCCTTGGCCAAGGGGCTGTCGCTGTCGGCCGCCAGGGCGGTGCCCGTGATGGCAAACAGCGTGGCGAGGGTCAGGGACCGAATGAACATGTGCACCTTCCTTTTACTTAGACGTGCACTAATGATTGCGCATGTTGGCAAAAGGTCCAGCCGGGGTGCCGAATTTCTGAGATTTAGCCGCAGCGCTATACCTTGCGCAGCACGTAAACCCGCCACATCGCGTACATCGGTATGAAATCAACGTGCTCCTGCACCCGGAACCCCGCCTGCACGAATTCTGCCTCGATGGTCGCACGCGGGATCACGAAACGGTTCTGGTAACCGTCCGGGCCGCGCTTGCGCTTGGCTTCTTCACGGGCGCGTTTCCAGGACTTGAAGTTACCGTCCACCCACAGCGAGATAATCGCGGTATCGCGGGTTACCCGGTGAAACTCCTTCAACAACGACACCCGATGTGCAGAATCACCAATATGGTGCAACAGGCGCATGCAAAAGATGCTGTCAACTGACTCATCTGGCAATTCAATATCAAAGGCCGAAGTTACGACCGGCTTGACCCGCTTGACGATATCGGCCGACTGGAACTTGCACGCGGTGGCGACCATATCGGCGGAGTTGTCTGCACCAATAATGACCCGGTTTTGCTTCTCGGCCAGCAGCGGCCAGAAACGCCCCGCCCCACAGGGCAAATCCAGCACCAAACCCGGCTCCCCGGCCAGCGCCAGCGCCTTGCGCGCCACCTGCTCGTCACGCCGATGGGACATGCGCCGGGAAAATTCCTTCTGATGTTTATGGAAGTAACGCTGAGCATGCTGCTCGTCGTACTTTTCCGAAAACTTGAGTTTGATGGGTTCGCTCATGATCTTTCTCCAGTAACCGATGGGCACTATTTTATGAAAGAAAAATCAGCAAGAAGTGATGGAGATGTGAAAAAAACGTGAGACAGGCTAGTTACGTGTAACAGCATGTTACGCATGTATCGAAACAACTTGATAAACTTAAGTTTATAATTCTTTTATGAATATAAATAGACATGTGTTGATACATTTAGGCCGTAGTGGAACAGCCCCCCAGCCCTCGCCCGGTGGGAAAGAGCCGGGGTGAAGGTAGCCTCCCCCTTATCCCAACCGCTGTGCCACCCAATCGGCAATCCACGCCCCCGCGTTCGCCGTATTGTCCAGGCTGCTGTGGTGAACACCCCCTTCACGCTGGGTAAACACCTTCAACTCCCGATCTGGGCTGTTAGTAAGCTGGTCAAACGACTGATGGGCATACTCCAGCGGTATCTGCCGATCGGCCTCGCCGTGGGCCACCAAAAACGGCACTTTGATACGTTCCATCACGCCATTGAGATGAACCTGCTCGGCCAAGGCCATGAACGCTTCCATGTCACTGGCCCCCCACACCCAACGCACGTGCTCCCAGTAATGCGGTACCGGGCGCTCGCCTTCGCGGGCCAGGCGGCGTTTCTGCATTTCGCCCCAGTTGTGGTTAGCGCCCCACACCACGCCCAAGGCGAAACGCGGTTCGAAGGCCACGGCGCGCGGGCAGTAATAACCGCCCAAGGACACGCCCAGCAAACCAATGCGCTGCGGGTCGATCTCGGCACGGGTGTGCAGGTAGTCCACCAGCGGCGTGGCCCATTGCTCGGTATTGGCCACCGCCGTCATGCCGTGCAGGCGCAGGGCCTCGCCGGTGCCGGGCTGGTCGATGAACAGGCTGGCAATACCGCGCTTGGCCAACAGCTGCGGGAACATACCGGCGCGGTGGACCATCTCTTTGGTGCTGTCCAGGCCGTTGACGATGACCAGGCATGGGGCGGGGCCAACGACGCCGTCAGCCGGGGTAAAAAGGCCGGCGATATGGGCACCCGCGTAGGGGATTTCAAAGCGCTGGGTGTTCTCGCCCGACAGTTTCACGCCTTCGGCAAAGGTGCGCAGAAACTTGGCATACAGCGCCTTGCGCGGCGCGTAGCCGTGGGCCTGCATGCGTTCGGCGGTGATGAAATACACCGCGGCGCGGTTGAGTTTGTCACCGGCGCTGAGCAGCCGACCCGCAGCCTGGTCTTCTTCGGCCAGGGCCACCAGGTTGTCACCGCCCGCCTCCCACGCCGCCAGGAACGCCTGGGTGCCTTCGTCGTCACCTTGCCTGGCCACCGCCAGCAGGGGCCTGCACATGCTCTCGATCTCGCCGATCTTGCCGCCCATCTCGATGGCCGCAGCCACCGCCAGGCTCCATACGTAGTTGGTTTCGAAATACTGGAACATGCTCATGGATCAATCCTTATGAAATTCAGCGGCGCACGGCCGGATGTTCGCCTTGGTAAAAGGTCACGTCCCAAGGGATGTCGTCCTGCATGAATGCGGGCGGGTTGCCCATCCACTGCGCCGTGCCAAATCGAAACTCCCACTCGCGCGGTACCCAGTTGTCGTCCAGGTAGTCGGTATCGGCGCCGTATTCGGCCTCACCGCCGGTGGGCGAGTTGAAGTAGCAGAAAATGGCCGAGGCGATGCGGTGCCGCCCCGTGCCCAGGAACCCGTGCTGCCAGCCGCGTTTGGTCATGTAGTTGGAGCCCACCATCACCTCGTCGAAATCCTCGACGCCAAAGCAGGTGTGATGGAAGCGCGGCACGCCGCCAGCCCCCGGCGCCTGGTTGTTGAGCAAAAAGGTGTTGTGGTGCTCATGGGCGCCGTCGGCGCGCAGGTAAGTGCCCACGCCCTTCTGGTGGTCAGACAGGCGAAAGTTCAGGCGGTCGCGAAAGAACGCGAAGCTCTGCCAATAGTCATCCACGGCAAAAACCACGTGATTGATGGTTTTGGGCCGCGCGCGGGTGCGCCACTTGCGGTGCTGGTTGAGGCGGTTGACGTTGCCCGAAGCATTGATCGGGTCTGGCGCGTAGGTGACCTTCTTGCGGCTGAACACGCGCAAGCCCAGGGCCTGGCCGCAGTCACTGTGAAAATGCCAGGCCCCGTCGTCGCCCAGGCGCACGTCGCGGTCGCTGGCAAGGTCCGCCACCAAGCGCGACAGGCTATCGGCGTTGTCCACGCCCCAAATGGTTTCCTTCACGCCACACCCTTCGTAGCGCGAAGCCGGGATGCTGGGGTGCTGGATACCGCGCACGATGATGGTCGAGCCTTCATCCAGTCGGTAAAGGGTTTCTTCGGCGTTGGCGCTCAAGCGTACCAGGCCGAAATCGTCGAAGAAGCGCGAGGCCGTGGCCAGGTCTTCGACGCCATACAACAGGGTGTCGATGCCGACGATTGCCATGTCAGGCCTCCTCTGAAATTGGGTTGTGCTGCATTATTGTTGTCCTTGTGTGCTCGGTTGCCAGGCCAGAGTAAGAACCCCCGCGCATGCCCACCAATCGTTTGTCGGCATGGGATCTATCCATGCGCTGGATGGTTAGAACAAAAAGCCCCCATCGACGTTGAATACCTGGCCGGTCATGTAGCTCGACGCTGGCCAGGCCAGGGAACGCCAGCACCCCGCACAGGTCCTCAGGCTCGCCGGTGCGCTTGATCAATGGTGAGTGTTTAACCCGAGCATTTCGTCAAACTGCACGTGAAACAGCAGCCCAGCGGCGTAGCCATCGTGCGGGTTGACGCCGGTGTAGGGGTTCAGCCAACTGCTGGCGCCCCAGGTGCGCAACACGAACGGGCTGACGACGATGCTGTCGGTGAGGATGAAATTGGCGTCCAGGGCCACGGCGTATTCGTTACGCCCCGGGTTGTAGCTGCCCCCTCCGGAAGCGGCATGGGCCTCTTCCAGGAAGCGCTGCTCGCGGCTGGTCAGTTGCGCCCAATTGACGTTCACCGAGTAGCTGTCGAACGGCCGGCTGCGAAACGGTGCTGAAAGGATCAGCCCGGCATTGCCCTGGGTACCGACACCGTTGGTGGTGTCTTCGTCCAGGGTGTGGGTCAGGCTGGCGTAGGCCGCCACGGCAGTGGGGTTGGGGTCGTTGGTTTTGCCGCCGTCCTGGCGCCACACGGTTTTCTTGGCGCCCAGGTAGAAGCCACTCACGCCCTTGCTGGTGTCGGCTGCGGCACTGGCGTCGGTGACCTTGGAGGTACCGTTTACCGTGTAATAGGGGTCGGTTTGCTGACCGTTGTTATGAAAGCCCAGCACCTCGAACGTCTGCGGGTAGGCCTCCATGCGGTAGTCACTGCGATAAGCCAGGTTGGCCAGGTACAGCGTGCTCATGGTGCCGCCACTGTCGCCGGCGTCACGCTCCCAGCCGTTGGTGAACGGGTAGGCATTGTTGCTGCGCCAGGCGCCCACCTGGGCGCGGATGGCGGGGCTGAAGTCGTAGCCAACCCGGGCGCCCCAGTTGGCATAGGGTGGAGGGTTGATGCCGGCACTGTCCTGCAGGATCGCATTCACACAGCCCAGCGGGACATTGCACAGCGGCAGTGCGAAGTAGTTGCCGGCGTTGCTTTTGCCCACTTCGATGGCCAGCGTGTCGTCCATCAACTTCTGTTCGTAGGTGAATAGGCTCAGGTGGCTGACCCTTGGAATATAGGGGCCCGGTTTACCCGCGATCACATCGCCCACCTGGCCGCCGTACGTCAGGTTGCTGGTCCAAGGCACATACAGTTGCTCAAAGTGCACGGTGCCGCCCGGCAAGCCGATCAGCTTGTCCAGGTTGAAGTCGGCGCCGATGGCAAAGATGGTCAGCGCTTCATGGTTGCCGGTGTTCAGGCCCACGCTGGGGTTGCGCAAGTAGATCTCGGTCATCGACAGGTGCGGGCTGATGCCGTGGTCGTTGAGCCATTTGCCTTGCTGCTCCAGCAGCTTGCCACTGGCCGGTGGCATGTTGGGCTCGACGTTGAGCACCCGTGGGCCGATCTTCTCGTTGGGATATTCAGTGGCCATGGTATCGGCCACCGGGCCTGTTTCGGCTGCCAGGGTGGGGCCTGCCGCCGCGATCATCAGTGCACAGCCAAGCGCCGCTCGAATCGTCATGTTCAGTCTCTTTTTATTGTTTTTTCGAGGATGAGGGTGTCCGCTCCGGTGCCAGGGCACCGGAGTGTTCGATCAGCAAAAGTCAGGCGTCTTCGAGGTTGACGCCCATCACCTGCAGGTGGCGCGCCGCCCGGTACTTGACCAGGCTGGCAGCCAAGGCCAGCACCACCACCGGCACGCACAGCCAGCCGGCCCAGCCCACCGTGGTGGCCAGGCTACCGCTGAGCTTGCCGGTGGCCACCACCAGGATCGGGCTGCAGAACATGCCCAGGCAATAGCTGCCGTACCACATGCCGGTGCCCAGGCCGCGGCGCTGCCAGGGCAGTTCGCGCATGTTCCAGATGGCCAGGGTGGGCAACATCAGGCCGCAGCCCAGGCCATTGACCAGGGCCACCAGCATGATGCCCTGCCAGGTGTGCATCGCCGGGATCAGCAAAAAGCTGGTAGCGATCAGGCCGAACGCCAGCGCCAGGCAATGCGGCGTACGCAGGCCCACGCGGGTGAGCATGTGCACGCTCAAGGTGCCCAGCACAATCATCACGCTGCAGGCCGAAGCGACAAGGCCTGCGGTTTGCGGTGAGTGCTCGCCGATGTCGCCCAGCAGGTAGGCCATCTGGATCTGCAAAATCATGAACATCACCGCGCCAATGAAGGTCACCACGCAGATGCCCAGCAACATCATGGGCCGGAACGTCACGCTCACACGCCCCTGCTCTTCATCCGAGGCCATGCTCGCCGCCTTCGGCTCCCACAGCATGATCTTGCTCAGCAACGCCAGGGCCAGGGGCACTGCGTACACCACGTAAGGCATGCGCCAACCGATCTCACCCAAGGCACCACCCACCATGAAAAACAGGATGGCCGAGGCCGAGGCGAAGGTGGTTTGCAGCGCCAGGTATTTCTGCCGTTGCGCGCCGCTGTAGTAGTCGCCGATCAGCATGGTGCTGACCGTCACCACCACCGCCTCCACGCAGCCCAGGGCAATGCGACTGACGATGATCGCGTACAGCGAATCGAGGAACATCGGCATCAGGCCGAAAATGCCGTAGCCCACGATGGAGGCCACCAACAACTGCTTGCGCCCGTAGCGGTCGGCGAGGATGCCCACCAGGGGGCTGAGCAAGGCCACCAACAGGCCCGGCACCGTCAGGGCCACCGGGATCAGAAACTCGACGTTGGGCACGCTGGCAAAATGCGCCTGCATTTGCGGCAGGCTGGGCGCGACGACAATCGCCGCCATGGGCGACAGACAATTGATCAGCAACAGCAGGTACGTGGCAACGGTCGCCTTGGACTGGGTGATGCGGGTGGGAGCGTTCATGGCCTCTCCGGATTGTTATTATTAAGGGGTAAAACGCACGCTGTTTTTTCTGGGCAAAGGTTTACGCCAGCGGTTGTCGCAGTGTTCGGTCGATCAGTTGCGAAAGGTCGCCGTCATGACGCAAACCCAACGCTTGGGCCGCCTGGGCCTGCAACGGCGGGTAGCGGCCAAAATTCGCTTCCAGTTGTTCATTGGGCTGGTAAAACACCAGGGCGCGGCGGTCTTCACCCAAATGCTGGCACAGCCCGTCAATCAACTGTGCCATGCTCAGGTGCAGCACCGGCAGGGCAAACACGCGGCGCGCCTGCAGGCGCTCGGCAGGTAGCTTCGCGGCGTGCAACAGGTTGTCGACACAGCGCGCCGCCGACATCCACCAAGCCTGCGCCTGCGGCGACACTGGGCAATCGAAGCGCTCGCCCGCGGCCAGCTTCCAGAACATGTCGCTCATGTAGGCCGACAGCAGGCCCGAGGGTTGCGGCGGGCGCGCCACGATACCCGGTAGGCGCAGGCTGATGCCATCGATCCAGCCACGGCGGCTGAAGTCGTCGATCAGCAGTTCGCCCATCAGCTTCTGGGTGGCGTAACTGAGTTGCGGGTGCAGCGGGGTGTGGTCATCCACCGTGGCGGGCAAGGGCGAGCCATAGACCGCGATGGTACTGGCGAACACCACGCGCGCCGGGCGCTGTTGCGCTTTCAGGCCTTCGAGTAGCGCCAGGGTGGCGTCCAGGTTGACCTGCCGGCCCAGGGCGTAATCACGCTCGGCCGCGCCACCGGGGATGCTCGCCAGGTGCAAGGCGATGTCCACCGGGGTTTCCAGCGCATCGGCCAACAGCGCGGTGTCGGCGATGCTGCCGGCCAGGCAACGTACGCGGGCATCCTGCGGCGGCTGGTGAAATGCCAGGTCCAGTAAGGTCAGTTGCGTCCAACCCGTCAGCGCCTCGGGGTCGCTCAGCAGTCGGCGCACCAGGGTGGCGCCGACGAAGCCGTTGGCGCCGGTAATCAGTACGTGCATGTCAGCTCTCCAATCCAGGCGCGGGGACGAAACGATGGTCGATGGCGCCGAACAGGCTCTGCCCGTCCAGGCCGAACATCTCGAAGCGCAGGCGGTCGCCAAAGCTTAGGAACGGCGTGCTCGCCTCACCCTGCTCGATCACTTGCACCGCGCGGCGCTCGGCCAGGCACGCAGAGCCTGTGACGTTGTAGTCGCGGTTGGAGAACGTACCCGAACCCAGCACCGTGCCGGCGCGCAGGTTGCGGGTGCGGGCCAGGTGCATCACCAACTCCGGGAAGCTGAAATCCATCTCCTGGCCATTGGGCTCGCCAAACCGCTGGCCATTGCACTGTACGTGCAAGGGCAGCTTGACGCGGCCCTCATGCCAGGCCTCACCCAGTTCATCCGGAGTGACCGCCACCGGGGCGAATACGGTGCAGGGCTTGGCCCGCAGCGGGCCGAAACCGATACTCACTTCCTTGAACAGGTGCGCACGCAGGCTGACGTCGTTGAGCAACATCAACAGTTTGATATGGCCCGCCGCGGCAGCCGGCTGGCTGCCCATGGGCACGTCATCGAGGACCACGGCCACCTCCCCCTCGAAATCGATCTGGTGCTCCTCGCCCGGTACCGGGTAATCGTCGCAGGCGCCGAGAAAGTCGTCCCCCGAACCCTGGTAGATGATAGGCACGCCGGGGTCTTTCTTGATGTCCAGATTGTACGCACGCTCCATCAGGCTGCCGTGGTTGAGAAACGCCGAGGCGTCGGCCCATTGGTAGGCCCTGGGCAGCGGCGCCATGGCCTCACGCGGTTCAAAGTCGAAGGCCTGGGCTGCGCGCCCTTCGTTGAGCGCGGCAGACAGTTGCTGCAACGCCGGCTCGCAACGCGCCCAATCGTCCAGGGCCGCCTGCAGCGTGGCGGCGATACCGCTGGCGAGCACAGCGCGGCTCAGGTCGCGGCTGACCACCACCAGGCGGCCATCGCGGCTGCCATCTTTTAAGGTTGCCAATTTCATCGGTGTTCTCCTTGCGCCGGCCACAGGGCCGGGCATTGAATGAGCTCCAGCAGGTTGCCGCTGTTGTCGCGTAAAAAACCCATGGGCGTGCCGTCGATAACGTTTTCGAAGACGATGTCGGCGCCCTTGTCGCGCAGCGCCGCAAAGGCTGCCGGGGCATCCAGCACGGCAAAGCACAGGTGCTTGTGGCCATGGGTCTTGAGGTCCAGGTGCGGCTCGCGGCGCTCGGCCGGCAAGGGCTGCGCCTGGTCCAGCTCAAACAGTTCGATGCGGTATTGGCCGCAGCGGATAAACGCGATGTGCGCCGGGATCTGCTCGATGTACGCACGGCTTTCCAATTCGAAACCCAACATCAGCTGGTACCAGGCGATGGCAGCGTCCAGGCTGGGCACGCTGATGCCGCCATGGTGGGGTTTGATCGCAAACATCGACGCTCTCCTCAGCTCAAGGGCCGACCGCCATCCACAGGGATGACGGCGCCGGTGGTAAAGGTCAGGTGGCAGGCCAGGGCCAACACCGCCTGGGCGACTTCCTCGGGCAGCGCCAGCCGGCCCAACGGCGTGCGCGCAGCCTGCTCGTCTCGCCAGCCCTGGGCCAGGCCCTGGACGAACTCGGTGTCGGCCAGCCCCGGCGCCACCGACACCACCCGCACCTGGGGCGCCAGGGCGCGGGCCAGCGACAGGGTCAGGTTGTCGACGGCCGCCTTGCTGGCGCAGTAGGCGATGTTGCTGCCCATGGCGGTGCGCGCGGCGATGGAGCTGATGTTCACCACCAGACCGTTGCCACTGGCCTTGAGCAGCGGCGCCAAGGCACGGGTGCAGGCAATGGGGCCGCGCACGTTGGTGGCCAGGATGCTGTCGATCAGCGCGTCGTCCAGGCCGTCGAGGTCGGCGTGGGCGACAAAGCGCGTGGTGCCGGCGCAATTGACCAGGATGTCGCAGCGACCGTAATGGGCCTGAACCTGAAGAGCCAGGTCGCCCAGTGCCGCGCTGTCGGTAACCGGCGCCGCCACGGCCAGGTGGCCGTTGGCGGTGGCCGGCAAGTCGGCGACCAGTGCATGGGCGGCGTCGCTGGAGCGGTTGTAACCGGCCACCACGCTGGCGCCGTTGCGCGCCAACGCCTGGCAGATCACCACGCCCAGGCCGCCGGTGGCGCCGGTGACCACCGCCACCTTGCCCTCCAGGCGGTTCATCACGAGGCCTTCTTCAAGCGGCGCACACGAATGTCGGCTTGCTCCTTGTGGCCAGAAAAATGCTCCAGCGCACACAGCCGCGAACAGACTTCACCGATGGCCACGCAGGCTTCGTCGGTGAGCACCCGCTGGTAGGTGTGGGTCTTGATGAACTTGCCCACCCACAAGCCACCGGTGTAACGCCCAGCGCCCATGGTCGGCAGGGTGTGGTTGGTGCCGATCACTTTGTCGCCGTAGGACACGTTGGTACGGTGGCCCAGAAACAGCCCGCCATAGTTGGTCATGCGTGCCAGGAACCAGTCCGGGTCGCGGGTCATGACCTGCACGTGCTCGGAGCAGATGCGCTCGGACTCGGCGAGCATCTCTTCATCGCTGTCACACAGGATGATCTCGCCATAATCGCGCCAGGCCACGCTGGCGATAGGCGCGGTGTCCAGGCGCGCCAATACGTTCTCGATCGCCGCTGGCAGCGCCTCGGCAATGCGGGTGCTGGTGGTCACGCAAAACGCCGGGGACGTGGGGCCGTGCTCGGCCTGGCCCAGCAGGTCGACGGCCACCAGTTCGGCGTCCACCGTGTCGTCGCAGATCACCATGGTTTCGGTGGGCCCGGCGAACAGGTCAATGCCCACGCGGCCGTATAATTGGCGCTTGGCTTCGGCCACATAGGCGTTGCCCGGGCCGACGATCATGTCGACTTTCTCGATGTTCTCAGTGCCCAGGGCCATCGCCGCGACGCCCTGCACCCCACCCATCACGTAGATTTCATCGGCGCCGGCCATGGCCATGGCGGCGATGATTTGCGGTGACGGCCGGCCCTCGAACGGCGGCGCACAGGCAATCACTCGTTTCACGCCTGCCACCTTGGCGGTCAGCACGCTCATGTGCGCCGAGGCCAGCAGCGGGTACTTGCCGCCAGGGATATAGCAGCCCACCGAGTTCACCGGGATATTCTTGTGGCCCAGCACCACGCCGGGCAGGGTCTGGACCTCGACGTCGCGCATGGACAGCAACTGGATCTGCGCAAAACGGCGGATTTGCGCCTGGGCGAACTGGATGTCTGCAATGACCTGGGGTGACAGGCTATCGATGCAGGCCTGAATTTCTGCCTGACTCAGCCGCAGGCTCGCCGGGTTCCAGTGGTCGAATTTTTCCGAGTACTCACGCACGGCGGCCTCGCCACGCTGCTCGATGGCGTGGATGATCTGCTCCACGGTGTCGCGCACCTGAGCGTTGAGTTCAGCCTTTTGCTCGGCCGGCTTGCCTTTTTTCAAGTAGCGAATCATCTGCAGGTTCCTGTCTTGTCATTGGATGTCAGCGCCAGTGGATCAGCGCCTGGCCCGCCACCGGAGCCTGGAAAAACGGGATGCGCGTGCCCTGCAAGCTGCCCAGGTACACGGTCTTCAAATCCGCCCCGCCGAACGTCAGGCTGGCCAACCACGGCGCCAACGTGCCGTGGGCCGCCTGCATGATCTGCGGGGTCAGGGTCTTGGCCTGGTAATGCTGGTTAAGCAATGCGGTGGCCTGGGGGTTGCCGTCGTCCAGCAGGGTCAACACTTCGCCATCGGGGGTCAGGGCGATCAGCTTGTCGCTCATTACCAGGGTCACCCACAGGTTGCCGAAGCTGTCGAAAGCAAAGCCGTCGGGGAAACCTTCAAGCTCTGCCGGGCCAAACACTTCGCGGTCACTGAGCGTGCCGTTGGCGTTCAAGCGCAGACGGGAAATACGCCGCACGTTGCTCTCCACCACGTACAACCACTCTTCGTGGTCGTCGAAGCGGATCTCGTTGGTGCCACCAAAGCCTTGGGCGACGATGCGCATGCCCTGCTCATCGATCACGCCGATGTAGCCGTCCAGCACGCCGGAATTGATCGAGTCGGTCCAGGGCTGCATCGTGGTGGTCACGGTGAACCAGATGCGGCCGCGGCGATCGCGCAACGGGAAATTGGTCTTGCCCAGGGGCTTGCCATCAAGCTGGTCGAACAGCACCTGGATATTGCCTTGGCGATCGAGCTTTTCGATGCGGTCCAGGCCCCAGTTGCAGATGATGAAGTCGCCGCTTTCGGTCAGTGCCAGGCCGTTGGGCAAGGAGGCGCCCTGGGACTGCACATAGCGCGATTCGAAAGACGCCGCCTGCCCTGCCGGCTGCTTGGGCGCCAACAGGGTTTGCTCGCCATTGGCGGCAATGTGCATCACCCCGCCACGGGCGTCGGCGGCCCACAGGCTGCCGTCGGGCTGGGCGATGATGCATTCGGGGCGCTGCAGGTCGTGGCCGATGAAGCCGATGGCGTCGCGGTCCACCTGCCAGCCTTTGAGGGGGTTGCGTTGCATGTGCGTGTCCTTGCTTCAGAGGGGCTGGGCGACCACGTCGATCATCTTTTTCATCAGCCCGGCAAAGTCGGCATCCGGCGTGGGGTTTTGCTCCCATTCACCGATCTGCACCGAGCCTTGGTTGATAAACTTGCAGCGCTCGAAGCGCCGCTGCATGAAGCCGTCGAGCACTTGGCCCACGTTCAGCTCGGCGCCACACAGTTCACCCAGCACCACGGCGTCTTCCACCGCCTGTGCCGCGCCCTGCCCCATGTGCGGGGTGGTGGCGTGGGCGGCATCGCCGATCAACAGCACCCGGCCGCGGTACCAGGGCGCGGGCATCAGCAGCGCTTCCAAGGGGCGGTACACCACCTGGCTGTTGTCGGTGATTTGCGCGGCCAGTTCCGGCACCAGGCCGCCATAGCCTTCCAGGCGCTGGCGGAACTCGGCGGCCAGAGTGTCGGGGTCAAAGAACGGGTTGCCGGGTTCCTCGAATACCGAGAGGATGTACAGGCTGTCTTCGGTCAATGGCGTGTAGCCAGCCTTGCCGCCGGCCTTGCCTTCGAACATGTGCGACCAGAGCAAATCCTTGGGCCGTGGCAGGTTGTAGCGCCACACGCCCTGGCCGGTAAAGCGGGGTTTGAATTGCTCGCCAAACACCGTGGTGCGCACTTGCGAGTACACGCCATCGGCGCCTACCAACAGGTCGTAATCAGCGCGACTGCCGTCGGTGAACTGCACGCTGACATGGTCGGCGCCTTGTTCGATATCACTGAAGGTCAAACCCAAGCGCATGTTGGCGCCGCTGGCGGCCACCGCATCGAGCAGCACCTGGTGCAGCGCCGGGCGGGTCAAGCCGAGGTTGGCCGGGTACTGCTCACCCGCCAGCCGGGCACCGCTGAGTTCAACCTTGACCTCACCCTGCTGGTTGCAAATGCGCAGGCCCTTGTAAGGAAAACCGGCGGCCACGGCCGCATCGGCAATGCCCAGTTGCGCCATGGCGCGGATGCAATTGGCCTGCACCACGATCCCCACGTGGTACACCTTGGCCTGGGGGCTGATTTCGACGATGTCGACCGCCACCCCGGCTCTGCGCAAGGCAATGGCGGCGCTGAGCCCGCCAATGCCGCCGCCGACGATCAGGACTTTCTTGATGTCGCTCATCAAAGCGTTCCTTGTGCATGAATCTTGTTTTTGTATGACTGGACTCCACCTTAATCACCCCCAAGGTATGCCGGAAATTGTTTGTTCGGATAGGTGCAATCCAGCGCGTGGATAGGTATAACGGCGACACCTGCTTGCACCCACAATCATAAAAACCCGGAGCAAGACCATGCGTTTCCATGGCTTGGATTTGAACCTGCTGGTGGTGCTGGACGTGCTGCTGGCCGAGCAGAACATCACCCGTGCCGGCGAGCGCCTGCACCTCAGCCAGCCGGCCACCAGTGCGGCACTGTCACGCTTGCGCGACTATTTCGAGGATGAGCTACTGGTGCAGATCGGCCGCAAGATGGTGCGCACGCCCATGGCCGAAACCCTGGCGCAGCCCATTCGCGACCTGTTGATACAGATGCGCTCCACCCTGGAAAACCGCAGCCAATTCCAGCCTGAACGGGCTAGCCGCAACTTCACCCTGATGGCCTCGGACTATGTCGGCATGGTGCTGTTGCCAGACGTCAGCCGCAGGCTCAATGCCATAGCGCCGCAGTGTTCCATCGAGCAATACCTGCCCACCGACGAGGCGGCGCTGGAGATCGAACGCGGGCACGTGGATTTTCTACTGCTGCCCGACAGCAACATCCTCAAGGAACACCCCTCCACCGCCCTGTTCAGCGATGAATACGTGTGCGTGCTGTGCAAGGATCACCCGGCAGCGAACGGGCCGTTGTCGATGGCTGACTACAAGGCGCTGGGGCACGTGCTGGTGCGCTGGGGCAGCGAGCACCGCGCGCCCATGGCCGATGAGTGGTTCGTGCGCAGCTTCGGCTTCGAGCGCCGGGTGGAGGTCACCACCAACACCTTCAACAGCGTGCCGCCGTTTTTGATCGGCACCCAGCGCATCGCCACCATGCACCGCCGCCTGGCCGAGCGCTGGGCCCAGTACCTGCCCCTGAGCGTGGTGCCGGCGCCCTGGACGGCGCCGCCATTGACCATTGCCATGCAGTGGAACAAATATCAGCAGCACGACCCAGGGTTGGCGTGGTTGCGCAATTTGATCATCGAAACGGCGGCGCGGTTGGCCTAGGCGCGTCATACGCCGCGCGGGCCACCTCGATCGCCGGGGCCTGCTGCTCCAGCCACGCCAGCAGCCCGTCAAGTTGCGCCACCAGTGCCAACCCCAATGGCTTGAGGCTGTACTCAACCTGCGGCGGTATGGTGGCGATCACCACGCGTTCGAGCATGCCATCGCGCTCCAGGGCCCTCAATTTCAAGGTCAGGATACGCTGCGACAGCGTGCCATCGGCCATGCCATTGACTTCGCGCTGGAGCTCGGTAAAGCGCAGCGTGCCTTGGCGCAATACCAACAACAGCAGCGGGCTCCAACGGTCGCCCAGGCGCGCCAGGGTTTCGCGCACCGGCCCGTGGGGGTCGTTGCCGCCACGCAGTACCCGTGCCTTCAAATCATCCAGTGCCTGGCGTTGCACACTGTCGACCACGCGCGGCGAGCCTTCACCCTTGTGCATCCTCTGCTCCACTCCTTGCGTCCCCCGGGGGCACGCACATTTAAGTAACCGACCCACATAAAAGTGCCGTCTTCCGCGTGTTCACTCACCGCTTCTAGAATCGCCCCAGCAGCGCCATGCCCACGGGCATAGCGCTGACAACAAGAACAACAGACGCGGAAGGTCCACATGAATCACTACGATGTCGTCGCCATCGGCGGCGGGCACAACGGCCTGGTGGCCGCGGCCTACCTGGCCAAGGCCGGCAAGAAAGTCCTGGTGCTGGAGCGCAAGGGCTACGTGGGCGGCGGCGTGACAACGCGCCAGCTTAACACCCCTGGCTTCTGGCATGACGAGCACTCAAGCGTGCACATCATGATCCAGGGCAACCCCATGATCACCCAGGACGAACTGGGCTTGTTCAGCCAGTTCGGCCTTACCTACAACTACTCCGACGTGCCCCATGCCACGGTCTTCGAAGACGGCAGCGCGCTGATCACCTACCGCGACCTGGACAAGGCCTGCGAGTCCATCGCCAGCGTCTCGCCCCGCGATGCCGAAACCTATCGCCGGCTTGCCACCAAGGCCGCAGGCCTGCTGCCCATGTTCCTCTCCGGCTTCTACTCGCCACCGCTGCCCATGGGCGCCATGGTCGCCATGCTCGACCAGAGCCTGGAGGGCCGCGAGATGTTCGATGCCATGCAACGCAGCACCCTGGACATCATCGACAACCTGTTCGAACACGACAAGGTCAAGATCCACTTGCTGCGGGTGATCGCCGAAAACCTGCAGATGCCCGATGAGCTGGGCACCGGCATGGGCGTGTACGTGTTCGTCGGCATCATGCACACCCACGGGGTGTCGCAACCGGTGGGCGGCAGCGGCAAGTTGTCCGAGGCCCTGGCCCGCTGCATCGAGCACCATGGCGGCGAGATCCGCTGCGACAGCGAAGTGCGCAAGGTGATCGTTTCAGACGGCCGTGCCGCGGGCGTCGAGTTGGCCGATGGCGAGCGCATCCTGGCCCGCGACGCGGTCATCGGCGCGCTGCACCCCCACGTGATCAAGCGCTTCGTCGACGGCCTGGACCCCGGCGTGATCGCCCGCGCCGAACGCGCCACGTTGGCGCCGTTCAGCCTGTTCGTCAGCCACTACGATTTGCATCACAAGGCCGAGTTCCATGCCGGCGCCGATGTGGGCCGGGCCACCATGTTGACCATGATGAGCAGCGACCGCCTGAGCGACATGCTCGACGACTTCGACGAACTGCGCCGCGGTCGTGTGTCGAAACGCCGGCTGGTGGCCGGTGGCGATGAGAGCATCAACGACCCGACCCGCGTGCCGCCCGGCAAGGGCATGTTCCACGGCATGACCTTCGCCCCCTACAACCTGGCCGAGGGCGGAGCGGCACGTTGGGACGAGTACAAGGAAACATTCGGCGACCTGAGCCTTCAGGCCTACCGCAAATTCGTCAAGAACCTCACGCCCGACAACATCATCGCCCGCTCGGTGTGCTCGCCCCTGGACCTGGAGCGCAGTTCACCCAACTCCATGGTCCAGGGCGACGTGCACGGCGTGGCGCCCTACTTCTACCAGAACTTCGCCCACCGCCCCACGCCGGACCTGGGCCGCCTGAGCGTACCGGGCCTGGACAACCTCTACCTGGTGGGCCCCTTCATGCACCCCGGTGGCGGCGTATTCGGCGCAGGCCGTGGCACGGCCATCAAGATGTTCGATGACCTGGGCATCGATTTCGACCGCGTGACAAGGAACTGACCATGAAGATATTCGGCAGCGACAACAGCGAACTGATGGCCGTGAGTACCATCGAGCGTAACGGTGACGAACTGGTGCTCAAGGGCAAGATCTTCGGCGCCATGCCGATGGTGGCCAAGGTACGCCCCGAGGAGGCTCGAGCGGCCCTGAGGTTGCTGGACCTCAAGACCGTTTTGTTCTTGCTCAGCCTGGTGTTCAGGCGGCGGGTGAGCAAGCCCAAGGCGCGCGCCCTGTAGTGCCGAGGGCGTGCCGCCTGGCCCGCCCAGGCCTTTGCAGAGTCACCCCTGAACTTGCGTCCAATCCACCCAGTTGAGCCACCAACTGGCCAAGATCAGCAAGCCGAAGGCAATGCGGTACCAGGCGAACACTGCATAGCTATGGCTGGCAATGAAGGCGAGCAACGCCTTGACCGCGATCATCGCAAAGATGAACGCGGTCACCAGCCCTATGGCGAAGATCGGCACATCCGCGGCCTCGAACAGGTGCCGATACTTATAGCCCGAATACACCGCCGCGCCCACCATGGTCGGCATCGCCAAAAAGAACGAGAATTGCGTGGCTGCTGTGCGCGACAGGCCAAACAGCAAGCCACCGATAATCGTCGAGCCTGACCGCGAGGTGCCTGGGATCATTGCCAGGCACTGGCAGCAACCCACCTTCAGGGCGTCTTTCCAGCCCATGCCGTCGACCTCATCGACCCGCACCACATGCACCCGCTGTTCGGCCCACAGCATAATGATCCCGCCCACGACCAACGCCACCGCGACGGTAATGGGGTTGAACAGGTACTCATGAATCACGTCAGCAAACAGCACCCCCAACACCACCGCCGGCAAAAAACCGACCAGCAAGTTGGCGGCAAAGCGCCGTGAGCGGGCTTGGCTGGGCAGGCCGGTGATGACCTCCAGCACCTTGCGGCGAAACTCCCACACCACCGCCAAGATCGCCCCCAACTGAATGATGATGTTGAAGGCCATTGCCCGCTCACCGCTGAAGTTGAGCAAGTCTGCAACAATGATCTGATGACCAGTGCTGGAAATGGGCAAGAACTCCGTCAGCCCTTCCACCACACCGAGTAGCACAGCCTGAGTGGCGTCCCATACCTGCATGAATCCCCCAAAAGCCCTTATTATTTAAAGGCTTGTTATTGTTCGACAATGGAACACAGCGTACCCGGCGGCCATACTAATGCAGCATCGCGCGAATACACCGAAATGTTATAAAAGGTCAACGCGGTTGAGTAATGGGTGAAATAACCACTATTATCCGTAGCGGCTAAACCTGACGGATGCTATTGCCTCGGTGCATTGTCCTTCTCTACACAATGCGGATACCTAAAGTTATATAACGTATCAGTGCCCGATTACCGCCGTCTGCGCAGCTATCACCTTGGCTGCCAGCGCCTCACCGGTTAGGTTCTAGAGCCATGCACACGGTGATCTTCATGGAAACAATCAAGGAAATGTTATGAATTGTCTGACATTTTCGGGAACTTGTACATTAACATCCGCCTGCCAGCACCAACTTGAGCTAAACCAGTATGACGTTTGAAGGGAACCAAATGATGCTAACGTCGGCGCAGACGAGGCTGCTCGCTGTCGGTCGCACCTGTGCGCTTGCCGAAGATTTCAAGCAACTAATTGCTAGCCATGCGTACCAGAACACGCTGATCGACACACTCTGCTACAAGCACTTGGAGGGTGATACTAGCGACATCGACGGCTACCAGTCCATCTTTGTCGAAGTTGATCGAACAGAGGCAGTTAACGAAAGCCTGGCCGTGATTGAAACGTTACGCGCCAACAATATGACGCCAACGATTTATATTATATTGAGTGGCAGCGGCGTTTATAACAAGATTAAATTCTACTTGGCCGGGGCTGATCACTGCTTGAAAACCAGCGCGTCCAGCGACCGCGAGTTAAGCGAACTGGGCGAATGGATCAATGGCCCGGCGCCTGCTATCACACCCTGTTTACTACTTGATCCCACGCGCATGCGCATCCTTGGCGCACAGGAAAAGCTGGATATTTCATTTATCGAAATGAAAGTCCTCGACGCTTTGGCCAAGTCCAGAAACCTTATTTTGAGCCATGACGAAATCGCCTCGGTCATGGGCTTGAACATCAGCTTCTACGACCCTCGCGCGCTGGAGAAGTCCATCAGTCGCTTGCGCGGCAAGATCAAGACCCACTTTGGCATCAACGCACTGCAAAGCGTTCGTGGCTACGGCTACCGGCTCGCCAGAGGCCTGATTTCCCCCATCTGAGAGGCCCACCGGGAGGTGCGTAGCATGAATGCGTCGCAGCGGTTCCAACTCGCCAACGATACTGATTTCTACTTGAGTCGACAGTTAATCCTCAAGCGTGACGACCGCCCACTGGGCAGTGAAATCAGGATTCTGCTGGAGCAGCAACCCCGCAGCCTAGACCCCGGCACGCGCCTGTCGAGCAACAAATTGGCGTGTATTTACAGTGAAATGCTTATGCACACACAATTGATGGCTTTCGCCCTGAAAGGCCACGTCAAGCCGCTGGAACGCACGTTCAGCCGGCGCTTCGTGTGCATTGCACAACCCGACCTCGCCGACCCGGCACTTCTTGAAGAATTGATCCAGAGCGGTGAAATGCTCCGTAACCATGGCCAGACGCTGGTGGTGAGCACCAACGCGCTCGCCCCCGCCGACGCCAGCTTCAAACACAAGAAAAAGATCATAAAGCATGTGTACCTGCTCAAGGACCACGCCATAGAGCTGGCACTGGACCATCATAACCCGCACCACGAAAGTTTCGAGATCCTGACCACACTGGACGTGTTCGACTATATAAAAATACCGTTCTCATCTCTGGACTTGAGTTTAAAACTGAACACCAACCCGGACGAATTCAATCAGCTTTACGATCGCATGAGTTCGTTAAAGCAGCGCACGCACGTCTCGTTTATTGCCGACAACGTGGAACATACCGCGAGTCACTTACTGGCCAGAGCCCTGCCGTTTGATTTTTTTCAGGGAAGCTATTACTCACCTGCCGACCCCCTGTAGCACTTCTATCCTTCAAGGAGAACATGATGGAAACCGGTATGACTTCCCCTAGAAAGTACTTTGTGGTTGTGACCCACAGCGCCACGACACAACTCGAACTCGAGTCGGTACTGGCGGGCGGTCGATACGATAACTACGACTCCGCGCACGCCAGCGTCTATGTAGAAGGCCTGGCGAATTTCACCAGTGCCAGTGAATTGGTAGCGCGCTTTTCGCAGCATATTGAGCGACTTGACCCGCCGATCCTTAAGTCTGACACGCGCCTGGTGTTGGCCCCCCCTGCTCCCCATGTGCCCCTGGTGCAGTGGCCGGCTCAGCTTGCGGCACCGCTGGCCGCCGCCGAACACGGCGTCAAGCCCGCCGCTGCACATCTGCAGCCGCAACCTTGCAACGAAACCTGGAAACTGGGCCGGGACCGTAAAATGCTGGTCAAGGACGATGCCAAGGTGGTACTCACCGGGATAGAGTCGGCGTTGGTCAGGACCCTGTTGCAAGCCGATGAGCGGGTCGTCAGCAAGGACGACCTGATTCGCAGTATTGGCCGGGAACCCGACCAGTACCGCGGCCTGGAAATGTGCCTCAGCCGCCTGCAGGACAAATTCAGAAGTGCCAGTTGCGGCGAACGTCTGTTTCGGGCAGTTCGAAACCGCGGGTATTGCCTGATCCAACCCATCGTTCGCGAAAGCTAACTGTAACGGCTGCAGGAGACACGCCAACGGCTGTCCAATACTAACAATAATAGTCCTGCCGCCGAGCCAAAGACTCACTCGGCGTGCGTTATAACTCGTCAGACTAAGTTGCTTTGATTAAATTAATCTACTTCCAGACTCGCCCATTCGCGCGCGCGTCGAAGGTGCCACTGAAAAACGCCACCCAATAACAATAATGGAAATGACCGAAGTGGCACTTGTCTGTCGGCCTCTGTACGGATGCTCTCTGGGGATAGATCATGATTAATAACAACCGTTTAACCCGTCCATACGCACTCAAGGGTTTAACCTTCTGGGGCCAATGGGTTATTGCCTCAAGTATTATCGTCACGCTGCTGTTCAGCCTCGCTTACTACCACACCGATAATGTTGCGTTCTATTATCGTGCCTGCGCGGTACTGACGCTGCTGGCCTCGCTGCCGGCCTATTCGTTATGCCAGGTGTATGCCAAACAGGACAGCTACCTGAGCGGTTTAACGCGGTTGCTGGCGGGCTGGTTGCTGACCTTGTCGGTACTGACAGTCATAGGCTTTCTCTGCAAGGCCGATGAATTGTTCTCCCGCCAAGTCATTGTGCAATGGGCGTTGCTGGGTTATGCCGCCCAGGCCCTGACCTACCTGCCGCTGCAGTGGTTTTCACGGCGTTACCACCGGCACCTGCAGCGCCAGCACCGGACCCTGATCGTCGGCACCGGCGAACTGGCCATTGGCCTGGCCAACACCCTGGGCCAGCTGGATCAATGCCCGCTGGTGGGGCTGGTCAGTGCGGGGCAGCCGTTGCCCCGGCATATCGCCTTGCCGCCTGTACTGGGGCCTTTGCAAGCACTGCGGCAACTGATCAAGGCCCACGATATTCGCCGCCTTTACATCACCCTCCCGCTGAGCGAAGCCGCAAACATCGAAGCCCTGTACCTGGACGTGCTCGATGCCAACGTCGACGTGGTATGGGTACCCGACCTTAACAGCCTGACCCTGCTCAACCATTCGGTACGCGTGGTGAACGGCTTGCCGGCGATCTACCTCAACGAAAGCCCGCTCACCAGCCAACCCACGGCTGCGTTGAGCAAGAGCCTGCTCGACAAGGCCGTGGCGTTGCTGGCCATCATCGTGCTCGCCCCGGTCTTGATGGTGATCGCACTGGCGATCAAACTCACCTCTGCCGGCCCGGTTCTGTTCAAGCAAGCGCGCCACGGCTGGAACGGCAAGATCATCCAGGTCTGGAAGTTTCGCTCCATGCGCATGCATGATGACACCCATGTGGTGCAGGCCAGCCGTCATGATTCGCGCATTACGCCGGTGGGCCGCTTCATACGTCGCACATCGCTCGATGAACTCCCGCAATTGTTCAACGTGTTGCAGGGGCACATGGCCCTGGTGGGCCCGCGCCCGCATGCCGTCGCGCACAACGACTTCTACGCCGACAAGATCCTCGCCTACATGGCCCGCCATCGCATCAAGCCGGGCATCACCGGCCTGGCACAAATCAATGGCTGCCGCGGCGAGACCGAGACATTGGACAAGATGCAGAAGCGTGTGGAGATCGACCTCGACTACATCAATAACTGGTCGTTGTGGCTGGACCTGAAGATCTTGTGCAAGACGCCGTTCACCTTGTTGTCCAAAGACATCTACTGATACTGCTGTCACAAAAAAGGGGGCGCTCGGTTGAGCGCCCCCCTTTTTTTTAAAGGCCATTCAATCAGCAACGCTACTCGGTGATCTTCTCGAAATTGTCGTAAAGCAAGCGGCTGTCGCGGCTGTCGGTCATGGCCTTCAGCGAATAGGCGTGGTTAACCTTGGCACCGCCGTCGCGGGTCAACGGCGACCACACCACGTTGGCGCGGCGCTGGGTGGAGGTACTCAGCAACTCGTCGAAGGGTATCGACAGGTAGATGCCCTTGTCGAAACTGCCTTCGCCATACTCAGCCTTGGTTGCGGTGGTCAGGGTGACCCAGCCACCAAAGCGCACGCCATTGCCGAACCCCCGTGAAAGGTCCAGCGTGGTGCCCCAGTCACGGGCCAGGTAGCGACCGACACTGACCACCGCCTGGGCCTGGCCGGGCAGGTCGAAGTAGCCGGTGACATTACCGGTCACGGTGGAATAATCACGCAGGCCAAAGCCCTGGTCGAACGCGCGCTGACGCACATAATTGAGGTCTGCACCCACGGCCCAGCTTTCCCCCATAGGCCGATACAACACCTCGCCCCCACCGCCGGCGTACATGGACTCCAGGTAGCCGCCATAGGCCATGGCGTACACGTCGCGATCCAATTGCACCGCGTGGTTGAGCTGGAAGGTCGGCAAGGTCACGTCCGAGGTGGTCAGGTACTGACGCAGGTCGGTGCGTACGCGCGGCAACCCGCTGGGGGCGTCATAGGTGAACTGGTCATAATTGTTCAACAGGTTGGCGCTGAGCATGCCGCTCCACCAGGTGGAACGGGTAAAGCGATACTCGGCAGTGGCATCGGCAGTGAACTGATACAGCAGGCCATCGGGGCCGCCGATGTTCTGCTTGTAGCCCAGGCCAAAGCCGTAATCGAACGGGTGCAACGGCTCGCTGTACAGCGTGGTTTCGCGATGAGCCATCGAGGCGTTGACCTCGGTGCCACGCTTGAGCGTGGCCAGGTCCTCGCGGTTACCGGCGACCTGGGTAAAGGCCTCTCGCGGCACGCTGGTTTCTTCCAAGGGCATGCCATAGCGTTCGTTCACCAGGGTAAACCAGGTCACGTCGGCTGCAGTGCTGTTGTCCAGGATCCGGCTGGCGCGCCCCACGGCCTTGGCGGGGTAGAAGTACTTCTGCTGCTCGCCGTACACCCGCACTTCAGCGCCCTGCTGGCTGATACGCTGCACCTGGTAACCCGCGTTGTCATGCAGGCGCCGGGACACGTCTGCCCAGTCGACCTGGGCAGGCTGCGCTGTCGAGCGTCTCTCAAAAGGCGGATCGTTACGCTTGGCCGGCGCTTTGCGGCTGGCGAAGTTGGTGTGCAGGGTGATGCCGAACATGGCCGTGTTACCCCGCTCCCAGGCGGCACTCAGGTCGACCGAATCAGTCAGCCGGTAGACCGCGCCAATGTTGACGGGCGAGTCTTGCTTGATCACGTTGTCCAGTGGTTCGTTCTGGTAATCGTTGCCTTCGTACTCAAGCTTGAGGCTCAAGGCCGGCCAAGGCGTTTGATAACTCACGCCGCCAAACAGCGCCGGCCGCCCACGGAAATAGGCATTGGTGTTGACGTCGCCGGTGCCCTCGCTGGCCGGGCGCGTTTTGAAGCGCTCGTCCAACGCCCCCAGGGGGTTGTCGAAGTCGCCACGGTTGCCCAGGTAGCCCCAGGCGATACCCGCGCTGAAGTCCAAATCGTCAACGCGCTTGTTCGCCACCAGGTATTCACTGGAGAACAACCCCGTGCCGCCGATGTCCCGAAAGCCCAAGGCGACGTCCGGCAGCCAGCGGCTTTCCTGCCACAGGCGTGCCTTGAAATCCACGGCCTTGTCCTTGTAACTCTGGTTGCCGCTCAGGGCCTGGGAGCCATAGGGCCGATTGGTGATCGCGGTATAGCGAAACGACCCCTCCAGCCATTCGAAGGGCTGCATCGACAGGCTATAGCGGCTGTAAGGTTCGGTACGGTTGGCGTTGACGCTCAACTCCCCCGCCGGCGCCATGCGCGCCGTGGGCGTTTGCAGCAAGCCCACGCCGCCGAAGTCATTCTGGGTGTAACGCGGGTCGGCATGGGCCAGGCCACACGGCAGCAACAACACTGCAGCAAAACGTAAATTCAAGGAGCCACCTCAGCCAGTTGCGTGGCCAGAAATTCAGTCAACTGCTGATTAAGTTCAGGGACAGGGACATCAAGGTCATCGGTGCGGATCGGTACCCACAGCGTGCCGCCATCGGCCAGCACGGCAGCCGATTCGCGGTTCCACGCTGCGGCGCCGATACGCCTTACATGGCCATCGGGCTGGATCAGCCACAGGTCATCGGGGTCGGCATCGACCAACGCCGGACAGTCGCGCAGGTAATCGCGGGCTTGCAGGAGGGGCTGATAGGGCAAGCGGCAAGGCCGCGCGACCGCGCCCATGACCTGCACGACACCGCTACGGCGGGGGTACACCAACCGATCGCCCTCTTCGACCCGATCATTGCGGGCAAAGCCCACCTCCAACGCTACCGGGTCCAGCACCGCGACCTGGCGACCCGTGACCGGCAACTGCGCCACCCATTGGTACACACGCCGCGCGATCGCAGCACGCTGCGTCAGGCCCTCCAGCATCGCGCCGCGTTCAAGCAGCTTGAGGTCGAACAGCACGCCGGTCTTGAGACGAACCTGCTCTTGCACCAGGCTCGCCCGCAGCCAACCTGCGGCCAGCCAATAGCTTTGTGCATTGGGCTGCACGGCCGTCACGGCATCGAGCAAACGCGCGTGCGCCGGCAAGGCCACGGTTCCTGGGTAGAGCACATCCCCGCTCACCGTGACCTGCCCGGCTTGCGCCGCCCCCATTGCCAGGCCCGCCAACACCCCTGCCAGCCGCCTCATAGCAACGGCTCGCGCGCGGCGGCGAGCTGCACAATGGTCACGGTCAAGGTCGGCGTGAGGTGTTGTTCACTTTGCAACACGGCCCCCGTCTGCGGGTCCACCCAATAGTGATTGGTGGCCTGCAAGCCGATCGCCGGGGCATCAATCTGTTCATCCAAACGCAACACCGCGTAGTCCTTGTCCAGAATGCGCAGGGTTTGCAACCCACCCCGGCTGAATCGGCTGTGCACCGGTACACCCACGCGGTAACCGTGGTAGAGGTCGATCAAGCGCTCGCTCTGGTAACCGTCGGCCACCTGATGCAAGCCTTGCTTGAAGGGTGAACCTGGGGCCAGTTGCGTCCCATCCAAATCTTCGCCAACCCCCAGGCCCACGCTGCGCACCACCAGGCCGTCGCGCAGCATCAACACCTGCTTGCCGGACGCGACCCAGAACTGCAGGTCGCCGCGTTGGCGCACAAGGGCGAGCACGCCTTCGCCGGAGGGGGTGGTGAGTTTGAGCTGGGCGTAGGGGACGCTGGCGATTTGGGAGGGGCTCAGTTGCAACGCGGGTGCTGGCTTGATGGCAGTGACCAAGTCGTCCACTGATGCCCGGGACAACGGGTCACATCCGCCAAGGCCCAGGGCCAGCAGCAGCGCTGCGCCCGTTCGATAAATATTCACGGTCAAAGTGCGCCTTATCTGCTGGCCGCTTCACTCAGGTTATTTTGAGCAGCAGCACCTATGCCTACGATAGAGGCCGAGGGAACCAGTTGGCTGATGAAGCGGTTCCAGCGCGTAACGTCTGCAGGTCCGACATAGACCACGTCCTGGGGTTGGACCTGAAAATGGGTCGCCAATACCATGGCCGAGGGCGATTTCACGTCCAGCTGGTAGACCTTGGCCGGCGTGGTTTGAAGGTTATCGACCCCGCGGATCACATACACCGCGCGGCCATCGGAGGTGTTTTGATTCAACCCGCCGACCGTACCCAACACCTCGGACAAGTTCAGCGTGCGCGTCTTGAAGGTCAGCGCACGGGGCTGGTTGACCTCCCCCATCACGTAGATTTTTTTCAGATCGTTGTACGCCAGGTACAGCGTGTCGTCGGCTTTGAGATAGACACTGTTCAACTGGTTGTCAGGTTGCCCCAGGGTGTTGAGGTCCAGGGTATAGCGCTGCCCGTCGCGCAACAGGGTGAGGTTGGCCAGGTCCGCGTTGAGGGTGTCGATACCGGCGTCACCCAACGCTTGCACCACGCTCAACGGGCTGGTGGTCAATGACTGTTTTCCAGATTTCAGCACGGCACCCGAGACCACCACTGTCTGGCTGGCGAAGCGCAGGATACTCAGGTCGACCTGCGGGTTATCGACATAGCGAGCCAACCCCGCGGCAATCGACTTGCGCAGCTCTTCAATGGTTTTGCCCGCCGCCTGCACCGGCCCCAGGAATGGATAGAACAGCGTACCGTCCGGGCGCACCAGCCGGCCGTTGGCATCAATTTGTTGTTGCTGCCCCGAAGGCGCCGTCAACTCGGGGTGGTCCCACACGGTGATGTACAGCACGTCGTTGGGCCCGATCCGATAACCGTCTGGCGAATAGGCCAGCAACGGCGCCGGTACCGGATGTTGTTCGGCAGCAGCGGCATCCATGGCAATCGACTTGGGCGTGATTGCAATGAAGTCCACACCTTGTGCACCGTTCGCCGAAGTCATGGCCGCCGTGTCCATTGTCTGGCCTGGCGCAAACAGGCAGGCTTGCAACAGCATCGAGAGCGAAATTACCAACAACAATTTAACGGTCATAAGCACACTACATGGAGGAGAGACGTGTTTTGAAAGACGGGCCACTCAACGCCGATCGAGTGGCCCGTTACACCGATGTTATTCCGGGCTAGTTGCCAGTCCCGGTAGTGCCAGTCGTTCCGGTAGTACCCGTGGTAGTACCGTTGGAACTTCCACCACTATTGGACATCGCCAAGACGCCGCCAATCACTGCGCCAGCCACCGACAGGTAACCCGCCGGCGTCACATCGCCGATGAGCCCACTGGGTTGTGTCAGTGGCGGCTCCACGGCAAACACAGCGCCACCCCACATTGCACTTACGGCCAGTGCCATGCCTATTCGCTTCATAATTCACTCCCTTTAATGATGATTTTTTTCGACAGCCTGTCATTGATAAAACAGCGGCGCACACGCCTTCAAGGCAATGTTATTAACTGTCAGCGTGTTATGGCCGCAGAGGGGTAACGGCTGCGTGCGTATCCTGTTGGCGAGGTTGCCCCCAGTGCCGAAAGCGCTTGAGCAAAGGCTTCTCGACGAACACATAACACAGTTGGCCGGCCACCCATGAGGCCACCACGAGGGCGATCACACTCAGCAAGGTGTAGTGTTGCAACCCTGACTTTTTCAGCAGCACGGCCACCGTGCTAATGGCAAAGGGATGCGACAGGTACAAGGAATACGAAGCGTCTCCCAAGCCTTTGAGCAGGCGCCCCACAGCATGTTCAGCCCACTGCCTGAACCAGGCTTCCAAGCCGACGCAACCGATAAATACCGCCATCATCGGCACCCCCCACAGCAGCACGCGCGATGCGCTACCTGGGCAATTGTTCGCCACCACCGCGCCCGCAAGCCCAAGCACCAGAATCAGCAAATACGCCGGTCGCCCCAGCCACTCGCGCCTGATCAACCCGTAGGCGGCACAGCCCATCAGGAATTCCAGCAACAGCGGTTGGGTGGCGAAAGACAATGCCGGGGCGAGCGGCTTCAGCCACATGCCCAAAGCCACCAGCCCCACAATGATCACGCTCACAATGGCCAAGCGAGCAGCCCCCTGGACCTGCAAGCCCAAGGCGAAAATCAGGTAAAACCAAAACTCGTAACTGAGTGTCCAGCCGTTCTGTATCAATAATTTCTGGCCCACCGGGAACAGGGTGAACGAGTGCACAAGGGTCGTCACGCCGCCACTGCTGTTGACCATGCCCGGGTTGATGAGAAACACCACCAAGGCTGCACACGTCAACAACCAATACAGCGGCAAGATCCGCACCAGCCGCGCCCTCATGAAGTTCACGGGGCTTATCGATTTATTAGCCGAGACATGGCACATCACAAAGCCAGAAATAATAAAAAACAAATCCACCCCGGCATCGCCCAAGGTAAAACCCTCGATGGGCACCGATGAAAGTTGTCCGACTTTGTGCAGCGAATGGGCAACAACCACCAACAGCGCGGCCAAGGCTCTCAAGTATTGAACGGAATAAACCATGGTCTTTCGTTATACCCCGATCATTAGAACCCCATGAACCGACCTGATCCAGACAAGCAGGCCATCTGAGACTCATCATACTGAGCCGGATGATATTCATTTGAATTAAATGCCGACGTTTTATAATGACTGCCGGGGCTTAATGTTATTTTCAGAAGATTTTAATATTCAGGGGGCAACCGTTAAAATCGCCAGTGGGCGCGTGTCGACGTTCAGTTCAAACTCGCCTTTGTCAGGGCTACACGATGAGCGCTCATCACCCGCTGCCAGCGCAAATTGCTGGCAACTCGAATAACCACGCAGCGCCGCGCGCACCGGCATGCGGCCTTGATCCGCCCAGAAGATGTCCAACTGCCGCAGCCCGTCTTTCAAGGTCAACTGGTTGAGGCTCCCCGTCTTCACGTAGCCCTGCAGGGTGAAGTGCTTGAGCGTTGCCAGTGCCGCCTGGATATCGGCCAGCGCGGGTTTCGACACCTCGTCGGCCTGCATGAGGCCAAAATTCTGCTCGCGGCTGATCGCTACGCTACCGGAGTCTTTCCAGGCATACACACTGGCCGCCTTCACGCCGGCCGCAATGTTGGCCAAGTACATGCGCAACAACAGGTTGGCCTGCATGGCTTGGGTACGTACGGGAAAGTAACTGGCGTAGCCCCACTCCGAGGAGACGATGCCGATAGTGCCCAACCCATGTGCATCCAGGTTCGCCCGAAGCACTTGGTAATCCTGGCTCACGGTTTCGGGCGTGCGCCGATAGGGGTGCACTGAAATGTCGGTGATGCAACCCTGTTTCGCCGCACGTTCGATATCGCTGCCAAAGCGTGCATAGCGGCTGTCACTGTAAGGAAACCTGGCGAAACCAAAGCCCATCAAGTGCTTGGGCTTAACGTTGGCAGCCTTTAACTGGGAGCAGAAGGCAGCCACTGCATTGGAAAAAACCGCCTCGTTGCCCGGGGTTAAAAACGTCTTGATCTCCGGTTCGTTCCACAACTCCCAAGCTTGCACCTGGTCAAGATGGGCACCTACGAAGGTCGCTGCAAATTGCGCAAATGCCTCGGCCGGCTGCGGGTCGGCGGCCACGGTGTTGCCCCACACCTGATTGCCACCGAACAACGTCACCAATGCCTGTAAACCATGGGCATTGATCCGTGCGAGCAAACGATCGTAGTCAATGACGCCCGGCTGCAACAGGGCCACGGGTGGCCGAACACCAAAACGAACGAAATCGAACCCCGCCGCCTTGATGCGTGCAAGGTCATCATCCGTCACCGCCTTGGGCATGATCTGCACGCCCAATGGCACCGGCAGCGCTGTGTTGAACATGGGTGCCGCCTGGGCGGCAATCGATGCGAACAACCCTATCAACAATAGCGACGCGCGCTTGAACATGATGTTCCCCTTAGGCCGCACGCTCATAACGAACGGAACAGCTTCACGTACTGTTCGATGAAACGGATGACATTGTGCTTTTCGTTGTAGGCCTTCAGCGCGTTGTCGGCATAAAGCGTCTTGTGGCATTTATCCAATGTCTGGATGACCGCGTACAGCCCGTTGGCCGTGCCATCGAACACCAGCCCGTTGTAATCGGACACCACCACGTCCGGGAGTGCACCTCGATTACTGGCGATCACCGGCAAGCCGTTGCGAAAGGCCTCCAAGGCACACAGGCCAAAGCCCTCCCAACGCGATGGCATCACCAAAAAGTCGGCAGACAGGTAATAGGAGTCGATGTCCTGGGCCCCGATCCAGCCGTGGTAGAACACATTGCCCGAGAACACGAACTTGGGCGGTTCACCGGCCAATACCGAATCCCCGACCAAATGAAAACACAGGTTATTGGGGCGCTTGTTGATCATCCGGATGGCATCGAGCAGGATATCGAAGCCTTTCTGCCGGTCGAAGCGGCCGACGAACAATACGTTTATTTTGCTTTTATCAAAACAACTCAACACGTCCGCCGACGTGGCCGGCAGCACGGTGTTTTCGATCAAGGTGCACTTGTTGGAAAAGCCCAGTTCACGTGTCTTGCGGTGCTCGTAGTGAGAGATATTCACCGTGCGCCTGGGAATAAACGACATACCGCGCTCCACGAACTGGATAACCTTTTTGACGCGCGCCGAGCTGTCGCGAAAGCTCGCCCAGCCATGGGGGCAATACAGCGTCTTGACGTGTTTGCCCAGGAACGGATACGCCAGGCACAGGCTGATGCCAGCGAAGGTGCTGTGCGCAAAGATGACATCGGGCCGTGTCTGGCGCACCGCCCAGACCAGCTTGATTGCCAGCGAGAGGGTCCCTGCCAAGCCTCGCGCGCACTCATGGGCAATCACGCGGTCGGACATGACCTGGGCCTTATGGGCCTCGGGTATCAAATAGGAAAACTCGCAATTCAAGGCCTCACGCTGGTGTTCCAGAATATTCAGGTAACTGGCGATACCCCCTTTGGCCGTCTCGGCGACGTTCAATACCCGCAGCGTTCTATTCATGCTCTTGACCCGTCCATAGCGTGAGTGTTTGGCGCCTGGGGCACCGCATAAAGGCAGAAGGCGTAGGCCGTCATGTGCCTGAGGAACGACCCCAGGTCCGGCTCGAAAAAGGTCTGGATCAGGAAGTTGGAAAACAGCAGGGCCATCAACGGGTGGCTGTAGTTGCGATTCCTGACGATGAGTACGATCACGCTCCACAGCACCATGGACAGCAGAAGCTCCTGGGGCCGGAACGAAAAAATCGGGGCAAACAGAAAGCGCACCGCGCCGTACAGCGAGTTGGGCAAGGCGGTGATAACGCCGTTGGGCGTCAGCAGGTTTGAAAAAATGGTTTTCGAGTCGCCCAGCCCCTCCCTGCTCGTATTGACCGTGTCCCGAGCCAATTGCAGCTGCGTCCAGACATCCCCTGGCAATACCACGCAAGCCACCAGTGCCAGGCACAGCAGCCCGGTGCGCAAACGTCCATGAGCGGAAAAAAAACAGGTCAAGAACACCATGCCCGCCGCGATGAACGCGTAGTAAAACCTGAAGAAGTAGGCGTACAGCACATACAGCGAAGCGATGAAGACCACCTTGAACACTTTGCTGCGGCCCGACAGGCACGCCAGGCAGCAACTGAAGTTCATGACAATCACGATCGCCTCTTTCGACAGCTTCAAGTTGAACAAGGTGAACGGCAACATGTACAACACGGTAAAAGCCATCAGCTCGTAGCGCCGCGAACGGAACGACATCAGCACCACGACACAGATGACCCCGACGAGCAGGAATACCTGCGCGCCCTCTTCACCCAACGCGCTGAACACCCAGGCGGTGGTGACGAACGAGTCGGCCTGGGCACTGCTCAGGTCCACGTAATTAATCAAGTTGCTGATCGTGCCGGCGTCGGTGAAGAAGTACTTGGGCAACAGCACGTCTTGGAACAGATAGATGGCAAATACAAATGACATCAACAACAGGCACAACAACAGCCGTGCCCCCAGCGTTACATCCTGACGGTTATTCATGATTGATCATTACGCCAAGTGACTTTCGACTTCGTCCATCAACTGGTGAATCAACCGCGGGCCCCGGCTGCTCAGGCGGCTGTCGAGGTGTTCATCGATCAGGGCAACGGTCTGCACGGCCGTGGGCAGCACGGTGTCGATAAACAGGTGCTCGCGGTTGATCGATTTGAAAAATGACTCAAGTTTTGTGTCCCAGCGCAGCCCGATGGAGGTAATGCCCAGGGAGTAGGCGATAATGTTGGCGTGTAACCGGTGCGCCACGATCAGGTCATAGCGGTTGATGGTATTGACCAGGTCGCTCGGCGTTCTGGGCTTTTGCTCGCACACGGCCACCCACGCGGCACACGCCTCATGGATCTCGTCCTTGAGTAATTCGTCCTCACTGGCACCGTTGGTAAACAGCGAGACGTGATAACCCTGCTGATTGAGTAACTTGACCAGGCTTTCGAAATAATCGCGGGTTTGCGCATGGAACGCCCTGCCCAGGCGACCCTGCACATCGAGCCCCTTGGGATTGGAAATGCAAATTCCAATTCTTCTGTGCTGATCGCCTGGCAGGCTTTCAACCCGATAGCACTGCTTGGAGTTGACCCCGGGGTCGGGCACCACCTTGACCGCCAGGTGGGGGTTGATCAACCGAATGAAGTTCTGCCTGGACGCTTCGTCGCGCACCGAGATCGACTGTGGGTTGAAATTTTTCAGTGCCCGGCGAAACAACAGCCTGCCCACGGGGCTCAAGGTGGGTGAAACGCCGACAAACGCGATCACCGTTTTCAACGCGGGCAACTGCTTGGCGGTCAGCGACAGGAAATACAATTTAAGCGGGAAGTTCAGCTCCTCATCCAAAAATAGTTGCCCACCACCCAAGGTCAGCAGATCAGCCTCGGCCAATTTCGAGCGCCAGGATTTGCGCCACACCCCCAGGTATTTCAAGTAAAAAAACAACGCCAACAGGGGTTTGCGGCCCATGGAAGGGATGGCTGAGAGCACCCTGAATTTCAGGTCCGATGAGGTCGCGCCCGTCTCGAAATCGTCGCGGCCGGCGATGTCCAGCGGCGATATGTTCGTGGCCTTTTGGGTGCCGTCGTACAAGTTCTTGATGTTGTCGAAAATGATCCCGTCGCCCAGGTTCTGGCTGAAAGGCACCCCTCCAATCACGATATTCATGCGCGCACCTCTGCAGAATTAAAACGGGACAACACGATCGTTACCAGCACCACCAACACGATGCTGGCTGCCGTCAAGTTGACCCCCAGTAACATCGCGCCAGTGGTCAACGTGTGCTGGTGGTCAATGAAATGCAGGGTGAAACCGGCCAAGCCGACTAGCATGGCCAGCAGTACGTAGTGGTTGAACCCCGATGACTTGAGAATGGTCCGCCCGGACTGGATGACCGCCAGGCTGACCGGCAAGATCGCCAGTGGCGACAGGCCGATGCCGCTGAACGCCTGGCCGAAGATCAAGCGAGGTATTGCATCGCCCCCCAGCATCAGCAACGCGCCATACAGTGCGCTTGCCCCCACCCCCAGCACGGCCAACTGTGCGCACTGGCGGTAGTACGCAGTGCGATCGCCCCCCCGCAGCTTCATCAGCCTTGGCAGGTAATGATTGGACAGCGCTATGCCGAAGTACTGAGCAGGCAGGATCAGGGTCATGACAACGCGAAAATAAGCCGACCCCGCCGTGTCGCCACCGGCCAGCAGGAAAATCACCACGCCATGGGTCATGGCCCACAGCACCACTTGGGCGGCGCTATTACTGATGCTGAAGCCGATCCAGGCGCGAGGTTCGATGGCGTAAGGCTCACCGCGACCCAAGCGTCGCCAGAAATACAGCGCCGGGCTGCCCAGGCACAGAGCAATCAGCGCCACGATCAGGTCCAGTGAGGCAATGGCGGGGTAGAGCAGCAACGTCGACAGCACTGCCACCTGCAACACCGGTGGCACCAACAGGCCAAAGGTCTTGCGATTGAGAATGGCCAAGCTGCGCAATGTCCAGTACATGACAAATGCCATGAAGAAAAACGGCAACAGCACGACCGTCAACTCGCGCCCCGTGGTGATCGCGAAATACCCGGTGGCAAGCACTGCCAGCACCGCCACGGGGTACAGGATGTTCAACAGGCTGCGCAATTCAAGCGCCTGCCCGCGCCGGCCAAACATCAGCAGGATATCGGCAGTGGTGCAGGCGTGGATGATGCTCAGCAGGATCACCGACGAATACATCGCGCTGAACAAGGCAAAGTCGGCCAGGCTCAGTACCCGCGCGGCGATCACCTGGGTGACAAAGAACCCGCCCGTGTAGGCGCCCTGCTCCGCTAATGTCCCGAGTATCTTTTTCATGGGTATCCTGGCGATCAGTGGCTGTGGGACTTGTAGTCGTAAACGTACCCATAGCCGCCGTACCCATAGCTATTGGTGGCGGTCCTGCGCAAACCGTTGAAGATCAGGCCGCCAACACCGACTCCGTTCTGCTGCAGCTTCCTGAGGGCATAGCTGATCTCTTTGACCGGGCTCAAACCAAACCGGGCAACCATCAAATTGGTGCCGCAATGGCGTCCGATAATCAGCGCATCGGTCACGGCCAGTACCGGTGGGGTGTCGATGATGATGAAGTCGAATGCGTCATCAACCGCACGGATGAACGCCTCGAAGTTAGCGTGCATCAGCAGCTCCGAAGGGTTTGGCGGTACTTGCCCACGAGCAACAAAAAACAGCCCCGCCACCTCGGTTTCATGAATGCACTGGGACAATGGCGAGCGCTTGACGAGGATGTCCGACAGGCCGTTCTGCGCCTCTTTGCCAAACACCTCGTGGATATAGCCTTTGCGCATGTCGCCATCCACCAGCAACACCCGCTTACCCGCCTGGGCAATCACCGTGGCCAGGTTGATCGAGACGAACGTTTTGCCCACCGACGGGCTGGGGCCGGAAATCATCACGCACTTGTTGTGCGATTCCAGCATGGCGAAGTGCATGCTGGTGCGCAGGCTACGCAGTGCCTCGATCGCGGTGTCGGTGGGGTGACTGAAGGCAAGCAACCGCGAGGTAACCCCCGCGACCAGGCTTTTGGAGCGCCCCGGCTTCTGCTCATCCTGCAGCAGGCTCTGGGGGATCGACGCATACACCGGCAAGCCGAATTGCTCGATGTCTTCCACCGACTCGACACCTCGGTTCAAGCTCTTGCGAATCAGCACCAGGGCCACCGAGATAAACGCGCCCAGGAACGTGGCGATCAGGATGATCAGCAGCTTCTTGGGCTTCACCGGTTTGGTCATGTCGGCATCAGCACTGTCGATCAGGCGCACGTTGCCTACCGCCCCGGCCCGCATCACGTCCAACTCCTGGGACTTGTTCAGCAACTGGGTGTAGATTTCGCTGCTGACCTTCACGTCCCGCGTCAAGCTCATCAGTTCTTTCTGGGTTTCAGGCAACGCTTCGACGCCCTTGGCCAACGCTTGCTTTTGCCCATTCAGCTGACTGATTTGCTTGACCAATGCCTGGTAGGCAGGGTGCTCGTGGGTGTACTGGCGGTCCATCTCCAACTGCCCCAGGCGCAACTGCGAAATTTGCGTATCCAGTGCCACGATCCGATCCAGCACCGCCTTGGTTTCGACGCTGATATCGACAGTGCCTTTGCGGGTTTGGTAGGCGTTGAGCGCTGATTCGGCTTTTTCCAGGTCTTGCTTGACCGACGGCAATTGTTCCTTGAGAAAGTCCAGGCTTGCCGCCGCTTCGGCCGAAGTGCGCTCGACATTCTGCTTGACGTAAAGGCTGCCAATTTCATTGAGAATCTGTTTGGCACGTTCAGGGTCACGGTTTTCCAAAGACAGTGCGACGATGCCGGAGTCCTTGCCTTTTTCAGTCACGTCCATGTCGTCCTGCAAGCGCAGGATGGTGGTCATGGGGTATTCCTTACGCACCGTGAACCGGGCACCCGGATTGGCCTCAAGGGTGCGGACCAGAATCTTCACACCCTGCTGATCGGCTTCGACGCCTACGTGCCCTTGCAATAAGAGGTTCTGGTCGTCATCAAGCAGCTCATAGGCTTGATCGTCGAGGGCGCGCAAGGTCAGGTCTTTTTCCAACAGTGCGTCTGGCACTTCAAGGGTCGTGACACTGGCGCGCTCACCGCCCCAGTTATATCGCTCAAGGCCCAAGCGCGGTGGGGCCAGGTCGGTGTTGGCTGACTCATAGCGCTTAGCCAGGAAATACCCTACCCCTGGCAAATAACGGGGCTGCACGATGATATTCAGCCTGAGGTTTTTGACCGCCTTGCCGACCACCGAGCGGGACTTGATCAACTCTATTTCAGTGGCCGCTGGCGAGGCGCCACCGAGCATGCTGGAGATATCGGACAGGCCAAAAATATCAGCCTTCTTAGGTTCCACCTGCACCAGTGCATTGGCGCTGAAAATAGGCGGTGTGAACACCGAATAGGCGATGGCCACGGCCATGAACACCGAGGTTAGGCCGGCAATTTTCCATTTGCTGTCAATCAAGTTGGCAGCCAACGCGACAAACTCATGAGTGTCGCTTTCGCTGTGCAAGGCCTTCGGCATGATCGGTTGCATTCTAAACTTCTTCAGTAGGAGCGCTTGAATTGAAAATCCACAAGGGAACCCGCCGATACCGCGGCGAACAGACACTATGCTAATGCTGATGCTGGGCGCGCGGCTGACGGTTTATAACACCAGGATCACCAAACTAACTTTATGGGTAGGCCAACCGTTTGATCCACGCCTGCACCCCCTCTTCAATCAATGCATAGGCCTGTTTGAACGCGCTCTCGCCTTTACAGTAAGGGTCGCTTATTTCCCGATTGCCCTGCCATTTACCCAGTAGGAACACCTTGCCTCGGGCCTCTGGTGCCAGTTTCAAAATGCGCTCTACCTGGTGTTGCTCCATCACCAGGATCAACTCGCAATCGCTCGCCGCCTGACGGGTAAACTGCCTGGCACGGTGCTCTGGCGCAGCGTGGCCATGAGCTTCCAAGACACTGCGCGCCGTCGCTTCGATCGGCGCGTCGACCAATGCCGCAAGCCCCGCCGAATGAATTTCAATGGCCGAAGAGCTCAACGCTTCGCGCAACAACTGCTCGGCCATTGGGCTTCGGCAAATATTGCCAATGCACACAATTAGAACCCGATTAATCAACGAACTTACTCCGGCAACATCAACCTGATAACGTCAATCAGAGTACGCACTGCGCGGCCGTGTTAGCTGACAGTTATTAACGCATGACCGTGCAGCAGGACAATTACTAACATCCCGGGATTGCGCGCACTTTTACATTTGTCAGCCACCCAATTAATAAGGTAAAAAGTTGCTGAGGTACTAAGCTTATTGACATCCCGCCCACCGCAAAGCTCATCGCTTCAACTTTAAGGTACGCCCATGATTCGCAAGTGTTTATTCCCCGCCGCCGGTTATGGCACGCGTTTTCTACCGGCGACAAAAGCCATGCCCAAGGAAATGTTGCCGATTGTCAACAAACCCCTGATCCAGTATGCCGTTGAAGAGGCACGAGACGCAGGCCTGCAACACATGGCCATTGTTACAGGTCGCGGTAAACGCGCCTTGGAAGACCACTTCGATATCAGTTACGAGTTGGAGCATCAAATTCGCGGAACCGAAAAAGAGTCCTTCCTGGCCGGCACGCGGGAATTGATCGAAACCTGTACGTTCTCCTACACCCGGCAAGTCGAGATGAAGGGGCTAGGCCATGCCATTCTCAGCGGGCGCCCGTTAATTGGTGACGAACCTTTTGCCGTGGTACTCGCCGACGACTTATGTATCAACTTGGCCGGCGATGGCGTATTGGCGCAAATGATCGCACTGTACAAACAGTTTCGCTGCTCAATCGTGGCCATTCAGGAAGTCCCCGCCGACCAGACCCATAAATATGGGATTATCGCCGGCGAGCAGATTCGCGATGGCATCTATCGCGTCAACAGCATGGTCGAAAAGCCCAGCCCTGAAACTGCACCCTCAAACCTGGCCATTATTGGCCGCTATATTTTGACCCCCGACATCTTTGACTTGATTGCCGACACCGAGCCCGGCAAGGGCGGTGAAATTCAGATCACCGATGCGCTGATGAAGCAGGCCCAAAGCGGCTGCGTATTGGCTTACAAGTTCAAGGGGCTGCGCTTCGATTGCGGCGGTGCGGAAGGCTACATCGACGCCACTCAGTTTTGTTACGAACAACTGTACCTCAAAGGTCGCTGAGCCCGACCTTCGGCCGCTCACGACAGGGCGGCCTGCCCCATTACCTGAGAAGGCCTCACCATGAACGCCCTTGAATATCTTTTTGAAACGTTGCCATTGGTGGAGCGAATGGGTGTATTCCCCAGTTCCGGCGATATCCTCCAGGCTTTGCCCAACGCCGACGCCTGCCTGACT
Source organism: Pseudomonas abieticivorans (assembly GCF_023509015.1). Lineage (NCBI taxonomy): Bacteria > Pseudomonadati > Pseudomonadota > Gammaproteobacteria > Pseudomonadales > Pseudomonadaceae > Pseudomonas > Pseudomonas abieticivorans. Next base: position 169,504 of record NZ_CP094975.1, read on the forward strand.
CGGTTGCGTGAGCGCTATGCCGCCCAGGCACTGGAGATCGATGAGCGCCATGGCTTGCGGATGGTGTTCGAACAATGGCGCTTTTGGGTGCACCGGGTACAGGGCGAGGCGGCGGTCGTGCTGCGCGTGGACAGCCGGGGGGATGTAGGCGTGCTCGGTGATAAAACGCAGGAATTACTCAGTCGCTTGAGAAGTTTCACGGCGGATCAATAACGGGCCACCTGCGCCCGCCCCGGCCAATCCGCCCGCTCAAACGCATGACTGACCCCCGAGATGGCCATCGCACAATGGTTAAGCAGCGACTCCGCCGTGACCTTGGGTATGCCGGCACACAGGATAATCACCGTAACCCCTATGGCAATGGCCGATATGGGAATCGATTCGGCGTCCAACCGCTCCAGGCGCACTAAAAACACCAGGGCTGCGACGCACCCGGCGATAGCGCCGGCAATCGCCTCCGGCAACGGATGAACGGCAGGCGCGATGAAGGTCACGCTAAACCAAACACTGGCTACCAACCCGACCACCGCCGCTGGCCAACGCAAAGCCGGATGCCATTGGCGTGCCAACAAGCTGAGGCCCACCGTGCAAATCAGGCAGGCATTCATCGCATGGCCGCTGATTACCGCGATGTCCAGGCTGTCGATACCCACGCCCCAGCCCTTGTAGAGGATTTTGCTGGTGGCCACCACGGCGTAAACGCCGAGCAATACGGTGCCCCACAGGCAAGCCGCGCGGCGCGAGGCGTTGAACCACAGCCACAGTCCGATCACGATCGCTGCAGGGAGCATGACCGTGATGCCAGCGTATTGGGCGATTGCCAACCTGGAATCCAATGGAGCCTCGTATCAAAAGGTGGATCAGCGCGCAATCATACGCGCACGCCGGCCTTGGCGCGACAAGCCGTCGGCAGTGCCACCGGCCCCAGGCGCAATGCCGAGTAACTGACGATGTCCATCGCAATGCCTTCCTCTACCAGCAGTTCGAACAGCGCCGACTGCGCCTCGAACCGCCCCTGGCGGTCAATTTTTTGCATCTGATGCATATGTTGAAACAACACGTGAGTCACCTGCAGCGGCGTATTTGAACGCAAGCAGCGCAACCAATAAGGCATTTTTGCTGATGTTTTGCGCTGCTGGGCTTGCGCGATCGCAGCCGCCTGGGGCGCAGTACTTTTTGAGGTAATCAACATCACCTCAAAGACATCGGTCAACTTCCTCAGCACATGGCCCAGCATTAAGTTATTCAAGGCGCCCACGCAGACACTCCCGTTAAAATAATTAAGTGTATTCTCATAAAAATGCAAACACCGGGCACACACCTAATTCGTCACCTTCATAATACGACGCCTCCCTTAACGCGCGCATGACGTTTTATAACAGATACGGCAATTACTAACCGCCGCAAGCTGGACGACACTTAAAACACTGACGACTTATAACAATGATTGACAGCTCCTAACGCTTATCCCACATTAATAACAGCGGTATTAACCTCACTTTTTATTATCCTAGCGCACACCTTGCTTATTTCATTTTCGGTACAATGCATGTCAGCGTCGGACGATATCAAGAAACTCTTTTCACGGATTGGCGCAAGTTCAAGCAACTATCAGGAAATAACTCCTGTACCGCACTGCACTACTACTAAAGTAACGGATATAGAATCGGCCGCCGCGCCTCTTGCCTCGACACCCGGCAGCCCTTCTCGATTGCTGCGCGACCTGCTGACTGAACTGAGCCAACAACGCTCGACGAAAGCCGATCGCCGGTACCGCCAAACGGCTGCCACCCTCATCGCGCTGGTGTCGGCCAATGGGGGCACGGGTAAGACCACGCTGGCGGCGGGCCTGGCCAAGACCCTGCAAAACCCGGGGGCGCGCACCCTCGCCATTGACCTGGACCCGCAAGGCGCTCTGCCCAATCACCTGGGCACGCCGCCACGGGCGCCAGGGTTGGCACAGTTGCTTGCGCCCGGCGATAGTTGGAACACCTACTGTACGCCCGGCTACAGCCACAGTGAGTGCCTGGGCTACGGCATGGCCGACGAGGCGGCATATCGCACCCTCCAGCAGCAGATGCTGGAGGACCGCGATTGGTTGGGCCGGCACTTGGCGGGCATGGATTTGGGCGAACGCGACACGGTGATCCTAGACACCCCCTCGGGTGCTTCAGAGGCGACGTTACAAGCGATCCAGGTGGCCGACATGGTGCTGGTGGTGAGCCTGGCCGACGGTGCTTCCTACCTCGCGCTCGACAGCTTGCCCCAAGGGCTGGGCGCACGTGCGCCGTGCACCCGGCATGTGTTGAACCAGGTCGATGAGTCGCGCACTTTTTGCGAAGACATGGTGATGTTGTTTGAACAGCGGCTGGGCAGCGCCTTGATCGGCTCGGTGCGCCTGGACCATCAACTGCGTGAATCACTGGCTTACGGTCGCGACCCGCTGCTACGAATGCCCCAAGGCATCGGCTGCCGCGACGTCAACACCTTGGCCGGCACACTGCGTGAACTGTTGGGCGAGCGCGCCGCGCAATGATCGCCTTCCCTACCCCTCAGGCCTGCCTGGACACCTTGGCGGCGCATATCAGCGGCTGGCCCAGGCCTGCACAGTGGCTGATGCGCGCAGGCTTGACGCTGATCGTCATCGTCATCCTGATCGGTATCCTCAGCGCCCCGCTGGGCCTGCAGGCCCAGGCGGTGTTCGCCAGCTTCTGTTTTTGCCTGAGCCTTTGGGTGCGCAAATACAAGGGCCGCCTGGCCATCATCAGCCTGATCATCCTGTCGTTGATCGCCTCGTTGCGGTACCTGTACTGGCGCCTGAGCGACACCTTGAGCTTTGAGACGTGGGAAGACGCGGTGTTCGGTTACGGCCTGGTGCTGGCCGAGTTGTACGCACTGATGGTGCTGGTATTGGGTTACGTGCAAACCGCCTGGCCGTTGCAACGCAAACCGGTAATGCTGCCAGCCGACCAACAACAATGGCCCACGGTGGACGTGTTCATCCCCACGTACAACGAAGACCTGAGCATCGTCAAATTAGTGGTGCTGGCGGCGCAAGCCATCGACTGGCCAGTTGGCAAATTGCGTGTGCATGTGCTCGACGATGGCCGGCGCGACACCTTCAAGACCTTCTGCCGGCAGGTCGGGGTGAACTACATCACCCGCGACAACAACCGCCACGCCAAGGCCGGCAACCTGAACGAAGCGTTGAAAGTCACGCACAGCGAATACGTCGCCATTTTTGATGCCGACCACGTCCCCACGCGCTCGTTTCTGCAAATCACCTTAGGCTGGTTTCTCAAGGACCCCAACCTGGCGCTGCTGCAAACGCCGCATTTTTTCTACTCCCCCGACCCCTTCGAAAAGAACCTGGGCACTTTTCGTTCCGTGCCTAACGAAGGCGAGTTGTTCTACGGCCTGGTGCAAGACGGCAACGACCTGTGGAACGCCACGTTCTTTTGTGGCTCATGTGCGGTGATGCGCCGCAGCCATTTGCTGGACGTGGGCGGCATCGCTACCGAGACCGTCACTGAAGATGCCCACACCGCCCTCAAGCTCAACCGCCGCGGCTACAACACCGCGTACCTGGCTATCCCCCAGGCCGCCGGGCTTGCCACCGAAAACCTGTCGCGGCACATTGCCCAGCGCATTCGCTGGGCACGTGGAATGGCGCAAATCTTTCGCACCGACAATCCCCTGTTGGGCAAGGGCCTGAACCTGGGCCAGCGGGTTTGCTACCTGAACGCGATGATGCATTTTTTCTACAGCCTGCCACGCCTGGTGTTCCTCACCGCGCCCCTGGCCTACCTGATATTCGATGCGCAGATATTCCATGCCTCGGCACTGATGGTGACCGTGTACGTACTGCCGCATATCGCCCACTCCAACCTCACCAACTCCAGCATTCAGGGGCGCTTCCGCCACTCATTCTGGAACGAGGTGTATGAGTCGGTGCTGGCCTGGTACATCCTGCGCCCGGTGCTGCTGGCACTGGTCAAACCCTCGCTGGGCACGTTCAACGTGACCGACAAAGGCGGCATCATCAAAGAGGATTACTTCGACTGGCAACTGGCCCGCCCCTACATCATCTTGTTGACGCTGAACGTGCTGGGCCTGCTGTTCGGCGCAGTCAAGCTGCTGTGGAGCGATACGTCTGTTTCCACCACCCTGGCGATCAACCTGGTGTGGACCCTGTACAACATCATCATCGTGGCCACCGCCGTGGCCGTGGCCAAGGAAGTGTCCCAGGTACGCGCCGAACCCCGGGTTGCGGCCAACCTGCCGGTGCGCATCCTGCGCGCCGATGGCAGCCATTTCGACTGTCATACCCAGGACTTCTCCCAGCGCGGCATCGGCGTGAAGTTGCCCGCTGGCATCACCCTGGGCCTGGGCGAAAAAGTGCACGTGTGCATCTTGCGCGAGCCTCCCTCCAGCCTGTTTTGCGCCTCGGCCATTTTCCACGAGGGCGACATGGCCGGGCTGCGCCTGGACGACCTGCCCCTGACACTGCAAAGCGAGTTAGTGCGCCTGACCTTCTCGCGTGCCGATACCTGGGCCTCGACCTGGGGCAATGGGCAAGTCGATGCCCCCCTGCGCGCGCTGCTCCACGTCAGCGGTATCGGCCTGCACGCCATTGGCGACTTGTTCCTGAGCAGTCTGGGTGCGGTGCACCTGCGACTGCGCCCGCTATTCACCCGCACGCCCTCCCTGCCACCTACCGTGGAAACGCCCCAGCCTTGAACTCTTTTACCCCCCGCGGCCTGCTCGCTGTCCTCACGTTTTTTGCTGCATGTCCCTGTGCGTTGGCCGATGCACCGGCCGATGACGCTGCAACCGTTCACTACAGCCGCACACTCAAGGCATTGGGCAAAAGCTACTCGATGACCCTCAAGGGCGTGGAGGCAACCGACAGCGTCAATTTCGACGTGCGCGCCGACGAACTGGTGACCGCTGCCCAGTTGACCCTGGATTACAGCTATTCCCAGGCCTTGCTGGCCGACCTGTCGCAAATCAACGTGCTGGTGAACGACCAGGTGGCCGCCACCCTGCCCTTGCCCAAGGCGCAGGCCGGCACCCCGCAGCGACAGGTCGTGCAGATCCCCGCGCAATTGATTACCGAGTTCAACCGCCTGAGCCTGCAGTTCATCGGCCACTACACGATGCAGTGCGAAGACCCGCTGCACTCCAGCCTCTGGGCACGCATCAGCAACGACAGCCTACTGGACCTGACACTCACGCCCATCGCCCAACCCAATGACTTGGCGAACTGGCCGCTGCCATTTTTTGATCGTCGCGATGCCCGGCCGCTGAACCTGCCGTTCGTGTTTGCCAGCGCACCGGACAACGCCACCCTGGAGGCTGCCGGCACCTTGTCGTCACGGTTTGGTGCACTGGCCAGTTACCGGGGCGCACGCTTTGGCGCGCAAATCGGGCAACTGCCTGCCAGTGGTAACGCGGTGATATTCGTCAGTGGGCGTGAGGCGCAGACCGTTGCCGGTCTCAGCCTGCCTGCCCCGCAGGGGCCTACGCTGAGCCTGCTCACTCACCCCGGCGACCCACTGGGCAAACTGTTGATCGTGGCCGGCCGCGATAGCGCCGAGCTCAAGGTTGCGGCCAGCGCGTTGGCTTTGGGTGGCAAGGGCTTATCGGGGCAAAGCGTGACCATTGGCAGTGTCGACGCGCTCAAACCGCGACGCCCCTACGACGCGCCCAACTGGTTACCCTCTGATCGTCCGGTACGCCTTGGCGAACTGGCCACGGCTGGCCAACTCAATGTGGCCGGCTACAACCCGGGGCAGATCACCGTGCCCCTGCGTCTGCCACCGGATCTGTTCAGCTGGCGCGAAAGTGGCGCACCGTTGAACCTCAAATACCGATACACCCCACAGCCGGTGGCCACCAACTCGTCCTTGCTGATCAGCTTCAATGACAGTTTCATCCAGTCGATCGCGCTCCCTTCGGTGGACAAGCTTGGCGCTGCGAACAGCGTGCTGGCCGCCTTGAAAAGCGATGACAGCCTGGCCCGCGAGTCGCATCTGCTGCTGCCGCTCAATGCGGTAGCGCTGCAATCGCGCCTGCAATTTCGCTTCATGTACGACTACATCAAGCAGGGCGATTGCCGCGACATCATCATCGACAACATGCGCGGGGTGATCGACCCGGACTCGACCCTGGACCTGAGCCATTACGAACACTTCATGGCCATGCCCAACCTTGGGGTATTCAAGGACAGTGGCTTCCCGTTCACGCGCCTGGCCGACCTGTCGGAAACCGCCGTGGTGCTACCCGAGCACCCCAGCCCCGCTGAGCTTGGCGCCTACCTCACGGTGTTGGGGCGTTTCGGCGAGTCCACCGGCTACCCCGCCACGGGTGTCAGCGTCGTGCAAGCCGACCCACTGGCACGCCTGCGCGACAAAGACTTGTTGGTTCTGGCCACTGCCGTTGACCAACCGTTGCTGGAACAGTGGCAGCGGTTCATGCCAGTGGCACTTGCGGGTGAGGAGCGCTATTTCGAACTGTCGGACCTGCCCCTGCGCGTACGCGACTGGTTGAGCCCAGACCCCAAGGCCAACCTGCGCGAAGCCCGCGACAGCCTGCGTTACACGGCTGCAGATGAGGGCGCCTACCTCGCAGGCTTTCAGTCGCCCTTGCAGCGCGGGCGCAGCGTGGTGCTGATGATCGCTGCCCGCCCCCAAGGCCTGGGCGAGGTGACCGACGCGCTCATGGACAACGGTGAAGACGCCCATCCCTTGCAAGGCAGTCTGGTGGTGATCAAGGGCAAGCTCGTTGAGTCACTGGTGGCTGAGCAGGACTATTACATCGGCAGCCTGGGCCCTTGGCGTTGGCTGCAATGGCACCTGTCGCAAAACGTCTGGCTGATGCTCCTGGCCACCACCAGCGCGGTAGGCTTGCTGGCCGCTATCGCTTACCTGGCTTTGCGAGCGCAGGCCAAGCGGCGCCTGGGCGAATGAGCGCCGGCGTACGAGGGATAATCGGCGGCCTGGCCCTGGCCCTGCTGCCATTGGCCCAGGCTGCCGCTGCCTGCCCGGTGCCCGCCTGGCCACTCTGGCAACGCTATGCCAGCCAGTTCGTGCAAGCCGATGGCAGGGTGCTGGAGTCGGCCATGGCGGCGGACCAGAGCACCTCCGAAGGCCAGGCCTATGCCATGCTGTTTGCCCTGGTGGGCAACGATCAACCACGTTTCGACGCCCTGTGGCGCTGGACGACCGCAAACCTGGCCGGCGGCGACATTGCCATGCACCTGCCGGGCTGGTTGTGGGGACGCGGCAACGATGGCCAATGGCAAATCCAGGATGCCCACTCGGCCAGCGATGCCGACCTGTGGTTCGCCTACGCCTTGCTGGAAGCCGCACGCGTATGGCATCAGCCTGGCTACCGCGACGATGCCCGCAAGCTGCTGGCCAACGTAATGTTGCAACTGCTGGTAACCCTGCCAGGCCTTGGCCTCATGGTGCTGCCCGGCCCCCAAGGCTTTGCCGGGGAAGATCACTTGTGGCGCCTGAACCCCAGCTATCTGCCTTTGCCGCTGCTGCGCAGGTTGGCGCTCGACAGCGACGAGCGCTTGTGGCACGCCGTGGCCAACACCAGCGTGACCCTGTTGCAACACGGCAGCCTGCACGGCTTTGCCGCGGACTGGGTGGGTTACCGCGCGACCTCCGAACAAGGCGGCCTATGGGTCATCGACCCGATCAAGGGCGATGTCGGCAGCTACGACGCCATTCGCGTGTACCTGTGGCTGGGCCTGGGCGCGGCCACCGAACCCAAGGCCACAATGCTGTTGCGCACCTTGGACGGCATGCTGGCCCCCACGGCCTCGCAAGGCGTGCCGCCGGAAACAGTCAGCCTGTCGACCGGCACAACGCAGGGCCAGGGGCCGTTCGGCTTCAGCGCTGCCCTGATCCCATACTTCCAGGCCCTGGGCCACCCTTGGCTCGCCGACCTGCAACGGCGACGTGTCGACCAGGCGCTGCAAGCAGAACTGGCCAACCCGGTCACCGGCCGCAACGCGCCACGCTACTACAACCTGATGCTGAGCCTGTTCGCGCTCGGCTGGGCAGATCACCACTATCGCTTCCGGGATGACGGAACGCTGAGCCTTTCCTGGGAGACTGCATGCCCCCGCACTACCCAACCCTAACCCTGGCCATCGTCTGCGCATGGCTGGCCAGCCCCGCCCACGCTGCGCAACCGTCAGCCCAACTACGCCTTATCGAGCAGGGCCAATACTGGCAACAGCACGACAACCCGCAACGTGCGACAGAGGTGTGGAACAAGCTGCTGTTGCTGGACCCGCGCCAGCCAGACGCCCTGTATGGCCTGGGCCTGATTGGCGTGCAGCAGGGCAACGCGGACCAGGCCAGGCAGAGCCTCGTACGGCTGCAAGCCTTGCAACCGCCCACGCGGCTTGCGCTGCAATTGGAGCAGGACATCCGCCTGGCGCAGCCTCAAAGCCAGGAGCGCCTCAAAGAAGCGCGCCGCCTGGTGGATGCCGGTGCCCGCGGGCAGGCCACCGCGCTCTATCGCGAGCTGTTGCAGGGCCGTCCCGCCCAAGGCCTGCTGGCGCGCGAATACTTCAACAACCTGGCCTTCAACGACGGCGATTGGCCCGAGGCCAAGGCCGGCTTCGAGCGCCTGATACGCGAAATGCCTGATGACTCCATCGTGCCGTTGTTTTACGCCAAGCAACAGGTGCGCCGCGAAGACTCCCGCGCCGAGGGAATCCGCGCCTTGCAACAACTGACCCAACGCGTGGATATCGCCGGTGATGCCGACGAAAGCTGGCGCCTGGCGCTAACCTGGATGGGCCCACCTGAACCTGCGCAACGGCCGCTGTTCGAGGCATTCCTGAAGGCCCACCCGGACGACGCAGCAATCCGCGCGCAATTGGACAAGGGCTTGCAGCAAGCGGCAAAAGCCCATGCGCCGGCGGCCAAGGCAAAACCGGAGCCTGTCACGGTACAACCGCAGGCACCCTCGCCCAACGGCCCCAACCACCAGGAACTGGCATTGCGCGCAACCCAACAGGCCGCGGCGGCAGAGCGGCGCGGCGACCGCGAAGGTGCCCGCCAGGCCCTGCAGCAGGCCCTGACGCTTGAACCCGACAACGTCTGGACCCGCTTCGCCCTGGCGCGCATTTACCTGAGCCTGAACCAACCGCAACAGGCCAAGGCACTGCTCGACGTGCAACTTAAAAACCACCCCGCCAGCCCGGATGCCTTGTACGCCAGTGCACTGCTGAATGTGCAGACTGGCGATTACACCAGCGCCCAGGCCAACCTGGCCCGCGTGTTACCAGCCCAGCGCACCCCCGATATGCAGGCCCTGGCCACCGACATCAACCTCAACATTCAGGTGGGCCAGGCCCTGGACCTGGCCAATCGCGGCCAGCGCAGCGAGGCATTGACCCTGCTCGACCGCCTGCAGCCCACCGTTGTTCACAACCCCGACCGCGTAGCCAGCCTGGCCGGCGCCTACCTGAACGTGGGCGACACGGCCAGCGCGCACACCTTGATGCGCGAGCAGTTGCAAGGGCATGCCGCGCCCTCGGCCGACTTTGTGCTGCAATACGCCAGCATGCTGCTGGCGAGCGGCGACGTCGATCAAGTGCAAGGCATCATTCAGCAACTGCAGGGCCAACCACTGAATGCTGCCAGCGGCAAGCGCCTGGACGACGTGCAGCAACAGTTGCGCATTGCCCAAGCCGACCAATTACGCAACCGCGGTGACCTGGCGGGTGCCTACGAGGTGTTGGCACCGGTGCTGGCGCAACACCCGGACAACATCGCCGCCGTGTCAGCCCTGGCGCGCATGTACTCCGCCCACGGCGAAACGAGCAAGGCACTGGCCCTGTACAAGGCATTGCTGCAACGTCAGCAGGGCAATGCTGCGCTGCTGCTGACCGCCGCCGATGCCGGCTTACAAGCCAAGGACAGGCCCTTTGCCGAGGATGCCTTGGCCCGCTGGCAAAAAATCAACAGTGCCACGGCTGCTAGCCTGGCCGAAGCCGCTCGCCTGTACCAACTGTTGGGGCACAATGGCACGGCCACTGACCTGCTGCGCCGTGCCGTGGCTCTGGAACACAACGATTCGCGCAGCCGCCCAGACAACCCCGTCACCGGGCTGCCGACAAGCAACCCGTTCAGTCAAGCGGCAACCAACCCGTTCAGGTCGGCGGCACCGCTGCTCGATAACGACAGCCCCGCCCAACAGGCGCTCGACACCCTGCTGCGTGAGCGCAGCGCCTACGTGCGCCAGGGCTTGAGCATCCGCAGCAACGACAGCGAAGCGGGCCTGAGCAAGCTGACCGACATCCAGGCCCCGCTGGAAATCGACTTGCCGGTAGGCGATGACCGCGTGGCCCTGCGCGTAACGCCAGTCTCGCTCAACGCTGGCAGTGCCAACAGCGAGGCCCTGGCCCGCTTCGGCACTGCGGCCGACAGTGGCTCGCCGGGCTCGCAAAAAGCTCAGGGCACCGGCGTTGCGCTGGCCTGGAAACAACCAGGCACAGGCCTTAGAACCGACCTTGGCATTACGCCGTTGGGGTTTGAGTACAGCACCGCCGTGGGCGGTATCAGCATCGAGCGACCGCTCAGCGACGAAGGCACCGTGCATTACGGCATCAATGTCTCGCGCCGCGCGGTCACCGACAGCGTCACCGCGTTTGCCGGTACCACCGACAAACGCGAGGGCTTGGCCTGGGGCGGCGTCACCGCCAACGGCGCACGTGGCCAACTGAACTTTGACGACGGCGATGTCGGCGCCTATGGCTACGCCTCCTGGTACGCATTGGTAGGGCACCATGTCGAAAACAACCAGCGCCGCGAACTGGGTGGCGGCGTGTACGGCTACCTGCAAAACGCCACCGACCGCCAGTTGACCCTGGGGCTGAGTTTGACCGGCATGAGCTACGCCAATAACCAGGATTACTTCACCTACGGCCACGGCGGCTACTTTAGCCCGCAAACCTTTTTTGCCCTGGGCATCCCCCTCACCTGGGCCCAGCGCAGTGGGCGCCTGAGTTATCTAGTCAAGGGCTCAGTGGGCGTGCAGCACTTGGAGCAGGACGGCGCCGACTACTTCCCCACCGACAGTGCCCGCCAGGCGAGCTCCGGGCTCACCTACAGCGGCCAGTCCAAGACCGGCATCGGCTACAGCCTGGCGGCGGCAGCCGAATACCGCGTGGGCAACCACATCGTGTTGGGCGCCAACCTGGGCCTGGACAACGCCCGTGACTACCAGCAGGTCAGCGGTGCGTTGTCATTGCGCTACCTGCTCGAACCGAACGACGGGCCCCTTGCCCTGCCGATCAGCCCTTACGCCTCACCTTACGCCAACTGACCCCCTGGAGCTTGCCATGCCCTCTTCCGTACTCGCCGGCCTGACCTTGCTGGTCTTGGGTGAAAGCCACATGAGCCTGGCCGATCACCTGCTCGAACCCTTGCATGACAACCTCACCCGCCAAGGCGCCCTGGTGCATTCGATCGGGGCCTGCGGGGCCAGCGCCGGCGACTGGCTGATCACCAAGCCCGTAGACTGCGGCGCCGAACGCACCGGCACCGGCAAGCTGCTGATCAAGGGCCGCGACGCCACCACCGCGCCTATTCAGGCGCTGATCGCCGCCGACAAGCCCGACCTGGTCGTGCTGGTGATCGGCGACACCATGGCCTCCTACGACAAGCCGGTATTCCCCAAGGCGTGGGCCTGGCAAAGCGTGACTAGCCTGACCAAGGCCATTGCCGCCACCGGTACCCGGTGCGCCTGGGTGGGGCCGGCGTGGGGCAAAGCCGGTGGTATGTACCAGAAAAACGATGCGCGCACCCAGTTGATGTCACAGTTTTTGGCGGCCAACGTGGCGCCTTGCACCTACATCGATTCGTTGAGCTTTTCCAAACCCGGCCAGTGGGTCACCACTGATGGCCAGCACTTTACCGTGGCAGGCTACCAGGCCTGGGGCAATGCCATCGCTGATGCGTTGGCGAAGTTGCCAGCGTCCAGCGTGCATAAGGTGGCCGCCCAATGAGCCGTTTGCTGATAGCCCTGCTAGCAGTCGCCACTGCCAGCACCCAGGCAGCCGACATCGCCTTGTACCCGACGGGGCCCAGCCAGGATTCGGCATTTTTGCGCTTTATCAACCCGCAAGCTTCGCCCTTGGACCTGATCGCAGGCGGCCCCGACAACCGGCTGCGCCTGGACAGTACGCAGCCGGTTTCCAACTACCTCACGGTGCCGGCCAACCAGGCGATCAAGGGCACATTATTGCGCGACGGCAAGCGCCAGATGCTTTCAATTCAGGTGGCCCCCGGGGAGTTCGCCACCGTGATCGCCCTGGGCACGACCAGACAAGGCATCGAGCCCATGGTGGTGCGCGAGCAACCAGACGACTTCAACGCGCTGAAGGCTTCGGTGGCCTTCGTCAATGCCGACAAGGGCTGTGCCCGGGCCGGGCTGCGGCCCGCGGGGCTGAATGTCGAGCTGTTCTCAGCCCTCGCCACGGGCGAACTGCAACGGCGAGCCATCAACCCGCTGCACCTGGCCGTGCAAGGGCGCTGCGGCGATGTGGACGCAGGCCCGCCGCTGGACCTGGGCCTGCTCAAGGCCGGTGAGCGTTATACCGTGCTGTTGCTGCCTGGGGCAAACGGCCCCGTGTTGCTGCGCACCCTCGACACCTTGGCCCATTGACCGGATCGTACCCCTACCATGGTGTTTGCCTCACTCGAATTCCTGACGTTGTTCCTGCCGCTGTTTGTGTTCTGCTATGCGCTGTGCCCGGCGGGGGGCCGCAACCTGGTGCTGCTAGTCGGCAGTTGGCTGTTCTATGCCTGGCTCAGCCCGCTGTTCTTGCTGCTGCATGTCCTGCTCACGCTGGTGGCCTGGGTCAGCGGGATGCTGATCGAGGCCTTGGTGGACCAGGGCAAACGGCCCCTGCGGCTATTGCAAGCCATGGTGGTGTTTTTCACCGCCGTGCTGTGTTGGTATAAGTACGCCAATATCCTGGCCGCCAGCCTTAACCAGGCCCTCGCCGCCCACGGCCTGCTACCCGTGGCCTGGCAACACGTGATCATGCCGGCAGGGCTGTCATTCGTTGTGCTACAGGCCATCTCCTACCTGGTGGACGTGTACCGCCGAACCGTGCCTGCCGAACGCAGTTTCATCCACTTCGCCACGTATATCGCCATGTTCGGCCACTCCATCGCCGGGCCCATCATCCGCTATGACTGGGTACGCCGCGAGTTGCATCGCCGGGCGTTCAACTTCCAGGGTTTTGCCCTGGGGGCCCGGCGTTTCATGGTCGGCATGAGCATGAAAGTGCTGGTGGCCGACACCCTGTCGCCGCTTGTGGACGTCGCGTTCAAGTTGCCGGCCCCAACGTTCGCCGATGCTTGGCTCGGCTGCCTGGCTTACTCGCTGCAACTGTTTTTCGACTTCGCCGGCTATAGCGCCATGGCCATCGGCCTGGGGTTGATGCTGGGCTTTCACTTTCCAGAAAACTTCAACCACCCCTACCTTGCCCGCAGCCTCCAGGACTTCTGGAGGCGCTGGCATTTATCACTGTCCAGCTGGCTACGCGATTACTTGTACATTGCATTGGGCGGTAACCGTGGGGGGACGTGGCGAACCTATTGCAACCTGTTCCTGACCATGGCAATTGCTGGCCTGTGGCATGGCGGCGACAGCTGGAACTACCTGTTGTGGGGCAGCGCCCATGGGCTGGCACTGTGCATGACCCGGGCATGGGCCCGCTCGACGATGCCGCGCCTGCAACGGCCCTTGTCCCATGCCTTGACGCTGCTGTTCGTGTGCCTGGCCTGGACGCTGTTTCGCGCCCCGGATTTTGCCACCGCCCTGCGCATGTACGCCGCGCAATTGGGCTTGAGTGATTGGGCGCTGGGCGACGCATTGATCGTGACGCTGCGCCCGGTGCACTCCTTGGCGGCCGGCCTGGGCGTGCTGGGCATCCTTGCACCCGTGCTGGTGGCTTGCACTGAAAAACGCTTCGGCAACCTCGCGCCGTTGGTTGCCGCCCTTTGGCCCGTCATGGGGTTCCTGCTGTCGTTCGCCTTGATCGCCAGCCGCGAAACCGTGCCTTTTCTGTATTTCCAATTTTGATGAACATACCAGAGCGCACGCCCACGCCGCCCGATGCCCCGGCGCGCCGAACCAGCCCCTTGGCAGGCCTTGCCCTGCTGCTGTTTCTGTTTTTCGGGCTGCTTAGCAGCGGCCACCTGATCAGCGTCCAAGGCCTGATAACGGCGCCTGCGAGCAGGCAACTGTTCTCAACACTGCATGGCGCGATCACCCAAGGCTGGGCCAGGCAATTGGCCGATGCCCAAATGCCCACTGTTTTCGCCCGCATTGAACGCGGCGCCGGTTGGTGGCTGTTCGGCGACCTGGGCCCGCGGGTTCGCCAAGGTTGCCCTGGTTGGCTGTTTCTCAGTGACGAGTTGGCGATCGACCCACAAGCACAGGCCCATGCCGATCAGAAGGCGGCGGCCGTGATCGACTTAAACCAACAACTGTCGCGGCGCGGCGTGCAATTGCTGGTGGTGATCGTGCCGGACAAGACACGTATAGCGGCCGCACAACGCTGTGCCCTCCCACGCCCGGCCGTGCTCGACGCGCGCATACGCCAATGGGCCGCGCAACTCGACCGCCACGGTGTACACACCCTGGACCTGACCGCGGTGTTGAGCCCCCTTGGCGCCAACGCGTTCTGGCGCACCGACACCCACTGGAACGAGCGCGGGGCCCAAGCGGCGGCAGAGGCCATCAGCGCGCGCTTCATCGCACTGAAGCTTACGGCTTTGCCCCGGCAAGCCTTCGATCTGCAGAACGTTGCCCCGGCCCTGCGGCCCGGCGACCTGGTGCACCTGGCAGGCCTGGACGACCTGCCGCTGAACCTGCAGCCTACGCCCGAGCGTGCCACCCGCAGTGTCGTCAGCCCACGCGATGAGGGCTCCACTCCCGCGCCGGTCAGCCTTGGGGCATTACTGGGTGACGACGACCTGCCTGACACCGCGCTGGTGGGCACCTCGTTTTCACGCAACTCCAACTTCGCAGGCTTTCTGCAGCGCGCTCTAGGCGCGCCGATCGGCCCCTTCGCCCTGGATGGCGGCGGGTTTTCGGGCGCCATGAACGCCTACCTCAAAAGCCCGGCGTTCAAGGCGTCCACCGTCAGGCAGATCATCTGGGAGATCCCCGAGCGCGACCTGCAATCGGCTTACAACCAGGCCATCGGCTTTCGCTAACCCTCAAACTCGCGCCTGCCAGGCGCGCAGTTGATCGACAGTGGCCGTTACCCCGCCGCACACCACGATCAGCACCTGCTCGTAGTCATCCAGCGCACCCGGTTCATAGGCCAACGCCAGGCTGGCGCCACAGGCCGGTTCCACCAGCAGGCGCTGGTCATCCAGAAAGCGCTCGCACGCGGCCAATGCCGCCTGGTCACTGACCACGTGGCTGCGCACCGGGTGGCGCTGGCTGAGGGCGAAGGCCTGTTCGCACACCTGGCGGGCGCCCAGCGAGGTGGCGATGCTGGTGATCGCGTCCAGGGTGACCCGCTGGCCGAACTGCAGGGTTTGGGCAAAAGAGTCGGCACCGCGGGTTTCCGCGGCCACCACCGGCACATCGTGCCAGCCGTTGCGCTGCAAGCCTTCGACCACGCCGCTGAACAGGCCGCCACCGCCCACCGACAGCACCACCGCATCGGGCTTGAAGCCGCTGCTGAACACCTCGTCGATCAACGTCGCGTGGCCCTGCCACAGCAGCGGGTTGTCGAAGGGGTGCAAGAAGGCGTCGTCCGGGCCCACCAGCGACAACGCCAGGGCGTTGGCCTCTTGCCAGGACGCGCCGTGCACGATGACCTCGGCGCTCTCCTGGCGGATCAGTTCCTTGGCCCGCTCGGTGGTGGTTTCAGGGACCACCACCGTCACCGGGATGTGCAGGCAGCGCCCGGCATAGGCCACGGCGATGCCGGCGTTGCCGCCCGAAGACGACACAAAGCGCCGCTTGCCCTGCTGCGCATAGTGCTCGCACGCCGCGCCAATCCCGCGAATCTTGAACGAGCCGGGCGGTTGCAAGGCATCGAGTTTCAGCCAGATGGAACGGCCCGATGCCAGGCTCAAGGGGCGCGACTCGATCAGCGGGGTGTGCAGGTGCAAGGTCATCAACGGCTCACTGTGGGCAGTTACTCAAATGCGGCGAGTACACCGCAGCTTTGCCCGTCTGTCAAAACCAGCGGCTCAAAAGACCAGGCTCAACAACTGCTTGCTCACCGCCTCTTCGATGCTCAGGGCCGCCAGCCACGAGGTTTTCGGGTTGTCGGGCAGCGGGTTGTTGGCCAGGCGAATCGACAGCTCGCCGAAGGCGCCGCAGGCTTGCACCTCGTGCACGTTCTTGTCCACGCCAGGGTCGGCCACCAGTTCCACTTGGGTGTGCTCAAAGCCCACGCCCGACAGCGCGACTGCGGCAGTCACGTTGGCGTTTTTCGGGAAGCGAATCGACGCCTCGGCGGCCGTGCCGCGGAAAATGGTGGTAGGCACGCTGATTTGCGCCAGGTCGAAATCCACTTCGGCCGGCGACCCTGCCCAGGCGCGAGGCGGTTTGCGGCCCACGTACACCACCGTGTCCAGGCCGGCCGAGCGCGCCGAGCGCAAGGCATCCAGGCCACCGATGGCGCCCGACACCAAAATCAACCGGGCCTGGCCCTGCTCGGCGGCCTGCTCCAGGGCGGTGCTCAGGGCGTGGTCTGCCAGGGCGCCGATGGAGGCGATCACCACGTCGATACCGGCCTTGAGCAAGGTGGGCACGGTGTTCACCACCGCGCCGTGGCCGGCACACTCGATCACCAGGTCTGGTTGCCATGCCAGCAACCCCTGCACGTCGGTAAACAGCTCCAGGCGATGGGCCTGGATGAAGGCGTCGCTGTGGGGGGCGTGATCGATGGCGGCATAGGACGCGGCCGGCAGGTGCTCGCTTTGCAGCGCTTCAAGGACCCGTTTGCCGATGGCGCCCAGGCCGATGATGCCGACGCGGTGGATGGTTTTGCTGCTCATGTTAATGACTCCCAGAAGTGGCGTAGTACGGCGTGGTAGGCGTGGGTACGGGTGACGGGGGCGAAGTGCCCGCCGCTAAGTTCCACCAACTGCGCACCGGGTATCAGCCGGGCCAGATCCTGCGAATGGTGGAACGCGATCACGTAGTCATCGCCAGCCCCCACCACCGCCACTGGCAGGCGCAGCCGGTGCAACTCGTCGCGGCGGTGGTAGTTCAGCAGCATGGCCATGCGTGCTTGGGTCATGGCAACGTCGACCTCGCTGGGCGCCTCGACATCCAGCGCACCGGCGGTGGCGAACTGTTCGTTGTAAAAGGCCGACGGGTACGCCACCAGGCGGGTCAGCGCCGTGTACGCCGCCCCGCCCAATTGCGCCAGCAAGTACTGGCGGTAGGCGAAAAAGTCCTCGAACCGTTTGTCAGGCTTGGCCCAGCCACTGCTCAGCACGGCGCTGGCAACGCGTTGTGGGTGGTCCAATGCCAGGCTCTGGGCCACCAGGGAACCGGTGGAGTGCCCCACCACATGCGCCCGCTCGATACCGTGCTCGTCGAGTAACTGCAGCACGGCATCGACAATGCCGGGGATGCTCGGCGGGCCATCAAGCCGACTGTGCCCCACGCCTGGGTGATCGAAGGTCAGCACCTGGTAATCGCGGCTCAGCGGCGCCACCAACGGTGCCCAGAACGAGGCCAGGCCACCCAGCCCGGAAATCAACACCACCGCTGCGCCCTGCCCCTGTGTTGCGCTGTAGATCGAGCTCGACATGGCCTGCCTCAGCTTTTGGTGTAGGCAAAGATGCCGGTGGACTCGATCTGCTCGATGTTGGCCGGGCGCTCGAACGGTTCCGGGGTGGGCTCGCCATGCTGGCGGGGGCGGCCGATGTCACGGAAGAAGGTTTCCAGGCCGCTGGGGTTCATGAACCACACCCAGTGCAGGTCCTTGTCGCCGTCGTTGAGGAAGGTGTGCGAGTTATTCTCGCCGAGGAACAAGGTCACCCCGGGCTCCAGTTTGTAGGTCTTGCCATCGACAATGGCCGAGCCGGTGCCGCTGACAAAATGCAGGACTTCTTCGTTGGTGGAGTGGGCGTGCTCGCGTACCCGGCCGCCGGGCGGCAGCATCTGCGTGCCCACGGAGAAGTCACGGTTCATCTTGAACTGCTGTGGCGAGACGGCGACCGAGACATAGCCGTTGGCGGGTTTGGGCTGCCAGTAGCTGGTTTCGGTTTGGCGGGTGACGTAGATCAGGCTGCCTTGGTTGGGCTGGGTCATGGTTGCGTCCTGTTGGTCCGTAAACGATTACATTTTCGTTAATTAAAAATGCGCGGGCAGTGAGGGCCCGAAGGCACCTCGCTCAGCCGTTCTTGCGCCAGGTATCACTCAATGTATAACCCGTAGGGAACGGATCGGTGGCGTCCAGCACGTACTGGTGAAACCCGGTGATCCACGCCTGCCCGCTGATGGTCGGGCGGATGCCCGGCCGGCCACCAATGCTCAGGGTCTCGACGATCTCGCCGATGAACTCGGTGCTCAAGATCGACTCATGCACCAACTTTTGCCCAGGCTTGATCTGCCCGCGCGCATGCATCACCGCCAACCGCGCGCTGGTGCCGGTCCCGCAAGGCGATCGGTCCAGGCGCCCTGGGGACACGATAACGCCGTTGCGTGAACGCTTGCCTTGCGGGTCATCATGCAGGGGCCCGGCAAACAGGGTCTGGTTGATGGTGTGGATCTGCGGGTTTTCCGGGTGCACGGCTGGCAACTGCTCGGCGGCGGCGGCCTTGATGGTCTCCCCCACCGCCACCAGATCCGCGGCTTCGTCCGGGGTGATGGCAAAGCCCAGGGCCTGGGCGTCGGCCAGCACATAAATCATGCCGCCGTAACTCACGTCCACCGTCAACGTGCCAAGGCCAGGCACCTCGACGTGCTGGTCCAGGCCAAACACGAAGCACGGCACGTTGGAAAACTTCACACTCAGGCACTTGCCAGCGCGGCACTGGGCCTCGACCCGCACCAAGCCACCCGGCGCCTCCAGGGTGAGCCGGGTGATGGGCTCGACCATCGGGATCATTCCGGTTTCCAACAAGGCGGTGACCGTGCAAATGGTGTTGGTGCCGGACATCGGCGGGTAAAACTCCGACTCCATGATCACAAAGCCTGCGTCGGCCTCCGGATGCGACGAGGGCAGCACCAGGTTCACGCATTGGGTGACGCTGCCACGCGGCTCCTGCAACAGGAACTTGCGCAAGTCATCGCCCTGGCTTTGCAGGTACTGCATTTTCTCGAACATGGTGGTGCCGGGCACGTTGAGCACGCCGCCGGTAATCACGTCATTGCGCTCGCCTGCCGCATGCACGCCCACCACATTGACCATCCGCTTGAAGTTCATTGGTCAGGCCTCAACCCAGGGTGTTGGGCAGCAACGGGGAGCGCGCGCCCAGCTTGATAAACGTGGATTTGACTTCGAGAAACTCATGCAAACCGTCCACGCCGTTCTCACGCCCGTAGCCGCTTTGCTTGAAGCCGCCGAAGGGCAGTTGTGGCGCGGTTTCCAGGTAAGTATTCACGAACACGGTACCGCTTTGCAGCTTTTGCGACACCTGCAGCGCCTTGTCCACATCCTTGGTCCACAGGCCATTGCCCAGGCCGTAGTCGGTGTCGTTGGCCAGGCTGATCGCCTGCTCCACCGTGGTGAACGTGGTGACGGTCAGCACCGGGCCGAAGATTTCCTCGCGGAAGATACGGTGGTGCGGTTGCACCTCGGTGAAGATGGTCGGGCCAACGAAATAGCCTTCGCCCAGCTCGCCGTCGGTCAGGCGTTCGCCGCCACATACCAGGCGCGCGCCTTGCTGTTTGCCGATGTCGATGTAGCTGAGCACGCTTTCCAGGTGCTGGGCGTGGATCAGCGCACCGATCTGAGTCTTTTCATCCAGCGGCAGGCCGACCACCACCTTGTTGGCACGCGCCACCAGTTTGCTGACGAATTCATCGGCGACCGAGGCTTCGATCAACAGCCGGGTACCGGCCACGCATTCCTCGCCCTGGTTGAGGATCACGCCAAACAGCACGCCATCGAGCGCCGCCTCAAGGTCGGCGTCGGCGAACACCACGTTGGCCGCCTTGCCGCCCAGTTCCAGGGCCACGCGGGTTAGGTCGGCCGCGGCCGTGGCGGCGATCTGCTTGCCCACGCGGGTGGAGCCGGTGAAGGAAATCATCGACACGTCCGGGTGGCGCGTGAGGCGCTCGCCTACCACCGCGCCACGGCCGGTGACCACGTTGATCAAGCCGGCCGGGAAGCCTGCTTCGGCGGCCAATCGAGCGATTTCCAGGGCGCTGCCAGAGGTCAGTTCCGAAGGTTTGATCACCACCGGGCAACCGGCCGCCAGGGCATAGGGCAGCTTCTGGAACAAGCACACCAGCGGAAAATTCCACGGCACGATCAGGCCGACCACGCCGCGCGCTTCGCGGGTGACCAGGCCCAGCTTGTCGTCGCCCAAATGGGTGTAGGCCTCGCCCTTGATCTGCCAGGCCAGGGAGGCGGCAAAGCGGGTAAGTTCAGCCGACCAGAGCACCTCGCCCTTGGCATAGGCGATGGGCTTGCCGACTTCCTCGGCCTCGATCACCGCCAGCCGATCGGCGTCGCGCTCCATCAGGTCGGCCAGCCGGGTGAGCAGCTTGGCGCGCTCGGAGCCTGGCACTGACTGCCAGGCACCCGAGGTGTGCAGGGCCTTGGCCTGGGCCACGGCGGCGTCGACATCGTGCTCGTTGCCGCTGGCGAACTTGGCTAACAGGCCGCCATGGGCCGGCGATACGCGCTCGATGTAGGCCTGGCTGGCGGGTGCCTGTTCGGCGCCGTTGATCCAATGCTGATAGGTTCTGAAGGTCATGCTGATTTCTCCGGATTCATGCGCTGTATACGTTTACAATCAATCGTCAAAAAAAGACAGCTTTTCTGTTTTCAGCAAGGTTTGGGGCGACGGTCGTGCTCAGGGGCACGAGCGTTCGGGTATGAATCGCGAACGGCACCTGCAAATCTACTTGGGGCGCTGCCGCCTGCGTGCCCAGCACCCACACCTGGTTGGGGTCACTGAACTCGGTGGCCCATACGCCACAGGCGCCATGGCGGCCCTGCTCGATCACCGCGTCGATTTGTGCGATGGCGTTCTGCGCCTGGCCAGTGGGGCACCAGTAGGTATGCAGGTATCGCGCCGTCGCCTCGCCCAACGCCCGGTGCGGGTTGAGCACATGCAACTGCTGCTGGCTGACAAGCGGCGCCGCCTGCGGCAAAAAGTGCTTGCGCCAGGTATCGACCTTGAGCAACTCACCGCGCAAGCGCGTGCGCTCATCCAGCGACTCATAGCGCCACAGGTGGCGAAAGGTCACGCTGCCTGCCTCGGTCTCCAGCCACACCCCCTGCAGCACGCCATAGTTGTCCTGGCGAATGGGCAGGCACAGGTTCACGAACAGTTCCCAGTACTGCTCCCAAGCGTGCGGGGTGAAGCGGTACTCGCGCAATTCATCGATCATCACGGCCTCCTTACCAGGCGGTGTAGCCGCCATCCACGGTGAACATGGCGCCGGTGGCGAAGCTTGAGTCGTTGCTGGACAGAAACAGGATCATGTTGGCGATGTCCACCGGCTCGCCCATCTTGTTGAGCGGCGAACGGGCTTCCAGGCCCTGCTTGAATGCCACCGGATCCGGTACGTTTTCGAAGATCTTGTCGTAATAGCTGGAGGCGATCACACCCGGCGCCACGCTGTTCACCCGCACGCCTTGCAGGGCGTGGTCCAGGGCCATGGCGCGGGTCAGCGCGGCCACGCCGCCTTTGGCTGCCACGTAGGCGGCGCGGTCCTTGATGCCCACCACCGAGATGGTCGACGCCAGGTTGACCACAGCCCCGCCGCCCCGGCGCACGATCTCGGGGATGGCGTACTTGGAGCACAGGAACACGCCCTTGAGGTTGACGTCGATGACCTGGTCCCAGGTGTCCTCGTCCAGGCTGACCACGGTGCCCAGGGTGCCGAAGCCGGCGTTATTGACCAGGATGTCGAGGCCGCCGAAATGCGCGACCGACTGCTCGACCATGGCTTGCACCTGGGCCGCTACCGCGACGTCCGCCTGTACCGCGAAGGCTTGGCTGCCGATGCTTTCAGCCACGTTCAGGGCCAGTTCGATGTTGCGGTCGGCGACAATTACCTTGGCGCCTTCACGGGCGAACAAACGTGCGGTGGCTTCGCCAATGCCGGCACCGGCCCCGGTGATCAGGGCCACTTTATCTTGCAGTTTCATGGTGTGCTTCCTGTGCTGCGTTGAGGGATGGGCCTGGTGTCAGGCCACCTGGTAATAGGGGGCGTTGGTTTTAGGCAGCGCCTGGCGCCCGCGAATGGCGTCGGCGATTTTCTCGGCCATCATGATCACCGGCGCGTTGAGGTTGCCGCTGACGATCTCCGGCATGATCGAGGCGTCCACCACCCGCAGGTTTTCCAGGCCATGCACGCGGGCCTGGGCGTCGACCACGCTCATGGCGTCGGTGCCCATGCGGCAGGTGCACGAGGGGTGGTAGTTGGTGCCGGCCAGGCCGCGCAGCGCCTCCAGTATTTGCTCGTCGGTCTGCACCGCCGGGCCTGGGGTCACCTCCTCGCCGCGGTAGGGGTCCCAGGCCGGCTGGCTGACCACATGGCGGATGGCCTTGACCGCAGCAATCGCATCGTCCTTGTCCTGCTGGGTAGACAGGAAGTTGAAGGCAAACTTGGGCGCCGCCAACGGGTCGGCCGAACCCAGCCACACACGCCCGGTGCTGGTGGGGCGCATCAGGCTGAAAAAGTACTGGAAGCCGTTTTCCAGCTTCACACTGCCGTGCTGGAACTCGCCCAGCATGGGGATGAACTCGAACTGCACGTTGGGCACCTTGATGCCGTCGTGGGTGCGGATAAACGCGCCCACTTCAAAGAAGTTGGTCGCACCCAGGCCCTTTTTGAACAGCGTCCACATCGCGCCCAGCTTGAACTTGCCCAAGGGCGTGAGCTGCTTGGCGATGGACACGTTTTGCGTGGCACGGTACTGCACGGGCGCGGCGACATGGTCCTTCATGCCCTCCCCCACCCCGGGCAGATCGGCCACGCAAGGGATGCCGAACTCGGCCAGGTGCTCGGCACGGCCGATGCCCGACAGCATCAGCAGGTGCGGCGAGTGAATGGCGCCGGCGCACATGATGACCTCCTGCTTCACCGCCAGCGCCTGCGGTTGGCCATCGCTCAGAAAGTGCACCTTGACCGCGCGCTTGCCCTGGAACTCGATACGAGTCACTTGGGCCTTGTCGGCCACGTGCAAGTTGGCGCGGCCTTTGTTGGTGTGAATGTAGGCCTGCGAGGTGCTCCAGCGGATACCCTTGTGCACGTTGCGCTGGGTGATGTGCACACCTTCCTGGCGGTAGCCGTTGTGGTCCTTCATGTAGGGGTAGCCCGCCTGCACGCCAGCTTCGATAAACGCCTTGTACAGCGGGTTATCGGCCTTGCAGGTTTCGATGTGCATCGGCCCGTTGTCGCCACGGTAGTCGTCGGCGCCCTGGTCAAAGGTTTCGGCCTTGCGAAAGTAAGGCAGGCATTCGTCATAGCTCCAACCCTTCAGGCCCATGGCGCCCCAGTTGTCGTAGTCCCACGGGTTGCCGCGTACCCAGTTCATGCCATTGATCGACGACGAGCCGCCCAGCACCCGGCCACGGGCCTCGTAGATACTGCGATCACCCAGCTCTTTCTCGGGTTCAGAATGGATGTACCAGTTGAAGCGGTCATTCATCAGCGGGAAGCCGAGCGCGGCCGGCATCTTGATAAAAATGCTGTTGTCCGAAGGCCCCGCCTCCAGCATCAGCACCGAGTGCCCTTGGTCTTCGGACAAGCGGGCCGCCACCACGCTGCCGGCAGAACCGGAGCCGATGACGATGTAGTCGTAGGTGGTGTTGAGGGGCCGGCCGTTGATATCACGCATGGGGTCACCTGAAGGTTTGGGCACTGGCTTGTACAAGTCAGCTTGTAAACGTTTACAATGTGAGTCACAGCATAGCAAAAATTGAGGCTGTGGGAAGGGGGTTGAAGAAAATTCTATGAGTGGTCGCCTGCACAGGGCCGACGCTTTTGTAGGGAACACCTTTTAAACAATCGCTTTCATTTCCGTGCCTCCGTAAATTTTAAAACTGGTATTTCTGACAGTAGCAAGGCTGACTTCGCAGGTATTCAATAAGTGTCCCTCCCCGAAAACAAAGGACACGCACGATGGGCTCTCCCGTACCGTTTCCACACTCGCCGCTGCAGGCTTTCACGCACAGCCTGCAGCCCACCCCGACAACACTGGCCAGCCTGCCACAGGCGCTGGCGCCAGGCGCACCTCGCCTGCTGACACCACTGGGCATCCCGCGCGGTGAAAACATTACTGTCCTCGTCGAGGACGACCAGGGCAACGAAGTGCCGGGCCAGGCCGGGGTCAACATCGCCCTGCTGTCCAGCGGCAGCGGCCTGCTGGTGCGGGTACCCACCTGGTTGACCATGAACGAAGGCGACTCGGTCTATGTGTTTTGGAACGACAGTAACTTGCCTGCCGTGTCCAAGACCCTGGGCCCGGGCGAGCCGAACAACGAGGTGTTTTTGCTGGTACCACCCGCCGCTATCCAAAACGGCCAGGCCAGCGTGTTCCATCGAGTCATCCGCACCGACGGCGGCCTGCCGGATGAGTCCAACCCTATCCAGGTACTGGTCAAGCTCACCCTGCCCGGCGGCTACGACCCCGAGGCCGGCCAACCTGGGCATCAAAACCTGCTGGCGCCCATAGTACCGGTCGACAAGGTGCTGCCGGAGCACGTGGTCAGTGGGCTCAACGTGACCCTTGCGCGCTACCTGAACATCCGCATCCGCGACACCATCACCCTCAGTTGGGGCGGGGTGACGGTCACCTACACGTTGACCAAAAATGACATCGACAACGGGGCGCCGATTACCGTGCACGTGCCCGGCCGCGTGATTGAACAAGCCGGTGACAGCCTGCGCTTGGAGGTGATCTACAAGGTCATCGACGAGGTGCAAAACCAGTCTATCGACGGCAACGGCCTGCCGTGGTCAGTGGCCCGCTACGTTGAGGTGGAGGTGGGCCAGGACCTGCTGGATGCGCCGTACTCCGAAGAGTTTTACGAAGAGGTCATAGACCTCGACCTGCTCGGCGCTCGCAACCTGGACATTGCCATTTACCTGACGCCGGGCCAGTTCACCCCTGGCGACTCCCTGACCCTGGCCTGGGCCGGGCGAACCGCCGACGATGCCCCGGTGGAGTTCGACAGAACCCAGGCCGTGCCCGCTGGCCGGGTGATGCATTTCATCATCGAAAACGCCGAGGCGCGCAAGCTGCCCAATGGCCGCGTGCGCCTGAGCTACACCCGCTCCAAAGCCAGCGACGGCAGCGTCAACCGCTCGCGCAGCGCCACCTGGCGCATCGTCGGCCAAGTACTGGAGCTGCCCGCGCCTAGCGTACTCGAGGCTCGCGGCGGCACCCTCGACCCGGCGCTGCCGTATGCCACCGTACAGATCCCACCCTGGCTGGGCATGTACGCCGGCCAACCGCTGAGCATGATCTGGACCGGGACCACAGAGGGGGGTAGCCTGGTGTACTTCGAGGAGTCCACCCCAGTTCTTGGCAGCGAGGTGGATACCCTCGTCAATCGCCTAACCCTCGCCAAAGACATCTTGCCCCTGGGCGGCAGCACCGTGCAGGTCTACTACCTGGCGACCATCAACGGCACCGTGCGCCAATCGGACACCCT
Source organism: Pseudomonas abieticivorans (assembly GCF_023509015.1). NCBI lineage: Bacteria > Pseudomonadati > Pseudomonadota > Gammaproteobacteria > Pseudomonadales > Pseudomonadaceae > Pseudomonas > Pseudomonas abieticivorans. The sequence continues at coordinate 195,375 of NZ_CP094975.1, forward strand.
GACCCTGAACGTGGGCATCGCCGCCGGTACCCTGACAGCCCCCGGCGTGGACGAGGCGGTCGACGGCTACCTAAACCCCGACACACTGGTCGGCAACCGGGCCACCCTGCGCATCGACCACGATGGCGTGATTCGGGCCGGCGATACACTGACCTTTTACTGGACTGGCAGCAACACGCCGCTGTATTCGGACTACACCGTCGCCAACAGCGGCACCAGCACGCCATTCTATATCCCTATTGCCCAGATCAGCCCGAACCTCAATGGCCAGGTGACGGCCTTGTACCGCGTGGAGCGTGCAGGCGTGATCATCGGTACCTCCCGCGAGCTCGTGCTGCCGATTGGCAGCGGCGCTATCGTGCTCCCACCGCCGTCGGTGCCATTGGCCACCAACGGAGTGCTCGACCCGGTGCTGGCAAACCAGCAACCGGTGGTGGCTCAGGTGGATTTTGCCGACATGCAATTGCAGGATGAGTACTCCATCGCCGTGTTCACACGCGCCAATGTATTGGCATACCAAAGCCCCGCCACCCCCGGCAGCCCCTTCAAATCCCTGTCATTCACGATACCCGTCGAGGTGATTGCAAAGAACCTGGACAGCGAGCTGTACTTTTACAGCGCGATGGTCCGTAACAGCGTGCCGACGCTTTCCCAGGCTTATACACTGACGGTATTGGCCTTCGAGCAAAGCGACCTGCCCATTCCAGAGGTGCCACAAGCTGACATTAACGACGTACTGGACTTGGGCAGCTTTATCGGTGATGCGCAGGTCACAGTAGCGGCTTGGCCCTTGATTGCAGTGGGGCAACGGGTTTGGCTTCGCGCCATCGGCACCCGCTCCAATGATGTACCCACCACCATTAGCTTACTCATTGCTTCACCAGTGGATCTCAACCAAGCCAACAATGGCTTGAACGTCATCCTGCCGCGGACCCAGTTGGATCTGCTCAAGCACCACAGCACGCTGACAGTGGAACTGCTGGTGAACTTCGAGGGCACCAGCAATGAAGCGTTGGCGGTGACCTTCCCGGAGCGGGCGTTGACCATGGCCGTCATTGCCATCGTGACTCCGTCGATCAGCTCCGTACACGATGGCGCCCAAGAGGTGGCGAATGGCGGGACCACCACCTCGACCAGCCTCACCTTGAGCGGCAGCGCCTCGAACAGCCAGCGCGTCGAGATTTTCGACGGCACCGTCTCCAAGGGCATCGCAACGGTCAATGCCAGCGGTATTTGGACATTACCGGTGAGCGGGCTCAGCGTGGCGGCCCATAGCTTCACAGCCAAGGGGCTTTATGGCAACAACCCTACTTCGCCAGCCCGGACATTGAATGTAGTGGCGACGCTAACGCCGTCGATCAGCTCCGTGAAAGATGCAGCCAATGTAGAGATCCCGAACGCAGGCTTCACGACCTCCACCACCGTCACCTTGAGCGGTAAGGCTTCGAACAACCAACAGGTTGAAATATTCGATGGCACTACCTCGAAGGGGACCGCCGGGGCCAACGCCAGTGGCGACTGGGTATTGCAAGTGACCGGGCTCGCGGTGGCCGCCCACAGCTTCACCGCAAAGGGGCTTTATGGCAACAACCCGACGTCGCCAGCACGGACCTTCAGCGTTGTGGACCTAGTCATCGCGCCCGGTGTAATGTCACTGACAGGTAAAGCCATCAGAAATACCAGTTGGGATTACAAAAGAACGGGGCAGGAATATATCGGAAACTACGACACTCGCGCAGCTAGCGGAGGCATAACACCTTATGGCTACACATCGAGCAACCCTGCCATTGCAGCGGTCAATGCATCTTCAGGCCGAGTGATAGGGATGCGCAACGGCACCGCGACCATCACGGTAACTGATCGCAATGGTGCTCAAGCGAGCTATACGATAACCGTCAGCAATGTGTGGCAGCTTTACGTTAATTATTCGTTGATTCCCTACCAGAGCATGCTCGCCACGGTCGCCAACTTGGGTGGTCAACCCGTATCACAGGCGGACATATCCCTCCTATTGAGGTACTACACCTACCCTCATCCTCACCAATCCGCCTCAGATTGGTATTGGCTCGGCTACCACGGTAACTGTGATGGTGCCTCGGGTATCGCTTATAACTATCTCAGCGAGCAACAACGGTGCTGGTCGATGAACCAATCGTTCCCCATGTATTGCTTGGTGCCCTCTTGAAACGAGCGGTCATCGCCGATTGTTGGGCATACGGTAGAACACTAAAGGAACCCCCGTAGGAGCGGATTTATCCGCGAAGAATGCGCCGCGGTTTATCTGATACACCGCGCTGTGCTCTTCGCGGATCAATCCGCTCCTACGCCCGGCGACATCGTTCACTGTAATCCTTTGCAGATTTCTAATGCGTCCTGCCCCCCAATCCAGCAAAATCCACCTTCAGGACCCTAACATCCAAAAGGACACTCCACCGTGACCACCCCACCCAAGGCCCAGCCCCGCGTCAACGTGACCGACGTCGCCAAGGCCGCTGGCGTCTCCGTTGCCACGGTGTCGCGCAGTTTCAACCTGCCCCACCACGTGCGCGATGACGTGCGCGAAAAGGTCCTGCAGATCGCCAGCAAAATGGGCTACACCCCCAACTCTGCCGCCAAGGCACTGCGCCTGCGCAAGACCAATGTGATCGGCGCGATCATCCCCACGCTGGACCATTCCATCTACGCGACGATGATCAACGCCTTCCAGGACAAGATGGCCGAGTACGGCTACGTGGTGTATGTGCTCAGTTGCGGGTTCGATGCCGGCGCGATCTACGACAAGGTCAAGCTGCTGGTGGAGCGCGGGGCCGAGGCGTTGTTGGTAGTGGGGGACATTGCCGATGCCGAGTTGACGCGCTATTTGCAGGAGTACCGCATGCCGGTGGTGTGCACGTACTCGTACTTCAATGACAAGCCCTTCCCCTTCATCGGATTTGACAACTACGCCTCCACCCACCAGTTAGTCGAGTACCTGCTGGGCCTGGGCCACCGCAATATGGCCATGTTGACAGGCCCCATGAAAGGCAACGACCGCCAGCATGCTCGGCGCCAGGCGTTCCTGGACACCCTGCAAGCATCGACGCAGTCATGCAGCCACACCCTGTATGAAAGCGCCGATGGCTACACCATCGAATTCGGCGAGCGCACCCTGCGGCGGATTCTGCTGGAAGCGCCAGGCACCACGGCGATCATCTGCAACAGCGACGTCATCGCCTTTGGCGTGCTGTCGGCGTGCAAGAAATTGGGCATCGATGTGCCGCGCCAGATGTCGGTGGTGGGCTTTGATAACCTGGAGTTCGCCGAGTACCTGGACCCACCGCTGACCACCTTGGCCATCCCGGCCAGCGAAATGGGCTTGCGCAGCGCCGAGGCGTTGATTGCCAACTTGCGCAATGGCACCGAGATCAAGCCGGTACTGCTGGGTACGCAGTTGATGATTCGCCAGTCCAGCCATTCGATCTGACGGGAATCAAAACGGGCGCTGTGCATACCTCCCTTTTTCGCACAACTGCTGTGCCAGCCGGGCGCTTAATCTGCGACCCGGCCCTTCGTATAGTGGCCCTACCGTGACCACCGCGAAGGAGTAGAACAATGAATAGCCTGACCCAGCACCTGGACGCCCACCAACTGGACGCCGAGTATTTCGAGTACAGCAAGGCCGCCAACCCGATCAGCGCCAACCTGATTAGCCGTATCCCTTACCACAGCTTTCCAGCCTCGCTTTGCGACAGCGGCCCTTCCCGGGTTTTGCCGCTGGACTTGAGCGAGGCCCTTGGCTGCCAGGGCCCGGCGACCGGCCCGGGCCTGTGCGCCAACTTTATCCGCCTGAACGCCGGCGACAGCCTGACGCTGGCCCCTAATGCCACCTCGCAAGTGCTGTACGTGATTGCCGGCAGCGGCGCGCTGGCCCAGGGTGAGCAAGCGTTCGACTGGGACAAGGGCTGCTTCATCGCCCTGCCCGGTCTTACGGCCACGCAATTGACTGCGCGCCAGGACAGCCGCTTTTACTACGTGCACGACGAGCCGCTGCTGCGCTACTTGGGGGTAAAGGCCTGCGAGCAACGCTTCAGCGCAACCCTGTATCCGGCAGAACTTGCCAACGCCAAACTGCGCGAAGCCGCCGATGACCCGCGCGCCCAGGACCGCAGCCGCATCAGCATTTTGCTGGGCAACCGCCACTTCCCGCAAACCCGCACCGTGACCCATGTGCTGTGGGCCATGTACGGGATATTGCCGCCGGGCTCGGTGCAAAAACCCCACCGGCACCAGTCGATTGCGCTGGACTTCATCATCGACAGCCCTGAGGGTTGTTACACCCTGGTGGGCACAGAGCTTGATGCCAATGGTCAGATCCGCAACCCCACGCGAGTGGACTGGACGCCGGGGTTGGCCTTTGTAACCCCGCCGGGGTACTGGCATGCGCATTACAACGAGTCGGATAAAGAGGCGTTTTTGATTCCGATCCAGGATGCGGGGCTGCAAACGTACTTGCGCTCGCTGGATATTCGGTTCAGCTAATCGGATGCTGATGGGCCTGGCTTTAGACCCTGGCCCAACGCCTGCACCACGAAATCGATAAAACAGCGCACCTTGGAACTCACGATCCGCTTGGGCGGGTAGATAAACCACAGCGGCTGGCTGACGTGCAGCGTCCATTCGGGCAAACACACTTGCAGGCGGCCGTCACGCAAGCTTTGCGCCGCCAACCAATCGGGCAGCACTGCCACGCCCAGTCCCTGCTGCGCGGCCAGCAGGCGTGCATCCAAATCCGCCAGGCTGATCACGCCCTTGAGCATCACGCTGTGCGCCTCACCTGTGCGCATCAACAGCAGCTCATCCCCCGCCGAATGCCCGAGAATCGCCGGCACCTGCCCCACCGCTTCAACCGTATCGGGCAAGCCATGGCGCTCGATAAAACCCGCCGACACGCACAGCACCGACCGCTCATCGCCAATGCGCCGCGCTTTCAAACTGGAGTCGGTCAATACGCCGATACGGATCGCCAGGTCCACGCCCGAATGAATCAAATCGACCTTGGCCTCTTCAAGCACCAGCTCCAAGCGAATTTCCGGGTAACGCTCGGTGAACCCCCTCAGCAAAGGCAGTACATGATGACGCGCAAACGCCGGTGGCAAGTTGAGCTTGAGCAGGCCACGCGGGTGCTGGTTGAGCGCGGATGTCGCAGCCTTGGCCTGATCCAGCTCGCTGAGCACCCGTTGGGCATGGTGCAGGAAGGTTGCACCGCCCTCGGTCAGGCGCAGGGTGCGCGTGGAGCGGTTGAACAAGGCGATGCCCAGGTCTTGCTCCAGCTCCTTGACGTAGCGCGACACCGTAGAGGCCTTGATGCCCAGGCGCTCAGCCGCCCGAGAGAAGTTATTGCCGTTGGCCGCCTCGACGAAGGCGGTCAATGCTGCGAAGTAATCCACGGGTAAGCCTCGTGCTGCCGGAGCCGCTGATGATACCCGGTTTCAGGCCAACTGCAGGCTACGACGCTGCTGGCGAGACTTGCGCAGGTGGCTGCTCATCAACAGCACGAACGCCAGCACCGGCAACAGCATCGCCAGTTGCAAACCAATGCTTGCCGACAACAGCCCGATGATCGGCGGTGCCAGCAGAAAACCGGTGTAGCCCAGGGTGCCGTTGATGGCCAAACCCAGGCTGGGGGCATGGGGGTAGGCGCGGCTGGCCTGGCTGTAGAGCAACGGCACCATGTTGGCCAGCCCCAGACCCACCAGCACGAAGCCTGCGATGCAAGGCAGTGGCTGCGGCACCAACATCACCAACAACAGGCCCAGCGCACCCAGCGCACCCGAAGCACTGAGCACCGCGTTGACGCCCAAGCGGCGGATAATGGCGTCCCCCGACAAACGCCCCAGGGCCATGGCCAGGCTGAATGCGCCAAAGGCAAACGCGGCGATGTTGCCGCTGGCATGGCTGACGTCGGTGAGGTACAGCGAACTCCAGTCGATCACCGTGCGCTCGATGAACAAGGCCAGGAACGTAAGCCCGGCAATGCACAGCAACGTGCGGTTGGGCCAGGTGAATGGCGATCTCGACGCCGCCGGCAGCGCGCTGGCAGGTTGCAGGTTACCCAAGGCGCCTGCAGCCAACACGGTAACACCCCCCATCAACACGCCGGCCAACGCCAGGCATTGCAGCAGCCCCAGTTGATCGGATAACAGCCCCGCCACGGTGGACGCCCCTGCCAGCCCGCCGATGCTGAACACCGCATGGAAGCCCGACATCATTGGCCGCCCCCGCGCCGCCTCGATCATCGAGCCGTGGGTGTTCATGGATACGTCGAGCAGGCTGTTGGTCACGCCCAGGCAGAAGATTGCCGCCGTCAGCGCCCACACCGAATGGGCCAGCGCACAAAACGGCACGACCAGCGCCACCAGCAAGCCACCAATGATCAGCGTGGTGTGGCTGCCCAGCCGGGTGACCAAGGCACCGGCCAGGTACAGGGTGAGCATGGTGCCAGCAGCGAAGGCACTCAGGGCCAGGCCCAGTTGCTGGTCGCTCAGGTTCAGCGCCTGTTTCATGCCGGGGATGTTGGTGGCCCAGATGGCCAGTACCATGCCGTTAGCGAAAAACACGCTGGAGGTGGCGATCCGTGCCCGTTGCAAAGCGTTGGTGCGCAGCATTCAAACCTCGTCTTACTGTTGTTCTTGTTGTACTCACGCACAACGACCCGGATGCTTTGGCGCAGCAGGATTCGTTCCAATCCACTGCACCGGTCATCCGGGTCGCTGTTTGGCTCGTAATCGTTTACATCCTAAACCTGATCACGTGGGCGAAACAGTGTTTTTTTCAGGCAACCTGGCGCGCCATGTTGCTCACGTAGCGGTTGGCCTTGTAGCGGGCATAGCCCACGTAGAGGGCGGCGGGCACGATCAGGGCTGGGATCCAGGCCACGTCACTGCCAATCATTTTGGCGAAATAGCTGTGGTAGAACGACATGTCCATGAACGGCACTGTGGAGGCCACGCCGATGATAAAGATCACCAGGGTCGACACGTTGTATTTACCGTACACGCCGTCGACGTTGTACATGTCCTCGACCACGTATTTACCCTTCTTCACCAAGTAGAAGTCGGCCAGGTTGATGGAACTCCACGGCACCAGGAAGTACACCTGGGCAATCAGGATGTCGGCAAAGTAGGCGTTGAAATCGTACTGGGTGGCGATGGCGATGGCGGTGGCGGCGAGAGCCGAAATACCCATGGCGATGAACTTGGTGGTGCGGCTGATGCGCGTCATGCCGCGCAAGCCCGAGAAGATGGTCATGCACGACATGTAGGCGCTGTAGAGGTTGAGCGAGTTGATCTCCAGCACGCCCAGCACCACGATCACCATGGCCACTTTCGCCCAGGGCCCGAAGAAGCTGGCGATTGCATTACCGGGGTTGTTGGTGACATCCGCAAACTGGGTGGCCAGCAGCGCGCCCAGCAGCATGACCAGGCCTGCGCCCAGCAGGTTGCCGACGTAGCTGAACCAGAACGTCTGCTTGCTGGAGATGTGCGGCGGCAGGTAGCGCGAGTAGTCCGCGACATAGGGGCCAAAGCCCAGCGTCCAGGACGCCGCTTGGGTGACGGTCAAGGCGAAGGCGGCGAAGGTGAAGCCGGTGCTCAGGTCCATGGCGCCGACCGGCAGGGGGTGTTGCAGGGCAAGCGCAGCGACAATCAAGAAGATGATCCCTGACAGCGCCGACATGATCGCGCCCAGGCGGTGGATCAGTTCATAACCGATAAAACCGATGATGAACGACACCAGGCCAAAGAGGATGATCGCAGTGTTGTCGCCCACGTCCATGAATGACTTGATGGCGTCGCGCATTACCACGCCGTTGGCGGCAGTGAACAAAATGAACGAGACGTAGTTAATCAACAGCGGGAAGCCCGCCCCCAGCACGCCGAACTGCGCGCGGCTCTGGATCATTTGCGGGATGCCCAAGTGCGGGCCTTGCGTGGAATGCGCGGCCATGAACACCGTGCCGATCACGCACCCCAGGATCAGTGCCAGGCAGGTCCAGGCCAAGCTCAACCCGGCGACAATGCCCAAGGTGCCGACCACCAGCGTGGTGACCTGCATGTTGGCGCTGAACCAGATGGTAAACAACCGGCGCGGGTGGCCGTAGCGTTCCGCCAGCGGCACGAATTCTATGCTTCTTTTCTCGATGTCCATCGTGGGCCTCTCAGGCTATGTAAAGGATTACATTCAGGGCGCTAAAAAAAGAAACCACTCCCCTCGTACGAGCATGAACGGTTTCTTGTAAAGGATTACAAAGCAGCGTTCGTGCCATAAACCGCGAAACGCTTGCGCAAGCGGGTCTAAGGCAGGGGCCCGGTTGGCGCGGGCGGCAAAAAAGGCCGTGCAAGTGTCTGCTTTGGTAACAGCGGTGTTCCCGGCGCGGTGCACGGAAACGGTGCCGGCGCGCCTGCGGGGAACAAAAACAAGGCACGGGCAGAGGGGCTGCAGCATTGGGACTGCAGCCATCTCAATGTTTGAACGCTCCCGTTCAGGCATATCCATCGTTGCCGCCGTGGTGAAGATCTCTTCAATGGTGGTCCGCTCCACCCCGACGTAACCTGAGGTAACGCTTTGTATACATGTGTGCTAGCAATAAATCGATGAAAACAGAAATAGCTTATTTTTTCATAGGCTTAAGCTGATCAAAGGGTCAATTATTTATCACCGACTTTCAGTGGCTTAGCGGCATTTGCAGGTTAACCGCACAACAACCCATTCGTTTGGCAGGCTTTCCTGGCACAGATCTGGCAACCGGAAAAACGACTTTGTATACAACAACAAATACAATTTGCGTGGAGTCGACTCGAATGCAGTTACACAGCCCCGCCACCGCCCGCTACCCCGATGCAACCGCCGACCTGCCCTGCCTGAGCCCACGCCTGCACAACGCCGACCTTGCCCCAACGCCGGTAGAAGGCCGGCGCTGGGGCGCGTATAGCATCTTCGCGCTGTGGACCAATGACGTGCACAACATCGCCAACTACTCCTTCGCCATCGGCCTGTACGCCTTGGGCCTGGGTGGCTGGCAGATCCTCTTGTCGCTGCTGATCGGCGCAACGCTGGTGTACCTGTGCATGAACCTGTCCGGCTACATGGGCCAGAAAACCGGGGTGCCCTTCCCGGTGGTCAGCCGCATCAGCTTTGGTATCCACGGCGCGCAGTTGCCGGCGTTGATCCGTGCGGTGATCGCCATCGCCTGGTTCGGCATCCAAACCTACCTGGCCTCGGTGGTACTGCGCGTACTGCTGACCGCCGTCGCGCCCGCGCTAAGCGTCTACGACCAAGGCCTGGTCCTGGGCCTGTCGCACCTGGGTTGGGCCTGCTTCGTCAGTATCTGGCTGGTGCAACTGGTGATCCTGGCCTATGGCATGGAAATGGTTCGCCGCTTCGAGGCCTTTGCCGGGCCGATCATCCTGCTGACCGTGACGTGCCTGGCCGTGTGGATGGTGTTCAAGGCCGACGGGCACATCGCCTGGTCGATCCGCGAGCCGCTGCAGGGTGCCAAGATGTGGCGCAATATCTTTGCCGGCGGCGCCTTGTGGCTGGCGATCTACGGCACGCTGATCCTCAACTTCTGTGACTTCGCCCGCTGTGCGCCCTCACGGCGCAGTATCCGCCTGGGCAATTTTTGGGGCTTGCCCGTAAACATCCTGGTGTTTGCCAGCATCACCGTGCTGCTGTGCGGCGCGCAGTTTTCGATCAACGGTCACATCATCCAGAGCCCCACGGAGATCATTCAGGCGATCCCCAACACCTTTCTGCTGGTACTCGGTTGCCTGGCCTTTCTGATCGTCACCGTGGCGGTGAACATCATGGCCAACTTCGTCGCCCCTGCATTCGTGCTCAGCAACCTGGCGCCGCGCCTGCTCACCTTCCGCCGCGCCGGCATGATCAGCGCGACCTTGGCGGTATTGATCCTGCCTTGGAACCTTTACAACAGCCCGGTGGTGATCGTGTACTTCCTGGCCGGCCTGGGCGCCCTGCTCGGCCCGTTGTACGGCATCATCATGGCCGACTACTGGCTGCTGCGCGCCAGCCGGGTGAACGTGCCGCAGCTGTACAGCGAAGACCCCACCGGCGCCTACCACTACCACCGCGGCGTCAACCCGCGGGCGGTGCTGGCGTTTATCCCGGCGGCGGTGATTGCCATCGTCTTGGCCCTGATCCCGGCGTTCGAGACGGTGTCGGCGTTTTCCTGGCTGTTTGGCGCGGCGATCGGGGCGGCGGTGTATCTGCTGATCAGTGATCGTCGGCAGGTGTTTGTGGAGGTGAGTGGGGAAGCGATTGCGGTGCAGGGCTCAAATCACTGACAGGCCGTGACAGGTGCAGCACATGATAATGCTGCACCCCCGCCCCCACCTCGAACCCCTCGCACTGGCGGTAAAACACCAGCCGCACCAGCGTCCAGGTCGTGGGTTCAAAAGCAACCACGGTGCTTACCACCGCCGGTTGGCTCATCAACCGCCGGCTGGCCTGTACCTGCGCCTGGCAAAGCGTGGCCACCGAGACATCGGCCGGGATCGCGCTCACCTCCCGGCGGGCAAACCGCGCCAAGTGCAGGTCGTCCAGCCCTTGCACTTGGATCGTCGACCACGTACTGACAGGGGGCCTGCCAAACGCCTGGGCCACACCCGCGAACGCTTCGCTGCGCAAAAAATCCTGCTGCGCGGGGGCGTTGGCCCACAGGTAGAACGGTGCGTACAGGTTGGCCTGGCTCGGCACCACCCAATCGGTGCGCACCGCCATCAGGAAAGCCTTGAATACCAGGTCAGGCCAGGCGTCGAACAGGTGATGCTTGGCCCCAACCCTGCTCGCGATCTGCGCCATGTCGTAATCGTCGGCCAATTCAATGGTGTACTGCAGCGCGATCATGAGGCCAGCGCCTTGACCGCCGGGTTAACGCGCCCACCGGCAAATGACCATTCGTGGGCGGCCGTGGTGGTGATGATCACCATCACGTCTTCCGGGTCGATGCCCAGCACTTCGTGCAAACCCGCCACCAGCGCTTGGTAAAAGCCCTGGGTGACCTCGACGCTGCGCGTGCGCCCGGCGGTGATGGCGATCAGCACGAAGTTCGCGCTGCGCGGGCCACCCAGGTATTGCGCATCGACAATCAGCTCGCCGGCGTCGTGCTGGTGGATGACCTGGAAGCGGTCGGTGGCCGGCACCTCGAACGCGGCGACCAAGGCCTCGTGTACACCCTGGGCCAGGCGTTGCAGGTATTCGGGGGTTTTGCCGCGATTCAATGAGATACGTGCCAAGGGCATGTTCAAAGCTCCAAGTGAGTTGACGCCTTGAGCCTATCGCGCGACCATCATGCTGAATATCAGATTGATTGGTACCAACCATCCTGTTTTTCGGGACATTTGCCATGCGCCACCAAAGCTTTGATCTCGACGTGTTGCGCACCTTCGTCACCGGTGTTCAATACAACAGCTTTGCCCAGGCAGCCGAGCGCCTGGGCCGGTCTACCTCCGCGGTCAGCGCGCAGTTGAAGAAGTTGGAAGACCAGGTCGGCAGCCCGGTGCTGGAGCGTTCGGGCCGCGGGCTGGCCTTGACCCCGGTGGGCGAGGCGCTGCTCAGCCAGGCCCGCCGGTTGCTGGAGCTCAACGACGAGATCTTCAGCAGCCTGCGCGAAACCCAGGTACAGGGCACTGTGCGCCTGGGGTTGCAGGAAGACTTTGGCGAACACCTGTTGAGCGATCTGCTGCAGCGCTTTGCCAGGCTCTACCCCAAGGTCAGCCTGGAGGTGCACATCGGTCGCAGCCGCGACTTGCTGGCGATGATTGCCAGTGACCGAGTCGACTTGGCACTGGCCTGGGACACCGGGCAGCACACGCCCTACGCCCAGACACTGAGCGAAACCGCGATGCAGTGGATCGGCAAGGCCCACGCCACGCCCTTCCCTGGCGACGCGCCGTTGCCACTGGTGCTGTTCGATGCGCCGTGCGTGTTGCGCAGCGCCGCCACCCAGGCACTCGATGGCGCGGGCATCGCCTGGCGGGTGGCGTTTACCAGCCCCAGCGTCGCGGGTTTGTGGGCGGCCGTGAACGCCGGGCTGGGGGTGACGTTGCGCACGCGTATCGGCCTGCCGGGGCACTTGGCGGTGCTGACCGGGCTGCCCGCGGTGGGCGTGCTGGGGGCGGTGTTGCATTGGGGCGCCGAGCAGCCAACGCCAGCGGTCAAGGTGTTGGGCGGGTTGATCGCCGACGCGTTTTGAGGCAGCGCAACCGGCCTGCGGACATCACCGGAACGACACGCCAAACGGCAACGGCCCCACCCCCAAATGCGCAGCCACCGTCTGCCCGATATCGGCAAAACTTGCGCGTTCACCCAACCACCCTGCCGCAAGCCCTGCGCCGCAAGCCACGACCGGCACGTGCTCGCGGGTATGGTCGCTGCCGGCGCGGGTAGGGTCGCAGCCGTGGTCGGCGCTGATCACCAGCAGCGTATCGGGCCCCATGAGCGCCAGCAACTCGGGCAGCCGCCGGTCAAAGGCCTCCAGCGCCGCTGCGTAGCCGGCCACGTCGCGACGGTGACCATAGAGCATGTCGAAGTCGACGAAGTTGGCAAACACCAGGCTGTTGTCCGGCGCCTCGCGCGTGGCGCACAGGGTGGCGTCGAACAGTGCGTCGTTACCCTCGGCCTTGTACAGCCGGCTGATGCCACGGTGGGCGAAGATATCGCCGATCTTGCCCACGGCATGCACGCTGCCGCCCGCCTGGCACACAACGTCCAGCAAGGTCGCCGAGGGCGGCGGCACGGTGTAGTCGCGACGGCCACCGGTGCGGCGAAACTCGCCTGCACGTTCGCCCGTGAAGGGCCGCGCGATCACCCGGCCGACGTTGTAGGGGTCGCACAGGCGGCGGGCAATTTCACACACCCGGTACAGCGCCTGCAGGCCAAAATGCGCTTCGTGGGCGGCGATCTGCAACACGCTGTCGGCCGAGGTGTAGCAGATGGGCTGGCCGCTGGCGATGTGCGCCTCGCCCAGTTCATCCAGCACCGTGGTGCCCGAGGCGTGGCAGTTGCCGAGAATACCCGGCAGGCCTGCCTGCCCGATCAAATCGGCGAGCAATGGCGCGGGGAAGGAGCCGACCGGCGAGTCGAAGTAACCCCAGTCGAACAGCACCGGTACGCCCATCATTTCCCAGTGGCCGGAAGGGGTGTCCTTGCCCGAGGATAGCTCGCGCGCATGGCCATAGGCGCCCGTGGGAACGCCCTCGCCCCAGTGGCCAGGCAACGGCCCGGCACCGCTGGCCGCCGCAGCCGCGCCCAAGCCCAGTGTGCCGAGATGGGGCAGGTGCAAGGGCCCGCTGCGCAACGGCCCATCGGCCTCGCCCCGGGCACAGGCCTGGGCGATGTGGCGCAGGGTGTCGGCGCCACTGTCGCCAAAGCGTGCGGCGTCAGCGCTGGCGCCGATGCCCAGGGAGTCAAGCACCAGCACGATGGCCTTGCTCATGTGACCTCCTGGATCAAGGGCCGGGCAGGCAAAGGTTCAGCGCCCAAACGGTAAGCCGCGCGCAGGGCGCCAGCACCCCGCTCTGCCTGCTGCGCATCACGGGCATGCACCCAGCCCAATGGCCGCTCGGTGCCCACTGTTTCACCCACGAACGCCAGCTCGCTGAACCCCACGGCCAGGTCCAACACATCGTGCGCAGCCTGCCGGCCACCGCCCAACGCCACCACCGCCAAGCCCACGGCGCGGGTATCGATGGCCGTGACGCAACCCTCCCCCATTGGCCACACCGGCACCGACACGGGCGCCTGGGGCAGGTAGTCTTCGGGGTGGTCGGTGAAGTCCTGCGGGCCGCCCAAGGCTGTGACCATGTGCGCGAACCGTTGCAACGCCGCGCCGCTTTGCCAGGCCTGGTGCAACTGCTCGCGGGCCTGGGCCAGGTCGCCCGCCAGGCCCGTCATCACCAGCACCTGGGCGGCCAGGGCCAAGGTCACCGCCCACAAGCGCTGGCTGCGTACCTGGCCCTTGAGCAAGGCCACCGCCTCGGCCACTTCAAGGGCATTGCCGGCGCTGCGGGCCAGGGGCTGGTCCATGTCGGTAATCAGCGCTCGGGTGCTGACGCCTGCGCCATTGGCCACCGCGACAATGCTCGCGGCCAACTCGGCCGCCTGCCCGTGCTGGGCCATGAAGGCGCCGCTGCCGGTCTTCACGTCCATGATCAACACGTCCAGGCCTGCGGCCAGCTTCTTGCCCAGGATGGACGCGGTGATCAGGTCGACCGACTCCACCGACCCCGTCACATCGCGAATGGCGTACAAGCGTTTGTCGGCCGGGGCCAGGTCGGCGGTCTGGCCAATGATCGCGCAGCCGACGTGCGCCACCACCTGGCGCAAGTGCTCAAGGCTGGGCTGGCAGTCGTAGCCTGGGATGCTTTCAAGCTTGTCCAGGGTGCCGCCGGTATGGCCCAGCCCGCGCCCGGAAATCATCGGCACGTAACAGCCGCAGGCAGCCAGCAAGGGCGCCAGCGGCAGGCTGACCAGGTCGCCTACGCCACCGGTGGAATGTTTATCGACCACCGGCCCCGGCAAGGCCCAGCTCAGCACCTGCCCGGAGTCGCGCATGGCGGTGGTCAGGGCAAGGCGCTCCTGCACATTCATGCCCTGGATAAACACCGCCATGGCAAATGCCGCCACCTGGCCTTCGCTCAAGGTGCCATCGGCAATGCCGGCGACAAAGCGTTGAATGTCGTCCGTGGCCAGGGTATGCCCGTCGCGCTTACGGCGAATCACTTCTTGTGGCAACCACATACCTGCTCCTTACAGCGAAATGAAAAACCCGACGATGGCCGCACTCATCAGGTTGGACAGCGTACCACCGACCATTGCCCGCAGCCCCAAGCGGGCCAGTTCATGGCGGCGCTGGGGGGCGATGCCGGTCAAGCCACCCAGCTGAATGGCAATCGAGGAGAGGTTCGCGAAGCCGCACAGGGCGAAGGTCACGATCACCTGGGTATGGGCCGACAACAGCGGGACACCGGCTTCGGCCGCCTTGGCCGGGGTCAGGTAGTTGGAGAGGTCGGCGTAGGCGACAAACTCGTTGAGCACCAGTTTTTCACCGATGAAACCACCGGCCATGACCGCTTCGTGCCACGGCACCCCCAGCAGGAATGCGATCGGCGCCAGCAGGTGGCCCAGGATCAGTTGCAGGGTAAGTTGCGGGAAGCCGAACCAACCGCCGGCCCAGCCCAACAAGCCGTTGAGCATGGCGATCAGGGCGATGAACGACAGCAACATGGCGCCCACCGCCAAGGCCAGGCGCAAACCCACCTGGGCGCCATCGGCAGCGGCGTCGATGATGTTGGCCGGGCGGTTTTCGGCCTGGCCCAGCTCCTGGACCACGTCTTCGCTGCGCTCAGGCTCGGTTTCCGGCTCCATCAGTTTTGCCATCAACAAGGCACCTGGGGCTGCCATGAAGCAGGCCGCGATCAGGTACTTGAGCTCCACGCCCAAGCCTGCGTACCCCAGCAACACGGAGCCGGCCACCGCTGCAAAGCCCCCCACCATCACGGCGAACAGCTCCGATCGAGTCAGCTTGGCAATGAACGGGCGCACCACCAGGGGCACCTCTGACTGGCCGATGAACACCGCCGAAGTCACCACCATAGACTCCACCCGGCTGGTGCCCAACAGCACGCGCAAGGTGCCACCCACCAAGCGAATGACCCAGCCCATCACGCCAATGTAATAGAGCACCGAGATAAAACTGCCGAAGAACACGATCACCGGCAACACCTTGATGGCGAATACAAAGCCACCATTGCCGAACACTTCGAACATGTGCGGCGAGCTCAACCCGCCATAGAGGAACTCGATGCCCTTGTCGGCATACACCTGCAGCGACGACACCGCACCCGATAGCGATGCAAGTACCGCTTGGCCCCAGGGCACGTAAAGGGCGAAAGCACCAATGAGCACCTGAATCGCAAAGGCCACCGAAACGGTGCGCCAGTTGATCGAGCTTCGATGGCGCGATAACGCAATGGCAATGGCAATAAGCGTCGCCATACCGACCAGACTGATCATGTGGTGTACTCCACGAAATAGGGGGGTGTCAGAACGAGTCGAAGGCGCCGGGCAACAGTTGTTCAAGGGTCCAGCTGCGGCTGGCTGCAGGGTCACTGCCCTGGCAGGTGACCACCGCGTCGCGGGCCATCAGTTCCAGCAGCACTTGCCGGCAGGCGCCGCAGGGGCTGATCAGGGCCACCTTGGGTGCGTAGATGGCCATGGCTTTGAAACTACCGGGGGCATGGCCCTGGCTGATGGCGGCAAACAGCGCACTGCGCTCGGCGCAGTTGGTCAGCCCGTAAGAGATGTTTTCCACGTTGCAACCGCTGATGATCTCGCCGCTGGCGGTCAGCAAGGCGGCGCCCACCGGGAAGTGCGAGTACGGTGAATAGGTGCGCTGGGCGGCCAGCTTGGCCTGGTCCATCAATTGTTGTTCTTGGGTCATGCAGGGTGTCCTGTCAAAAGGGAAAACCCACGCCGGTGTCATTGCGCCAGCCAGTGGGTGGTGCTTTGGGTATCGCCCTTACGGTGTTCAGCAGCCCGGGAATTGAGGCGCAACTGCCGATAGCAGAATGTGTGCCAGGATTTTAATGCGCTGATATTTCAATTGGTTGTGAGAGGGAGCAAACGTTTGCAGACCATTTGATCCGCTTTAGAGCGCCTGGTTTGTGCGCGCGTGCGCGGTTTGGGGGCGTGCCTGGAGTGGCCGCGTTATGCGCGCGGCCTGATGCCATCCAGGATTAGCGCGCGCAGGCTCTCCAGCACCTCGGCAAAAAACACCGGGTCGTCCAGGGTCTTGCCCGTGACCGCATCAATCTGGCTACGAAAATCGGTGTAGTGCTGGGTGGTCGCCCACAGCGAAAAAATCAGGTGGTGCGGCTTGATCGGTGCCAACTTGCCGGCATCGATCCAGCCCTGGATCACCGCCACCTTGGCGTCTACCAACTCGCGCAGGGGTTCGGTCAATTCGCTCATCAACAAGGGCGCGCCCTGCACGATTTCCAGGCAAAACAGCCGCGACTCGGCCGGGTGGTCGCGGGACAACTCCAGCTTGATGCGCAGGTATTCACTGATGGCCGCCAACGGGTCTTGCTCGGCGCTGAAGCCACGCAACGGCTGCAGCCACACCTCTAAAAGGTTGCGCAGCACGCTCAGGTACAGCTCGTCCTTGCTGCTGAAGTAATACAGCAGGTTGGTCTTGGACACGTCGGCCAGGTTGGCCACCTGGTCCAGGCTGGTGCCGTGCACGCCATAACGGGAAAACAGCTGCAGGGCGGCGTCCAGAATCACCGAACGCTTGCCTTCCACCAGGCGCTTGCGACGCTTCACGGTCGCGGCGCTAGGCGCACGGGTGGCCTTGGCGGCAGGAGGGGTTTGCTTCACAGGTACCTACCCGTCTTCAACTGAAAGTGGCGCCACTCTACCGTACAAAATGCGCCGTTGCCGTGCACCGCGCACAATCCAGGTGCTCTTTATCAGACCATTTGGTCCGCCTTAAGGCGCGGTGCAATTCCAAGTCATTGTTTCAAAAAAGCTTTCAAAACCTGGCCTGCTTTCTGCAATCAGCCTGGCGTAGCGTGCTCCGCCGCACCGGGCACTCAGTCATCAGCGCATAGAGGTTTGACCATGGACATTGGCATCTTCATCCCTATCGGCAACAACGGCTGGCTCATCTCCAAGAACGCTCCGCAGTACCTGCCCAGTTTCGAGCTGAACAAGACCATCGTGCAAAGCGCCGAGCACTACGGCTTCGACTTTGCCCTGTCGATGATCAAGCTGCGCGGCTTTGGCGGCGAGACCGAATTCTGGGAGCACAACCTCGAATCCTTCACCCTGATGGCCGGCCTTGCCGCCGTCACCAGCCGCATCCAGCTGTTCGCCACGGCCGCCACCCTGACCTTGCCGCCAGCCATCGTCGCGCGCATGGCCAGCACCATCGACTCCATCTCCAACGGCCGCTTTGGCGTGAACCTGGTGACCGGCTGGCAGAAGCCTGAGTACGAGCAAATGGGCCTGTGGCCAGGCGATGAATTCTTCAGCACCCGCTACGAGTACCTGGCCGAGTACGCCCAGGTACTGCGTGACCTGTGGGCCACCGGCAGCAGTGACTTCAAGGGTGACTACTTCACCATGAACGACTGCCGCGTGAGCCCCAAGCCCAAGGCTGCGATGAAGGTGATCTGCGCCGGGCAGAGCGAAGCGGGCATGGCGTTTTCGTCCAAGTACGCCGACTACAACTTCTGCTTCGGCAAGGGCGTCAACACCCCCACCGCCTTCGCCCCCACCGCCGCCAAGCTGATCGAAGCCAACGCGGCCACCGGCCGTGACGTGACCAGTTGCGTGCTGTTCATGATCATTGCCGACGACACCGACGAAGCCGCCCGTGCCCGCTGGGAACACTACAAGGCCGGCGCCGACGAAGAGGCCATCGCCTGGCTCAGCGAAAAGGGCGCGGCCGACAAGAGCCCAGGTTCCAACATGCGGCAAATGGCCGACCCCACCTCGGCGGTGAACATCAACATGGGCACCCTGGTCGGCTCCTGGGCCACGGTGGCGCGCCTGCTCGATGAAGTGGCCAGCGTGCCCGGCACCCAGGGCGTGATGCTGACCTTCGATGACTTCGTCAAGGGCGTGGAAGACTTCGGCCAGAAGATCCAGCCGCTGATGACCAGCCGCCAACACATCAACCTGCTCAAGGAAACCGCCTGATGAATGCCCCCGCACACCTGTCCGGCTACGGCCTGCCACCGGCCACCCAAGCGGCGCGCACCCTGCCCGCGCGCCCCGAAGCCCTGAGCCTGAAAGCCTGCGAAACCGCCTTGGTGGTGGTCGACATGCAAAACGCCTACGCCAGCATTGGCGGCTACCTGGACCTGGCCGGTTTCGACGTGAGCAGCACGGGGCCAGTCATCGCCAATATCCAGAAGGCCTTGGCCACGGCACGCGCCGCGGGCATGCCGGTGGTGTTTTTCCAGAACGGCTGGGACAGCGACTACGTCGAGGCCGGCGGCCCTGGCTCACCCAACTGGCACAAGTCCAACGCGCTGAAAACCATGCGCCAGCGCCCGGAACTGCAAGGCACGCTGCTGGCCAAGGGCGGCTGGGACTACGAACTGGTCGACGAACTCAAGCCCCAACCGGGCGACATCGTGGTACCCAAGACCCGCTACAGCGGCTTCTTCAACACCAATTTCGACAGCCTGATGCGCAGCCGTGGCATCCGCAACCTGGTGTTCACCGGCATCGCCACCAACGTGTGCGTGGAGTCCACCCTGCGCGACGGTTTCTTCCTCGAATACTTCGGCGTGGTGCTGGCCGACGCCACCCACCAGGCCGGCCCGGCGTTCGCCCAACAGGCGGCGCTGTTCAATATCGAAACCTTCTTCGGCTGGGTTTCCACCGTCGAAGACTTCTGCACCACGTTCGCTGAACAGGACGCCCGCCCATGAGCAAAAAAGCCATTATCCCCGCCGGCACCGGCGTGCCCATCGCCCCCTTCGTCCCCGGCTCCATGGCCGACGGCGTGTTGTACGTGTCGGGCACCCTGCCCTTCGACAAAGACAACAACGTGGTGCACGTGGGCGATGCCACTGCCCAGACGCGCCACGTGCTGGAGACGATCAAAAGCGTGATCGAAACCGCCGGCGGCACCATGGACGACGTGACCTTCAACATGATCATGCTGCGCGACTGGGCCGACTACCCGTTGATCAACGCGGTGTACGCCGAGTACTTCGCCGGCGAGAAACCCGCGCGCTACTGCATCCAGTGCGGCCTGGTGAAACCCGACGCGCTGATCGAAATTGCCAGCATCGCCCACATCGGCTAAGCCCTGGAGGCCAGCATGTACTACGAACTTTTGGGGCGCCGCGAGCCCGATGCCCCCACCGTGGTCCTGAGCTCAGGCCTGGGCGGTTCGGCACGCTTTTGGGCACCGCAACTGGCCCTGCTGAACGAGCAATTTCGGGTACTGGTGTACGACCACGCCGGCAGCGGCCGCAGCCCGGCGACCCTGGCCGACGACTACAGCATCGCGGACATGGCCGCCGAGCTGCTGGGCCTGCTCGACTCGCTTGAAATCACCCAGTGCCACTTCGTTGGCCATGCCCTGGGCGGCCTGGTGGGCCTGGAGCTGGCGTTGCAACGCCCGGCCCTGCTGCGCAGCCAGGTGCTGGTAAACGCCTGGAGCAGCCCCAACCCGCACAGTGCCCGTTGCTTTGCGGTGCGCAAAAACCTGTTGAACCACAGCGGCCCCGCCGCCTATGTGCAGGCCCAGGCGTTGTTTCTGTACCCCGCCGACTGGATCGCCGAGCACAGCGCGCAACTGGCCGAGGATGACGCCCATGCGTTGGCGCACTTTCCCGAGCCCGCCAACCTGTTGCGCCGCATCGCGGCCTTGCAGGCGTTCGACGTGGAGGCGCGCCTGGGCGAAATCCAGGCACCCACCCTGTTGATCGCCAACCGCGACGACATGCTGGTGCCCTGGCAGTGCTCGCAGCACTTGGCCGAGCAATTGCCCCATGGGCAACTGGTGTTGCTGGAATACGGCGGCCATGCCTCCAGTGTCAGCGACACGGCCACCTTCAACCGCGTGCTGCTCGATTACCTCGCCGCGTCAGCCTGATGGGAGCCCACCACATGTCACTTGCCCTTGTCGCCCCAGCACCGCACGTCCCGCGCCAGGATTTTCGCAATGCCATGGCCGGGCTCGCTGCCGCCGTGAACATCATCACCAGCGACGGCCCCCACGGCCGCGTGGGCTTTACCGCCACTGCCGTGTGCAGCGTGACGGATGACCCGCCCACCCTGCTGGTGTGCCTGAACCGCTCGGCCTCGGTACACCCGGTGCTGACCGCCAACGCGGTGCTGTGCGTCAACACCCTGGCGGGCGATCAGCGCGAGCTGTCCAACCTGTTCGGCGGCAAAACGCCGATGGCCGAACGCTTTGCCGCTGGCGCCTGGCGCACCGGGGATAACGGCGCACCGCTGCTTGAAGGCGCCGCCGCAGGCTTTGAATGCCGCATCAGCCGCACCGTCGACGTCGGCACCCACGACGTGCTGTTTTGCGAAGTGCTGGCGCTCAAGCGTGATGACCAGGCATCGGCCCTGGTGTATTTCGATCGCAACTACCATGGTCTGTCGACCTGCTGATTTATCTAAAACCATTATCAAAAGGGAATTGAATGTTTACGCGAAACCGCCTCGCCCTGGCCCTAGGCCTCACCCTGGCCGCCGCCACGCAACTGGCCAGCGCCGCTGCACCGGTCACGCCCAAAGTGATGCTGATCACCATGTTCGGCCCCGAAGCGCAGAACTGGATCGAGCGCCTGAAGCTGACCGAAAAAGTCGCCGTGCCGGGGCTCTCGGCCGAGTACCCGAACGTGCTGTGCAACGCCCAGCAGGTGTGCCTGATGACCACCGGCATGGGCCAGACCAACGCCACGGCCTCGACCCTGGCCCTGGCCTTGGCGCCGCAACTGGACCTGCGCAAAACCTATTTCGTGGTGGCGGGCATCGCCGGCATCAGCCCCAAGCACGGCACCCTCGGCACCGCCGCCTGGGCCCACTACCTGGTGGAGTTCGGCACCCAATGGGAACTGGACTCGCGCGATGTGCCCAAAAACTGGCCCACCGGCTACCTGGGCATCAACACCAAAGGCCCCGACGAGAAACCACCGCTGGACTACAAGACCGAAGTCTTCGAGCTCAACCCCACACTGCAAGCCAAGGCCTTCGCCCTGTCGCGCGCGGTCAAGCTCGATGAGAGCAAAGAATCCGCCGCCTGGCGCCAGCACTACCCCTACGCCCCGGCCAACCAGCCACCAGTGGTCACCGAATGCGACACCCTGGCCGGCAACACCTGGTTCTCCGGCACTCGCCTGAGCGAACGGGCCGAGGTGTGGACCAAACTGCTGACCGACAACAAAGGCACCTACTGCACCACCCAGCAAGAAGACAACTCCACCTATGAAGCCCTGCTGCGCGCCAGCCGCTTGGGCCGCGTCGACATCCAGCGCTTGGCGGTGGTGCGCGCGGGGTCTGATTTCGATCGGCCTTACCCTGGCTACAGCGAGGTGGATAACTTGCTCAAGTACGCCGATCAGGGGGGGTTCGTGCCGGCACTGGAGAACCTGTACCGGGCGGGGAACCCGTTGGTGCAGGATATCGTGAGCAATTGGGCGGCTTGGGAGAACGGCGTCAAATAGCTATCCCCCTCCCCCCAGCCCTCTCCCTCAGGGAGAGGGCGCCGACCGAGTGGTAATACAATCTGCCTATACGCCCCTTTCCAAAACCGTGCACACCCTCCCCATTTCGATGCACACTGAACACACCTGAATTCAAAAAACCCATAAAAATGTTCAACCTGCACACAGCCCATTGGCACCTCTGATCAATCCACCCCGCTCACCACGGCAAAACCGCACCTGGCCCGCCGTTTGCTCTACCCCAGGCCTGCCCCCAACCTCATCCTGCGGAGAAAAAAAATGAGTGCTGCCAGCGAGTTTGCCTTGAGCGAGGCCCCACCCGAGGGGCGCAAGGGCTTGTTGCCGATTGCCATGGTGCTGTTCAGCTTTACCTTTTTTACCGGCACCATGTTTGCCGGTGGCAAGATCGGCATGGCGTTCAACGTGACCGACATGCTCTGGGTTGCCTTCATCGGCAACAGCCTGCTGGCCCTGTACGCCGCGAGCCTGGGCCTGATTGCCGCGCGCAGCGGTTTGAACACGGTGCTGATGGGCCGCTTGTGTTTTGGTGAAGTGGGCAGCCGGCTGTCAGACTTTATCCTGGGGTTTGCCGAACTTGGCTGGTATGCCTGGGGCACGGCCACGGTGGCGATTGTGTTGGTGAAGATGCTCGGGTTGGCCGAAGGGTTCACCACGCCCTTGATGGTGCTGTTCGGCTTTGGCTTTTGCCTCACGGCGCTGGTCGGCTTCAAGGGGCTGGAGGTGTTGTCGCGCATTTCGGTGCCGCTGATGTTCATTTTGCTGGTGGTGTCGATGGTCATTGCCACCCGTACCATTGGTGGTTGGCAGGGCCTGAGCGCGGTCATCCCACACGAGACCCTGAGCTTTTCGGCGGCCATTACCATGGTGTTTGGCACCTTCGCCAGCGGCGCTACCCAAGCCACCAACTGGACGCGCCTGGCGCGCAGCGGGCGGGTGGCGGTCACGGCCAGCATCCTGAGCTTTCTGCTGGGCAACGGCCTGATGATCGTGGCCGGGGCCTGGTGCGCCATCGTTTACCAGCAGGCCGACATCGTCGAAGTGATGATGCTGCAGGGCCTGTCGTTTGCCGCAGTGATCATGCTGTGCCTGAACCTGTGGACCATCCAGGGCCCGACCATTTACAACGTCTCGGCCGCCGCCTGCCACCTGGTGCGCAGTGAGCGGCGGCGCACCATGACCCTGGTGGCTGCGGCCATCGGCGTGGTGTTGGCCATCGGTGGCATGTACGAGTGGTTGATTCCGTTTCTGTTGCTATTGGGCGCGATCATTCCGCCCATTGGCGGGGTGATCATGGCCGATTTCTGGTACCGCCATCAGGGCCGTTACCCAACGTTGGCCCAGGCCAACCTGCCGCGCTTCAACGTGCCGGGCCTGGCGGCTTATGCCATCGGTGCGGTGCTGGCCTACAGCTCGCCGTGGATCGCGCCGTTGGTGGGCATCGCCGCCTCAGCCCTGAGCTACATTGTGTTGCTTGAGTTCAGCCGCAAGTTCAGCAGCGCCAAGGCCATGCAGGGGGACCGTTGAGCCTGACCGTCGAAGAAATCCTGCAACTGCCGGGCCTTGAAGAGATGGCCCTGCGCGCAGGCAAAGCACAGCGCCAGCGCAGTGTGCGCTGGCCCTACGTGGCCGAGAACGACGGCATTGCCGACTGGGTGATGGGCGGCGAGCTGGTGTTCGTCACCGGCATCAACCTGGCGCGCAGCGAGGCCAATTTGCTGCGCCTGGTGCGCGAAGGCCACGCCTGCGGCATTGCCGGGCTGGTGATCTTGACCGGTGATGCGTTCATCCAGCGCATCCCTGCATCCGTGGTGGCCCTGGCCGAGCAGTGCGGGCTGCCGCTGATCGAGCAGCCCTACCTGCTGAAGATGGTGATTGTTACCCACCTGATCGGCACGGCGCTGGTGCAGATGGCCCAGGGGCAGCGCTCGCGCGACGACATCCTCGGCCAACTGCTCAACGGCGACTACCCAAGCCTTGCGATCATTGGCCAACGCGCCGCGGCCCAGCAACTAGACCTGCAAGGCCCCAGGCGCCTGGCGGTACTGCGCCTGGGCGGGCTGGACGCGCTGTTCACCCACCAGCCCACCGAAGACGCCGAACGCCAGTTGCAGCACATTCGCCAGGCCCTGCAAGACCACCTGCAGGCCTGGAGCCGCGCCCTGGCAACACCGCTGCCAGTGACCGTGCAGGGCGACCTGTTCGTGTTGCTGCTGGCCGCCGATGAAGACCCACGGTTAGGTCTGGCCCGCCAATACCCTGCCCTGCAACACCTGAGCGCACCGCTGACGGTGTTCATCGGCGTGTCGAGCCTGGTGCAAGACTGCGGCCAATACCGCCAGGCGTTGGGCGAGGCACGCCAGGCGCTGGACGTGGCCGAAAGCCTGCTGCCGGCCAGCGGGCTGTGCGACTACAGCGAACTGGGCGTGCTGCGCCTGCTGCAGGCGATCCCCGACAAACAGGTGATCGACGACTTCATCCGGCAAACACTGGGCAGCCTGCTGGAGGCCGGCCGCAAACACCCCAACACCTTGCTGCACACCCTGGACGCGCTGCTGATGGAAAACGGCAACGCCCTCAAGGCCGCGCAGCGCCTGAACATCCACCGCAACACCCTCAACCAGCGCTTGCAACGCATCGAGCAACAAAGCGGCCATTCGCTGGACGACCCTCTCTTTCGCATGAATGCCTCGGTGGCGCTGCTGGTGTGGCGCATGACCGATGCACAGCTTCAGGAGCACACATGAAGATCATCAACGCCACGCTGCGTAAACAAACCGGCCTGTTCACCGTGACCTGCGAGGGTGAACGCATTGGCGCCATCACTGCGCAGGCGGCGCTTTTGGCCGCCACCGCCGGCGATATCGATGCCGCCGGCCAACTGCTGATCGCCCCGCTGGTGGAGCCGCACATTCACCTGGACGCCACCCTGACCGCCGGCGAGCCTGAGTGGAACATGAGCGGCACGCTGTTCGAGGGCATCGAGCGCTGGGGCCAGCGCAAGGCGACCATCACCCATGACGACACCAAGCAGCGCGCCCACACCACCATCCGCATGCTGGCCGAACACGGCATCCAGCACGTGCGCACCCACGTCGATGTCACCGACCCGACCTTGGCAGCCCTGGCCGCCATGATCGAGGTGCGTGAAGAAGCCCGGCACCTGATCGACCTGCAGATCGTCGCCTTCCCTCAAGAAGGCATCGAGTCCTATGCCAATGGCCGCGCGCTGATGGAGCGCGCCATCGAGATGGGCGCCGACGTGGTGGGCGGCATTCCGCACTTCGAGAACACCCGCGAGCAAGGTGTCAGCTCGATCAAATTCTTGATGGATTTGGCCGAGCGCACCGGCTGCCTGGTGGACGTGCACTGCGACGAGACCGACGACCCGCACTCGCGCTTTCTCGAAGTGCTGGCCGAAGAGGCCCGCGTGCGCGGCATGGGCGCGCGAGTCACGGCCAGCCACACCACGGCCATGGGCTCTTACGACAACGCCTATTGCTCCAAGCTGTTCCGCCTGCTCAAGCAGTCGGGCATCAACTTCGTTTCTTGCCCCACCGAGAGCATCCACCTGCAAGGGCGCTTCGACACCTTCCCCAAACGTCGCGGCGTGACCCGGGTGGCCGAGATCGACCGCGCGGGCATGAACGTGTGCTTTGGCCAGGACTCGATCAAAGACCCGTGGTACCCGCTGGGCAACGGCAACATCCTGCGCGTGCTGGATGCCGGCCTGCACATTTGCCACATGATGGGCTTTGAAGACCTGGCCCGCAGCCTGGACCTGGTCACCGACAATAGCGCCCGCACGATGCACTTGGGCGAGCGTTACGGCATCGTGACCGGGCGCCCGGCCAACCTGGTGATCCTGGACGCCGAAAGCGACTACGAGGCGGTGCGCCGCCAGGCCAAGGCGCGGGTGTCTATACGGGGTGGGAAAGTGTTGATGACGCGGGTCCCGGAGCAGGTAGTCTTCCAGTAACCACACACCGTGGCATGCCTGATTCTATGCGGGTGCTCCTGCAGGGGATCGGGTGTTTCTGTAGGAGCGGATTTATCCGCGAAGAAAGCAGCGCGGTGTACCTGATGCTCTGCGGCGTGGCTTTCGCGGATCAATCCGCTCCTACAGGGTAATGGGTATGCCGGTAGGAGCGGATTTATCCGCGAAGAAAGTGGCGCGGTGTACCTGATGCTCTGCGGTGTGGCTTTCGCGGATTAATCCGCTCCTACACGGTAATGGGTGTGCCGGTAGGAGCGGATTTATCCGCGAAGAAAGCGGCGCGGTGTACCTGATGCTCTGCGGCGTGGCTTTCGCGGATCAATCCGCTCCTACAGGGTAATGGGTACGCCGGTAGGAGCGGATTTATCCGCGAAGAAAGCGGCGCGGTGTACCTGATGCTCTGCGGCGTGGCTTTCGCGGATCAATCCGCTACAGGGTAATGGGTGTGCCGGTAGGAGCGGATTTATCCGCGAAGAAAGCGGCGCGGTGTACCTGATGCTCTGCGGTGTGGCTTTCGCGGATCAATCCGCTCCTACAGGGTAATGGGTATGCCGGTAGGAGCGGATTTATCCGCGAAGAAAGCGGCGCGGTGTACCTGATGCTCTGCGGTGTGGCTTTCGCGGATCAATCCGCCGCTACGGTTGGAGTTTGTGGGCAAACTCGCCCTTTTTCAACGACGCCACGTCATTACCCATGGCGTCCCGCGCATTCAAGTCCGCGCCTTTGGCGGCCAGCGCCTGCAGTATCTCCTGGCGCTGGAATAACGCCGCATACATCGCCGCGGTTTGCCCGGAGGTATTGCGCGTGTCGGGCGAGCAATCGGCCTTGAGCAAGCGCTGGGCAATGCGCAGCTCACCCTTGAAAATGGCGCCCATCAGCGCGGTGTTACCACGATTGTCTTGGGCGCAGGGGTTGGCGCCGGCTGCCAGCAGTTGGTCCACCGCCGGCTGTTGGCCGTGGTAAGCGGCAAGAATGAGCGCGGTATAGCCTTTGTCATCACGGCTATCGAGGTTGTAGTGGGCGTCGATAAAAACCCCCAGTTGCTCGGTGCTGCCCTCGCGGGCAGCCTCGAAAAACAACTCGCGCAGTTGCGCCTGGGTGTCGCTGGCGGCCATCGCCGTGGGCGCCAACACACCCAGCAGCAAGCCAATCCATAAAGTGCGCATGGCAGTCTCCCGCTAAAGCCCGGCACCTGGCCTGCGCCCGGTGCCGGGGATGGGTCAGTCTTTCAGGTTGGCCGCCAGTTGCTTGACCTTGGCCAGGTCGCCCTTGGCCACGGCGGTCACGCCGGTGCCGTAGGCAGGGTCTGCCTTGTACAGGTAGGACAGCATGATGTTCTTGCTTTGGGCATCGGTGGTGGCCAGCGATTCACCGAAGCTGTTGATCAGGTCCTGCTGCTCCTTGGGCGTATAGGAACGGTACAAATCACCGGCCTGCTTGAAGTTCTGCTCGCGCTGGATCTTCGCCTGCTGGGTGCTGCCGCTCACGGGCATCTGGCTATAGCGGGCCGCATCATCGGCCGGGCGCGGTTGCAGGCGGCTTGGCTCGTAGTTGACGCCGCTGGTGCTGTTGCCAGCATTCATGGCGCCGTCCTGGTTGCCGTTGTTCACAGCCACGCGCGGGCGGTTGACCGGCAGGCTCAGGCCGTTGGTACCGATGCGGTAAAGCTGGGTGTCGGCGTAGGCAAAAACCCGGCCTTGCAGCAGGCGGTCTTCGGAGGGCTCGATGCCCGGCACCACGTTGGCCGGGGCCATGGCCACCTGCTCGGTTTCCTGGAAGAAGTTGTCGACGTTCTTGTTCAGCACCATCTGGCCGATCTTGCGCTCGGGCACGTTGGGCCAGATCTTGGTGGCGTCCAGCGGGTCGAACTCGAACGTGGCCAGGTCTTGCGGCTTGAGCACCTGGATATACAGGTCCCATTTCGGGAAGTCACCCTTCTGGATCGCGCCCACCAGGTCGTGGGTCAGGTGGCTGTAGTCAGTGGACTGCACCTTGGCCACTTGCACCGGGTCCAGGTTCTTGATGCCTTGCAGGCTTTTCCAGTGGAACTTGACGTAGTGCACCTCACCCTTGGCGTTCACCAGCTTGTAGGCGTGCACGCCGTTGCCATCCATCATCCGGTAGCTGGCCGGGGTGCCTTCGTTGGAGTACAGCTCGGTGAGGGTGCGGGTGGCTTCGGGCACGTGGGAGAAGAAGTCGAAGCGGCGCGAATCGTCATCCAGGTTGGTGCGCGGGTCGGGCTTGAACGCATGCACCATGTCGGGGAACTTGATAGCGTCGCGAATGAAGAACGTCGGGAAGTTGTTGCCCACCAGGTCCCAGTTGCCGTCGGCGGTGTAGAACTTGGTGGCGAAGCCGCGAGGGTCACGCAGGGTTTCCGGGGAATGGTTGCCGTGCACCACTGCCGAGAACCGCACGAACACCGGGGTGTGCTCGCCCGGCTTGAACACCGTGGCCTTGCTCAAATCGGAGATATCGCTTGAGGCG
This sequence comes from Pseudomonas abieticivorans, assembly GCF_023509015.1. Taxonomy (NCBI): domain Bacteria; kingdom Pseudomonadati; phylum Pseudomonadota; class Gammaproteobacteria; order Pseudomonadales; family Pseudomonadaceae; genus Pseudomonas; species Pseudomonas abieticivorans. The sequence goes on from NZ_CP094975.1 coordinate 224,136, forward strand.
GTGAACTCGCCTTTTACCCCCGTACCGCGGGCATGCACCACGCGCTCGGGGATGCGTTCACGGTCAAAGCGCTGCAGTTTTTGCAGCAATTGTACGTCTTGCAGCATCACCGGGCCGCCAGGGCCTGCGGTCTGCGAGTTCTGGTTGTCGCCCACGGCAGCGCCGTTGTCACGGGTCAGGGTGTCGGCAAAAGCCGCAGGCAAAGACAGCAGGCCCAGCGATGCAACGCCCCAGGCGATGCCAGGCAAGGTATTGATTTTCATGATGAATCCCTCATGGATCTTATGATGTGAACGCCATCACAGCCTAGGAGGGAGCGTCGGGTTTTCTAAATTGAAAAGCCCTATGCGGGCCATTGAGAAATATTCAGGGGGGGGTTGGCTGGCCCGTGGTCGGGCCAGCCAAGGCATGCGTCAGACCTTGACGATCCAGCCTTCTGGCGCTTCAACGTCGCCGGTCTGGATGCCGGTCAATTCGTTGTACAGGCGCACGGTGACCGGGCCCACGTCTTCCAGGCTGTGAAACACGTGCAACTGATCGTTGTACTCGATGCCGCCGATCGGCGAGATCACCGCCGCGGTGCCGCAGGCACCGGCTTCGACGAAATCACCCAGGCGGTCGACGAACACGTCGCCTTCGATGACCTTCAAGCCCAGGCGGCTGCCAGCCAGCTCGATCAGCGACAAGCGGGTGATGCCCGGCAGCACGGACGGCGATTGGGGCGTGATGAACTCGTTGTTGGCGGTGATGGCAAAGAAGTTCGCCGAACCCACTTCCTCGATTTTCGAGTGTGTTTGTGGGTCCAGGTAGATGGCATCGGCGAAGTTCTGCTTCTTGGCCTCGGCGCCCGGCATCAGGCTGGCCGCGTAGTTGCCACCGACCTTGGCCGCGCCGGTGCCGTTGGGCGCCGCACGGTCGTAGCTGGAGATCTTGAAGTTGTGCGGCTTGAGGCCACCCTTGAAGTAGGCACCCACCGGCAGGCAGAACACCGAGAAGATGAACTCGGGCGCAGTGCGCACGCCGATGTTGTCGCCCACGCCAATCACGAATGGGCGCAGGTACAGCGCGCCACCGGTGCCGTACGGCGGGATGAAACGCTCGTTGGCACGCACCACTTCTTTGCAGGCCTCGATGAACATCTCGGTCGGCACGTGCGGCATCAGCAGGCGCGAGCAGCTGCGCTGCATGCGGGCGGCGTTCTGGTCAGGGCGGAACAGGTTGATCGAACCGTCCTTGCAACGGTAGGCCTTCAGGCCTTCGAAGCACTGCTGGCCGTAGTGCAGGGCGGTGGAGCCTTCGCTGATGTGCAGCACGTTGTCTTCGGTCAGTTCGCCCGGCTGCCATGCGCCGTCACGCCAAGTGGACAGGAAACGCTTGTCCGTCTTGATGTAATCGAACCCCAGGGTTTCCCAATTCATGCTTTCGCCGCTCATGATGCCCTCTACAATAAATATCGCCTGGCCGACCAGGCTTACGACTGCCTGCAAAGATACGGCGGTGGCTGCCGGGCAGCAAGCAGGCTAACGATTTAAAAGGTGCCGGTGGGCGAATTTCTGTTCGCTGCAGGCCGTTCGAACGGTGGTAGGGGTTGTTGCCCCAGATCAACACCCCCGCCCCCATCCCCAGCTAAGCTGATCCGGGCCCCTACCCCTGATCAGGAAGATGCTTTCATGTGGCAACAAATCTATGACCCCGTGGGCAACCCCTACCTGGCCGCGCTGTTGGCCGCCGTGCCCATTGTGTTTTTCCTGCTGGCGTTGACGTTGCTCAAGCTCAAGGGCCTGACGGCGGCGCTGATCACCCTGGTGTTGGCTTTTGCCGTGGCCGCGTTTGGTTTTCACATGCCGCTGGAAAAAGTACTCGGCGCCGCTTTGCTGGGCATCCTCAGTGGGCTGTGGCCCATTGGCTACATCGTGTTGATGGCGGTGTGGCTGTACAAGTTGGCAGTCAAAAGCGGCAAGTTCGAGGTCATTCAGGACAGTATCGCGGTCATTTCCGAAGACCAGCGCATCCAGGTGATTTTGATCGCCTTCTGCTTTGGCGCCTTCCTTGAGGGCGCCGCAGGCTTCGGCGTACCCATTGCGATCTGCGCCGCATTGCTGGTGCAACTGGGCTTTGCACCGATCAAGGCGGCGATGCTGTGCCTGATCGCCAACGCGGCGGCCGGGGCCTATGGCGCCATCGGCATTCCAACGTTGGTGGGCGCGCTGCAAGGGGGCGTGCCGCTCAATGAACTGTCGCTGATGCTGATCGCCATCGTGCAGTTGTCGACGTTGTTTGTGCCCACCCTGCTGATCGCCGTGCTCGACGGTTGGCGCGGTGTGCGCGAAACCTGGCCGGTACTGCTGTTGATCGGCGTGTTGTTCAGCGGCCTGCAAACCCTGACCCTGTACTTTCTGGGCCCGGAGCTGGCCGACATCATCGCGCCGCTGGCGTGCATGGGCAGCCTGGCGCTGTTCATGCAATGCTGGAAACCCCGGCACATCTACCGCGAAGCCGGCGCCAGCACGGTTGCCAGCAAGCCGTGGACGCTGTGGCAAGTGATCGCCGCGTGGTCGCCGTTTTATATCCTCACCGCCGTGATCCTGACCTGGAGCCTGCCGGCGTTCAAAGCCTTGTTCAGTGCCCAGGGCCCGCTGGCCGCCAGCGTGTTGAGCTGGCCGATCCCGGCCCTGCACCTGGCCGTGGAGGAGCTGCCCCCCATCGTGCAAACGCCCCACGCCTTGCCCGCCGTGTGGAACGTGGGCCTGATCAATGCACCCGGCAGCGCCATCCTGATCGCGGTGCTGCTAACCACCCTGCTCTCGCCCAGGCTCACGTTTGGCGCCGCGGCCGGGCAACTGCGCACCACTGTCGTGGAGCTTTGGCGCCCCTTGAGCATGATCTCGCTGGTGATGGCGGTGGCCTACATCGCCAATTATTCCGGCGGCTCATCGGCCATGGGCCTGGGGCTGGCCGAGAGCGGCCGGGTGTTCCCGTTGATCGCACCGATCATCGGCTGGCTGGGGGTGTTCATCACCGGCTCCGTGGTCAACAACAACACCTTGTTCGCCCACTTGCAGGCAGTGACTGCCGCGCAAATCGGCACCAGCCCCGCGCTGTTAGTGGCCGCCAATACCAGCGGCGGGGTGATGGCCAAGTTGATCTCGCCGCAGTCCATTGCCATCGCCGCCGCGGCGGTGGGCCAGGTGGGCGGCGAGTCTTCGATCATGCGCACCACCCTGGTCTACAGCCTGGCCTTGTTGGCCTACGTGTGCCTGTGGACCTTTGCCCTGTCGCAGTGGGTGTGACGGTTGGATGAAATTTGCCTCAGGGCCAGGGCCGCTGCTATTCGATCGAATGGATTTGCCCTATATTCGCGCCGCTGAACGCCCGTCGCGGCGCGATTATTCCTGAAGGTTGAGCAACATCCATGTCCGAGCCGTTCGAAGTCCCCAGCCCCCATGAACACCATGTGGAACACGCCCATAAAAGCGGCGATAGCTTTGCCAGCAGAATCGCGGTGATGACTGCCGTGATGGCCACCGTGGGTGCCCTGCTCAGCTACCAGGCAGGCTCCAGCGAAAGCGAAGCGGCCATGGACAAGAACAACGCGGCCATCCAGAAGACCGAAGCGGCGAACCAGTGGAACTACTACCAGGCCAAATCCAGCCGGCAGAACCTGGCGGACCTGGCCAGCCACATGCCTGGCATGGACGCGGCGCATTACACCGCCGAGGCCGAGCGCTACAAGGCGCAAAAGGAAGAGGCCCGCAAAAAGGCCGAGGCCCTGGAGGAAAAGGCCAGCGCCTGGGATGAGCAATCCGAGCGGCTGCTGCACTCCCACCACCGCTGGGCCCAGGCGATGATGGCGATCCAGGTGGGGATTTCGCTGGCGGCAATCACCTTGCTTACGCGCAAGGAGTGGATGCGCAAACTGGCGCTGGGCGCCGGCGGCTTGAGCCTGGTGCTGGGCGGGTTGGCGGCGATGCACCTCTGAACCCAACGCCACCCCTGTAGGAGCGGCTACATCCGCGAAAAGCTTACCGCAGTGAATCAGGCATACTGCGGCGTGGCCTTCGCGGATGAATCCGTTCCTACAGGCAATCTTCGCACCAAGTTGTACGATATCGTATCAATTCGTTGTCAAACCAGCCACTTTTTGGCACTATCGCCCGCTTGAACCGTGCCGATAAATCCGCCATAGAGTGGTCTTGATGCCTGTCCCCCCAAACAATGCCCCGGCCGCAACGGGTGCGCTGCTGTCTCGCCGTGCCTTTGTCGCCGGCAGCCTGCTGGCCTGCACCTGGGCCGTTGGCAGCCAGCTGGCGCCCCTGGCCTATGCCGCGCAAGCGGCCGACCTTACGCCGGCCAAGGCCGCGTTCCTTAACCTTTCGCTGGTACTGACCGGGCGCACCCAGCTCAGCCCATCGCTTTCACAACGGTTGTTGGACGCACTGCTGGCCGATGCACCGGCGTTCGCCGATCAAGTACAGGCGCTGCACCAGTTCATCACCCAGCGCAGCTTGACGGCCGCCACCCTGCAAGGTGCGCTGGACGCAGAAAACGCCGCGTTCAAAGGCCTGCCCCGGCAGATCGTCACGGCCTGGTACACCGGCATCGTCGGTGACGGTGCCAAGGCCCGCTGCATCGCGTACGAGGAAACCCTGATGTACGCCGTGGTCGACGATCAACTCAAACCCCCGAGCTACGCCTTTGGCGGATACGGCTCGTGGGCTGCACAACCTGCCGGAGAATGAACATGGCCGAACAACTTAGCGCTGACGTCGTCGTCATCGGCTCCGGCGTGGTGGGCTCGTTGGCCGCACAAAAACTGGCCCAGAGCGGCGCCTCGGTGCTGATCCTGGAAGCCGGGCCACGGGTGGACCGTGGCACCCTGGTGGCGAACTTTCGCAACTCGCCGCGCAAAGGCGACTTCATGTCGCCCTACCCCGTCTCCGACTGGGCGCCGCACCCGATGTACAAGCCCACCGACAACGGCTACATCGAGCAAGCCGGGCCTTACCCCTACCCCGCCGAATACATCCGCATGGTCGGCGGTACCTCCTGGCACTGGGCCGCGCAGGCCTGGCGCATGGTGCCCAACGACTTCGTGCTGCTGAGCAAATACGGCGTGGGGCGTGACTGGCCGATCAGCTACAACGACCTGGAACCGTTCTACTGCGAAGCCGAGATCAAGATGGGCGTGTCGGGCCCGGTCAACAATGGCTCGCCGCGCAGCCAACCGTTCCCGATGGAGCCGGTGGCCATGTCGTGGCTGGAGCAGCGTTTTCGCGACCGCCTCAAGGGGGGCGGCTATGACGTGATCACCAACACCACCGCCCGCAACAGCCGCACCTATGACGGCCGCCCGGCCTGCTGTGGCAACAATAATTGCATGCCGATCTGCCCGATCGATGCGCAGTACCACGGCGGCATCGCGGCGGCCGCCGCCGAGAAATCCGGCGTGCGCCTGATCACCCATGCAGTGGTCTACCGCATCGAGCACGATGCCCAGGACCGCATCGTCGCGGTGCATTTCTACGACCCGGACAAACGCTCCACGCGGGTCACCGGCAAGCAGTTCATCCTGGCAGCCAACGGCATCGAAAGCCCGAAACTGCTGTTGCTGTCGGCCAGCGACAAGCACCCCAAGGGCCTGGCCAACAGCTCTGACACCGTGGGCCGCAACCTGATGGACCACCCCAGCAACTCGCTCACCTTCGAGGTGGACGAACCGCTGTGGCCGGGCCGCGGGCCCATGAGCCCGGCATCGATCCAGGGCATGCGCGACGGCGACTTCCGGTCGCAACACTCAGCTTTTCGCCTGGACATCAGCAACAGCAGCCGCGTGGCCTCGATCACCGCAGCCTTGATCGCCCAAGGCGTTTACGGCACGGAGCTGGAGCAGCGCATTCGTCACCTGGCAGCGCACCAGGTCAGCATCAAGAACGTGCTGGAACAACTGCCCAATCCGGAAAACCGCGTCACCTTGAGTGAGCGCAAAGACAAGCTTGGCATCCCCACCCCGCGCATCAGCTACTCCATCGACGCCTACGTGGAGCGCGGCATGGTCGAGTCCAGCCGCATCTACGAAGACATCGCGCGATTGATGGGCGGCACCAACCTGCAACATAGCCCGGCCGGCAAGTACAGCAACAACCAGCACATCACCGGGACCATGAGCATGGGCAGCGACCCGAAAACTTCGGTGGTGGACGCGTTTGGCCGCACCCACGACCACGAAAACCTGTTCATCGCCAGTACCGGGGTGATGCCGACGGTCAACACGGTCAACTCCACGCTGACGGCCGTGGCCCTGGCGTTGCGCACCGCCGATCACATGATCAAGGTGGGCTGAGCCATGACTCGACTCATGAACATTCTGGCCCTGGCCTTGCTGTCGGCCAACACCGCATTGGCCGCAGACAACGCGCAAGTTGAACGCGGGCGCTACCTGGCCACCGCGGCCGACTGCGTGGCCTGCCACACGGCCCCGGCCGGCAAACCCTTCGCCGGGGGCCTGGCGATGAGCACGCCGCTGGGCACGATCTACTCCAGCAACATCACCCCGTCGACAACAGCGGGCATCGGCCAGTACACCCAGGCCCAGTTCGCCCGCGCCGTGCGCGAGGGCGTGCGCGCCGACGGTGCCCACTTGTACCCGGCCATGCCGTACACCTCGTACGCCAAGGTCACCGATGACGACATTGCGGCGATGTATGCCTACTTCATGGCGTCGGTGAAACCGGTGGACGTCGCGGCCGCTGAAACCCGGCTGCCGTTCCCGTTCAACGTGCGCCTGTCGATGGCCGGCTGGAACCTGCTGTTCCTCGACGGCCAGCGCTTTACGCCAGACCCCAGCAAAACCGCCGAGGTGAACCGTGGCGCCTACCTGGGCGAGGCACTGGCCCACTGCAGCACCTGCCACACCCCGCGCAATGCGCTGATGGCCGAGGTGGGCAGCCAAGCGTTGGCAGGCAGCAGCCTGGGCACCTGGTACGCGCCCAATATCACCCCGGATGCCAACAGCGGCGTCGGCGCGTGGCAGGTGGACGAGTTGGTGGCCTACCTGAAAACCGGGCACGCCGAAGGCAAGGCGCAAGCCGCCGGGCCCATGGCCGAAGCCATCGACCATAGCCTGCGGCACTTGTCGGAGCCTGACCTGAAAGCGCTGGCGGTGTGGCTCAAGCAATTGCCCGCCGTGGCCACGCCTGGGGTCAGCAAGCCGCCCACCGCTTGGGGCCAGCCCGCCGACTACCTGGGGCAAATCCGTGGCGTTGCGTTGCCCCAGGATCACGACCAGATGACCGGCCCGCAGTTGTATGACGCCTACTGCGCGTCATGCCACCAGGCCAATGGCGCAGGCTCGGCAGACAAGGCGCTGCCGTCGCTGTTCCACAACTCGGCGCTGGGCCAGGCCAACCCTGACAATATGCTGATGGCCATTCTGGACGGCGTCGAGCGGGCCGAGGATCAGCCGAATATTCATATGCCGGGGTTTCGCAGCCTGCTCTCCGACCCGCAGGTAGCGACCTTGGGTAATTACCTGAGGGGGCAGTTTGGCAACCCTGCAGGGCAGGTCAGCAGCGAGCGGGTGGCGCAATTGCGCCAGGGGGGCGCGGTGTCGCCGCTGGTGGCGCTGGCACGGTATGGGATGATCGGGGCGCTGGTGGTGGTGTTGGTTGGGTTGCTGCTGGTGTGGCGGCGTCGCCGCTAGACCCGGGTGCGCGCGGCCGACCTGCCCCTGCTAAAAAGTAAACCGCGTCGCTTTCTTCGCAAGCAAGCTTGCTCCCACAGCCCACCATTCAAATCAGTGGGAGCAAGCTGGCTTTCATAACCACCACTCAAATCAGTGTGGGGGCAAGCTGGCTCTCACAACAACCACTCAAATCAGTGTGGGGGCAAGCTGGCTCTCACAACAACCACTCAAATCAGTGTGGGGGCAAGCTGGCTCTCATAACAACCACTCAAATCAGTGTGGGGGCAAGCTGGCTCTCACAACAACCACTCAAATCAGTGTGGGAGCAAGCTGGCTCTAACAACCACTCAAATCAGTGTGGGAGCAAGCTGGCTCTCACAACCACCACTCAAATCAGTGTGGGAGCAAGCTGGCTCTCACAACCACCACTCAAATCAGTGTGGGAGCAAGCTGGCTCTAACAACCACCATGAAATCAGTGTGGGAGCAAGCTTGCTTGCGATGGGGGCGATGCGATTTGTCTTTTGGAATGGGCGAGTGTGCCCCCCCTAACGGAGCCAGGGTGGCCTGGCTCAGAACCCAACCGTCGCCGACACCAACCACGTCCTGGGCGTGGACAACGTCAACCCCGCCGCACTGTCCGAGGAGGTTGCCGCCGACGCCCAGTAGGTGGTGTTCAACACGTTCTCGACCGAGGCGCGCAACGTCACCGGCCGCTCGCCCACCTTGAAGGCATAACGCCCGCCCAAGTCATAACGCTCCCAGCCATCGATCTTCTGCTCGTTGGCCGGGTCCAGGTACTGGGAACTGGTGTGGATGGCACGTGCAGTCAAGGTCAGGCCCTCCACGCCTTGAATATCCCATTCGGCGCCCAAGTTGGCGTTGACCACCGGCGAACCGGTGCCACGGTTGCCGTCGAATTCGCCATCGGTGGTCTGGCTCTGCTGGCTGTCCAGGAACATCACCCCACCCAACAAGCGCACCCCTTCCAACGGCTCGCCGAAGACGTTCAGTTCCAATCCCTGGTTGCGCAGTTTGCCGTTGGGTTTGAAGTTGTTCTGGTCGTCGTACTGGTAGGCCGGTTGTTCGATGCGAAACAAGCTGGCGGTCAGGCCAAAGCTGCCGTGATCATATTTGATGCCCACCTCGCCCTGCTTGCTGCGGTAGGGCGCGAACACCGTGTCGGCATTGTTGGCGGTGGTAGGGGCGGTTTCGCCCTGGGTCAGGCCTTCGACGTAGTTGGCGTACAGCGACACGTGCTCGGTGGCCTTGAACACCACACCCAGCGCCGGTGACGTGGCGCTTTCGTCGTTCACCGGCTCGTCGCGTACACCATTGCTCCAAGAGGTGACTTTCACCCGCTGCAGGCGCGCGCCCAAGGTCACCAGCAGGCGATCATCGAACAGGCCCAGGGTGTCTGCCAGGGCCACGCTGGTGAAACGGTCTTCGGTGTGGGTGCTGGTGTCAAAGCGGTTTGGCCGCCCTGGGTAGGCCACGTCCACCGGGTTATAGAGGTTGCCGATGCTGCGCAGGTAACGCTCGCCGGCGTTGTCGAAATCCATGTCGAAGCGGTTAAGGCTCAGGTTGAGCGTGTGGTTGACCGCGCCGGTGCTGAACCACTGGCGGGCGCCAAGGGTAGCCGTCTGCACGTCTTCGTCACGGCGAAAAGTGCGCGGCACCAAGGTGAAGTCGCCGTTGCTCTGGGTGCTCTGGATGCCATGGCGCAAGAAGTCGTAATTGCCTTTGCGCGCGCCGTAGGCGGCGTACACCATCAACGACTCATTCACGTCGAACTCACCGCGCAGGGCGCCGAAAGAGTCTTTCGATTGCGCGTAGGTCCAAGGCTGGGCGAAGTTGTGATGAATGTCCGAGGCGTCCGGTACCTTGGCCCCGGGGGCCAGTTCTACGCGCTCCTGCGGCGCGTCGGCACGGCGATATTGATGGCCGACGTCCAGCGACAGGCGCATGCGGTCCTCGCGCCAGTCCAGGCCCAGTACGCCGGTTTCGCGCTTGACCGACTGGTCGTCCCACTCGGTGTCACCGGACTGGCGCACGCCGTTGAAGCGCACGCCAAAGCGCTGGCCTTCGCCAAAGCGCCGGCCGATATCGATGGCCTGGCCAAACTGCCCGGCCGACGCATAGCTGGCGGTGAGTTCGGTGATGGGTTGGTCAGTGGCGCGCTTGGGCACGATGTTGATGCCACCGCCAACGCTGCCCCGTGGCGCAATGCCGGACAGCACCGCACTCGGGCCCTTGAGGATGTCCACCCGTTCGGCGATTTCCATGTCGATGGCATAGGTGGGCAGGATGCCGTACAGGCCGCCATACGACACGTCGCTGTTGAACAGGCTGAAGCCGCGCACAGTGAACTGCTCGAAGCGCCCGCTGGCCGGGTTGGTGGTGCGCACGGAAGGGTCGGCGGCCACGGCATCACCCAAGGTGCGCGCCTGCTGATTTTTCAACGCCTGCTGGGTGTACGAGGTGACACTGAACGGGCTGTCCATGAAATCCTGCTCGCCGAGCATGCCCTGGCTCCCGGCGCGGGCCACTTGGCCACCGGCATAGACCGGGTCGGTATCGGCGGCGGTGGCGCCCATGATCGAGGTGGCCGGCAGTTGCAGGCTGCTGGCGTCGGGCACCGGCGTCAGGGTAAACGCTTGCTCACCCACCGGTTGCAGCTGCAGGCCAGAGCCTTGCAACAGTCGCGCAAACCCCTCTTGCACGCCATATTCGCCGGTAAGCCCGGCACTGTTGCGGCCGCTGACCAACGCCGGGTCAACCGACAGGCTGACCCCGGCCAAGCCTGCAAACCGGGTCAAGGCAGCGCCCAGGCTACCGGCAGGCACCTGATAAGTACGCCGGGCGCCCTCCTCGGCCCAACTGGCGGACATGAACAGCGGGCTGGCACTCAGGCTCATCAACAGGCCCAAGTGCAACAACGGGCGCAAACGGCAAGGCGATACTGCGGGCATGGGCAAAAGCTCTCGTATTTTGTTCACATGCCTTGAATGACCGGCGAGGTGAAAAAAAGGGACAGCCTTCACGTGATATTTTTTCGAGGCACCAGCGTGACCCAGTAGCGGGTGCGCGACTGCACCGCCAGCGGCAGGCTGGCGGCCAGCAGGGCCAACACCCGATCGGTGTCGTCCAGGCGGAAGCTGCCAGTCACCCGCAAGGCTTCAAGCGCAGGCTCCCAGCGCAACAGGCCTGGCCGGTAGCGGCCCAGTTCGCGCAAAAAATCGCCCAGTGGCTGGTTCTGCGCCATCAGCACGCCGTCGCGCCAGCCTGGCAACAAGGCATCGAACGCGCTGACAGGCCCGGCGCCGGCGGCCTGCAAACTGACCTGCTGGCCTTCGCGCAGCGCCAGCGCCGGGCCAATCAACGGTTGCAACTGCACCACCCCACTCACCACCGACACTTGGCAATCGTGCCCGGTCAGGCGCACGCAGACTTCGCCTTGGCTAACATTGATGCGCCCGTACGGTGCCTGAATGGTCAAAGGTTCGCGGCCCGGTACCTTGAGGGCCATTTCACCGCGTACCAGGGTCACTTGCCCCATGGCCAGGTCGACGTTGGCCGCGCTGTCGGTGTTCAATTGCAGTGAACTGCCATCGGCCAATGGCACCTGGCGGCGCTCGCCCGTGGCGGTGTGCAGGTCGGCGCGCCAAGCGTCCAGCGGCAACTGCCGGCTCAACAACCAAGTTGCCGGTACCAGCACGGCACAGCCGAGCACGCCCTTGAGCACGCCACGCCGGCCCACGTCCGGGCGGTCCAGCGTGGCCATCGCCAAGGCGGTCGGCAGGCTGCTAAAGCGTTGGCGCAACCCTTGGGCTGTTTGCCAGGCGGCCTCGTGGCGGTCGTGGCTGCTGCGCCATTGCTGCAGGCGCGCATGATCGCTCTCACAGGCCTCGCCCGACTCCATCAGCGCTAGCCACCGGGCGGCTGCGCGGGCCACCTCGCGGGCCTCATTGGACGGCGCAGCGCGCATCACAGCGCCACCAGCAAGCAGTGCTCGTAGGCCTGGGCCATGTAGCGTTTGACGGTGCGCTCGGACACCTTGAGGCGCTCGGCAATCTGCCGATAACCCAGGCCTTCCAACTGGCTCAACAGAAACGCCCGGCGCACCGCGGTCGGCAAACCATCGAGCAACTCGTCCAGCGCCTGCAGGGTTTCCAGCAACAACCAACGTTGCTCGGGCGACGGCACGCTGTCTTCGGGCAACTGCGCCAAGGCATCGAGGTAGGCCTGTTCCAGCTGGCGCCGGGTGTAGAAGTTGCTGAGCAGGCGCTTGCCCACGGTCAACAGGTAGGCGCGCGGCTCGCGCAATTGGTCGAGCTGCTGGGCGCTGGCCAGCACTCGCAAGAACGTATCCTGGCTCAGGTCCGCCGCGTCCCAGGCATTGCCCAGGCGCCGTTGCAACCAACGCTCCAGCCAACTGCGATGGTCGCGATACAAGGCCTGCAGGCTGTGGTCGGTCGGCGCGCCGGCGTCAGTCATGTCAAGCAGCCCTGGCTGATAATAATTTAAATGAGACTCATTATAATTAATGTTGGTTCCCGACACCACGCTCTTTTCTAGGCCTTCAAACCGGTGGGAACGGACTGGCTTTCAAGGCTTTGAGAAACAAATAAGAGGCATGGTTGAGCGAGTCCCGAGGCGGGGTGATGACGCTCACCGTGCGCATGATCCGTTCGTCTGCCAAGGGCAAAAAGCGCAATTGCTGGCTGGCCGAGTGGCTGAGCAATTCGGGCAGCAGCGTCACGCCCAACCCTTGCGCGACCAAGGCCAGCAGCGAGGTGGTGTTCCTCACGCTCAGTGTCGACTGGTCCCGGATATGCCGGAATTCAGCCGCGTTGATGGCCCCGCCCATGCCACTGTCGATGAAGGTTTGCCCCTCCAGATCGCTCCAGCGCACTGGCCGCCCTAACGCACACAAGGGATGACTGGCCGCGCACACCAGGCAAAACGCATCGGCAAACAGAAACTCCTGGCTGACATTGGGCAGGCTTGCCGGGACGGTGGCGATACCGATGTCCACCTCGCCGCTCAACACCGCCTGGGCCACCTTTTGCGAATCCATGTCGCGGATGTCCAGGTGGAACTGCGGGTACTGCTGGTGGAACGCCTTGAGCAGCGGCGGCAGTAGCGTGATGGCGAACGAAGGCACCGCGGCAACACGCACCAGCCCCGTCTCGGCCTTGGCGTAGGTTTTGATGGTGCTGATGGTTTTCTCGAAATGGTTCAGTTCACGTTGCGCTTCCTGCAACACGAAGCGGCCCAACGGGCTGAGCTGGTTCTTGCGCTCGCCCTCGAACAACGGCCCACCCAACTCCTCTTCCAACTGCTTGAGCGACAGCGACACGGCGGCTGGCGTGCGATGCACGCGTTGCGCCGCCTGGGTCAGGTTCTGACTGGTGGCCACCGCCACGAAAAACTGCAGATTAGTGATTTTGATGGTCATGACGGACAACCTGCGGGCAAGGGCAAGGCTTAAATAATACTTAACAAAGGTTAAAATTTACTAGATTTACTTAAATGACCGTCCGCTCATAATCCTTTCAGAACACGTAGAAGCAGTGCCTGCCCGGGCCTGCCGTTCAGGAGAATGTTATGAGCAACAGCCATTCGAACTACATTGCCGGTGAGTGGGTAACCGGCGAGCGCGAGATAGAAAACCGCAACCCTTCCGATACTCGCGAGGTCATCGGCCTGTACGCCCAGGCCTCTGCCGCACAACTGGAACGGGCCATCGAAGCCGCCCAAGGCGCGCAAAAGCGCTGGGCCTGCACGGGCCTGGAGCAGCGCTACAAGGTGTTGATGGCCATCGGTCAGGAACTGATGAAACGCTCTGGCGAAATCGGCCAGGTGTTGTCGCGTGAGGAAGGCAAACCCCAGGCCGAAGGGGTTGGCGAGGTGTACCGGGCCGGCCAGTTCTTCACCTATTACGCGGCCGAAACGCTGCGCCAATTGGGCGAAACCGCTGACTCGGTGCGCGACGGCATCGAGATCGACATCCGCCGCGAACCGGTTGGCGTGGTCGCCATCATCTCGCCGTGGAACTTCCCCATGGCCACCGCGTGCTGGAAGATCGCCCCGGCGTTGGCGTTCGGCAATGCCGTGGTCTGGAAGCCAGCCAACCTCACCCCCGCCTGCGCGGTGATCCTCAGCGAGATCATTGCCCGCCAGGACATCCCCAAAGGGCTGTTCAACCTGGTGATGGGAGCAGGTTCGCAGGTGGGCCAGGCGCTTATCGAGCACCCGGGCATCCGCGCCATTTCCTTCACCGGCTCTGTTCCCGTGGGCAAAGGCATTGCGGCGAGCGCGGCGGCCAACCTGACCCGGGTGCAACTGGAGATGGGCTCCAAGAACGCCCTGGCGGTGATGGACGATGCCGACCTGGACCTGGCCGTGGCCTGCGCACTCAACGGTGCCTTCGGCGGCACCGGCCAGAAGTGCACGGCCTCCTCGCGGTTGATCGTGCACGAACACATCCACGATGCCTTCGTCGAAAAACTCGCTGCCGCCACCCAGGCACTGAAGGTGGGCCACGCCCTGGAAGCCGGCACGCAGATCGGCCCGGTGGCCAGCACCGAGCAACTGCAGGCCAACTTGGCCTACGTTCAATTGGGGCGCCAAGAGGGTGGCGAATTACTCGTCGGCGGCAACGCCATGGAACGGGCAACTCCAGGCCGACTACATGGCACCGGCGTTGTTCGTCGGCACACACAACGGCATGCGCATCAACCGCGAGGAACTGTTCGCCCCCATCGCCTGCGTGATCAAGGCCGGTAGCTACGAAGAGGCGCTGACGTTGGTCAACGACACCCGCTTTGGCCTGACCGCCGGGATCATGACCCGATCGCTGGCCCGCGCCAGCCACTTTCGCCGCAACGCCAAGGTCGGTTGCGTGATGGTCAACCTGCCCACCGCCGGCACCGACTACCACGTGCCCTTCGGCGGCCGCGGCGACTCCAGTTACGGCCCCCGCGAACAAGGCCGCTCGGCAGTGGAGTTTTACACCCACGTGAAGACTGGCTACATCGCCGCAGGAGCCCCGCTATGAACCCGGCGTTCCCCTTGGCTGCGCGCGGCCCACGCATCGACGCCATGCAATACGGCAACTGGTCGGAAAAAATCTTCCGGCAGATGCGCGCAGGCGGTGTGGACGCGGTGCATGTCACCATCGCCTACCACGAAACCTTCCGCGAAACGGTAGCCAATATCGAAGCCTGGAACCTGCTGTTCCAACGCTTTGGCGACCTGATCTTCCATGGCAAATGGGCCAGCGATGTTGCCCTGGCCCGGCAAACCGGGCGCACCGCGATCTTCTTCGGCTTCCAGAACCCTTCGCCTATCGAGGACGACATTGGCCTGGTGGAAATCGTGCATACCCTGGGCGCACGCTTCATGCAACTGACCTACAACAACCAGTCGCTGCTGGCCACCGGTTGCTACGAAAAGGAAGACCCGGGGCTCACGCGCATGGGCAAGCAGGTGGTCCGCGAGATGAACCGGGTGGGGCTGGTGGTGGACATGTCCCACTCCTCCGACCGCTCCACCCTTGAGGCGATCGAGCACTCCGAGCGGCCGATCGCGATCACCCACGCCAACCCCTCGTTCTGGCACCCGGCGCTGCGCAACAAGTCCGACGAGGTGCTCAAGGCCTTGGGGCAGAGCGGCGGCATGTTCGGTTTTTCCATGTACCCCCATCACCTCAAGGACAAAAGCGCCTGCACTTTGCAAAGCTTCTGCGACATGGTAGCGCGCACCGCCGACCTGATCGGCATCGACCACCTGGGGCTGGGCTCGGACCTGTGCCAGGACCAGCCCGACAGCGTGGTCGACTGGATGCGGGTGGGCCGCTGGACCCGCGAAATCGATTACGGCGAGGGCTCCAAAGCGCAGCCCGGCTTCCCCGACCCGCCGCAGTGGTTTCGCGACAACCGCGACTTTGCCAACGTCGAGTCGGGCTTGCGCGCGGCAGGCTTTGGCATCGCCGAGGTGGCCGCAGTGATGGGCGGCAACTGGCTGCGCTTCTTCCAGACAAGCTTCGAGCCCGCGAAGGCTTGCGAGCAAGCAACGGATCACCCCACGTCGCTGGCGCTGTAATAGCGCCACCAGACGCCCCGAAGTCAGGCCCGCCAGAGGCCATCGCTCGGCACTAACAACAATAAATCTGCCCATAACAATTATCAGCGATCGACAACGCTCGACGGAGGCACAATGGAAATCCCAACCCAAGCCCAAGCGGGGCCTGAAGTGTACGCGCCTGGCCAAACACGCCCTGGCTCGCTCGATTGGTCAACCTTCTGGATCAGCGGGGGCTTCTTCCTGCTGTTCCTGGTGATCGCCCTGATTGACCTGAAAACCTTGTCCACGCTCATCGATAGCGCGTTTGCCTGGAGCACCCATTTCTTCGGCCTGTATTGGCAAGTGCTGATGCTGCTGACCTTTGCCTCCAGCCTGTACATCGGCTTTACCCGCATTGGCCGGGTCAAGCTCGGTGGCGTGACCTGCAAGCCGTCGATCAGCACTTTCAACTGGGTCTCGATGATCATGTGCGCGCTGCTGGCCGGCGGTGGCGCCTTCTGGGCGGCGGCCGAGCCCTTGATGCATTTCATCTCCCCGCCGCCCTACTTCGGCGCGCTGGCGCATACTGATTCGGCCGCCGTGGCCGCGCTTTCCCAGTCTTTCCTGCACTGGGGCTTCATGGCCTGGGCGGTACTGGGCAGCCTGCTGACGGTGGTGTACATGTACCTGCACTATGAGAAAAACCTGCCGCTGATGCCGCGCACCCTGCTCTACCCATTGCTCGGCGAGCGGGCGCTGAAGGGGCCCATCGCCGTGCTGGCCGACGCCTCGGCGATCATCGCGGTGGTGGCCGGCACCATCGGGCCGGTGGGTTTCCTGGGCTTGCAGATCGCGTTCGTGCTGCACTCGGTGTGGGGCGTGCCCGACACCATCACCACCCAGGCCATGGTCATTCTGGCCGTGACCACGATCTACACCCTGTCGTGCGTGATCGGGCTGGGCGGGCTGCGCCTGGTCAGTAAGGTCCACGTGTGGCTGATGCTGGGGTTGGCGGCGTTTCTGTTCATCTTCGGGCCCACGCTGTTTCTCAGCCAAACCTACGTGCAAGGCCTGGCCCAGCACGTGACGCACTTTTTCCAGACGGCCCTGTATCGCGACGACAGCAAGTGGCTCAATGGCTGGACGCTGTTTTATTGGGGATGGTTCATTGGTTATGCGCCGATGATGGCGATCTACGTGGCCAGGGTGTCCCGCGGCCGCAGCATTCGCGAAGTCGTGGGCCTGCTGTCGGTGGCGGCGCCGCTGATCACCATGGTGTGGTTCACCCTGGTCGGTGGCACCGGCATCGGCCTCGAATTGCAGTCGCCGGGCAGCGTGATCAGCCATGGCACCCAGCCTGAGGCCCTGCTGTTGGGCGTGGCCCAGGCCATGCCTTTGCCTAACCTGATCTCGGCGCTGTTTCTGTTTTTGAGCTTCTTCTCGGTGGTCACCAGCGCAGGGTCCATGTCGTACACCGTGGCCATGGCCATCAGCACCCAGCCCGGCGAGTCGCCGACCTGGTTGCGGGTGTTCTGGGCCGCTGGCATGGGCCTGGTCGGGGCCACCCTGATCACCCTGGGCCAAGGTGGGGTCAGCGCGCTGCAGTCGTTCATTGTGATCACCGCAGTGCCGGTGTCATTGCTGATCTTGCCCTCTGTCTGGGATGCCGTGCGCATCGCTCGGCAAATGGCCCGTGACCAAGGGGTGATCTGAATGGAACTGCGCGCACCCGCCACCGTCATGAAGGCTGCTCGCCTGGGCGCTTTCCATCAGTCGCGACTGTCCTTCATGCGCCAATTGCTGCGCCGCCTCAAGCGCGAGCAGTGGCAGTTCCAGCGCCCGCTGTGGACGATCAACGCGCAGGGCGTCGGCCGCGCCGTGTACGTGGCCCAAGGGCCGCAAAGGGCTTACAGCCTGGTGGCCTTTGCCCACGACCTGGACCCCGCGTTGCGCTCGGACCGGGTGATTGCCACCGCCTGGGACGCCACTTTCGCGCTGTTCGACGGCATCCCGCAGGCGGCCGACCTGGACCGCCTGGAGGCCAATGTGCCGAAACAGGAAGCCGGCCGTATTACCTCCAGCGAGCTGTGCCTGGCGCGAGCCAACCGTTCGGTCCGCTTGTTCGATCATGTCGTGCAGGTACTTGCCGAAGGTCGCCAACCCGATCGCGCCGCTGTCGATGAGGTCGGTTACCTGATGCGCACCACCGCCGTCTACGGCAGTGGAAAATTCGGCGCCGCCGACCGCGAGCGCATCGCCCTGCGCCCGGAACTGGCCGCGCCCTTCCAGGCCGAAATGCTCACGGTTTTTTTGATCAGGGCATTCACCGTCGACCTGGTCGAGCACCTGGCGCAGGCCCGCTCGCCAGAGACCGCAGTCACTCTGCAAGGGGCGCTGCGACGTCGCTTTGGCATGGGTAACTCCACGGGGCTGGGCATGGCGCCCTTCCTGTTGAACCACCCGGTGCTGCTGAACAACTGGGTACGGGCCAAGGAAACCGCCTTGCTACGCGTGCGTGCTGTGCAAAGGCCCACGGCAGCCGAGTGCTCGCGATTTGTCGACTTCGTGCACCGCGCCCAGGCGGATGCCCTGCACTGGCATAGCGCACACGAACTGCAAGGCCTGCGCATCAACGGCTTGCAGCAGGACTTCAAGCAACTGATGCAGCGCATCGACGGGGGTGTTCTGCAACGCGACTATCCGTGGGATGAACTGTATCGCTGGGCCGAGCAGACGTTGACGCTGGAGGGGCAAGAGCAAGTGGTGTCCCTGCTGATCGAACCCTATGGGCACCTGGTCGATGAGCTGGGCGACACCATGCAGGCCGACGAGTCGCTGACCTTCACCCTCGACGGCAGCCTGCGCGTTGGGGCGTTGCGTGATGCGCTTGGCGCTCACTATGCCTGGGTGGCCGATATCGATTTCACTGCCGAGCACAACCAGGCGCTGTTCTGGTACGTGTCCCAGGAAAAACTCGAACCGCGCCTGGGGCAACGCTATGCCGAACCGGGCCAGGCCCTTGAGCAGCCCTTGGCGGTGGCTCGGGACATTGCCCACCTGCAACAGGCGTTGGCCCTTTTCAACGACCAAGACCGCGTGGCGACGTTCCTCCTGGCCCACCCCGAGCATCGCCATGCGGTCAGGCGCGTGCAGTTGGCGGCCAGCCACCCGTATGCCGACATCCAGGACAACCTGATCGCCCGGACGCTGCTGCCGATCGACCTGCTGCGCTGCAAGCTTTCATTCTTCGGTTCCACCCAGTTCGACCCGCGTTCGGATCGCTGGGTGCGCATCAACATGTACCAAAACGCCCCCTTCCCCCATGAGTTGAGCCAGGTACCGGCTGACGACTGGTCCTACCCCAGCCTCGCAAACCTGGAGCATGCCCATGACCCTCTCGTTGAATGAAATCGAAAGCCTGTGCAAAAAGGCCGCGCGCGGTGCCGGGCTGTCCTGGGGCCTGGCCGAAGAAGCCGGCAAGGCCGCGCGCTGGCTTAGCGCCCATGGCCTGGAAGGCCCTGGCCTGCTGGCGGCACAACTGCGCCGCAATGATGGCCTGGCCTGGCAGGCGCTGGCACCGGTGATCGGTGAAGGGGCCTGGCAGGCCGCCACCCTGCCGATGTGCCCGGTGATTGCCGGCGCAACACTGGGCGACCACGCCTACTTGCTGGCCACAACGGGGGAAATCAGCCTGTGCGAAGTCGCCTGCCCGCCGTTGCTGATGCCCTTCGTCAGTGCCGCGGCCAAACGCCTGCAGGTGCCCCTTAAGCTTTGCTGGCCAGGCGGCAGCGCAGGCTTTGATCGCCACGGCAAGGCGTTCCTGAACATGGCTGAAAAAACCTTGCTGTACAGCGCCGCCCCCGTGCGCTGCACGGCGATGGCCGGGCCATTCAATGAAACCGATGCACTGCAAGGCCCCCTTGCCCAGGTGGCCGAGCAAGACCTGAGCTACCTGGAAAGCCTGGCCGAGCGCACCTATGTGCCGGCCTCTGAGGCCTCGCGTCTGCAAGGCGCTGGCGCGGGCTTGAGCGACAACAACTGAATCTTCTTATGAAACCGAAATGGATCTGCACATGAGCGCTTCACTCCACCGAATCGGCACTACCGCACGCTTCAGCGAAATCGTCATCCACCACGACACGGCCTACCTGGCAGGCCAAGTCTCGCAATTGAGCGAGGGCGACATCAGCGCGCAAGCGCAGGACGTCTTCGACAAAATCGACGCCTTGCTGGCCAAGGCCGCCACCCACAAGGGGCAATTGCTGTCGGCGCAGATCTGGCTGGCTGACATGGCAGACTACGCCGCCATGAACCAGGTGTGGGACGCTTGGTTGGCCGACGTCGACGCCCCCGTGCGGGTCTGCGTGCAAGCGCCCATGGCAAAAAAGCACTACCGGATCGAGGTCCAGGTCATCGCCGCACTGGCCTGACACCGTAACTGTTTCGCTGCGCGTACCCGCCCTTCTCCGGCGCCAAGACCGAAGTACCCCCCGGGCTATTTGATCAGGGGGTGCTTGGCGATGAAGGGCGCATTGGCGAGTTCTTGAATCAGCGCCCGTGATTACCCTGCATAAGCACACACCCTTGTGCGACCCCAGAACTAGACGACCGGTCTGTTTCATGCATAATCACCCCCATGAACCTGACCAAGAAAGCTGAAGCCACCCGCCAACACATTCTCGACACCGGTCGCCAACTGGTGTTGCACAAGGGCTTTGCCGGGGTCGGCCTACTCGAAATCCTCAAGACCTGCGGCGTGCCCAAAGGCTCGTTCTACCACTACTTCCCGTCCAAGGAAGCCTTCGGCTGCGCGCTGCTGGAGCAGTACGTCGCCGATTACCGGCTGCGCCTGAACGCGCTGTTCGCCGTGCACACAGGCACTGGCCGCGAGCGCCTGATGCGCTACTGGCATGCCTGGATCGACGACCCCGACACCGGCGGCTGGGCCGAGGACTGCCTGGTGGTGAAGCTGGCCGCCGAGGTGGCCGACCTGTCCGAAGACATGCGCCGCGTGCTCGACGATGGTGTCACCGCCCTGGTGGCGCGCATCGCCGCTGCCGTGCGCGAAGGCCGTGAAGACGGCTCGTTGCCACCCGGTGCAGAACCGCAAGCCCTGGCCCAAGTGCTGTACCAGATGTGGCTGGGCGCCGCCCTGCTGGCCAAACTTTCACGCAACAAGACACCGCTGCACCAATCCTTGGCCGCTACCGGCCATTTGCTTGACTGCCCGTCATCCTCACAAGGAGCCTCACATGCGTAGCACCGTGCACAGCGTTTTCGGCGAACCGGCCGACGTCCTGACCCTGGGTGAGAGCCC
This sequence comes from Pseudomonas abieticivorans, assembly GCF_023509015.1. Lineage (NCBI taxonomy): Bacteria > Pseudomonadati > Pseudomonadota > Gammaproteobacteria > Pseudomonadales > Pseudomonadaceae > Pseudomonas > Pseudomonas abieticivorans. Next base: position 245,203 of record NZ_CP094975.1, read on the forward strand.
CGTGCCGCAACCGGGCCCAGGCCAAGTGCGGATCAAGACCGTGCTCTCGCCCATTCACAACCATGACTTGTGGACCGTGCGCGGCCAGTACGGCTACAAGCCCGAACTGCCGGCCATCGGTGGCAGCGAGGCAGTGGGGGTGGTCGATGCGCTGGGTGAGGGCGTCGAGGGCGTGCCTGTGGGCCAACGCTTTGCCGTCGCCGGCGTGCACGGCACCTGGGCTGAGTACTTCATAGCCCCGGCGAAATTGCTGGTGCCTCTGCCGCCGGCCATCGCCGATGAAACCGCCGCGCAACTGATCGCCATGCCGCTCAGCGCGCTGATGCTGCTCGAATTCCTGGAGGTGGAACGTGGCGCCTGGATCGTCCAGAACACCGCCAACGGCGCGGTCGGCAAGACCCTGGCGATGCTGGCCGCAGCACGTGGGGTAAACACCGTCAACCTGGTGCGCCGTGATGCCGGCGTGGCCGAGTTGAGCGCGTTGGGCATCCAGAATGCCGTGTCTACCGCGCAAAGCGGCTGGCAGGAAAAAGTCCGCGCCATCGTCGGCGACGCACCGATCCTGGCGGCCGTGGACTCGGTGGGCGGCCAGGCCAGTGGCGAGCTATTGGCCTTGCTGGGCGACGGCGGCGTGCTGGTGTCGTTCGGTGCGATGGCCTCCGAGCCGATGCAGATTTCTTCGGGTGACCTGATCTTCAAGCAGGCTATCGTCAAGGGCTTCTGGGGCACCAAGGCCAGCGCCGCGCTGACGCCCGAAGACAAGCGCCGGCTGTTCGGCGAGTTGTTGGGCCTGGCGGCCAGTGGCGAGCTGAAACTGCCGGTGGAAGCGGTGTACGACCTGGCGGATTCGGCCAAAGCGGCGGCCGCCAGCTTGCAGCCTGGGCGCAAGGGCAAGGTGTTGCTGCGCCCCTGAGGCGCCCCCGTCCTGTAGGAGCGGATTCATCCGCGAAGGCCATACGGCGGTGTATCAGGCATACCGCGCCGACCCTTTCGCGGATGAATCCGCTCCTACGGGCCATCGCCAGCCATTGCGACACCTGTCCCATTCTTGCGACATTCGGCGCAACGCCGCGACAGGTGTCCGCGCCCCCAAGGCGCCCTTCCCCCCGCAATACCTGGCCCCCGCCCCCTGGCACAGCCCTTGCTCTTATCTGTTGGCCACCAGCACCTGCTGCGGCCACTAGCTCTGTACGAAATGTATCCCAGCTCGGCCATGCTGCGTTGAAAACAGGCTCGGAATGCTCATTGACAACCAGTCAACTCCGCTCCCTCGCCTGTTTTCGCCTTGCCTGGCCTTCGCTGGAACACATTTCGTACAGAGCCTAATAAGAACGGGAGATCCGACCATGAAACCAATGGGCCTTTGGCGGCATTCGTTGCACCACCCTCAGCCTGGAACCGCCCCCCTCACCACCGCGCTACTGATTGCCCTTGGGCTGGGCGCCGGTTCAACCTTCAGTGCCTTTGCCCAGACCCCGGCCAATGTCGACGGCGCGCGCATCAGTGCCGCCGACAGCGAGCCCGGCAACTGGATGAGCACCGGCCGCACCTATGACGAACAGCGTTTCAGCCCGCTCAAACAGATCAACGACGCCAACGTCGGCAAGCTGGGCCTGGCCTGGAGCTACAAGCTGGACATCGACCGGGGCGTGGAAGCCACGCCCATCGTGGTGGATGGGGTGATGTACACCACCGGGCCGTTCTCCATCGTCTATGCGCTGGATGCGCGTGACGGCACGCTGCTGTGGAAGTACGACCCCAAGTCTGACCGCAGCCGTGCCGGCGAAGCCTGCTGCGATGCGGTAAACCGCGGCGTGGCGGTGTGGAACGGCAAGGTATACGTCGGCGTGCTGGACGGCCGCCTGGAAGCCATCGACGCCAAGACCGGCCAGCGCGTGTGGTCGGTCGATACCCGTTCGGACCCCAGCCGCAGTATCACCATCACCGGTGCGCCGCGCATCGTCAAAGGCCGGGTGATCATCGGCAACGGCGGCGCCGAGTATGGCGTGCGTGGCTATATCACCGCCTACGACGCCGAGACCGGCAAGCAGGACTGGCGCTTCTTCACTGTGCCCGGCGATCCCAAGCTGCCGCCGGAAAACAAGGCCATGGCGATCGCCGCCAAGACCTGGTTCGGCGACAAGTTCGTCGAACAGGGTGGCGGCGGCACGGTCTGGGACTCGATGTCCTACGACCCCAAGCTCAACCTCTTGTACATCGGCGTGGGCAACGCCTCCTCGTGGAACCCCAGGCTGCGCTCCGAAGGCAAGGGCGACAACCTGTTTTTGTCTTCCATCGTGGCCATCAACCCGGACACCGGCGAGTACGTGTGGCACTACCAGACGACACCGGGTGACGCCTGGGACTTCACCGCCACCGCGCACATCATGCTGGCTGACCTGGTGATCGACGGCAAGCCGCGCCAAGTGCTGATGCAATCACCCAAGAATGGGTTTTTCTACGTGATCGACCGCGCCACCGGCGAGCTGTTGTCGGCCAAGAACATCGTGCCGATCAACTGGGCCACCGGCGTGGACATGCAGACCGGCCGGCCAATGGTGGACGAGAAGGCCGCCGTGTACTGGACCGACCCCGAGCGCAAGGCCAAGCTGGTTCAGCCGGCCTTCTGGGGCGCCCACGACTGGCAGCCAATGTCGTATAACCCGGCCACCGGCCTTGTGTACATCCCCGCCCACATCATGTCGGCGCTGTACCAGGACGTCGATGGCCACCCGCGCAAGAAATTCAAGAGCATGTACCAGTTGCAGGTCAACACCGGGATGATGCCCGAAGACCCCGAAGGCCTGCGCAAGCTGGCCGACACCTGGACCGGCAAGCTGATCGCCTGGGACCCGCTCAAGCAGGAGGCGCGCTGGGAGGTGCCCTACTCGACCATCTTCAACGGCGGCACCCTGAGCACCGCCGGCAATTTACTGTTCGAAGGCACGGCCGATGGCCGCGTGGTGGCCTACTCGGCTGACAAGGGCAAACTGCTCTGGGAGCAACCGGCCAACACCGGGGTGATGGCCGGCCCCGTGACTTATGAGGTGAACGGCGAGCAGTACGTGACGTTCATGGCCGGCTGGGGCGGCGCGTTTTCCACCTTTGCTGGCGCCCTGTCGCTCAAGGCCGGGGTAAAGCCCAACGCCCAGGTGCTGACCTACAAGATTGGCGGCACGGCCAAGCTGCCGGACCTGAAGTACAAATACGCCGACCACAAGGTCGACCCACCTCCCTTCACCGGCACCATCGCCCAGGTCGACCAGGGCCGCGCGCTGTTCAATGGCCACTGCGACACCTGCCACGGCATCAACGCGATCAGCGGCGGCGTGCTGCCGGACCTGCGCATGCTCAGCAAGGAAAACCACCAGATGTTCCTGGGCATCGTCTACGGCGCCCGGGTGCCCGACGGCATGCCGTCGTTCGCCGAAGAGCTGACGCCCGAGCAGGTCGAGCTGATCCACCAGTACGTGATCAAACGCTCCCACGACCTGCTGGGCACGATGCAAACCGCGACCCGACCTTGATCGATTGTTCAGGAGATTGATGCCATGACCCAGACTTACCAGCATTACATTGCCAACGACTGGCACAGCAGCCAAGCGCTGATCGAGGTGTACAACCCGGCCAATGCCCAGTTGCTCGCGCGCATCCCCCAAGCCAGTGATGCGCAGGTAGACCAGGCCATCGAGGCGGCCCGCAAGGCGCAAAAAGCCTGGGCCCTGACGCCGGCCATCGAACGCGCCGGGCACCTGCGCCGTATCGCCAGCAAGGTCCGCGAGCACGCCGAACGCCTGGCCCGCGTCATCACCCAGGAGCAAGGCAAGGTGCCGGCGCTGGCCTTGGTGGAAGTGCACTTCACCGCCGACTACCTGGACTACATGGCCGAGTGGGCGCGACGCCTGGAGGGTGAAATACTCACCAGCGACCGGGTCGGCGAGCACATCTTTTTGCAGCGCAAGCCCTTGGGCGTGGTGGCGGGGATTTTGCCGTGGAATTTCCCGTTCTTTTTGATTGCCCGCAAGATGGCCCCCGCCTTGGTCACCGGCAACACCATCGTGATCAAGCCCAGTGAGGAAACCCCGATCAACTGCTTCGAGTTCGCCCGCCTGGTGGCAGAAACCGACCTGCCCAGCGGGGTGTTCAACGTGGTCGGCGGCACGGGTGCCGTCGCCGGGCACGCGCTCACCCGCCACCCCGGCATAGACCTGATCAGCTTTACCGGTAGCGTGGCCACCGGTTCCCGGATCATGGCCGCCGCTGCGCCCAACATCACCAAGCTCAACCTGGAGTTGGGCGGCAAGGCGCCGGCCATCGTGCTGGCCGATGCCGACCTTGCGCTGGCGGTACGGGCCATCACCGCCTCGCGGGTGATCAACACCGGCCAGGTATGCAACTGCGCCGAGCGCGTGTATGTGGAGCGCAAGGTGGCGGACGCGTTCATCCAGCAGCTGTCCACGGCCATGGCCGCGACCCGCTATGGCGACCCCTCCCGCCAGGGCGACCTGGACATGGGCCCGCTGATCAACCAGGCCGGGCTCGACAAGGTGGCGCAGATGGTTCGCACCGCCAGCGACCAGGGCGCCCAGATCATCACCGGTGGCGCGGTGGCGGACCTGGGCGCGGGCTTCCACTACCAGCCCACCGTACTGGCGGGCTGCACGGCGCAGATGGAAATCATGCGCAAGGAGATCTTCGGCCCGGTGCTACCGGTGCAGATCGTCGACAGCCTGGAGCAAGCCATCGCCCTGGCCAACGACAGTGAGTACGGCCTGACCTCATCGCTGTACACCCGCAACCTGAGCGCCGCGCTCAAGGCCAGCCGCGAACTGGACTTTGGCGAAACCTACGTCAACCGGGAGAACTTCGAGGCCATGCAGGGCTTCCATGCCGGCACGCGCAAATCCGGGATCGGCGGCGCCGACGGCAAGCATGGGTTGTACGAGTACACCCATACCCATGTGGTGTACCTGCAGGAGTAGGCGTTAGCCCTGCGCGTTGGGCGGCACGATGGCGTGCCGCTTCATTTTCCGGTACAGCGTGGAGCGCGAGATACCCATGCTGTGCGCCGCCGCGCTGATGTTCCAGCGGTGCTGGCGCAAGGCGCTGTAGAGATGGCCCGCCTCATCGTCGTCCCGTTGCTGTGACAGTGCCTTGAGCGCCGTGGGCGGTGCCCAGGTGGGCGCTGCCATGGCGTGGAGTTCCTGCGGCAGGCAGTCAAGGCCGATGCAGCCGTTCTCGGCCGACGCCACCGCGTAGCGCAGCGTGTTCAACAACTGGCGCACGTTGCCGGGCCAGGGGTAGTGATCCAGCCGCGCCGCAGCCTCAGGCGTGACCTGCAAGCCACGGGCACCCGGTTGGGCGGCCAGCAGTCGGGCAATCAAGGCCGCTCGATCACTGCGCTCGCGCAAGGCCGGCACGTGCAGCGTCATGCCGCTCAAGCGGTAATACAGGTCTTCACGAAACTGCTTGGCGGCGATCATCTGCGCCAGCGCCTGGTGGGTGGCCGACACCACGTCGATGTCCAGGCGCACTGGCGCCTCGCTGCCCAACGGCGAGATCTCGCGCTCGGCCAGTACCCGCAGCAAGCGCGTTTGCAGGTGCGCCGGCATGTCGCCGATCTCATCCAGGAACAACGTGCCGCCATTGGCTTGTTCCAGCTTGCCTTTCAGGCCTTTGCGGTTGGCGCCGGTGAAACTGCCACCGCGGTAACCGAACAGTTCGCTCTCGATCAGGCTTTCCGGGATGGCCGCGCAGTTGAGCGCCACGAAGGGCCCGGCGCGACGTGCACTGGCGGCATGGATGGCGCGTGCGAAAGCCTCCTTGCCGGTCCCCGTTTCGCCGGTGATCAGGATCGAGATGCCCTTGTCGAGCACCTTGCGCACCCGTCGCACGGCCTCTTGAAGGCGTGGGTCCTGGCCACCCAACTCGTCCAGGCGCGGGTGCTGCGCGAGGGTCGTGGTGGGCACCGACGGTTTGGGGAGCCGGCACAGGGGTATGCGCAAACCCAGGTCAATCAACGTGCCTTGCTGCAGCTCTCGCAACTGCACGCCACGGGCGCCGCCCTGGGTCAGGTTCAGCAATTCATCAACATTAGCCGCCAGCAGGTCCTCGATCCGACGGCCCAGCAAACGATGCTCGTGGGCGACGAAAGCGGCACGGTTGGCGCCGATGATGCGACCGCTTTCATCCAAGGCCAGCAGTTGTTCATTGACCAGGTCAGTGATGTCGTCCCGTGGCTTGATAGCCAGCGTCAGGCCATCGCGATACATGTGCCGAAATTGCACGTTCTCGATCAGCCGCGCGTACATGATCACCAGTTGCAGCGTCAGGTACTGCGCCTCCTTGGGCCCGTCGCTGTTCAGGCTCGTGGCGTTCAGGCAACCGCGCAGCGCGCCCTGGGCATCGAAGATCGGTGACACCGAGCAACTGAGGCCGAAATTGGCATTCAGAAAATGCTCTTCGCGGTGGATGGTCATCGCTTGCGCCGCCGCAAGGCCGGTGCCGATGCCATTGGTGCCGGCGATGGATTCGTCCCAGCGCGCCCCCACCACCAGGCCCGAACGGGTGTAGGCGCTGGACTGGCTGGGCAGGCGTGCGTCCAGCGTGACCCCGTGCTCGTCGCTCAGCAGTACCGCGAACCCGGCCTGTACCACCCGCTTGGCCAGGCCTGTGACGCCCTGGCTGGCGATAGCAAGGTACTCCTGATGCTGGGCCTGGTGCCGGCGGATGTCGGCGGCGCTGAGGATCTGCTTGACGTTGGTGGCGCGCGGGTCGAGCTGGTGGCGGATGACGCTGCGGTACCAGGATTGCGCGATCACCGCGCTAGGCTGCACGGCGCGCTCGCCGAAGTGGTCCTTGATAAAGGCGCTCATTTCGCCCGAGGCTCTGTCCTGTGGGGTTGTCGGCATAACCACTCCAAAGGCCGATGCCCGCGTGGCTCGGCGTCTTATTGTTCTGGCGGCCCGGCGATGCGGCCGGGGCGGTCATGACAGCCTAGTACGGCCAGCGGTTTTTGCGGAAAAAACCGCCAGCGACGCTATCCCCTGTAAAAGCGGTTCATGCCAGGTTACGCCGTGCATTACAGAAGGGCATTGACCATGCGCCCCACCCGCGCCCGCTTGATGCGCCGCAGGAACGTGCGCACTTTGGCCGGGTATTCTTCGGGCATGTCCAGCACCGTGTAATGCTCGATGCGTGTGGTTTGCTTGGCCAACTGCGCCAGTTCCGCGTCGCGAGGGCCGGCCCACTCCGCCTGCGGGTCGTCGATCAGCAGAGCGTTTTCCAGGTCCAGGCGAAAGCCGCGGGGGTTGAGGTTGTTGCCGGTCAGCAGGGTGTAGCGCTGGTCCACCCACACGCCCTTTAGGTGGAAGGTATTGTCGCCGTCTTTCCACAGGTGCAGGTTCAGTTGGCCACGGGCGATGGCGTCCTGGTACTTGCGCGCAAAGGCCCGCAGGTTGCCTTCGTACACGTACGGCAGCACGCTGATGATGCTGAACGGCTCATCGGGCGGGCTGTAGAAATCGTTCGCGGTCTTGTCGCCCATGATGATGTCGATGGTCACGCCGCGCTTGAGCGCACGGTTGACCTCGCGGATCAGCACCGCCGGCAGGTTGAAGTACGGCGTGCACAGGGTCAGGCGGTGCTGGCTGGCGGCGATCAAGGCCACCAGCGCCTGGTTGAGCGGGTTGTTGCGGCCCACGCCCACCAGCGGGATCACCCGCAAACCCGACGTGTCCAGATGGGCTTGGCGGGTATCGTAGGCGGCGCGCTTGAGCTGGCTCCTGAAGGTTCTGATCGAGCGGCTCAGGCTGCGCGATTTAGCCGGGGCCGGCTCGTCCAGGCGATGCACGGCCTGGGCTCCCACCAGCGCACTGTCAATCAATGCCTGCATCGCGTCGGCCAGCATCGGGTTGCTCAGCACGTGGTAGCGGTCGAGCCGGTACTGATCGAATTTCTGCAGGTAGACGTTATTGATGCTGGCGCCGCTGTAAATCACGCAATCATCGATCACGTGGCCCTTGAGGTGCAGTACCCCGAATAGCTCGCGGGTCTGGATCGGCACGCCATACACCGGCACCTCCAGCCCGTGCTTCAAGCGCTCGGCCTGATACCAGCCGGCATTGCCGGGCTGTTTGCCGCCACCGATCAAGCCGCGCTGGGCACGAAACCAGTCCACCGCCACCACGATGTCAAGCTCGGGCCGGGCGGCTTTGGCGGCATACAGTGCGTCCAGAAGCTCCTGCCCGGCCTCATCCTGCTGCAAGTACAGGGCGACGATGTAGATGCGCCGCCGGGCGCCGGCGATGCGTTCGAGCAGGCAGCGGCGGTAGTCGGCGGGGCCCGGCAACGTGCTGATCGCGTCGGCGGCCATGGCAAAGCCTGGGAGCGTGTCCAGGATGGAGCGAGGTGAGGTGGGTCGCATAAGCCTCTCGGTGGCAGCAGAAAGTTGCACGGGGGTAGCCGTTGGACCACCTTATCACGGGTAGGTTTGCCAGCCGTGCATTGGCCGCCGCAGCCTGCGCCATTCACGCCGATAATGATGCGTACCGACCGCGGCACGACCGCGCAATCGGCCTAGACTGTGAGACTTACCGCACAGCCAGGAGCAACCATGTCAGCCCAACCCCAGCCGCCGCTTGAGTACACCGATGTGCTGATCGTGGGCGCCGGCCTCTCTGGCATTGGTGCGGCGTACTACTTGCAGAAGGAACAGCCCGGCAGCCGCTACGTGATCCTGGAAAGCCGCGAGGCCTGCGGCGGCACCTGGGATGTGTTCCGCTACCCTGGCGTGCGCTCCGACTCGGACTTGCACACCTTCGGCTATGCCTTCAAACCCTGGGTGCAGGACAAATCCATTGCCGGTGCCCAGGCCATCCTCGACTACCTGCGCAGCACTGCCGCCGAAAATGGCATCGACGCGCATATTCGTTATCGGCACCGCGTGATCAGCGCCGCCTGGTGCAGTGCCCAGGCCCGCTGGACGGTGGAGGTCGAGCTTGGCGACAGTGGCGCACGCAGCCGCTTGCAATGCCGCTGGCTGTTCGCCGCCGCCGGCTATTACCGTTGCGACCAGGGCTACAGCCCGCCGCTTGCTGGCATCGAGCAGTTCCGCGGACCGGTGATCCACCCCCAGCACTGGCCCCAGGGCCTGGACTACAGCGCCAAGCAGGTGCTGGTGATCGGCAGCGGCGCCACCGCCATGACCCTGGTGCCCGCGCTGGCCAAGCAGGCCGCGCAGGTCACCCTGCTGCAACGCACGCCCAGCTACGTGGTGAGCCTGCCCTCGGCCGACCCCATCGCCAATGCCCTGCGCCGCTGGCTACCGGCCAAACTGGCTTATGCCCTGACCCGGCGCAAGAACATCGGCATGCAGCGGGGCATCTGGCGCTTTTGCCGCACGTACCCCAAGGCTGCGCGCAAGCTGATCCGCTTCATGAACCAGCGCGCACTGCCCAAGGGCTACCCGGTGGACGAGCACTTCAACCCACCCTACAACCCCTGGGAGCAGCGCCTGTGCGTGGTGCCGGACGGCGACCTGTTCAAGGCCATCTCGGCGGGCAAGGCCACGGTGGTGACCGACCACATCCAGACCTTTACCCCCCAGGGCGTGCGGTTGAAGTCCGGCCGTGAACTGGCGGCCGACATCGTCGTGACCGCCACCGGCTTGAACATCCAGATATTCGGCGGCGTGCAACTGAGCGTGGACGGCCAGGCGGTGGACATGTCACGCAAGGTCGCCTTCCGCGGCATGATGCTCGACGGCGTGCCTAACTTCGCCTTTGCCGTGGGCTACACCAACGCGTCATGGACGCTGAAGGTGGGGCTGTTGTGCGAACACTTCTGCCGCATCCTGAGCCACATGAAGCAACACGACTATGCCATCTGCCGCCCCGAACTGCCTTGCCCCGACATGCCCACCCGGCCATTGCTGGACTTCGGCGCCGGCTACGTGCTGCGCGCGCTCGACAGCCTGCCACGCCAAGGTGAGGGTGCGCCCTGGCTGATGCCAATGGACTACCGGCAAGACGTCAAGGTGATGCGTGACGGGCCGGTCGAAGACCCGCAGTTGATGTTTGCCAAAGCCGCCTTGCAGCCCGGGTGTGAGACAGGTGTCCAGCGTCAGGGGCGCAGTGTAGATATGCCCACCCTGTAGGCGCGGATTTATCCGCGAAAAGCCCACCACGGCTGGCCTGCTTCGCCGCGACCTTGCAACCGCGCATGGCCGCCCTCATATCCTTTCTGTACCCATTGTCGGAGAGCCACCACCATGACCACCCAAACCGAAACCGCGATCCTGGCCGGCGGCTGTTTCTGGGGCATGCAAGACCTGCTACGGCGCTACCCCGGCGTGTTGCACACGCGGGTCGGCTACAGCGGCGGCGATGTGCCCAACGCCACGTATCGCAACCATGGTACCCATGCCGAAGCCATCGAGATCGTGTTCGACCCAGCCATCATCAGCTATCGGCAAATTCTGGAGTTTTTCTTCCAGATCCACGACCCGTCGACTAAAAACCGCCAGGGCAACGACGTGGGCACCAGCTACCGTTCGGCGTTGTTCTACCTGACCCCTGAACAGAAGCACGTGGCCGAAGAGACCATCGCCGACGTCGATGCCTCTGACCTGTGGCCGGGCAAGGTGGCCACCGAGGTCGCCCCTGCAGGCCCCTTCTGGGAAGCCGAGCCTGAGCATCAGGACTACCTGGAGCGCCTGCCCAATGGCTATACCTGCCATTTCATCCGGCCCAACTGGAAGCTGCCGGCGCGTGCATAACGAGGCCTCTGCGGTGAGCACTCCTGACCTGCGCAATGTATACCAAGGTTACATCCAGTGCCTGAACCAGCAGAACTGGTCGGCACTGGGTGATTTCGTCAGCAACGACGTGCATTACAACGGTAAGCGGATCGGCGTTAGCGGTTATCGCGACATGCTGGAACGGGACTTCAAGCAGATCCCCGACCTGCACTTCACGATCGCACTGCTGGTGGCCGACTCGGCGACCGTCGCCAGCCGTCTGCAATTTGCCTGCAGCCCCAGCGGTGTGTTCCTGGGGCTGGCGGTCAATGGCCGGCACGTGCACTTTACCGAAAACGTGTTTTACCAATTTGAAGGCGGCAAGATCGCCCACGTGTGGTCGGTAATCGACAAGGCGGCTATCGAGTCGCAGCTCTAGGCCGTTTGAGCGCTACCCACGTCGGCGCATGGTCGCTGGCGTGTTCTTCGTTGCGCACCCAGGCATCCACCCCGGCAGCCTTCAAGCTGTGCGCCAGCACCGGGTTGAGCAGCAAGTGATCGATGCGCAGCCCTGAATTTTTCTGCCAATGCTGGCGGAAATAATCCCAGAAGGTGTACACCCGCTCTTCGGGGTACAGGTGGCGGATCGAGTCGATCCAGCCTTGGTCCAGCAAGCGTTGGTAACACTCGCGGCTTTGCGGTTGCAGCAAGGCGTCTTTAAGCCAGGAGCGTGGGTTGTAGATGTCCAGGTCCGTGGGCACCACGTTGAAGTCACCGGCCAGCACCACCGGATGCTCGCTGGCCTGCAGGCCCTGCGCGTGGCTGATCAGGCGTTCGAACCAGGCCAGCTTGTAATCGAACTTGGGCCCCGGTTGCGGGTTGCCATTGGGCAAATACAGGCAGCCCACCACCACGCCATGCACCGCGGCCTCCAGGTAGCGGGCCTGGGTGTCGTGTTCGTCGCCGGGCAGGCCTTTGCGAATCAGTAACGGCTCGGCATCGCGGGCCAGTATCGCCACCCCGTTCCAGGCCGCCTGGCCCTGGTGCAGCGAGCCGTATCCGGCCGCTTCAAACTCACTGGCCGGGAAGGCGTTGTGCTGCGCCTTCAGTTCTTGCAGGCAGACAATATCGGGGCCTTCGCGTGCCAACCACTGCAACACATTGGGCAGCCGCGCACGCAGGCCATTGATGTTGAAGGTGGCGATTTTCAGCGTCTTCATTTCGGGCTGTCCTAGTGATGTACTCTGCCGTCAAAGACTAGGAAAAAACTAGCAAGGTCAGTCCAGGTGATGGCCGGTAGCAACGGCGGTCCTGTATTCTCACGGGCAAATGCAGGTGACTTTGTGACGCCCTTACTGGCCGCATGGCGGTGGAGAACTTCCCGCCCGCGCATCAGGAACTGCACAATGCCTTGGGCATGTTGGGGTGAGGGCAAGGGCATACGCCTGAACACTGCCGAATGAGCACTGCGTTGAATCCCTCATCGACACGATGATCAAAGTTGCCCCCCAACTGAGAGCCATGACATGGTCACCTGTTACCTAAAATACGTGCTGGACGCCTACAAGCTCAAGGAATTCGAACACTACGCCACGCTATGGATCCCCCTGGTGGAGAAATTCGGCGGCCAGCATCACGGCTACTTCCTGCCTTCCGAGGGCGCCAATAACATCGCCCTGGCGATGTTCACCTTCCCAAGCCTTGCCGAATACGAACGCTACCGCCAGCAGTCCTTGAACGATGCCCAGTGCCTCGAGGCCTTCAAGTATGCCGAGGACACGAAATGCATCCTCAGCTACGAACGCACGTTTTTCAGGCCGGTGTTTGGCGATCAGAGCGCCGCAAAGTAACCGGGCTGGTCGATATCCTCCAGCAGGCCCGGCCCGGTGGGCGTCCAGTCAAGCCACTGGCAGGTGCGTTCGCTGGAGGCCGGCATGCCCGTTTCGCGAGCCAGCCTGATCAGTAACGGGATGAAGCCTTCGAAACGTTGATCGGGCAAAAGCCCACGGCCCAGCAGCCGCCAGGCTGCGATGCCGCCCAAAAGGGGCGCTGGTGATCCTGAACAAGCCGCTAAAAATCGGGCCGCCAGGCGCCCCGTTGCAACTTGCGGCTGCGGCTATGTGTCGGATGGCGATTGTTTATCGCACCCCCTCACCCCGCCAGACACCCCCCCGCTGGCCCACCGCCAAACACCACAGCGGGAACGGCAAGGTCACCACCAGCAGCAACCACACCAGGGCATACACCGCGTCGACCCCCTCGTTTTGCAAGTTGACGAACAGCTTCACGGGAATGCCCTGGGGGAAATAGGCAAAGACCATGACGATGCCGAACTCACCGATCACCCGCACCCACACGATCGCCAGCGCACTGGCCAACTCACGCCGTACCACCGCCAGCGTGACCCGCCAGAACACCTGCAGGGGCGAGCAGCCCAGGCCCCTGGCAGCTTCCTCGATAGACGGCGGCACGGCGCCAAACGCCGAGCGCGCGCAAAGCACGTAGTACGCCATGCCGCCATACAACTGCGCCAACACGAAGGCCGGGATGTTGTTGGTAAGCGTCACGCCCAGGCTGGCCAGCCCTGTGCCCAACGTGCCGTAAGGACCATAAGCGGTCACCAGCAAGATGCCCATGGCCAGCGGCGGCGTCAGCAACGAAACCAACACCAACGCCTCGACGCCTGTGCGGGCACGCGATGACGTGCGTGCAAGCCACAGCGCCAACGGCGTGCCCAGGCACACGATCAGTGCCGTGGACAGGCTGCTGAGCCCTAGCGAAACACCCACAGCCGTCCAATCACCATAGGCCAGGTGCAAGTTACCCCAGGCGGTGGAACAGGCCAGTGCAACGAACGGGATAATCAGCAACAGCCCCGCTGGCACGCTCAGCCATGACGAACGCGAGCGGCTCAAAGGCTCACAGCGCCCCGCCCTTGGGTTTGCCGTAGCCATTGGCTTCGAACAACTGCTGCCCAACTGGGGACTGCAGGTAGGCGACAAAGGCTTTGGCTTGCGCGGCGTTCGGGGCGTTTTTAAGCACGGCGGCGTAGAACACCAGCGGCTGCGGCTTGAGGGTTTGCGGCTGGCCATCCTTGCCGGGCAAGGTCAGGCTGACGGTGTCATACCAGGCCATGGCAAATGCCGGGTTGCTCAGGTTGATCTCATCCGGCAGCACGATATACGGCAGCTTTGCCGATATCGTCGCGCTCTCGTAGCCCGATGCCGCGTCGACTTGCCCCGCCTCCAGGCGCGTCAGCAGGCCGCCTTCGCCAAACACTTGCCGGGGGTTCTGGACCTCGCCTAATACCCGATCGGCAAGTCCGGGTTGCTGGTAGTACTTCTCCGCCAGCTTGACCGCAAATATGATGTTCTGGCCCTGCGGGTCGGTGGCCGCATCGGTGCGGCCAAACCGCAGGCCGGGCGTTTGCAGCACTTGCCACCAGGGCTGCTTGGCATCACTGGCCTGGCTGGCCGCCAGAGCTGGGGCGAACGGGCTCTTGGGGTTATAGGCGATCACCATGCGGGTGCTGGCGACCGGCACGGCCTGGTCGACCAGGCCGGCCTGTTTGAGGATGTCGATCGGCCCTGGGGTGATGGAGACGAACACATCGGCCACGACTTTTTTCGAGGCCAGCATGCGCGCCAACCCGTACGCGCCCTCGCCCTGCCCCTGATAAGTCAGGTGCTCACGTGCGGCGAACGTCGGGCCCAGCGCCTTGTCCATTACCACGCCCATGGAGCCTGCGTAGGTCACGTGAATCGTGTCGTCGGCCTGCGCCGACATCGCCAGGGATAACACCAGGCCACTCAATACCCCTGCACAGCTTTTATTGAACATGCGCTCGCTCACCGGATACGTTCGTTATAGAGAAATCTATATAACGGCGAATCATAACGCTATCAGGGTGCGTGCCGACAGTCTTGCGCAGGCTTGTCATGATTTGACTTCGCCATCAGCGCTACTACGCTGCATGGGCAGTTCACGTTTAGCCGATGACCAGACGCATTAACCGCATAGAGGCGGTCTTATGAGCAAAAACATGGAAATGTTAGCGTCGTCTTTGTGGTGCCCGTTATCCGACCTTCCGCTCTCCCCGGCGCCCGTACGCGTGGCGACCTTCGACTTGACCGAACACCCCGCCCCGCGCCCCGCCAAACAGCCCTCGTTGCACCAGCAAGGCCCGCCTTGATCGCCGGCACGCCTTTGCACAACCGCTGAAATAAACACTTCTCGCACCCCTGCGAGGATTTTTCGTGGCCAGGTTGAATGACGCCGTGCGTCTTCACACATCTGGAGTCACCGATCATGTCGTTTTTGCCAAAAATCGAAGCCCTGCTCACCCCCAGCCTGCGCGCTGACTTGTGTGCCCTGGCGAAGGGCGCCGTGCCCCTGCAACGCTGGGTTGCACAAAAAGCCTACAACCCGCAAACCGACCCCACCTTCGAAGGCCAACCCATGCCGTGGCGAACGCCAGGCCGGGCCCTGACCCCTGCCGACACCGGCTTCGAAAGCTTTTTCGAGGGCCTGCTGCGCGAAACCTCCGACGACATACAAGCGCTGGCCCGCTGGCAGCGAGTGGCGGCCGCCCCCTTGGCAGCCTCACCCTTGGACGATGTGGCCGCCTGGCGTACCGAGCGCGGTTTGCAAGAGTTTGCCAGCTTCGGGATCGTGCCCTCGCAAAACGTCTTGCTGGACAGCCAGAACCTGGCAATTGCCCGGCTGCCGTTTTACCTCGATACCCTGGGTGACCTGGCCTACTGCCTGGCCCTGTCCAGGCCCACTGACGAAGCCGGCTGGGAAGCCTTGGCCAAGCAGTTGTTCACCGACACCCTGGCCGCCTGGCCGGGCAGCCAGTACCCGGCCAGCGTGTTCATGTACCAGTTTGTCGCCGACGTGCTGTACGCGCTGCTGGGCATGCGCAACCAATCGGCGGTGCCCGGCCACCCCAGCTATGCCACGGCCGTGCTGACCGAACTGGGCCAGGCCCGGCGGCGCGGCAACAAGAACACGCCTGAGCAGGCGCTGGACGCCGTTGCCCGCTTTGTCACGCAGATCGAGAAAGACCTGCACGCCGCCAGCACCCCCGCCACCGACACCCAGAGGGCCGCCTCATGAGCCAACACCCCGTGGACTTTGTCATCGTCGGCACCGGCGGTGGCGGCGGCACCCTGAGCTGGATGCTGGCCAAGGCCGGTTACCGCGTGGTGGTGCTGGAACAAGGCGCCGACTGGTCGCTGCCCAAGCAGGAGGCCGACCAGCCCTTCGACCCGGCCCTTCACGACGAGTACCGCTTCCAGCAACAAAAGCCCGACGGCAAGCGCCAGCCACGGGGCGACTACAACACCTTCCGCGCCACCGACCAACTGGTCGCCCGCCCCTTGAGTTCCAACATGATCGGCGGCTGGAGCGCCACCACCCTGGGCGGTGGCTCCAACCTGTGGGGCGGCTGGGCGGTGCGCGCCCTGCCGATCGACTTTCGGCTGGGCAGCCACTACGCCAAAACCGGCCAGTTGGGCCAACTCAAACAGTGGGGTTACGACGTGGCCGACTGGCCCGTGTCCTATGACGAAATGGAGCCCTACTTCAACGTCACCGAGGCCATGCTGGCGGTCAATGGCGACCGCAAGGTGATGAACCACGCCTTGGTCGGCAGCCCTTGGTACAAGGCCTTCAAAACCCTTAACCCGGACGTTGCCGGCTACGGCCATTGGGAGTCCACCTTCCCCTACCCCGCGCCACCGTATCCGCAAAAACCGGTGGGCCAGTTCTTCTTCGACGGCGCCGAGGCTGCCGGCGTGACCTGCATGCCCATCCCCACCGCCCTGGTCAACCCAGCCAGCGGCGGCTATTACACCCGCGCGGAACTGACCAAGGCCGTGGGCACCATCCCCCAGGGGCCGGGCAGCGACTTTTGGCACCAGAAGCCTGACACCCTGTGGTCGGACCGCGTGCGCGCGGCGTGCAACATGTGCGGTTTTTGCGAAGACTTCATCTGCTGGGGCAACAATTCGCCCAAGAGCGGCGTGTTCTCCACCACCCTGGTGGAGATGCGCGACCTGCCCGAACACGCTGACGTGCGCACCAACGCCAAGGCCTATGAAGTACTGTACGACCCGCGCCTGCGCCGCGCCAATGGCGTGCGCTACCTGGACATCAGCAACCCCGACCAACCGGTGCGCCACGAAGTACGCGCCAAGTACGTGGTGCTGTCGTGCGGCGCGGTGCAATCGGCGCGTTTGCTGCTGATGTCCGGCCCGCCCGAGGGCCTGGGCAACCGCTACGGCAACATTGGCCGCAATGTGATGTTCCACCTGTTCAACATGAGCTCCAGCGTGCAACTGCCGGCGCAGTACCAAGGGCTGCTGCACCCGGAACTGGGCAACATCGGTTCCACCACCAGCTACGACAACTACTTCATCCCAGGCGATACCCCCGACAGTTGGTGGAAGATGGGCATCATGACCGCCGCAGAAAAAAAGAACCCGCTGCACGGTGCGGTCAACGCCCTGCAAGGCGGCGCCATCGGCCTGGACCTGCTGGGGCAGATGGACGACTACACCCGCCAACTGGACCTGCGCACCACCGGCGACGACCACCCCATGCCGCGCAACCGCGTGACCTTGGACCCAAGCTATGTCGACGAGTACGGCTTTCCGGTGGCCCGCATCACGCGCAGTTACGGGGAGCACGAGCAACTGGTGTTCCGGCTGATGAAGGCGCGCTTTCGCGAGATCTTCGCGGTGTACGAAAAAATCGGCATCAACTTCAGCCTGTCCGACCCGCAATTGCTGACCCTGTTCGGTGACCACCAGATGGGCACCTGCCGCATGGGCGACGACCCGCGCACCTCGGTGCTGGACCGCCATTGCCGTATGCACGAAGTGCCCAACGTGTTCGTGGTCGACACCAGTTGCTTCCCCACATCACTGGGCGTGAACCCCATGGCCACCACCATGGCCAACGCCATGCGCGTGGGCAGTTACCTGATCGACGCACTGCGCCGCGGCAACGAACTCAATTGAGGGCACACCCATGATCTGGCAAAACTGGGCAGGTAACGTGACTGCCACCCCCGCCGGCCTCCACACACCCGAAACGCTGGGTGCGTTGCAGGCGGTATTGGCCGACGCACGCCGCCACCAACAACAGGTGCGCGTGGTCGGCAGCGGCCACAGCTGGAGCCCCTTGGTGCAAACCGACGGGCTGCTGGTGAACCTCAAGCACTTCGCCGAACTCACCCTCGATACGGCCACTGGCGTGATCAGCCTGGGGCCTGCGGTCACGGTCGATCAGCTCGCGCAGTTCATGCTGGACAAGCAGGTATGCGTGCCCTCCAGCGTCGGCATCGGCCTGGGCGAGGCGACCATGGGCGGGGTGTTTTCCACCGGCTGCCATGGCTCTGGCATCCATACGCCCTCGGTCTCGGACTGGATCATCGGCGTAGAGCTGGTCACGGCCAACGGCGAGGTGCGCGAGTATTCGCTGGAGCGCGACGGCGCCCGCATCATGAACGCCCTGCGCCTGTCGCTGGGCCTGCTGGGCATTGTCACCCGCTTTAGCCTTCAAACCCAGCCGATGTTCAACGTGCACGTGGTGGAATGGAAAGAACCCGTCGACACGGCGCTCGCCGGGGTCAAAAGCCTGGTGCTGGACAACGACTACGCCGAAGTCTCGTGGATGCCGTTCAACGACCGCCTGTGGCTGCAAAAGGCCAACAAGACCGACCGGCCGGTGACCCGCGAGGGTTTCGCGCCGCCCGACAACCCGTTTCGCGACCAACTGTACGAGCTGGGCAGTGCCGTGGCCCTGGACGCCCTCGAAACCAACCCGGCATTGATGCCCGACATACTGCGCGCCAGCTTCCAGATGCTGGACCCCGGCGACTACGTGGCCTCGATCACCCATTACGTGCATTGCGCCGACTACGGCTTTTTTCTGGACCGTTACCGGCTGGTGGACATCGAGGTGGTGTTCGACATCGACGAGCAATTTGACAGCGTGCGCCGGGCCTTTGCCATTACCGCCGCCAAAGTCGATGAATGGAAAGCGCGTGGCCAGTACCCATTGAACGCCACCCTGGGCTTTCGCTTCATCCGCAACAGCGAGGCCTTGTTGTCGTCGTGCCTGGGCAATACCCACACCTGCATGGTCGAGCTGTTCAGCTACCACAAGACCCCATTGTTCGAGGAGTTTGCCGCCGACATTCTCACCGCCTGGATGGCCGAACTGCCCCGCGCGCGCACCCACTGGGCCAAGGCCTTCCAATACCTGCCGGATGCCCCGGCGACCATGAGAAAAGCCTTTGGTGGGCAGATCGAAGCGTTCTTGGCAGTGCGTGAAGAGCTGAACGTCGACCCGCACAACCTGTTCGTCAACCCCATGCTGGGCGCCATTTTCGGCATCCGCTGAATCAGCCGGCGCGGTCATCCGACCGCGCCCTCCCCCCTCAGTAGGTCGAATCCTGGAGCACCTCCTCCCCCAATGCGCCATTGACCGGTAACGGCAGATAGGTCGAATTGGCGGCGCGCATGATGCGCACCGGCCGAGCCCCTGCGGCACTGGCCGAGAGGATGTCGCTGTCGGCATCGCCGTAGTAGATCTTCAAGTGGCGATCGTGAATAAAGCGCTCTTTTTGCGGCCCGGAACTGAACACCACTGGCTGCATGTCGGTGATGCCAAAGGTCTTGGCCAACAGCGCCGTGAGTTGCTCGTTGTCGGTGTGGGGCCGGCCGGTAATGAAGTAGATGCGGTCGCCGCGCTGCTGATGCAGGGCGATCAGGTGGCGGGCTGCCTGCTTGGGGATCGAGTAGCGATCGCAGCCGCCGTTCATCTCTTTCCAGAAGGCATCGTTGTGCAGGTAGGCCTCGCTGCCAGGCGAATACTTCTGTTGCCCGTAATAAAAGCAGGGGCTTGAAAACAGCACGGTGTCATCGATGTCGAAGCCCACCGCCATGGGCGGCGCCCCCGCGAGGCTGGCCTGCAGGGTGGGCACGGTCAGCCAACGGATGTTGGTGGTTGAAGCTGGGGCCACGGGGCTCGCGCAACCGGCCAGGTAAAACGCGATGGCACCCGCCAAGGCATAAGCAGATAAACGCACGGCAATCACTCTTGTCCAGGGAAAAACGTTGCCTGAGCAAAGCTTGTGCCGGGTTTAATCACCGAGCATTAGAAAAGCGCTGGAGCCCACGTAAATCACCATCCTGACACCTACGACAGCTTCTTTGACTGCCCCGCCAAAATCCCGCAAAACGGCACCCAAGTACCAAAACAGGGCGATTCGCCTCAAAAATGCGCACAAAACACGCGTATATCTGAAAAAAAACCAATGACTCATCCGCTCCGCATCCAGATGAAAAATATTTTATCTTTGAAATCAAACTTAAATATCTCATCTCTATCTTCATCCTGGCGTCAGCGTCAGGTTTGGCATGCTCTGTGCTGAGGCTCTGCGCAAGCAAAAACCTGAATGAGCAGTCAGGTTTCGACAGACCACCGTGAAGAGGGAGCCGAACAATGCGAATGTGGGAAGAACCCAAGAAAAAACGCCTGCACATCGAGATCATTCCGATGATCGACGTGATGATGTTCCTGCTGGTGTTTTTCGTCCTGATCAGCTTGAACGTAATCCCGGCACTGGGCATCAAGACCCAATTGCCAGGCGCCAGCCACGCGCAACAACTCAAGCCACAGAACAAGGCGATCATCACCCTGGGCCTTGATGACCACCTGCAGCTGGACGGCAAGGACTTGAACCAGGATGCCCTGGTGACACAACTCAAGACCTTGCAGAACGACGGCGACAAGCTGGTGATCATCCTCAACAGCGACCAGGGTGTGGAAGTTGCGCGGCTGGTCTCGGTGATGGACTTGCTCAAGAGCAATGGCTTCGCCTCCGTGTCCATCGCCACCCGGAAGCTCTGAGCCATGTGGATGCTATTCAAGTCCCGCAAGGCCCTGGCCTGCTTGCCAGGGGTGTGCCTGCTGGCCGCCGCGATCCACAGTGCCCTGCACTCGGACCTCAAGATTACCCCCAAGTATGACGACAGCACGGTCGAGGTAGCCCTGATCGAACCCGAGGCGCCGCCACCGCCGCCAGAACCTGTGGCCGAGGTCGCACCGCCACCGCCGCCGCCCCCGGAGGAGGTGGCCGAGGCCATCGAGCAAGCCCCACCGCCGCCGCCCAAGCCCAAGGTGCAAGTGCCCAAGCCGGTGCCGGTCAAACCCAAGCCAGTGGTCGCCAAGGCGGCGCCGGTAAAACCTGCGGTCAGCGCGCCTGTACCGGCACCGCCGGCGCCGGTCGCTACCCCGGCACCGCCCGCACCCGTGGTGGCCGCCAAGCCCGCCACCCCACCGGCCAGCAACCCTGATGTGGAAAACCGCTACATCGCCCGGCTGTTGGCAGAGCTTGAAAAGTACAAGCAATACCCCCGCGGCCGGGAAGCCTCCTTGCAGCGCCCCGAAGGCAACGTGGTGGTGTGGCTGGAGATCGACCGCAGCGGCAAGGTGCTCGATTCGGGCATTGAAAAGAAGGCGACCAACATGCTGCTCAACCGCGCCGCACAAACCAGTTTGAGTCGCCTGGAGCAAGTAGTGCCCTTCCCCGAACACTCGTTCTCGGGCAAGGACAAGTACCGATTCAGCGCAACGCTTGTGTACAACCTGGACAACTAAAAAACATAACGACTGCACACTTAAACCGTAGGGGATCACGTTTTGAAACTTAATAGTTTGTTTGTAGCGCTACTGACCGTGGGGGTCGGCGGCTGGACAGTTGCAGCGTTTGCCGATGACACGATGGACATTGGTAATGTCAAGGTCACCGGGCAAAGCCTGGGCGGCGGGCACATGGTGGAAGAAGACAGCGCCAAGGCGCGCTCCACCGTGACCAAGGAAGCCATGGATGAAATGTCCGGCACCGCCAACGCCATCGATAAACTCAAATACACCCCGGGCATCAACGTTTCCACCACCGACTCCACCGGTTTGAGCGGCACCAACTTCACCATGCGCGGGATGAACTCCGACCAGGTGGGTGTTTCTGCCGACGGCATCCCGCTCAACGACTCGGGTAACTATGCGATCTTCCCCAACCAGCTGGGCGACCCGGAAAACCTGGGCGAAGTCTTCGTTACCCAAGGTTCTTCCGAGGCCGATGGCCCGCACATCGGCTCCAGCGGCGGCAACATCGGCCTGGTGACCCTGCGCCCGGAAAAAGACTTTGGCGTGTTCCTCAAGCAGACCGTGGGCAGCAACAACTTGCGCAAGAGCTTTGCGCGGATCAACACCGGCGACCTGGGCGGCTTCAAAAGTTGGCTGTCGGCGTCCCACACCGAAGGTGACAAGTGGCGCGGTTCGGGCTCGCTGCGCGCCGATAAAGTGGAATGGAACACACTGTTCGAAGACGGCAACGGCAACTCCACCAACTTGATTGCCAAGTACAGCCGCCAAGAAGGCTACAACTACAATAACCTGAGCAAGGCGCAGTTCGATGCCGACCCGCGTGCCGATTACTCGAAAACGCCCATCTATAAAAGTGGCCAGTTATCGCAGTACTACAAACTGAACCGCAACAACTTCGAAAACTTTACCGCCTCGCTTACCCAGCGTTTTCAATTGCGCGACGACCTGATGCTGACCGTGGCTCCGTATTATTACTGGGGGGCTGGCGGCAGTTTCAGTAGCCAAACCGCATCGGGGTTGTCCAGCACCTCTTCGCAGGCCGGCAACTATGACCTGAGGGGCCTGGCCTACAAGACGTATTACAAGCCGTCCTGGACCGAAACCTGGCGTTCGGGCATCACCACCAAGGCCAAGTGGGACATCAACGAGGCACACAGCCTGGACGTCGGCTACTGGTACGAAAAAGCCCGTCAACGCCAAACCCAGCCGTTTATCAACATCAACCCCGACGGCACGCCGGCCAGTGTCTGGGCCGATTACAACGGCGCCGACCAGGTGGTGGACAACAACGGCAAGACGGTCCAGGGCCGCCATTACTACACCGAAACACCGGCGCAAAAACTCTGGCTGCAGGACACCTGGACCGTGACCCCGGACTGGACCGTCACCGGGGGCACCGCCTACCAGTACGTGGAGCGCAACGGCGACAACCTGGGCAGCCTGTATGACGTGGCAGAAAAGCGTGACGCCAGATACCACCAGTTCCTGCCCAACCTGAGCGTGCGCTACCAGATCAACGACCGTAACCAGGCCTTCTACAACGTCACGCGCAACATGCGCACCCCGTCCAACTACGTGCTGTACGACACTGCCGAGTCCATCAGCCTGGCCCCCGAGCTCAGCTGGAACCAGGAACTGGGCTGGCGCTACACCGACAAGAACACGGCCTTGAGCGCGACCCTGTTTCACATCGCCTTCAAAGACCGCCAACTGTCGACCACCAACACCGATGGCGACTACGAGATGATCAACGTCGGCACCGTGGTCAACCAGGGCCTGGAGCTGGAGTGGAGTGGCCTGCTGCCCCACAACTTCAATTACTACACCTCGTACACCTACACCGACTCCACGCAAAAAGACGACATCGTGTCCAAGAACGTGGAGCCTGCCAACCGCTGGCAAACAGTTGGCCAACGTACCCAAAACCATGTTCAACGCCAGCATCGGCTATGACGACAAGCGCTACTACGGCAACGTCGCGGGCAAGTACGTGGGCAGCTTCTACGGCGACCTGACCAACGACGAGAAGATCTCTGGCCGCACCGTGTTCGACCTCAATGCCGGTATCTACCTGCCGGTGGACAAAAAGGTCATCAAAACGGCCACCGTGCGCTTCTCGCTGCTCAACGTGTTCAACAAGGAATACCTGTCGTCGGCCAATACCGTGGCGTTCAACGCCACGGCGGTGAATGGCCTGGCGGCGAGCACGCCTTATTACAACGTCGGTGAAGAACGCACCGCGATGGTTTCTTTCGAAGTTGGATTCTGACCCGCAGCCGGCGGCAATGGCCGCCGGCACCCCCTAAAGGATGCCCCCGATGAACATGAATCTGCTCCACGACCTGACCTTCTACGTCATGTATGGCGCCGCCGCACTGGCCGCCTTTGTAGTGGTTGAACGCTGTATTTTCTTCAGTTACTCCTTGCGCCGCGCGCGCAAGCTGTTGCCCGCGCTCAATGCCCGCACCCGCAGCGTTGCCGACCTGCCGGCCGAGCTCACCGCACGCGACAGCCTGCCGCTGCAGTTGCTCGACCAGTTGTACGAGGGCCGTCGCCAGTTGAGTTCGCACCAAGAACTGGAAGACCTGGGCCAAGCCATTTACATCGAACTGCGCGGCAAACTGTCACGCAGCCTGTGGATTTTGGAAGCGGTGGTCGCAGGTGCCCCGCTGCTGGGCTTGTTGGGCACCATCATGGGCATCATCGACACCTTCAAGGCCTTGGCCGAAGCCGGCGTCTCGGACCCGGGCGAAGTCTCACGCGGCATCGGCACGGCGCTCTATGCCACAGCCTTGGGTATCTCCATCGCGCTGGTAGGCCTGGTGTTCAACAGCCACCTGCAAGACCGCCTGGAACTGATCACCGACCACCTGAAAATGCTGCTGTTGCGGGCAGGCCTGGGTACCCGTTACGTGCACGCGAGCGACGCCCCTGTCGCCGCCAGCCAGCCGCGCATTGCCTGATCAAGAAAAGGAGTTTTCATGTCATCTCTTTTGTTTGCCCTGCGCCGCGCCTGCCTGCTGGCGCCCACCGCGCTGGTGCTGGGTGCCTGCAGCCACGCCGTTGCGCCGCCCGCCACGGTGCAGGTCAACATTGCCGCGGTCAATGACTTCCACGGCAACCTGCTGGCCACCCCCCTGAGCTATCCAGACCCCAGCGCCCCCAAGGGCAAGGTGGTGATGAAAGCCGGCGGCATTGATGCCTTGAGCGGCGTGGTCGCCCAACTGCGCCAGCAAGACCCTAACCTGGTGCTGATCGGTGCCGGCGACATGATCGGCGGCAGCCCGCCCATCTCCTCGATGTGGGCGGACGAACCGACCTTGCAGGCCCTGGGCTTGCTGGGGATGAAGTTCAGCACGGTGGGCAACCATGAACTGGACCAGGGCACCTCAGAGCTGCAACGCCAGATCCACGGCGGCTGCGACTCGCCACGCCCGGACAAGGCCTGCCAGTTCGACAAAACCTACAGCGGCGCGGGCTTCCCCTACATCGCCGCCAACCTGATCGACACGCACACCGGCAAACCGCTGTTCGCGCCGTACCAGATCGAGCAGGTCAACGGCGTCAAGGTCGCCTTCGTCGGCGCCGTGCTGCGTGACGTGGCGTCGGTGGTCAGCAACAAAAGCATGCAGGGCTTGAGTACCACCGACGAAGCCTTGGCCATCAACGCGCAGTTGCCGGCGTTGCATGAGCAAGGCGTCGATGCCGTGGTGGCGGTCATTCACCAAGGCGGGGAAACCCCGGAACGCTTCGACCAGGCCGATTGCAGCCAGCTGACGGGCGACATCGTCGACGTGGCCCAGCGCCTGGCACCGGAAATCAAGGTGGTCATCACCGCGCACACCCACCAGGGCTACCTGTGCCAGGTAGGCGACAAGTTGGTGACCCAAGGGGCTTCCTACGGGCGCCTGCTGACCTACGTGACCCTGACCATCGACCCGGCCAAGCACCAGTTGCTGGGCGCCAAGGCGCGCAACATTGTCGTCGACCCCAAGCTTTACAAGCCGATGCCGCAAATCGCCGCTTTGCAGGCCCAGGTCGAACAACGTAGCCAGGCCCTGTTGGGCAAACCGGTAGCGCGCATCGCGACACGGGAATTGACCCGCCACCTGAGCCCCGCCGGCGAGTCGGCCATGGGCGACCTGGTCGCCGACGGCCAACTGGCCGCCACCCGCAGCCTGGGCGCGCAGGTGGCGTTCACCAACCTGGGCGGGATTCGTACGGACCTGATCCTGGAGCCTGGGCAAGCTCAATTGACCTTTGGCCAGGTGGCCAGCGTGCAACCGTTCAACAACACGCTGAACATCCTGACCCTGACCGGCGCCCAAATCCATGAGTTGATCGAGCAGCAGTGGCAAAGCGGGAGCATGGGCTTCTACCCCTTGCAACCCTCCTCTTCACTGCGCTACCGCTGGGATGCCTCGCGGCCGGCCGGGCAGCGCGTCATCGCGCAAAGCCTGACCATCGACGGCAAACCGGTGCTGGCCAACCAGACCTACCAAGTCACCGTGAACTCGTTCATGGCCGAAGGCGGCGACAATTTCAGCGTATTGGCAAAGACCAGCAAACGCCTGGACACCGGCCTCAACGACCTGGAAGCACTGATCGGTTACCTCCAAGCCCAGGATAAAGCCGGCACGCCAGCCGGTGTGGCCGGTGCCCCGCGCATCCAGCGCGACGGCCAGGCCCTGAGCGCCGCGCAACCCTGATACCGCTTTGCCCGCCTCGGCCAGCGCTTGGCCGGGGCACTCTGGCGCCGCCGAGCTCCCAAGGCGGCCTTTTCTTCTCGCTGACGCTAGAATGGCAACAGGGTCTGCCGCGCTTATTGCCCGGCGGCGGCCTGCCCCCTCCCCCGCGTCACAATCAGGCAAGCGATGACCAATCCAAAAATCAAGATTCGCCAAAAGAATATCGAGAAAATCCTGCTCGCTGCCGAGCAGGTGTTTGCTGAAAACGGCTTCGCGGGCGCGGCCATGGCCGATATCGCCCTGCAGGCCGAACTGCCGCGTGCCAACCTCAACTATTACTTTTCCACCAAAGAAGACTTGTACCGCGAAGTGCTGATCAACCTGCTTGGCACCTGGGAGTTGGAGGGCGCCTGTTTCGAGCAGTTTGACGACCCCCGCGTGGTGCTGACCAGCTACATCATGGAAAAGATGAACCACTCGCGCCAGCGCCCCTACAGTTCCAAGGTCTGGACCAACGAGATCATGCACGGCGCGCCGATGTTCAGGGACATGCTCGACGAGCACCTGGCCACCGGCGTGAAACTCAAGGAAGCCAAGATCCGCCAGTGGGTCGAAGAAAAGCGCATTCGCCCGGTCAGCCCCAGCGCCCTGCTGTACATGATCTGGGCAGCCACCCAGCACTATGCCGACTTTGACCACCAGGTGGCGGCGCTCAACGGCCATCAGCCGCTGTCTGACGCGCAGTTTGCCGAAGCGGTAAAAACCATCACCGTGGTTATTTTGCGCGGGATTGGGTTGGAGCCGTGATGCGTAGTTAGAACGCAGTAGGCGTCCACCCTGCACCTCTGTCTTATACTCCAGCCTCTTGTGCCTCCAATAATAACTTCCAGCAAAGGCGAAACTCCGTGACCCACCTGATCAAGCGCCACTTGTGCGAAGGCGTGCTGACGCTAACCCTCGAGCGCCCCGACAAACTCAATGCCCTGACCCACGGCATGTACGAGCACCTGACCGACCTGCTGCGCGCAGCCCAGAACGATGATGACACTCAGGTGGTAATCATCACTGGCGGCGAGCGGTGCTTTACCGCCGGCAATGACCTCAAAGACTTTTTGCAGGTGCCGCCCTCGGCACTGGACGCCCCCGCATTCCGCTTCATGGGCGCGGTGCTGGACCTGGACAAACCACTGATCGCGGCGGTGGCCGGCGCCGCCGTTGGTATTGGCACCACCTTGTTGCTGCACTGCGACCAGGTGCTGGTGACGCGCGATGCCAAGCTGCGCATGCCCTTCGTCAACCTGGGCCTGTGCCCGGAGTTCGGCGCCAGCCTGTTGTTACCGCAGTTGGTGGGCCACGCCCGCGCCGCCCGGTTGTTGCTGTGGGGTGATGGGCTCAGTGGCGAACAGGCCGTGGCTTGGGGGCTGGCGAACGAGGCCTTTGACGAAGGTGCTCAGTGCCTGGCCGCCGCCCGGCAACTGGCAGAGCGAATCACCCGGTTGCCGCAAGCGTCGGTGCGCTTGAGCAAGCAATTGCTCAAGGCACCGCAGCGGGCGGCGCTGGAGGAGGCCATCGCGCGGGAGGGGGCATTGTTTATCGAGCGGTTGCGCAGTGACGAGGCGCGCAGCGCACTGGACAGCCTGATGGCACCGCGTTGATTTCAAGCGGGGATAAACCGCCGATGGATCCAGCATTTGGCGGCAAACCGTTCTAGGCTGAATGGGAATCACACTGATTAAAGCTGCGCTTGACGATTTTTTCTCATTCGCGCTATTACAGTGCCTCCCGTTCGCTTGGCACCCCTATAAAAACCCTGGAGCTTGCGCATGACCCCTCGCCCTTCTTCGCTCTTCAAGGCTGCCCTGCTGGCCTCGGCATTGTTTGGCTGTAGCGTCGCCTTCGGCGCCGATGGCCCCGGCATCCTGGTGTACAACGCCCAGCACGAAACCCTGACCAAAGCCTGGGTGGAAGGCTTTACCGAGGAAACCGGCATCCCGGTGACCATCCGCAACGGCGACGACAGCGAGATGGGTAACCAGTTGGTGCAAGAAGGCGCGGCCTCGCCGGCCGACGTGTTCCTGACCGAGAACTCGCCCGCCATGGTGCTGGTGGACAACGCCGGCTTGTTTGCGCCGATTGCGCCTGCAACCCTTGAACAAGTGACGCCGGCCTACCGCCCTGCCCACGGCAAATGGACCGGCATCGCCGCGCGCTCCACGGTGTTCGTCTACAACCCGAGCAAGATCAAGGAAGCCGACCTGCCCAAGTCGCTGATGGATCTGGCCTCGCCAAGCTGGAAAGGCCGCTGGGCGGCGTCGCCTGCCGGGGCCGACTTCCAGGCCATCGTCAGCGCGGTGCTGGAGCTCAAGGGTGAAGCCGCCACGCTTGAATGGCTCAAGGGCATGAAGGCCAACGCCACCGCCTACCGCGGCAACAGCGCAGTGCTCAAGGCGGTGAATGCCGGGCAGATCGACGGCGGCGTGATCTACCACTACTACAGCTACGTGGACCAATCCAAGACCGGCGAAAACAGCAAAAACACCACCCTGTACTACTTCAAGCACAAGGATCCGGGCGCCTTCGTCAGCACCTCGGGCGCCGGCGTGCTGGCCTCCAGCAAACATCAGCAGGACGCCCAGGCGTTCGTCAAATGGATCACCGGCAAACAGGGCCAGGCCATACTCAAGGACGGCAAGTCGTTCGAGTACGCCGTGGGCCAGGGCGCGCAATCCAATCCCAAGCTGGTGCCACTGGAGCAGCTCGACGCACCGCTGGTGGACGCCTCCAAGCTCAACAGCAAAAAAGCCGTGGACCTGATGACCCAGGCCGGGCTGCTGTAAGCAATGTCCAAACAGGAACCGCTCGACATTGCACTCACCCTACAAGGACCTGGCGCCCGCCACACCCGTGGGCGCGGGGTCGGCCGCTGGGTGATCGCCTGTTCGTTGCTGGTGTCGGTCCTGGCCCTGTTGCCCCTGGGGTTTGTGATCAGCGTGGCCATCCAAACCGGCTGGGCCACCATCGCCCAGTTGGTGTTCCGCCCCCGGGTGGCCGAGCTGTTGCTTAACACCGGCTTGCTGGTGGTATTGACCCTGCCCCTGTGCGTGGGCCTGGGCGTGGCATTGGCCTGGCTGACCGAGCGCAGTGACCTGCCGTATCGCAGGCTTTGGTCATTGCTGGCCATTGCCCCACTGGCGGTGCCTGCATTCGTCCACAGCTATGCCTGGATCAGCCTGATCCCGCCCTTGCACGGGCTGCCCGCCGGGGTGTTGATCTCGGTGCTGGCCTATTTCCCTTTCCTGTACCTGCCGGTGGCCGCGACCTTGCGCCGCCTGGACCCGGCCATCGAAGACGTGGCCCAGAGCCTGGGCCTGAAACCCTGGGCGGTGTTTTTCCGCGTGGTGCTGCCGCAACTGCGCCTGGCCATCGGCGGCGGCGCGTTGCTGGTGGGCCTGCACCTGCTGGCCGAGTACGGCCTGTATGCGCTGATCCGCTTCGACACCTTTACCACGGCCATTTTCGACCAGTTCCAATCCAGCTTCAACGGCCCGGCGGCAAACATGCTGGCCGGGGTGTTGGCGCTGTGCTGCCTGGCCATGCTCACCGCCGAATCGGCGGCACGCGGAAAGGCCCGCTACGCACGCGTAGGCTCGGGCAGCGCCCGCGAACAGCGGCTGTGCCCGCTTGGCCGGGGCACCACCGCCCTGGCCCTGCTGCTGCCACTGGGCACCACGGCGCTGGCCTTGGGCGTACCACTGATTACCCTGGCCAACTGGCTGATCGCCGGGGGGCGCGAGGTCTGGCGAATGGGCGAACTGCTGCCCGCCGTGCAGCAAACCCTGATGCTGGCCAGCGCCGGCGCGGTGCTGACCACCCTGGCAGCCGTCCCCATTGCCTGGCTGTCGATCCGAGCACCGGGGCGCCTGCACCGGCTGCTGGAAAGCTGTAACTACATCACCAGTTCCCTGCCCGGCGTGGTTGTGGCCCTGGCCCTGGTGACGGTGACCGTGAAGTTCGCCCGGCCCATTTACCAGACCGCGCTGACGGTGCTGCTGGCCTACCTGCTGATGTTCTTGCCACGGGCGCTGGTCAGCCTGCGGGCCGGCATCGCCCAGGCGCCGGTGGAGCTGGAAAACATCGCCCGCAGCCTGGGCCGCTCGCCGGGCCAGGCGTTGTGGCTGATCACCCTGCGCCTCGCCGCACCCGGCGCCGCGGCCGGTGCGGCACTGGTGTTCTTGGCAATTACCAACGAGCTGACCGCCACCCTGCTGCTGGCCCCCAACGGCACCCGCACCCTGGCCACCGGCTTCTGGGCCATGACCAGCGAAATCGACTACGCCGCCGCTGCGCCCTACGCGCTGATCATGGTGCTGCTCTCGCTGCCCCTGACCGGCCTTCTTTACCATCAATCCAAACGCACGGCGGGCCGATGAGCGCTCTTGAACTGCATGGCCTTCATAAAAAATTCGGCACCTTGGCCGCGCTCGACAACGTACACCTGAAGGTTGTCGCTGGCAGCCGCACGGCCATCGTCGGCCCCTCAGGCTCTGGCAAAACCACCCTGCTGCGCATGATTGCAGGCTTCGAGTTCCCCGATGCCGGCAGCATTTCCCTTGACGGCGAAATCCTGGTCGACGCCCACCGGCAAGTGCCGGCCCACCGGCGCCTGATTGGCTACGTGCCGCAGGACGGCGCGCTGTTCCCGCACCTGACCATCGCCGACAACATCGGTTTTGGCCTACCGGGCAACACCCGCGCAAAACAGCCACGGGTGCTGGAGCTGATGGACATGGTTTCGCTGGACACGCGCATGGCCAGCCGCTGGCCACACGAGCTGTCTGGCGGCCAGCAACAGCGCGTGGCCCTGGCCCGGGCCTTGGCCCAGAGGCCTCGGTTGATGCTGCTGGATGAACCCTTCTCGGCGCTGGACACAGGCCTGCGCGCCACCATGCGCAAGACGGTCGCCAAGCTGTTGGCCGAGGCCGGCGTGACCACCATTCTGGTCACCCACGACCAGGCCGAAGCGTTGTCGTTTGCCGACCAACTGGCGGTGATGCGCCAAGGCAAGCTGGTGCAGGCCGGCCGGCCGATGGACCTTTACCAGCGCCCGCGTGACGAGCAAACCGCGCTGTTCCTGGGAGACGCCGTGATTTTGCCGGCCACCATCAACCGCGGCTGGGCGCAGTGTGACCTGGGCGCGGTCAAGGTCGACGACAATGCCCCCCAAGGCGTGGCGCGGATCATGCTGCGGCCTGAGCAACTGTTGGTCAGCCCGGCGGTACAAGGCGATGGCCTGGTGATGGACAGCGATTTTGGCGGCAACAACTGCACCCTCACAGTGGAGGTAGCCGGGCGGGCGATCAGTGTTCGCAGCGCGGCCTACAATGCCCCGGCGCTGGGTAGCCGCGTGCAGATCAGTGTGGTGGGGGTTGGGCATGTGGTGAGCGCGGCACAGTAAGCGCCCTTGCGCCCGGCCATTGGGGCGCAGGGCAAGAGGTGTGTCAGGCTTTGCGCGGTGAAGCTTTCGCAGATGGATCCGCTCCCACAGCCTTGTGCGCGGGCAAGGCGAACGCGTAGGCCGCCGCCTCTTCACGCGTGCCAAACGAGGCAAGCCGATCATCCGGCGTGCACACGCTCCATTGACTGTTATGAACACTGACCAAGTGATAACCATTGACGTGGACTTTCTCGATGACCGGTGCGCTCATGGCTGCCTCCTCTCATTAAAAGATTCAGGGTGCTTGCCTCTACCAGTGTAGACCAACCCAACCCACCGGGTTGGCACGCAATGCGTTAATGTGGACTTCACATTGAACCGTGCCGTGAGGGTTGTGCCATGTACAAAGACTATCCAGCCGCCTATCAGGTCAGCAAAGGCTCGGCGTTGCAGGTCGACAAGCCCTTTTATGAACGCATCCGCGAGCAAAAGGCCCAGCGCACCCTGATTGAGCAATTCGAGGTGCCGATCCGCACCGGCCGCGCCTGGAAGGTGCCCGCCGGGCATGTGTTCCGTGTGACGACCCCGGTGGGCCCGCAAGTGGGCGACTTCAACGTGTGGAACGCCAACGACCCGCGCGAACGCCTGTGGGCCGCGCGCACTCGCCAGTTGCAGGGCGCCCACGTCAGCACCTACGACCGGCTGTGGTCCAACCTGCCGTTCTTGCGCCCGTTGGTGACCATCACCGACGACAGCCTGGCGGCCTATGGCATCGACGAACACGGCGGGCGCCTGCACGACCTGCTGGGCACCCGCTGCGACCCGTACGTGAACAAGATGCTCACAGGCCAAGACTTCCACCACCACTGCCACTCCAACCTGACCCGTGCGGTGCTGCCACACGGCTTGACCGAGTTCGACGTGCACGATGTGCTGAACATCTTCCAGTGCACGGGCCTGAACCACGACGACCTGTACTTCATGAAAGCCTGCCCGGCCCAGCAAGGCGATTACCTGGAGTTTTTCGCCGAAATCGACTTGCTGTGCGCCCTGTCCACCTGCCCTGGGGGTGACCTGTCGCTGCCGATGTGGGGCCCCGAGGCGCAGGACCCGATCAGCGTTTGCCGGCCACTGGGGGTGGAGATTTATCGCCTGGACGAGGCCTTGCTGCAGGGTTGGAAACAGCCAACGCGCGCAGCCTATGACGGCATGCATGGGTTGGCGGTGGGCAAGGCTGATTGGGAGCGCTGAACCCGGCCCCTCGCCCCATTGGTGGGGACACTGGCCGGGTTGGCGGCCGGTAACCCCGACAAATAAAACCACGCGGTTTGTCGTGGGCACCACTGTCCACTAGAATACTCAAACGAATACCCCAGCGCCGACGGATGGCGCTGCACCCACAAGGACGTCACCGTGAACTTCGAAGTACTGCTGTGTGCGTTGGCCAGCATCCCGCTGATTGCCTTGGGCGCCATCGCCCTGGAATCGGCCACCGCCTATACCCAACGCTGGCCTTGGCTGCAGCGCCGGCACGGGATCATCCTGAAGGTCAGCAAGGTGTTCAGCGGGCTGACCCTGCTGTTGCTCAGCAGCGTGGCGATCGGCCTGGCATTCGGCGGCTGGGGCCCGTGGAGCGGCTGAAATCGCGGAGGGTTCACCGATGTGTGGCAGGCTGTCCCAGTACCGCGGCATCCACGACTTCGTCGACGCCCTGAGCTTGCCCGATGCTTGGGTCAACACCCTGGGCGATGAGCCCCTGGCCCGCTACAACGTCGCCCCCTCGACCCAACTGGCGCTGTTTCATGTTCAGGATGACACCCTGCAGGCTCTGGCCGTGCGCTGGGGCTGGCGCCCGCATTGGGCCAGGGACCGCGCACCGCCCATCAATGCCCGGGTGGAAAAGGTCGCTCACGGCGCGTTCTTCAGGGCGATCTGGCCAAGGCGGGCCGTCGTGCCGGTAGACAACTGGTTCGAATGGGTGGATGAAGGCGGCTCGAAAAAACAACCCTATTTGATCCGTCGCAAAGACGGCGCCCCGAGCCTGTGCGCGGCCATCGGGCAATTCCCAGGCCCCCATGGGGCGGTGCGCGAGGACGACGGCTGCGTGATCATCACCGCCGACAGCGCCGGTGGCATGGTCGACATCCACGACCGCCGCCCGGTGGTGCTGGCGCCCGAACTGGCCCGCGAATGGCTGGACCCACGCACGCCCACCGAGCGCGCCGAACAGCTGGTGCTGTGGCAGGGCGAACCGGCGCCGGTGTTCGAGTGGTACCGGGTGGGCCGCGAGGTAGGCCAGGTACGCAACCAGGGCCGCCAATTGATCGAACCGCTTTAGGCGCCCGTTACACCAACCGCTCGATGCGCTGGTGCTGCCACACCAGGCGGTAATACGCCGTTTGCAATGCCAGCATGCACAGGTAGGTGACCGGGAACGCCATCCACACCCCCTCCAGCCCCACGTAGCTGTTCAGCAGCCAGGCCACCGGCAGCTCCACGCCAACCACGCAGAATATCGAGATGAGCACCGGCACCAGCACCGTGCCGCTGGCACGCATGATGCCGCCGATCAGGGCCTGGAAGCCGAACACCAGCAAGCTCCAGAGCATGATGTGCAGCAGGTGTTCGGCCTGGGCCTGGGTGGCCGGGTCAGTGATGAACAGGCCCAGCAGCCAGTGCGACAGCAAGTAGCACAGCACCACCAGGCCACCGGTCAGCCAGAGGTTGATCACAAGGCCGGTGCGCAGGATCGGCCCGATGCGCTCCAGGCGGCCGGCGCCGATGGCCTGGGCGCCGAGGATGGAGGCGGTGATGGCGATCGACAACGCCGGGAACTGCACGTAGTTGACGATCTGCGTGACCGCGCCATAGGCCGCCGTGGCCTGGGAGCCGTGGTGGTTGACCAGCGACAGGATCACCAGCTCGGACAGCGACAGCACCACCATCTGCAGCCCGGTGGGCAGGCCGATGCGCAGCACCTTGCCCAGCAGCTCGCGGTTCAGGCGCATGGCCGCAAACAACGCCCGGTTGGGTGCCAGCACGTGCTGGCGGCGGTTCAAGCGCCAGGTCAACAGCGCCATGGCCAAGAGGTTGCCGACCAACGCGGCCACCACGGCGCTCTCGATGCCCATGGGTGGCACACCCAGCCAGCCGCGAATCAATGCCGGGGTCAGCAGCAGACCCGCGCAGGTAGAAACCAGCAACGCCAGCAGCGGCGAGACCGTGTCACTGACGCCGCGCAGCAGTTGCGTAAACAACACGAACACCAGCATGAACGGCATGATCAGCATCATCGCCCGTGCGTAGCCCACGGCATCGTCCAGCACATCCACCGGAGTGCCTAGCGCCTGCAAGGCCGGGCGCGCGAAGATCGTGCCGAACACTGCCGCCACCAGCCCGATCAATACGCCCAGCAACAGCGTCGAGCCGGCGATGGCCTTGACCACGTGCAGCTCGCGCGCGCCCCAGGCCTGGCCAATCATCACCCCGGCCCCTGCGCCCAGGCCAATCACCAGCGCAATGAAAAAGAACACCACCGGGAACATCCCCGACACCGCGGCCAAGGCCTGGGTGCCGAGCATCTGGCCGATGTAGATACTGTTCAGGGTGCCGGACATGGACTGCAGAAAGTTGGCCAGCACCATGGGCGCAAGAAAGGCCAGGTAGGTTTTCCAAAGAGGGGTTTGCATGGGCAAGGCGCAGTCTCGGCAGGGGGCGACCTGATGGATTCTACGCCATCACCACGCTCGCCCCCTACCCTTATGCCTTTGCTCAGAGCAGCGAGAACGGGTAACTGACGATCAAGCGGTTTTCGTCGAACTCGTTAGTGCTGTAGTCACGGCGGATGCTGGAGTTGCGCCAGCGGATATTCAAATCCTTGAAGGTGCCGCTTTGCAGGGTATAGGCCAGCTCCGATTCGCGGCCCCACTCCTTGCCATCGGTAATGGCGCCGGTGTGCACATTGCTGCCGCTGATATAGCGGTTCATCAGGGTCAAACCGGGCACGCCCAGGGCCACGAAATTGTAGTCGTAACGCAATTGCCAGGAGTGTTCCTGGGCACTGTCGAAACTGGAGTTGTAGCTGTCGTTGGCCAAGGTACCGCCGCTGGTGCCATTGACCCGCATCCAGGCGTTGTCGCCGGTGAGCTTTTGCAGGCCCACAAACAGCGTACCACCGCCATAGCGCGCCGAAAGCAAGGCCGACATCGTGCGGTTGCTCAAATCGCCGGCCAGCGCGCTGCCATCCTCGCGCCCCCAGAAGTAGCCCAGGTTGGCACCCAGGGTCCAATCGCCCAGAGGCTGGCTGTGCAGCACTTGCAGGTATTGCTGCTGGTAGATGTCCTTGAGCTCGGCGTTCCACACGCCCACCAGGGTGCGCTTGTTGTTGAAGGTGTACTCGCCCCCCTCGAAGTTGAAGCGATCAGAGGCAATGGCCGCGGTGCTGCCCTGCATGAACATGTCCTGCATGCTGGCGTCGTTGCGCGGGCTGTTCTGGCGGAACTGGCCGCCGTACAGGGTCAGGCCGTCGATTTCCCTGGACGTGACCTGCCCGCCCTGGAAGGTTTGCGGCAGCGAGCGGCCGTCATCCGAACGCAGGATCGGCAGCACCGGCATCCACTCGCCCACCTTGAGTTCGGTCTTGCTGAACTTCATCTTGCCGGCTACGCCCAGACGGCCGAAATCGTCGGCAGGGCTGCCGTCGTCGTGAATCGGCAACAATTGCGAGCCGCCGGTGCCCTTGCCGCCGTTGAGCTTGACCGAGTACAGGCCCAATACGTCCACGCCAAAGCCGACGGTGCCCTGGGTGAAGCCAGACTTGGCATCGAGGATGAAACTCTGGGTCCACTCCTCGGCCATGCCCTGGCTGTAGGACGGGTTGGTGAAGTTGCGGTTCAAGTAGAAATTGCGCAGGTTCAGGGTCGCCGTCGCGTCATCCAGAAACCCGGCGGCCGAGGCGCCCATCGGCAAGGCCGCGGTCAAGGAAAGCAAGCCGACCAGACGTGGGCTGAAGGTGTTTTTCATTGTTATTGTTTTCCGTTTTTTGGGCGAAGCGTTGCCGTGCGCCCCATCAAGGGCGCAGGCGTGGAGGGCAGCCGGTCAGTGCGCCAGAATGGCGGGAGCCGCGCGGCGCCTGGCGTGGCCGTTGGCAAGTATCGCTACGGCTGCGATGAGTGCCGGCGCGCCGAGCATGATGAACAAGGTGCTCACGCTCAGGCCCAGGCTCAGGACCACGCCGCCGACCAGCGAGCCGAAGATGGCGCCGAAACGGCCGATGCCCAACATCCAGCTGACGCCGGTGGCGCGAAAGTCGGTGGGGTAGTAGCCGGGCGCGAAGGCGTTGAGGCCGGTTTGTGCACCGCTCATGCAGAAGCCGGCCGCCACCACGCCAACGGCCAGCAGGCTCGACTCCAGGCTGAAGGCGCCCAGCAGCATGATCAAGGCGCCGCCCAAGGCGTAGGCCGTGGCGATGACCCGGTTAGGGTTGCGCCGGTCCATCGCCCAGCCCACCACGATGGCGCCGACGGTGCCGCCGATCTGGAACAGCCCGGTGATGGTCGCCGCCCGTTCGATGGACAAACCGCCCTCGCGCAACAGGGTCGGCATCCAGCCCATGGTCAGGTAAATCACCAGCAAGCCCATGAAGTAAGTGGCCCACAGTGACAGGGTGCCCAGGCGGTAAGGTTCGGAGAACAACCTGCGCACCGGCGCCTTATGCTGCACTTGCGGCTCGCTGACGGTGAAGGTGGTGGCGGCCGTGAACTGCCCGCCCAGCCTGTTCAATACCTTGGCGATCTGTGCGCTGGAGGCATTGCGCACGGCCATGAAGCGCGCCGACTCCGGCAGCAATAGCCACAGGAACGGCAGCAGCAGTAACGGCAGCACCCCACCGGCCAACAGCACCGATTGCCAACCGAAATGCGGGATCAACCAGGCCGCCAGCAAACCACCGGCACCGGAGCCCAGGTTGAAGCCGGTGAACATGATGGTGATAAATAACGAGCGGTTACGCTCTGGCAGGTATTCAGACAGCAACGTGGTGGTATTGGGCATGGCCGCGCCCAGGGCAATGCCGGTCAAAAAACGCAGGCCAGCCAGCTCGTAGGGGTTGCGGGCGAAAGCACAGGCCAGGCTCAGTACGCTGAAGCCGGTGACGGCCAGCAGCAATATTTTCTTGCGCCCCAGGCGGTCGGCGTAAGGGCCTGCGGTCAGGGCGCCCACGGCGAGGCCAATCATGCCAGCGCTCATCACCGGGCCGAATGCGGCTTTGGACAAGCCCCAGTCCTGAAGCAACGAAGGGGCGATAAAGCCCATGATCGCCACGTCCAATCCATCAAACAACACGATACTGAAACACAAGGCCATGATCAGCCATTGGTACCGGGTGATCGGGCGATCATCGATCCACTGTTTGATATCGACAGTGTCATTGTGCATAAGGGGCACCTTGTTATTATTGTAATGGGCCCGGCCGCCAACAGCGGCAGGGGATGCGGCGACTGTATATCCGTGAGCCCGCCGGGCGCCTGCGGCTAATCTTTAAGCAGGTATCGGTTTTTTTTATGAGGGTGCTATGTAAAAGCGTTTTTATGTAGAGGTATCAAAACAGACACAATAATGCTTGCAGTTATTGCCCTTCGGCGTAGATGACGGTGGGCGTGCTACTGGCAGTGGCGGCGCGACGCGTGAAGTAAGTATCACCCTCGTCGGTGTGTATTTCGTAGGCCGCCACCGTGCCTGGAGCGGTGTTCAGCGGCACATGCTTTATAATTTTCAATACGCGTTGGAACTTGACCGTCTGCGTACCGTTCTGGGCAGGACCGGTCAGCACATTGACGGTTTGAAACCAGCCTCGGTCCTTTTTATTGGCGACCAATGTCTGGCTCATGGCTTCAAATCGGTCGAGCCGGGTAAAACCCCAAAGTGTTTGTTCCTGAACCGCTTTACCCGGCAGGCTAGAGCCGGTGAAGACAAATAAGTTGATGGCCGGATTATCTTCACAAAAGAAGTCATACGGGACCAGGCCGTCAATCATCTTCTTGCCGGATACAAAGCCCTTTTTATGCACGAGAAACATCGCCACCTCCACGAAAACTTTAGCCGCAAAGTTTAACGAGGGGTGGCGTACAGGGCCGTCAAGCCAATGTAATTTCGTGTAAAGAAGTACTGATCATGGCCGCAAAGGCAGGTGGATTTTCACCATCAGGCCACCGGTGGGCGGGTTAAGCGCAACAATGCTGCCGCCGTGCATTTCCACCGCACGCTGGGCAATCGCCAGGCCCAGGCCGAAGCCTGCGCCTGGCTCGTCCAGGCCGCGCTCAAAAGGCTGGAAAATACGCGTGAGCCTGCCGCCTTCAACCCCTGGACCCTGGTCGGCGATACGCACCGTCAAGCCCAGGGTATCGACCTGCGTGGTGATGCACACCGCGGTGTGCGGCGCGGTATGGCGCACGGCATTGCGGATGACATTCTCAAAGCACCGGTACAGCAACTCGCCACTGACCCGGCTGATAAAAGCGCCTTGGGCGTGCAACTGCACGTGGCAGTGTTTGATGTCGGCTTCGAACTGGGCGTCCTCGGCGATCACCGCCAGCAGTTCGATCATATCCAGCGGTTCGCTTTCAAGGCTATCGGGACGCCCCTGCAGACGTGCCAGGGTCAGCAGCTCTTCGATCAATGTGTCGATGCGCTCGGACTCGCGCTCGATGCGCCCGAGCATTTCTTCCCGCGCAGGCTCCTGGCGCAGCAGGCCGATGGCCGCCTGCATGCGCGTCAACGGCGAGCGCAGTTCATGGGAGATGTCGTGCAGCAGGTTCTGCTGGGCATCCACCAGCAAGCGCAGCTGATTGGCCATGCGGTCGCAGTCTTCGGCCAGGTCGACGATTTCATCCCGTCGCGTGCCCATCATCGGCTTGACCCGAGTGTCGAAACGGCCCTGAGCCACATCGCTCATGGCCCGGCGCAGGTACACCAACGGCCAGGCCAGGTAGAAGGCCATGTAACCACTGAACAGCGCGCTCATCACCGTGCCGATGATCAACGGCACGGCGCGCCCGGGTCGTCGGTCACGGTCAATGCCGGGGTCCAGGGTAGACCGGATAGAAAGCCTGTCGCCCTCTTTGCTCAACACTGTTTTCTCAAAAGCCGGCACAGGTATCGGCACCCCGGCCACTACGTTGCCAGCACTGTCATACACGCCAATGGCCTGGCCGGTGGGCGGCTGCGCCACTGCCAGCAATTGCTGGCCCGCCTGCAATCCGTACTGGGCCAATAACTGCTCCTCACTGTGCAACGTGGCCTCCA
The DNA here is from genome assembly GCF_023509015.1 of Pseudomonas abieticivorans. Taxonomy (NCBI): domain Bacteria; kingdom Pseudomonadati; phylum Pseudomonadota; class Gammaproteobacteria; order Pseudomonadales; family Pseudomonadaceae; genus Pseudomonas; species Pseudomonas abieticivorans. The sequence goes on from NZ_CP094975.1 coordinate 285,047, forward strand.
GGTGCGGATCAGCGGGCACGAAGCTGCCGAGCACCAACAACCCCAACCCCACCAGGAAGGTCAGCGTGGTGGCCAGCCAAAAGGCCAGGAATAGCTTGAGGAACAGCCGGCTGGGCTTGATCATTCGGCGATCAACAGGTAGCCCAGGCCACGCACGCTCTGTATCCAGGCCTTGGTGTCGGGGCGCGGGCCAAGCTTTTGGCGGATGCTGCTGATGTGCACGTCGATGCGTCGGTCGTAGCGAGTGAGCGGCCGGCCCAGGGCGTTCAGCGACAGGTCCTGCTTGCTCACCACCTGGCCGGCCTGGCGGGCCAAGGCTTCGAGCAGGCTGAACTCGGTGCTGGTCAGTTCAAGCTGCTGCCCGCCCCATTGGGCCTGGCGCTTACCCGGCCACAGGGCCAGCGTGCCGGTCCTGACCACCTCGCTTGCAGGCGGCTCCAACGGTTGCACCCGTCGCAAGATGGCGCGCAGGCGCGCCACCAACTCGCCCGGCGAGCTGGGCTTGGGCACATAGTCGTCGGCGCCCAGTTCAAGGCCGGTGATCTTGTCGATGTTGTCGCCGCGCGCGGTCAGCAGCACCACCGGCACCTGGCTGCTGACGCGGATACGCCGCAGCACTTCAATACCGGACAGGCGCGGCAACATCACGTCCAGCACCACGATCGCGTAGCGCCCGGACAACGCCTGCACCTCGCCCTCTTCGCCGGTGTGCACCGCGGTTGCGGCAAAGCCTTCGCGCTCCAGGTACTGGGCGAGCAAGGTGGTCAACTCCTGGTCATCGTCGACTAGCAATACGGGAATCATGGTGGGCTCTGGGCGGTGAGTCGTCACAGTGTAAAGCCAAGCGCCATCACCGCTGGCAAACCTTTACCTAACTTGACATTGGGTTAACCGCACCAAACGCCCCGCGCTTTTATGCTGGCGCTCCACTCGCCGGGCCGTTGGGTGCGCCCGGTTTTCCGGCGAGTTCCCTTGGCGCGCCCGCGCTGCTTGTCGATGTGTCCTGGAAAACGATCTTGATGAATTTTACGCGCCTGCTCTGCTCGGTTGCGCTGCTGCTCAATGCCACACTTGCGCACGCCCAAGGCTTCAAAATCTCCGATATCCGCGTCAACGGCCTGCAGCGGGTCTCTGCCGGCAGCGTGTTCGCCGCCCTGCCCCTGAACGTCGGCGACGAGGCCGATGACCAGCGGCTGGTGGAGTCCACCCGCGCACTGTTCAAGACCGGCTATTTCCAGGACATCCAGTTGGGCCGCGACGGCAACGTGCTGATCATCACCGTGGTGGAGCGCCCCTCGGTGGCCGACATCGTGATCGAGGGCAACAAGGCCATCAGCACCGAGGACTTGATCAAGGGGCTCAAGCAATCGGGCCTGGCCGAGGGCGAAATCTTCCAGCGCGCCACCCTGGAAAGCGTGCGCAACGAACTGCAACGCCAATACGTCGCCCAGGGCCGTTACTCGGCCACGGTCGACAGCGAGGTGGTGCCGCAACCGCGCAACCGCGTGCAACTGAAAATCAAGATCGACGAAGGCACCGTTGCCGCCATCAAGCACATCAACATCGTCGGCAACTCGGTGTTCAGCGAAGCCGAACTGGTCGATGAGTTTCAGTTGAAAACCAGCAACTGGCTGTCGTTTTTCAAAAACGATGACAAGTACGCGCGCGAAAAACTGTCTGGCGACCTGGAACGGCTGCGCTCCTACTACCTTGACCGTGGCTACATCAACATGGACATCGCCTCGACCCAGGTGTCGATCTCGCCCGACAAGAAAAGCGTGTTCATCACCGTCAATGTCAACGAAGGGCACAAATACACGGTGCGCGACGTGAAGCTCAGCGGCGATTTGAAGGTGCCCGAGGACCAGGTCAAGGCGCTGCTGCTGGTGCAAAAGGGCCAAGTGTTTTCGCGCAAGGTAATGACCACCACCAGCGACCTGATCACCCGCCGCCTGGGCAACGAGGGCTACACCTTCGCCAACGTCAACGGCGTGCCCACGCCCAACGACGGCGACCACACCGTGGACATCACCTTCGTGGTGGACCCGGGCAAGCGCGCCTACGTCAACCGCATCAACTTTCGTGGCAACACCAAGACCGACGACAAGGTGCTGCGCCGCGAAATGCGCCAGCTCGAAGGCGGTTGGGCCTCCACCTACCTGATCGACCAGTCCAAGACGCGCCTGGAGCGCCTGGGCTACTTCAAGGAAGTCAGCGTCCAAACCCCGGCCGTCACCGGCAAGGATGACCAGGTCGACGTGAACTACACCGTCGAGGAACAGGCCTCAGGCTCCATCACCGCCAGCGTCGGTTTTGCCCAGAGCGCCGGGTTGATCCTGGGGGGCTCCATATCGCAAAGCAACTTCCTGGGCACCGGCAATTACGCAAGCCTGGGCCTGACCCGCTCCGAATACCAGAGCAAGTACAACCTGGCCTTCACCAACCCCTACTTCACCCCAGACGGCGTTAGCCTGGGCTACAACCTGTTTTACAACAAGACCGACTACAGCAAGTACTACGACGACGGCTACTCCTACTACTCGATCAACAGCTACGGCGCCGGCACCACCTTCGGCTACCCGATCAATGAAACCTCGCGCCTGAACTTCGGCCTGACGGTGCAGCACGACACCATTTCGCCGGGCACCTACAGCGCTGACGAGATCTACGACTTCATCGAGCGCGAAGGCAAGGAGTTCACCAACTTCAAGGCCAACCTGGGCTGGTCGGAGTCCACCCTCAACCGCGGCGTGCTGGCCACCCGCGGGCACTCGCAGAACGTCAACCTGATGGTGACGGTACCCGGCAGCGACCTGAGCTTTTACAAGGTGGACTACACCGGGCAGACCTTCCTGCCGGTCACCGACAGCACTTCGCTGCGCTTTCACACCAAGCTGGGTTATGGCAACGGCTACGGCAACACCGACGGCCTGCCCTTCTATGAAAACTACACGGCAGGCGGCGAAGACTCGGTGCGCGGCTTCAAGAGCGGCACCCTGGGCCCACGCAACACCTCGGCCACCGGCAACTACGCCAGTGAAGGCCAGGCTTACTATGCCGACGGCGAGTCGGAAGCCATGGGCGGCAACATCCTGATCACCGGCGGCGCGGAGTACCTGTTCCCCATGCCCTTTATCAAAGACACCAAGTCGGTGCGCACCTCGGTGTTCTGGGACATGGGCAGCGTGTACTCCAGCAAGTGCTACCTGAGCACCACCACCAACTGCGGGACCGTGAGCCTGGACCAAATGGCCAGCTCCGTGGGCCTGGGCGTGACCTGGTACAGCGCCCTGGGGCCGTTGACCTTCAGCCTCGCGGCGCCGATCCGCAAACCGGAAGATGCCGAGACGCAAATCTTCCAGTTCTCGATGGGGCAGACATTCTAAGGGCTGGTACACGCCGGGATGGTGTTGAGGCTTGCGCGGTTGCGCGTACTAGCCTCTTTTTCGCCACTGATATTCAGAAACGTCCTATGTGCACCCGACAGCATTCTGACGATGCTCTGACGGGGCCTTTTGCCTCGTTCGTGCACACCTATCGGCAGGGAACGCTATGACTATCGCAACAGAAGAGAACGCACAGGGCGCCGGCTTTACCGTGCGCCTGGGGCTGTTTTTTGATGGCACCGGCAACAACCAGAGCAACAGCGAGTTGGGTAAGGAGCGCCGCGCCAGCCAGTCGCACCTGGATGGGACCGATGACAGCTATGGCAATGACACCAGCAACGTCGCGCACTTGCACGCGCTCTACCCGGACGACGCAAGGGTGGTGCTGGACGCAAACGCCGAGCACGCTCACCTCAAGGTGTATCTGGAAGGCATCGGCACGCGCACAGGCCAAGGTGATGCTCTCTACAGCCAAGCCACCGGCCGCTGGGGGACCGGTGTGCTGGCACGGGTCGAGCAAATGCCAGCGCGGGTGCTGGCCCAGCTATGCGTTTTGCACGATCACAACCCGGGCCTTGTGATCAGCCGGATCGAGATCGACCTGTTCGGTTTCAGCCGAGGCGCGGCAGCGGCCCGGCATTGCGCCAATGATCTGCTCCAGGGGCCCGACAGTTCATTGGCCCGAGCGATACCCCCCGGTACATCGGGGTTTGCCCAAGGATTCGCCTGGCGCCACCCCACGGACCTGGCCCTCAATTTCATCGGTTTGTTCGACACCGTGGCCGGCATCGTCGCCCCATTACAAGGCGATTTCAGCGCCAACAATGCCCTCAACCCCGGGCTCAACCTGCGCCTTGCGCCGGGCATCGCCCGCCAAGTCGTGCACCTGGTGGCCGAACACGAGTACCGTCACAACTTCGCCCTCACCCGCACCGATGAAGACCTGATGATGCCTGGCAGCCACTCCGACATTGGCGGTGGCTACCTGCCCTTGGCCACGGAACGGGTGCTGCTGAGCAAACCCGACAATAGCCTGAGCCCCCTGCAGGTCCCTAACGAGCACAGCGAAGCCCATCGCCGCACACGCGAATGCCTGGATCGCGAGCTGGACCGCTGGCAGCCCTACTTCCCCGGTAACGGTTTGAGCGTTTTCGCCTGGGATGTGCAAACACACGCACGCACCCGCGATACCCAGCCGGAAAAACGCGTGTATGCCGCCGTCGCAGGGCAGCGCCAGGTCCGCGGCGAGCTTTCGCGGGTGTACCTGCAGATCATGCATCAGCTGGCAGCGCGAGCGGGGGTTGCATTTGCCCCCGATGACGACCGCATGGCACTCCCGGTGGAATTACACCCCATTGCAGCCAAGTTGCGCGCCTATGCCTTGGGCGAACCGTTCGAGCGTCTCAATGCCCAGGAACATTCGCTGCTGCAGCGCCACTACATCCATTTCTCGGCCAATTGGAATGCGCTCAATGGGTGGAAAACCAGCGATCTGGACACGCTGTTCATCAACCGCCCAGGCGAGGACAACCAGCGCACCCTGCACCCCAATGAGTAACATGATGCCCAGCCACGGCCGCATACTCGCCGCGACGACAGATGAAATATCACCGCAACCGTGGACATTTCACCGGGGGCGACGAAACTCAATGGCAGTATGCAGGTCTTTACTGCGCGGCTCAGGGCGTATTGGCCTGCGTCACCGGTCCCCCAATGGAGAAACAGATGAAAAAAATCATCGCGGCATGCTGCGCATCCTTGATGCTGCTGGCACCGCTGGCCAGCTATGCTCAACCAGGGCCAGGTGACGGCGGTCAAAATCGACCACCCGGCCAGCAAGGGGGGCCACAGGGCGGCCCGCAGAACAATGGCGGCCATCAGCAACAGGGCCGGCCGCCGCAAAATGGAGGGCATCAGCAACAACGCCCACCGCAACAAAACGGTGGCCATCAGCAACAACGTCCACCGCAACAGTACCGCCCCAACCCCCAGTACAACCGCCCTGGCGACCACGGCCCGCAAGCCGGCATGCCGCGCCCGCACAGCGAATGGCACCGTGGCGGTTATGCCCCACCGATGTATCGTAACGACCGCTACTGGGTCACCGACTGGCAAGCGCGCCGCCTGCCACCGCCACCGCGTGAACACCGCTGGTTGCGCGTGAACGGTGACTATGTGCTGGTGGCCATTACCACGGGCGTGATCGTGAATATTCTATCGGGGTATTGATCACCCACACCTTGTTGCGAAGTATCGAGAAGCCCGGCCCTGTTGCCGGGCTTTTTCGTTGTGTGCAGTTGTCCAGCAACCGTACGTTGCACACGGCAGTGCGCTTGGGACGTTGACGGTGCGACCGTTTACCCGCGAGCAATCGCGAAGTTGTTCCAAGCCTGGGTCACCGGCATCAATTCCAGACTGTTGACATTGATATGTGCCGGCTGGTTGAGCAGCCAGTAGATCGTCTCGGCGATATCGGCCGGTTGCAAGGGTTGCGCATCGGCGTACACCGCCGCGTATTTTTGCCGGTCGCCCGCAAAGCGCACCAGCGAGAATTCGCTTTCGCACAACCCGGGCTCCAGGTTGGTGACTCGCACGCCGGTGCCTTGCAAGTCGCAACGCAGGTTCAGCGAGAATTGCCGCACGAAGGCCTTGCTCGCGCCATAGACATGGCTGCCAGGGTAGGGCCAGTTACCGGCGATGGAGCCCAGGTTGACGATACTGGCGCCCTGGCCATGGGCGATCAGCCGTGGCAACAGCAAGCGGGTGCTGTACAGCAAGCCCTTGATGTTGGTGTCGACCATGGTGTCCCAATCATCCAGCGAACACTGCTGCGCAGCTTCGGTGCCCAAGGCCAGGCCTGCGTTGTTGATCAGCCCGCGCAAGGTCGCGAACGCGGCCGGCAATGAGTCGATGGCGGCCTGCATGGCGACACGGTCGCGAACATCGAGTACGAGCGGTAGAACCTCGGCTTGCCCACCCAGCTCGTCGGCCAGGCGCAACAGACGCTCTTCGCGCCGCCCCGTCAGGACCATGGACCAGCCCGCCTGGGCAAATCGTCGCGCGCAGGCTTCGCCGAAACCGGACGTGGCACCGGTGATAAATACAGTGGGTTGCATGTTGATGCTCCAGGGTCAGGACCATGCCCGGCCCAGCAGGCCAAACCCTGCCAGCGCCAGCAATAGCCATTGGGTGATGCGTGCCGCAGGTTCAGGGCCAATACGCAGGAATAAGCGCTGCCCCAGCCCCAACCCCAACAACAGCGGCAGTAGCAGGGCCAACGCCTGGCGCGGCGCTTGTGGGCCGATGGCCTGGGCCAGCGCCAACCCCGCCAGGGCCGCCAGGTCGACGGCGAAAAAGAACATGATCAGGGTGGCCCGCAGAACGCGGGCGCGCAGCCCGCAGTGGCTGAGCCAGGCCACCACCAACGGCCCGCCGATGGAGAATGCGGCGATCAGCGCGCCACTGCTGCCACCCACCAGGATCGCAGCCAGCGGCCCACGGCCCATGGGCAGGGCCACCCGCGCCAGCCCCAGCAACGCCAGGGCCGCCACCAGCAGGTACACACCCAGGCTCAGCCAATCGCTGTTAAGGCCGGTCAGCACACCGATGCCCAACGGCACCCCGCATGCCGCCGCCAGCAACACCCGGCGCAACAGTCGATAATCGGCTTCGGCGATGGCGCTGCGCAGCAACATGACGCTGGAGGCGACTTCAAGGCACAACACCACCGGCACCGCGTCACGCAGCGAGCCGAGCATGGCCAGGCCAACCACGGCAATGGCCGCGAACCCGAAGCCGGTCAAGCCCCGCACCACCGCAGCCACTACTACACACAGCGCACTCAAGGCCCAGCTCAATTCAGCGTTCACGCGGCGCTCCTTTGACAATGGCGCCACTCTAGTCAGCGCCCCTGTCGAGCCTTTAGAGCCAGTCGGGCATTTCGATGGGTCCAGTGCCTGCCTAACTGGCTCCATCGAAAAGCCGATCTGGATCTAAGCAGCCCGGGGTTGCATGACTAGGCTGCTGGCAACCGGCGAATCTGCGCCCGACCCCAGGAGTGACCCATGGCAACGAACACTCGACCACCAATGGATGCCCTTTACCGACAACCGCGAATTCCAGCGCGCCCCACAATTGTTCGTACGTGCCGAGGGCGTGCGCTACTGGACCGCCGAGGGCCGCGAACTGCTCGATGGCAGTTCCGGGCTGTTCTGCAGCGCGGCCGGGCATGGTCGCACCGAGATCGCAGAAGCGGTGTGCAAGCAACTCTTGACGCTGGACTTCACCCCGCACTTCCAGCGCGCTTCGCCGCTGTCCTTCGAACTGGCCGAACGCTTGAGCGAACTGCTGCCCAAGGGGCTTGATAAACTGTTTTTCACCAACTCAGGATCCGAGTCTGTGGACAGTGCCATGAAAATCGCCCTGGCCTACCACCGTGCTCGCGGCCAGGCTCAGCGCACCCGCTTCGTCTCGCGGGAATGGGCCTACCATGGGGTCAATTTCGGCGGCGTGGCGCTGTCCGGGATGATGCGCAACCGCCAGGCATTTGCCACCGGCGGCCTGCCCCACGTCAGCCACATGCGCCACACCTGGCAGGAACAGCAGCGCTACCAACTGGGTGAGCCGGCCCAGGGCGAAGACCTGGCCTGCGACCTTGAACGCATCATCGCCACCCACGGCGCCGACAGCATTGCCGCCTGTTTTGTCGAACCGATCGCCGGCTCCATCGGCGTCTACGTGCCTCCGGCCGGCTACCTCAAGCGCCTGCGCGATATCTGCGACACGCACGGCATCCTGTTGGTGTTCGACGAAGTGATCACCGGTTTCGGCCGCACCGGCGAGGCTTTCGCGGCGCAGAGCTTCGCGGTCAAACCGGACATCATCACCATGGCCAAAGCCTTGACCAACGGCGCCGTACCAATGGGCGCGGTCGCGGTCGACCAGTCGATCTATGAAACCGTGGTGGCTGCAAGCCAAGGCCAGGGGCCAGAGCTGTTTCACGGCTACACCTACTCTGGCCACCCGGTGGCCTGCGCGGCGGCATTGGCGTCATTGAATATCTACCGTGACGAAGACTTGTTCGGCCGCGGTCGACAGTTGGCGCCGCACTTTCTGGAGTCACTGAGCGGCCTGCGTGGCCTGCCGCACGTCAGCGACCTGCGCGGCTACGGCCTGCTCAGTGGCATCCAGTTGACCCCCGGCGCCACGCCAGGGGCCAAGGGCGCCCAGGTGCAACGCGCGCTGTATGACGCCGGCCTGCATGTGAAGACCACCGGCGACGCAATCATATTCGCCCCGGCACTGGTGGCCAGCCGCAGCGAAGTGGATGCGATGTTCGAGATACTCAAGGCCACCTTGGCCTGTGAAACGCTTTAAACCCACTCGGGTTGATGCAGTTCACGCCATGCCTGCCCCAGGGCAGCAATGCCCGCCTCGATCTGGTCTTCGGCAATGGCGCCGAAGCCCAGGCGAAAATGGCAGACCGGGCGGCCTTCACCCAGAAAGTGAATGTCACCCGGCTCGATCAATACCCCCCGCCGCGCCACCTGGCGTTGCAGCGCCCAGGCGTCCAGCCACGCAGGCCCCGTGACCCAGATCGACGAGCCTCCCGCCATGCCGCTGGCGTGGCATTGCGGCAAGTGCTCGGCCAGTGCACGGCTGATTACCCGCCACTTGCGCGCCAGCCGGTCACGCAGTCGCCGAGCATGGGCATCGTAGTGCCCCATGGCCAAAAACAACGCGAGGATGCGCTGGTTGTTCGACGGTGGGTGACGGTACATGTAGCGGCGCAATGCACGCAGTTCATGGACCAATTCGTCATCGGCGACAATGAACCCCAGGCGCACCCCCGGTAACAGGCTTTTGGTCAGGCTGCCCAGGTAGACCACCCGTCCACTGTCGTCATAACTCTTGAGCGCCGGGTGGTTACTGCCCAGAAAGTTCTGCTCGCTTTCGTAGTCGTCCTCGATGATCAAAAAGTCATGTTCGCGGGCACTGGCCAACAGCTCCAGGCGCCGATAAAGCGGCATCGTGACCCCGGTCGGTGACTGATGGCTGGGCGTACAGAACAGCATCTCGCAGCCCTGCAACTGCTCGCTCACCACCAAGCCCTGGCGGTCGATTCGCAATGCGCGCAAGTCGCAGCCGCTCAAGCTGAAAATGTTGCGTGCATCGACGTAGCCCGGGTCTTCCAGGCCCATTACCAGGCCTGGCCGGCCCAGCAGGCGGGCCAGCATGTACAGCGAGTTCTGCGTACCGATGGTTACCAACACCTGCTCGGGACGCGCCTTGATGCCGCGCTTGGGCAGCACGCGCGCAATGATCTGATCCACCAGCAGTGGGTCATCGAGCATGACCTGGTCGTCAACCCAGCTGCGCATGTGCGCCCCGCTGGCGGCGATGCGCGCACAATCGCGCCAGCGCGCGGCGGTCTGTTCGTCGGCCTCCACCTGCCCGTAGATAAAGGGGTAGCGATAGTCCCGCCAATTGCGCGGTTTGACGATGGCACGCATCTGCGCCGACTCGGTCTGCAACCGCCGCTCCCAGTTCGGGGCATGGTCCGGCCGTTCGAACAAGGTCTGCGCGCGCGGCCGCAGGCTGATGTTGAGCTGCTGGCGCAAAAATTTTTCATTGATGAAATAACCGCGGCGATCCGACGGCGTGAGGTAGCCGTCCTGGACCAGTTGTTCGTAAACCAGCACCACGGTGTTGCGCGACACCTTGAGCAGTTCACACAATTTGCGCGACGAAGGCATGGCGTCACTGGGCGCCAGGGCCCCATCGAGGATGGCATTGAGCAAGCTTTCGCGCAGTTGCTCCTGCAGGCCGCGCCCCGCTTCGAAGGGTCGGAAATAACGCTCCAACATGGTTCCTGCTCCGTGGCCGGCGCCCCCTTATGGCGCGCCTGGTTTGCTGCATGCCTTGCCCCGCAAGGCCCCGCCCGGCCTCTGGTACCAAAGGCCGGGGCAACTGGATCTAAAGCAAGCGGCGGGCCGCCTCTAGGATGGGTTGCGCAGTCAATGCATTCCCCTATCGGAGTTTCATCATGCTCAAGCCCCTGCAATGGATTCGACGCTCCCTGCTGTTGCCCTTTACCGTGCTGACCCTGGGCCTTGCCGCCAATGCCCAGGCACAGACGGTGACCATCGGGGTACAAAGCATGTTTGCGCCCTGGAAGAACGCCATCGCCCAAAAGCAGTTCGAGAAGGCTACCGGTTGGGACATCAAGTGGCGCAACTTCGACAGCGGCGGTGACGTGATGATGGCCATGGCCTCAGGCGACGTGCAGATCGGTGTGGCCGGCAGCAGCCCGATCGCGGCCGCCGTGAGCCGAGGGGTGGACGCCCAGCTGTTCTGGATCCTGGACAACATCAACGACGCTGAAGCCCTGGTGGTGCGCGATGGCAGCGGCATCGTCGCGCCCCAGGACCTGGCCGGCAAGACCCTGGCGGTGCCCTTCGTCTCCACCACCCACTTTCATGCGCTGTTTGCCCTGGAGCAATTCGGCCTGAGCGGCAAGGTCAAGGTCATCAACCTGCAACCCTCGGACATCCCGGCGGCCTGGGCACGGGGCGACATCGACGCCGCGTTCATCTGGGACCCGGCGCTGGGTAGGCTCAAACAAACCGGCCACGTGCTGCTGACGTCGGGCCAATTGACCCAGTGGGGCAAGGCCACCTTCGACGGCATCGTGGTAGACCGTAAGTTTGCCGCTGCCAACGCGGCCGGCATGCAGGCCTTGACCCAGGTCTTGCAAGCCAGCACGGCCGACTACGTGCAGGCCCCCAAAAGCTGGACCGCCGACTCGCCACAGGTGATTAACGTGGCCCGCCAATCGGGCGCCAAGCCCGACGACGTTCCGCCGGTGCTGGCTTTGTACCAATTCCCGCTGGCTGCCGAACAGGCCGGCAACAACTGGTTGGGCGATGGCAAGGACGGCGGCGCCGCCAAGGCCCTGGCAGCCACGGCGGCCTTCCTCAAGGACCAGAAGAAAATCCCGGCGGTGCTGCCCGACTACAGCGTGGCGATCAACCCCAGCTTCGTCCAGGCGGCGCAGTGACCCAAAGCCCCGGGCGGCCGAGCGCCGCCCCCAACCAGGAGACAGCCATGGGCCTGAGCCTGAAAATACATGACGTTTCGGTGCACTACCCGGGACAGAAAAAAAGCCCACCGGTGACGGCGCTCTCCGGGGTGAACCTGGACATCGCCAGCGGCGACTTCGTGGTCGCCCTGGGCGCATCAGGGTGTGGTAAGACCACCTTGCTTAACCTGATGGCCGGCTTCATTCAACCCAGCACTGGCCTGATCACCCTGGGCGACTTCCAGGGCCAGGTCCCGCAGCAGACTTCCCGGGCCGCGCAGTTGCGCGACCAGGTCAGCGGGCCAGGCGCCGAGCGCGGGGTGGTGTTCCAGAAACACGCGCTGCTGCCCTGGCTCAACGTGCTCGACAACGTCGCCTTCGGCCTGAAACTGCGTGGTGTGGCCCGCGCCGAGCGCGAAGGGCGAGCGCGGCACTTCCTGCAACTGACAGGCCTGGCCGACTTCGCCGGGCATGCCGTGTACCAGCTTTCCGGCGGCATGCAGCAACGGGTCGGCATCGCCCGGGCGCTGACCAACGACCCGCAAATGCTGCTGCTTGACGAGCCCCTCGGCGCCCTCGATGCATTGACCCGCGAACGCCTGCAGGAACTGATCCTGCAGATCTGGGAGCGCACGGGCAAGATGATGTTTTTCATTACCCACGACGTCGAGGAAGCGCTGTTCATGGCCACGCGGTTGATCATCATGTCGCCGCGCCCGGGGCGCATCACCCACGAGTTTGCGCTCGACTTCGGTCGGCGCTTCCTCGCGGGCCAGGACGCCCGCGCGGTGAAATCCAGCCCGGACTTCATTGCCTTGCGCGAGCAGGTGCTGAGCATTATCCACGGTGATGAGGAAGCCGCATGAGCCTGTTCGACGATAAGCAACGCCATGCCGTTTTGCGCGCCTTCAATGAACTGCGCCGGGCCGCACCCGCGCGCCCTGGCGAACAGTACGGGGCGCCCGGCAATGGCTCCAGCCTGGTGCTCAGCCTGGTGACGATCGGGGTGATGCTGGCCGCCTGGTACCTGGCGACCAACGCGAACTGGATCAAGCCGCTGTTCCTGCCTTCACCCCAGGCGGTGTGGGCGCAGTTCGTGAATGTGGCCGGCGAAGGCTTTGCCGATGCCACCCTGCTCAGCCACATCGGCTGGAGTGCTCTGCGGGTATTCGGCGCGTTTGTGTTGGCCGTGCTGACGGCCATTCCGATCGGCATCCTGATGGGCGTCAACCGTGTGGCCCGGGGCATCTTTGATCCGTTGGTAGAGTTTTATCGGCCGTTGCCGCCGCTGGCGTACCTGCCGCTGGTGGTGATCTGGATGGGTATCGGCGAAGGCTCCAAGGTGCTGCTGATCTACCTGGCGATGTTCGCCCCCTTGGCACTCAGCGCCCGTGCCGGGGTCAAGTCGGTGGCCATCGAGCAGATCCACGCGGCCTACTCCATGGGCGCCAGCCGCGGCCAGGTGCTGCGCCACGTGATCATGCCGGCGGCCCTGCCCGAGGTGCTCACCGGCATGCGCATCGCCATCGGCTTCGGCTGGACCACCCTGGTGGCCGCCGAAATGGTCGCCGCCACGGCGGGGCTGGGTTTCATGGTGCTGACCGCGTCCAAGTTCATGGCCACGGACGTGGTGATCATGGGCATCCTGGTGATCGGCGCGATGGCCCTGTTGTTCGACCTCGGCATGCGTTGGCTGGAACGCCGGCTGGTGCCGTGGAAAGGCAAGGTGTGAGCGCTAAGCCAGCCCCCCACGTAGCGCCGAACAGAGTCCTGGGTTAGGCTCTGTCTGAAATCTTAAACAGAGCCGCGGGTGGCGGGCATCGCCATCATCATTGATGTAAGGCCCCGTGAACAAGACCCTGACACGCGCCGGTAAGCACGACTTGATGTGGCGCCAACTGTTGCCCAAAACCCGACGTGACGACGAGCCGCTGCAGGTGCAACTGTGCACCGCCTTCGTCACGGCAATCCTGGACGGCCGGCTGCCCGCCGGCACGCGCCTGCCTTCGGGCCGGGACTTGGCGCAACTGACGGGTGTTTCCCGCAACACCGCCGTGCTGGTCTACGAGCGGTTGAGCTGCGAGGGCTATATTGAGTCCCGCCTGCGCGATGGCTTTTTTGTCAGCGCCGATATTACCCCGACCCAGGTCGCCCATGAACCCGCGCCCGCCACCAGCGCGTTGCCCGATTGGGGCCACCGCCTCAAGGCCATGGACCAGAGCGTGGCGTGGGCCGACCGCCCCACCGTTTGGCGGCGGGTGCGCTATCCGTTTGTTTACGGGCAATTCGACCCGCGCCAATTTCCCCTTTCGCAGTGGCGCCAGTGCAACCGTCAGGCAAACGAGCGCAAGGCCGTCGACCGTTGGTGGCAGGAAGGCGAACAGGTGGCCAGCGCGCAACTGATCGACCAACTCATCCGCCGGGTACTGCCGCGCCGTGGCATTGCCGCCACTGGCGAGCAAGTGCTGCTGACCCTGGGCCGCCAGCAAAGCTTCTACCTGCTGGCCCGGCTGCTGGTGCGCGAGGGTGTCAGCGTCGCCGTCGAAGACCCCGGCTACATGGACCCGCGCAACGTCTTTGCCTACAACGGTGCCAGGATCGTGCCGTTGCCAGTGGACGAGCAAGGCGTGGTGCCGAGCGCACATTACGCTGGGTGTGACTACCTGTATTGCACGCCTGCCTACCAGTGCCCAACCGGGGTCACCTTGAGCGCGCAACGCCGGGCCACCTTACTGAGCCTGGCCGCGCAACACGATCAGGTGATCATCGAGGACGATGACGACCCCGAAACCCAATACGACGGCCAGGCATTGCCAGCGCTCAAGGCGCTGGACCGCCATGACCGGGTCATCTACCTCAGCAGTCTGTCCAAACTGTTGTCACCGGGGTTGTGCATCGGTTACATCGTCGCCCCGGCGCCGGTCATCGAACGACTGCGCCAACTGCAACGGATGATGATCCGGCAGATCCCCGGCAACAACCAGGTGACCGCAGCGCTGTTCATCGAGCAGGGCCACTACGACCGGTTGCTGCAACAGGCCCGCGAAAAACTGGCGCAGCGCGCCGCATTGATCACCCGCGCGCTGCGCGAATACCTGCCCCAGGCAAGCTTTATCCCCCCCACTGGCGGCGCCACGCTCTGGTTGCAACTGCCCCATTGCCATGACCTGACGCAGCTGTACGGCGAAGGGTTGGCCAAGGGCGTGTTGTTTGATCCTGGCAATGCATTTTACCTGGCCGCCGAAACCGGCAAGGCCAACCCGGCCCTGCGCCTGGGGTTCGGCTCGATTGACATGGATGCCATCGTGCCCGGCATCCAGGAATTGGCCCGGGTGATAACCGCCCATTGGCAGCGTCACAAACGCTGAACCGCACTGCCCAAAGGCACGCCACCCTCCGTTCGCACCACGGCTGCGCAAGCCTTGCGCCACGCTGAACCGGTTGCTGTGCAGCGCCCTTAGAAGCTGACTGCAAGCCAGGCAAACCGGGGCGTTCACTGGCCCCATCGATAGATGCCGTTGGCGCCATGCACGGGTGGTGAAAATGCACGGATACTGAGGCCACAACCCAAGGGTAACCGCCGCTGGGTGTCGTCCTACTTGATTACCAAAGGATGGGGAAATGTTGAAGATGCGTTGCATGCCTTACTCGATGAAAGCTTGCTTGCTGGCGCTTGCCTGGATCGCCGGGGCGACTGCCCACGCGGCAGACGGCGACAGCCCGGCGGTTGCGCCGGCCAAACCCAAATGCCTGGATTACGATCGCTACCTGACCCGTGCCGAAATCGCCGTCAAGTCGGTGCCGGTGTGCGCCCGGGTCAGCCCACAACTGGGCGGTTTGCGTGAAGCCCTGGCCGAGCATGGCTTTGGTTTCACCGCCACCTCCTACAACGGCTACACCTATGATGTGCTGGGGCACAATGCCAAACCCCAGGTGTACAACGGGCAGAACCCCAGCTACAACGCATCCCTCAGCACCTACCTGACCTACGACCTGACCCGCCTGGGCTTTGCCAACGACGCACAGTTCACCCTGGCTGCGCAGTGGGTGGGGGCCAACTATACGCCGGCCAACCCGCGTGTCACGACCATGACCGTGTTCGCCATCAACCAGTCGTTTTTCAATAAACAGTTGGAACTCGAATATGGCTTTATCCCTGGCGTGCGGCTGTTCTACGGCATCGCCCTGGGCGGTAACGCTTCGACCGCGGCCCTGGGCCCCAGCAGCGTGGTGCCCTTCCAGGTGGGCATGTCGGCCACCGAGCCCACGCCGACCGTCAACGTGATCGTGCGCGACCCGTCCCTGCGTTTCTACAATAGCTTTGCGCTCACGCGCAGCGCCAGCCCTGGCGGCATCGCCCAGGACGTCAAGGACAACCCCAGCGGGTTTCGCCTGAACGTGCCCGATGCCAAGGCGCTGTTCATCAACGAACTGGGTTACAAGCAAGCCGCCAGTGCCAGCGAAAATGCCGCTTGGCTCAGGCTGGGCACCCTGTACAACACCAGCCAGTACACCGAGTTCAAGACGGGTGAAAAATCCGCCGACAACTACAGCCTATACCTGGGGGCCACGGTCCAGGTCAGCAAGCCTTGGGGCGACGCACGCGGCTGGTACCTGGACAGCAAGCTCGACTACTCGCCGGACTCGGTCAATGCCATCAACAAGGCCGCCCAATTGACGGCCTTCAATGTCGGCCCCTTCGCCAGCCGCCCGGCAGACATGATGGCGGTGGGCGTTACCAAGAGTTACTACAGCAAAGAGTTGCGTGACCTGTACGCGGGCTATGGCATGGACAGCGCCGGCTACACGCTGGCAGCCACTGCTTCATACGCCGCCCGGGTGCTGCCCGGCGTCTACCTGATCAGCGGCTTGACCTATACCCGTAACCCGGTGTTTACGCCGGTGCACGGCGATGCGCTGTTGCTGCAGGAGTCGCTCAACTTGCTGTTCTGATAGCGCTCGCCAGTCACGCCTCTTTCACTCAAGATACCCCGGCTTGCAAACCCTGAGGTTTGCCGGAGCGGGCCTCTGTACCCGAGGATTTGCCCATGACCCTTGATGCAACTGCGTTTTTGTCCCAGGCCGATTATCTGGCGCTGGACGCCACCGCCATGGCCGAAGGTGTGCGCAACGGCACGCTGCAAGCACAGGCGTTGCTGCACGCCGCCATCGAGCGCTGTGAGCAGCTCAACCCGCAGGTCAACGCCGTGGTGATGCGCCACGATCAGCTGGCGTTCGACCAGTTGCGCGCCCGCCAGGCCGCCGGTACCGAGCGCCAGGGCGCGCTGGCCGGCGTGCCGATGCTGCTCAAGGACCTGAACACCTACCTGGCAGGCACCGTGACCACCAACGGCTCGTGCTTGCTGGCCGATACCCCGCCAGCGCAAGCCAATAGCACCGTGGTCGAGCGCTACCTGGAAGCCGGCATGCTGGTGTTCGGCAAGACCGCCAGCCCCGAGTTCGGCATGACCACCACCACCGAGTCCGCCCTGTGGGGGGCCACGGGCAACCCATGGCGACCGGGCTACAGCGCCGGCGGCTCATCGGGTGGTGCGGCGGCGGCCGTTGCAGCGGGCATCGTGCCGGTGGCCCATGCCACCGACGGCGGCGGCTCGATTCGTATTCCCGCGTCCTATTGCGGTGTGTTCGGCATGAAGCCCACCCGCTACCGCAACCCACAGGGCCCGGCCAGCTTCGAAGGCTGGTTTGGCGCCAGCTGCGGGCATGTGGTGTCGCGCAGCGTACGCGACTCGGCGCTGCTGCTGGATGTCAGCCATGGCCATGAACGTGGCAGCCCCTACTGGCTGGCACAACCAGCGCGGCCCTTCGGCGAGGAGGTACGGCGCGCACCCCACGCCTTGCGCATCGGCGTGGTCAGCGACGACTTGACCGGCACGCCGTTGCACCCAGACATACAGGCGGTACTGCAACAGACCGTCGAGCGGCTGCAAGCGCTAGGTCATCAGGTGCGCCCCTTGACGCTGCCCGTCGATGCCCAACAGCTGTACGGTGCCCACGGTGCCACCAGCGGCGTGACCTTACTGACGGCAGTGCGCGACCGCGAGGCCGCGTTGGGCAGGCCGATGGATGCGCACGCCCTGGAGCCAGTGACGCGCCATGTGCTAAACCAGGCCAGCAGCGCGACCGCCGAGCAGTTATACCGCGCCCGCCGCACCTTCGAGCTGGTGGGGCTGAAGATGGAGGCGGTTTTCGACGACATCGACCTGATCCTGTCACCGGTAACGGCTCACCTGACCCCGCCCCTAGGCTTGCTCAGCCTGCAGAACCGCTACGAGGACTACGTTCGGCACATCGTCGGCAGCATCGGCTTCACCGTGTTGGCCAACGTCAGTGGCCAGCCGGCGATGTCCGTGCCATCGGGCGCCAGCCGCGACGGCCTGCCGATCGGCATGATGTTCACCGCGGCGGCCTGCCAGGAAGGCCGGCTGTTTCAACTGGCCGGGCAACTGGAGCACCACTACCCTTGGGGCCTGCCCCGGCACGACACCCACCCGGCACACCAGGGGAGCGTCCACGCATGAGCACGCAGGCTCGCGGCTGGCGCCGCCACTACACGTTGTTTCTGTTGTTCATGGTCTCGGCCGTCAGCCTGATCGACCGTCAGATCATGGGCATCGTCATCGAGCCCATCAAGGCTGAGTTCCATGTCACCGACACGCAGATCGGCCTGCTCACCGGGCTTGGGTTTTCCTTGGTGTATTGCCTGTTTGCCATCCCGATCGGCCGCTTCGCCGACCGAGCCAACCGCCGCAACCTGATCGGGCTGTGCTGTGCCGGCTGGAGCGCCATGACCCTGCTGTGCGGCTGCGCCACCAGCTATTGGGGCCTGGCGCTGGCACGCCTGGGGGTGGCCATTGGCGAATCGGGCAGCGGCGCCGCCTCGATGTCGATGATCGCCGATCTGTACCCGCCTCATCAGCGCGCCAAGGCCATCAGCGTGTTCATGCTGGGCGCGCCCATTGGTGCATTGCTGGGCCTGAGCGCGGGCGCCTGGATCGCTTATGACTATGGCTGGCGGCAGGCCTTCGTGTGGGTGGCCGTACCGGGGCTGGTGACCGCCGTGCTGTTGCGCTTGAGCGGTTGGGAGCCACGCCGGGGTACGTGGGAGTCGCCCACGGCCGGCTCCACCCCTCACGAATCGCTGTGGCCTGTGCTGCGCGGCGCGTGGCAGTGCAGCCCTTTTGTGCGCATCGCCTGCGCCGGCGCGCTGCTGGCCTTTTCCGGGTATGCCTTCAGCATCTGGAGCACGGCCTTTTTGGTGCGTACCCACGGGCTCACCCTCAAGGACGCCGGCACGCTCATGGGCTTGGTGGCAGGCCCCGGCGCCATCATCGGCTCGCTGTCCAGCGGCTGGCTGACCGCGCACCTGGGGCGACGCGATTCACGCTGGCAACTGGGGGTACCGATTATCGGCGCCCTGTTGGCCTTCCCGATGGCCGCCGGTTTCGCCCTGTACCCGGCTGGCTCGCCCTGGCTGCTGGGCGCGTTGCATATCCCCCGCGCCGCCGCTTTCATGTTCGGCATGTCGGTGTTTGGCATGTGGTGGATGGCCCCCAGCTACACCGCCATCGCCCAACTGATCGCCCCGGCGCGGCGCGCCACGCTGATCGCGGTGTACAACTTCGGCATCATGGCGCTGGGTGCCGGTTTCGGCCCGCTGGCGGTCGGCGTGCTCAGCGATCACCTGGGCCAACTGGCCGGTGCCAACGCGCTGCGCTGGGCGCTGGTGATTTGTGCCAGTGGCTACCTGCTGGCCAGCGCCATCCTGCTCAGCGTGCTCAAGCCCTACACTCAGGTGGCGCAGGAAACGCGCCTGCGGTTTGGCTAGCGGCTTGCGCAGCGCCGTTAGCGCCGGGGGGGCACCCCCGGCGCGGCCACTTAGGCCAGGGCGCGCCGCAGAATCGTTACAGCTCGCAGCTCAAAAACATTAATTAAATACATAATCAATAATACATAAATGCAAATAAAGAATAATATACATATACCAAAAAAGAATTTCCACACAGTTTGTTATGCAAATACTATCCACCACAGACGACATCGTTGCTCGCCGAACACACCACCTTCAGGCTATTGAAGCTGTACCCACACCAAGGGCCAGTGCCAGTTTTAATGGACGCTGCCCCCCATGCCAGACGCATACTCAAACGGCCCTGCCAAGCAATTCCCGCTGTCAGCCCTGACCGCCTCGCTGCTGCTGAGCGCCGTCGCGCCGTTCGCCGACGCGGCGGCCGAAGACACCAAACTCAATGCCGTGACGGTGATTTCCACCGGCGTGCGCGGCCAGCAGCGCACCGTGGCCGACAGCCCGGCGCCCATCGATATCATCAACAGTGACCAACTGCTCAAGACTGGCCGCGCGGAGCTGTCCGAGGCGATTTCCAAGCTGCTGCCCTCGTTCAACTTCGGCACCAACATCGCCGGCTACAACTCCGTCACCCGCCCCTTAAGCAACCGCAGCCTGGGCCCGACCTATACCTTGGTGCTGGTCAACGGCAAGCGCCGGCACAACGGCGCGGTCGGTCAACGTGGCTCGATCGACAACAGCGGCGCCAATGCCGTGGACATCGACCTGATCCCGGTGAGCGCCGTGGACCACATCGAAATTCTCAAGGACAGCGCCGCCGCCCAGTACGGCTCTGACGCCGTGGCGGGGGTGATCAACATCATCCTCAAGGCCACCGACAGCGGTGGCCACCTGGAAACCAGCTACGGCAAGTTGTATTCCGGCCAGGGCGAAACCCTGAAAGTGGCCGGCGACGAGGGCTTCAAACTCGGCGAAAGCGGCTTTTTCCACCTGGCGGCCGATGCGCGCAAACGCGGCGAGGCGTCGTGGAACGACAAGGCCGACAGTACCGTGAAAGCCTACAACGACCCGGCCAAGCAAGCCGCCTGGGACCATGTGGCGATCAAGAACGGCGACCCGGACCTCAAGGCCTTCAACCTGGCCTACAACGCCGAACTGCCGCTGGATGACGTCACCCTGTACTCCTTCAGCACCTACGGCGAGCGTGACGCCGAGGCCGCCAACTACTACCGCCTGCCCAACGGCACCGCGTCGGTGCCAGAGATTTTCCCGGACGGCTACTTCCCGCTCAACAACATCAAGGACACCGACTACCAGTTCCTGTTTGGCGGCAAAGGCGAACTGGCCAACTGGAACTGGGACCTGAGCACCACCTACGGGCGCAACAACGTGCACCACTCCAGCGACCTGAACCTGAACCCGTCCCTGGGCACCGCTTCGCCCACCAGCTTCAGCAATTTGGCTACCTTTCGCTTCGAGCAGTGGGTCAACAACCTGGACTTCACCCGCCACTACGACAGCCTGTTCAACCTGACCTCGCCAGTGCAAGTGTCAGCGGGCCTGGAGCATCGCTGGGAGCGCTTTCGCACCTTTGCCGGCGAGCCCGACGCCTACATCACCGGCACCTACCCCGCCGCCTCCGGCGCCCAGGCCGCCGTGACCATCCGCCCGGAAGACGAAGTCAGCCTGATCCGCAACAACTACGCCGGTTACCTGGACCTGGGCTTTGACCTCACCGAGCGCTGGTTCGTCGACGTGGCCGGGCGCATCGAACATTACGATGACGATTCGGGCAACACCTTTGGCCTTAAAGTGAACTCGCGCTATGAACTGACCGACACCGTCGCGGTGCGCGGCACCGTGGGCACCGGTTTCCGTGCGCCGTCCCTGACCCAGATCGGCTACACCGTGGCCGACAACCGCGTGGCCACGGATGTGAACGGCAACGTGGTACCGGCCGTGACCCGCCTCACGCCCTCAAGCAGCAGCCTGGCCAAGGCCTTGGGTGGCGATGACCTCAAGCCCGAGAAATCCCGCAACCTGGGGCTGGGCCTGACCTGGCAACCAGCGCCGCGCACCAGCGTGACGGCAGACGCCTACCTGATCGACATCGACGACCGCATCGCCCTCACCAGCAACATCTACGACCAGGGCAACGGCGTGATCAACGGCATTTTGCAGTCCCAGGGCGTGGCCAGCGGTACCTGGGTCAACTACTACACCAACGCCTTCGACACCCGCACCCGGGGCCTGGACATCGTGGCCGACCACACCACGCCGCTCGATGCCTTGGGCGATGTGCGCTGGAGCCTGGGGTTCAACTACAACAAAACCACCATCGAGGACATGCGCGACACGCCGGCCTCGCTGGCAGGCTCCGGGGTCACCCTGGTGGGCCGCGACCGCGAAGGCGACCTGACCGAAGCCTCGCCCAAGACCAAGTGGATCGTGGGTGCCAACTGGAAACTCGACGACCTGGCGGTGAACCTGCAGACCACCCGCTACGGCTCGGTCAAGACCTTGGCGGTAAACCCCAGCGGGGACCGCAGCTTCGGCGCAAAATGGATCACCGACCTGGACATTGCCTACACCTTCTTCGACCACCTGACCGCCAGCATCGGCGGTACCAACATCTTCGACGTGCGCCCCGACAAGCACGCCGTGTACAGCAGCCTGGGCCTGGCGGCCTATGGCAACCCGCCGTTCTACCCCGGTGGCGGCTACTGGTACACCAAGCTCGCCTACGACTTCTGACCCACCCGGCCGCGCCGCCGCACGGTGGCGCGCTTACCCCCCCCTTGACCGAGGTAGCGCCCTTGAAGCTGCAACGAACCCTGGCCAGCGCGGCCATCCTCCTGGCACTGGGCCTGGCCCTGCCAGGCTGCTCACCGTCAACGCCGGACGCAGCGGCGGCCAGCACCCTGAAAATCGCCTTCTTCGGCGACAACACCCAACTGGTCAGCCTGGACCCTTTCCAGGTCTACTGGCTGGAGCACCGGGTGGTGCTGCGCAACGTGGTCGAGTCGCTCACCGACCAAGACCCGCAAACCGGCAAGATCATCCCCTGGCTGGCCGAGCGCTGGGACATTAGCGACGATGCCCGCGAGTACACCTTTCACTTGCGCAAGGGTGTGACCTTCAGCAACGGCGAGGCCTTCGACGCGCAGGCCGTGAAAACCGCTTTCGACAGTGACAAGGCCTTCGCCAGCGAATTGCCGAGCACCTTTGGCGCGACCTACCTGGCCGGTTACGAGCACGCCGAAATCATCGACCCGCAGACCATCAAGCTGGTGCTGGCGCGGCCCAACGCAGGCTTCTTGCAAGCCACCTCCACCACCAACCTGGGCATCCTGGCGCCCGAGTCCTATCGCCACACTGCCAAGGAGCGCTCGCTGGGGGCGATCATCGGCAGCGGGCCGTTCGTGCTGGAGCACTACACCCCCGAAGCCGGCCTGCGGTTGGTCAAACGTGCCGGCTATGCCTGGCCCTCGGCCAACGTGCAGAACAAGGGCGAGTCCCACCTGTCGGCCATCGAGGTCAGCTACGTGCCCGAAGAAAGCGTGCGCAACGGCCAGTTCCTGCAGGGCCAGGTGGACATCCTGTGGCCGCGCAACCCGTTCTCCGACGTCGACCTGACGCTGCTGCAAAGCAAGAAGGCGACCATCCAGAGCCGCTCGCTGCCGGGCCCGGCCTGGAACCTGTACCCCAACACCCGTGGCAACCGCATCCTGGGCGACGGCGACGTGCGCCTGGCGGTGCTGAAAGCCATCGACCGCAAGACCTACGCCGCCACCCTCTACAACCCGGCCTTCCCGGTGGTGGACGGGGTGTACGACGTGACCACGCCGTACTTTCGCAGCCAAGGCCACAAGCTCGACTACGACCCGCAAGGCGCGGCCAAGCTGCTGGACCAGGCCGGCTGGCTGACCGGGCAAGACCAGTACCGCTACAAGGACGGCAAGCGCCTGAGCCTGGTGTACAACCTGGCCGGTAAGGAAACCGCCGGCGACGTGCTGATCCAGGACCAACTGCGCAAGGTTGGCATCGAACTCAAGCTGCGGGTGCAGACCACCGCCGAATGGGCCGCGGCCAACGCCTCGGGCAACTATGACCTGACCTACGCCTACATGACCCGCGCCGACCCGATCGTGCTGCAAACCATCCTCGACCCGCGCAGCGCCAACAGCTCGACCCTGGCCACCAACATCTACCCACCGGCCACGCTGGGCAAGGCCCAGGCGCTGTTCGACGCCGGCCTGACCGCCACCGCCCCGGACAGCCGCGCCCAAGCCTACGGCGAGTTGCAAGACCTGTTGATCGATCAGGGCTCGGCCATCCCGGTGTACGAACGCGTGTGGCAGGCCGCCACCTCGCCACGGGTGAGCAACTTCCACTGGAGCGCGGAGGGCTTTGCCTTCCTCAATGACATCGAGATCAAGCCATGAACCGCTACCTGCTCGGCCGTATCGGCCAGGCCGTGCTGGTGCTGTGGGGCGCCTACACCATCACTTATTTCATCCTGTACCTGCTGCCGGGCGATCCGCTGTCGATCATGCTCAGCGCCTCAGGCATGGAGATCGACGCGCTGAGCCCCGAACAACTGGCCAAGGCGCGGGCCTTCTACGGGTTGGACCAGGGCCTGGTGCAGCGTTACTTCCAACTGTTGTGGGGCGTGCTGCACGGTGACCTGGGGCAGTCGCTCACGCTCAACCGGCCGGTGACCTCGGTGTTGGCCGAACGCTTGCCGCAGACCTTGGCGTTGGCAGGCTCGGCCATCGTGCTGTCGTTGCTGGGCGGCATCGGCCTGGCGTACCTGGCCGCCTACGTGCGCTGGCAGCCCTTGAAAACCGCCCTGGCACGCTTGCCGGCGCTGGGCTTTTCGGTGCCGGTGTTCTGGATGGGCCTGCTGCTGATCCAGGTATTTGCCTTTACCCTGGGTTGGTTCCCGGCCACCGGCAGCCAGGGTTTCGCCAGCCTGGTGCTGCCAGCCGTGACCCTGGCGATCCCCAGCGCCGCGGTGTACGCCCAGGTGCTGCAGCGCGGCTTTCTGGACGTGTGGCGCGAGCCCTACATCGTCACCGCCTTCGCCAAGGGCCTGACCCGCGCCCAGGTGCAGGCGCGCCACGGCTTTCGCAACGCCGCCCTGCCGCTGCTGACGCTGATCGGCCTGCAGGTGGGCAATACCGTATCGGGCGCTGTGCTGGTGGAAACCATTTTCGCCCGCAACGGCGTCGGCCGACTGGTGCAAGAAGCCGTGCTGCGCCAGGACATTCCGGTGGTGCTGGCGGTGGTCACGGTGTCGGCCGCCGCCTTCGTGTTGGTCAACCTGCTGGTGGACCTGCTGTACCCCATCCTCGACCCGCGTATCACCCACGCGCCCAAGGTGAGCTGAGCATGACCACCTATATTCATGACCCATTGAGGTGGCAACCACGCCGCCGCTGGCAGCGCTTCCTGGACCTGGCCGTACCCTTGCTGCGCCGCCCCGGTTTCGTGCTGGCCGCAGCCCTGGTGCTGTTCACGCTGTTGGCTGCCGTATTGCCCTGGCTGTTGAGCAGCATTGACCCGTACGCCACGGTGCCTGCGGCCAAGCTGCTGGCGCCGAATGCCAGCCACTGGTTCGGCACCGACGAGCTGGGCCGCGACTTGTACACGCGCATGATCTACGGCGCGCGGCTGTCGATTCTGGCCGCGCTGCTGGCCGTCGGCATCGCGCTGGTGGCAGGCCTGGGCCTGGGCATCGTCGCAGGCTTTATCGGCGGGCGCGTGGACTCGGTGATCATGCGCCTGGTCGACGTGTTGCTGGCCCTGCCCGGCCTGCTGCTGGCATTGGCGATCGTCACCGCCATCGGTTTTGGCACCTTGCCAGTGGCCGTGGCAGTGGGCGTGGGGATCATCCCGGGGTTCGCCCGCACCACCCGCGCCGAGGTGCTGCGGGTCAAAACCCTGCCCTACGTGGAAGCGGCGCGCCTGGGCGGTGCCAGTTGGCTGCGCACCTTGCTGCGCCACGTGCTGCCCAATGCCTGGGGCCCGGTCGCGGTGTTGGCCACCCTGGATTTTGGCGCGGCGATCCTGGCCACCGCCGGCTTGAGCTTTTTGGGCTTTGGCGCCGAACCGCCCGCCGCCGAATGGGGCACGCTGATTGCCAACGGCCGGCACTTTTTGATCACCGCGCCCTGGGTCTCGTTGTTGCCGGGGCTGTTTGTGGTGTTGGTGGTGTTCAGCCTCAACCACATTGCCCGTACCTTTGAGGAAACCCAGCGATGAGCGCCTTGATCCAAGTGCAAGACCTGAGCGTCAGTTACCACAACGCTGGCCGGGTGACCAACGCCGTGCGCTCGCTGTCCTTCAGCATCGCCGAGGGTGAAACCCTGGCGATTGTCGGTGAGTCCGGCTCGGGCAAGACCACCATGGCCAGCGCGCTGCTGGGCCTGTTGCCGAGCAGCGCACGCATCACCGGCGGCAGCCTGCGCGTGGCAGGCGTGGACATCAGCCACACCCGTGAGCGGGCCAAGCGCGCGTTGCGTGGGCGGGTGATCGGCCTGGTGCCGCAAGACCCCATGGTCAGCCTGAACCCGACCTTGAGCATCGGCCGGCAGATCGGCGAAAGCCTGATGCTGGCCCACGGCAAGCGCTACCCTTCGCTTGATGCCGACGTACTCGAACTGCTTGAACAGGTCGGCCTGGACGACCCCGAACTGCGCGCCCGGCAATACCCCCATGAGCTGTCTGGCGGCATGCGCCAACGGGTGCTGATCGCCATCGCCCTGGCGGGCAAGCCGCAGCTGATCATTGCCGACGAACCCACCAGCGCCCTGGACGTGACCGTGCAGCGCAAGATCCTCGATCACCTGGAACAGTTGGTGAAGGCCCGGGGTATCTCCTTGCTGATCATCACCCACGACCTGGGCGTGGCACTGGACCGTGCCGACCGGGTGCTGGTGATGAGAAACGGTGAGCTGGTGGAACAAGGGCCGGCGCGCCAGGTGCTGTCGGCGCCCAGCCATGCCTACACCCGCGAACTGCTCGCGGCAGCACCGGCGTTTGGCAATGGCCAGCGGCCGGTGCCGTTCAAGGCAAATGGCGCAACAGCGTTGTTGAGCCTGGAACATGTGGCCAAGCAGTACCGGTTGCCGGCCCGCAAAGGCCAGGCCGAGCACTTTCACGCCCTGCAGGATTTGAGTTTCGAGGTGTTCGCGGGGCAGACGCTGGCCATTGTCGGCGAATCAGGTTCGGGCAAAAGCACCAGCCTGCGCATCGCCTTGGGCCTGGAGCAACCCAGCCAGGGTCGCGTGCGCCTGGACGGCCAAGACCTCACTGGCCTGAGCTGGCAACAGTTCCGCCCACTGCGCCAGCGGGTGCAACTGGTGCAGCAGAATCCCTTCGCCTCGTTGAACCCGCGCTTCACTATTTTCGACAGTGTGGTTGAACCGCTGGTGTCGTTCGGCTTGTCGAAGGGCCAGGCGCTGAAACAGGCGGCCCGCCAGTTGATGGATCAGGTGCAGTTGCCGGCCCGCTACCTGGACTGCCTGCCACGGGAATTGTCCGGCGGCCAGCGCCAACGGGTGGCCATCGC
The DNA here is from genome assembly GCF_023509015.1 of Pseudomonas abieticivorans. Classification (NCBI taxonomy): domain Bacteria; kingdom Pseudomonadati; phylum Pseudomonadota; class Gammaproteobacteria; order Pseudomonadales; family Pseudomonadaceae; genus Pseudomonas; species Pseudomonas abieticivorans. The sequence continues at coordinate 311,917 of NZ_CP094975.1, forward strand.
CCGCGCGTTGGCGTTGAAGCCGGATTTGCTGCTGCTGGATGAGCCGGTGTCGGCCCTGGACGTGTCGGTGCAGGCGCAGATCCTCGACCTGTTGCGCACCTTGCAGGCCGAGTTGGGGGTGGCCTACGTGCTGGTGTCCCACGACCTGGCGGTGGTGGAAAGCCTGGCCCATCAAGTGCTGGTGTTGCGCCAAGGGCAGGTGGTGGAGCGCGGGGCGGCGAGCCAGGTGTTGAATACGCCTGGGCACCGGTACACGCAGGAATTGTTGGACGCCATCCCGGGGCGGGCCGCTTCTGTTGGAGCGGCCCGCCCCGGTTCATCCGCGAAGACCGCGTCGCGGTATGCCTGATTCAATGCGCTGGCCTTTTCGCGGATGAATCCGCTCCTACAGGGTCGGTGTTCACCCAGTCACGCAGCTCGCGGCGACCGGCCGTGCCACACAGCAAGGCGCGCAGGGTGGCGAATCGGGGCTTGGCAGCGGCGGGAATAGACGGCATTGTCGTGCTCTCATTTTGCGTTGAATCCAGTAGGTCGAGGCCCGCCGTGCAGCACCATGCCAAACACCCCTCCTTTGCACAGGACTTACTCTACCGGCCCTTCTGGAGACACTGGATGCACGCTCGACACCCCCTCGCGACGCTGACCTGGCTGTTCGCGGGCCTGATCGCGTCAAGCACCACCTACGCCGAACCCAAGCCCGACACCATGGTGTACTTGAGCACCGTGGCCCCCAGCATCGAGCAAGACATCCGCTACGCCAGCGCCCACAACTTCACCGGGCACCCGCTCGACGGTTACGCCGCTGCCCAGTGTGTGCTGTCGCTGGACGCGGCCCAGGCGCTGGGCCGGGTGCAGGCTGCGTTGCGTTCGCAAGGCCTGGGCTTGAAGGTCTTCGATTGCTATCGCCCTGCCCGGGCGGTCGCCGACATGGGGCGTTTCGCCTCGCAGCCAGGCGACCCGCGCAAGGCCGAGTTCTACCCCAGGGTGCACAAGCAGGACTTCTGGCGGTTGGGCTACGTGGCCCGCGTGTCCAATCACTCCAGGGGTGCCACGTTGGACCTGACCCTGGTGGGCCCCGACGCGCTGCCGGCCCAAACCTGGACCCCAGCGAGCGCGCAAGTCGATTGTGCCGCGCCCTACGGCCAACGTTGGCATGACGGTGCCCTGGACATGGGCACCGGATTTGACTGTTTCGACGAACGCGCCCATACCCAGGCGCCCATGATCAGCGCCACCGCCCGGCAGAACCGCCAACGGTTGGCCAGCGCCATGGCCAAGGAGGGTTTTGCCGGGTATTCGGGCGAGTGGTGGCACTTCACTTTCAAGGGCGTGGGCGCTCCAGCCAAGGTCATGGACTTCCCCATTACGGCGCCCTGATGGGAAGCCTTTCCTTCGCAACATCGCTACATTTATTAGCCATTGAGCCCTACCCAGTGCGGTGCTAGTTTCTGCGCACAGACACTGATCAAGGAAGGTTGCGCCATGAAAGGCTGGCCGCTGTTGATGCTGTTTTTTCCATTGGCCGCGCTCGCGCAGGTCCCGGATACCAGTGACCAATTGATCGTGGTCACCACGAAAAACTGGACCGATACCCAAGGCACCGCCCAGCGCTATGAACGCCAGGGTGGCAGCTTCAAAAAGTACCAGGCGCCCTTCGCGGTGGTGATCGGCAAGAACGGAATGGCCTGGGGCCAGGGCTTGGTCCCCGTTGAGCCCGGCGCCGACCCGGTCAAACGGGAAGGCGATGGCAAGGCACCGGCCGGGGTGTTCAAATTGGGCACCGCGTTTGGTTATGACAGCCGGGCCGAGACAAAAATGCCTTACCTTGCCGCAAGCCCAACCGTGGAATGCGTGGATGACAGCACCTCCTCCCACTACAACACGCTGGTCGACACCACCACGGTGCAAAAGGATTGGAGCAGCGCCGAGCAGATGCGCCGTAACGATGACCTCTACCGCAAGGGTATTTTCATTCAGCACAACACCCCTGCGACTGCGACGGCAGGTTCGTGCATCTTTTTCCACATCTGGCGCAATCCCACCTCCCCGACACTGGGCTGCACGGCCATGGACCCCGCCAGCCTCTCCGGTTTGCTGACCTGGCTTGATCCGCAACAGGCTCCGCTGTTGGTGCAAATGCCAGAAGCGCAGTACGAGCATTATCGCCAGCAATGGCACCTGCCGGCTCGATAAAATTCCGTTTTATGGAACCCAATTCCAAATAAATCACCGTTTGGGCAAAAAGCAGTTGTCAAACCTCTTGGATTTTTGGAATATGATTCCAATAAAAGCATAAATTCCAAAAGAGGTAGATATACGCCATGAAACCCCACCTGCCGCATTGGGATCAGGAAGTCGACCTGCTGGTGTTCGGCGCCGGCACCGCTGGCATGACCACCGCGCTGATGGCCAGCCACCACGGGCTGGACGTGTTGCTGTGCGAGAAAACCGCAGCAGTGGGCGGCATCAGTGCCACCTCGGGCGGCACCACCTGGGTACCCGGCACCACCCAGAGCCAGCGCGCTGGGGTCGCCGACAAGGTGGAGGATGCCGCCACCTTTCTCAAGGCGGTGGTCGGCGAGCGCGGTGGCCAGGCCCTGCGCGAGGCGTTCCTGGCCTGCGGGCCACAGGCGATCGACGAGCTGGAGCGCATCAGTGAAGTGAAATTTATCGCCGCCGTCGCCCACCCCGACTACGTCAGCGGCCCGGGCGCCGCGTTCGGTGGCAGGGCCCTGGCACCGATCGCCTTCGATGGCCGGCTACTCGGCAAGGACTTTGCCCGGGTGCGGCCACCGCGTCCGGAGTTCATGGGCTTGGGCGGCATGATGGTGCCCCGAGCAGACCTCGATGCGTTGCTCTCACCGTTCGCCTCAGTGAAAAACCTGACCCGCACCTTGAGCGTGGTCGGGCGCTATTGCCGCGACCGCCTCAGCCATGCCCGGGGCACGAACCTGGTGATGGGCAACGCCTTGGTCGCCCGGCTGTTCTACAGCCTGCGCCAACAAAACGTGGCCATCCGTTTTGAAACACCCTTGCACGAGCTGATCCTGGAAAACGGCCAGGTAGTGGGCGCCGTGGTGCTGCATAACGGCCAACCGCAGCGCATTCGCGCACGCCGTGGCGTGGTATTGGCCACCGGTGGCGTAACCCGCCACCCTACCCTGCGCAAGCAACTGTTCCCGGCCGCCGCCCAGCCGCTTTCACTGTCGCCCCTGACCCATACCGGCGATGGCATCGACCAGGCGCTCAAAGCCAACGCGCAACTGGACAACGGCCACGACAGCCCCGGCCTGTGGATGCCTTGCTCGATCCGCACCGACAAAAACGGCTACCAGGCCGTGTGGCCGCACATCTTGCTGGACCGCGCCAAGCCAGGGCTGATCGCGGTCAACGGCCGGGGCCTGCGTTTCGTCAACGAGTCCGATTCCTACCACGACTTTGTCATGGGCATGCTGGCCGACAACAGCGCCACCGCCCACCTGATTTGCGACGAAGCGTTCCTGCGGCGCTACGGGCTGGGCCTGGTGATGCCGTTGCGCAGCGGAGCCAACATCGCCCGCTTCGTCAAGGCCGGCTACCTGGTCAAAGGCCGCACCCTGGCCGAGCTTGCCGGCAAATTGAAGGTAGACGCCCAAGGCCTGGAAACCACCGTGAACAGCTACAACACCGCGGCCGCCCGCGGTGAAGACCCCGCGTTCGGCCGTGGCGCCAGCCCCATGAACCGCTACAATGGCGACCCGCAACAAACGCCCAACCCTTGCGTACGGCCACTGGGCCAGGGCCCCTATTACGCGGTCACCGTGCAACCGGCTGACCTGGCCTGCAGTGCGGGCTTGAGCGGCAACGCCGATGGCCAGGTGCTGGACACCCAGGGCCAGGTGATCGAAGGGCTGTATGCCTGCGGCAATGACCTGACCTCGATCTTTCGCGGCACCTACCCAGGCCCGGGGACCACGCTGGGGCCGGCGATTGTGTTTGGCTGGCGGGTGGCGCGGCATGCGGCGGGTATTGGCCAGGCGGCTGTCAACGCCTCGGAACGCAGCGCGGCCATGGCCCGTTGATAAAGGGTTCTGACGAAGGGCTAGGCACATTTGGCTAGCTCATTTCGCGAGCTCGGCTTCAGCGCTGCGGGCTTGGCTGGTGCGCTGAACGTGTCCACGCCAACCGTCAACGAAGAGTGCTTGCCCTCATAGCGTTTGGAACCCAAACAACACCGCGGGATTGTCCACCAAAATCGCACTGCGCTGTTGTTCAGACGGCGCCCACTGCCCCAACAAATTGAACAGGCTCAGGTCATCCGGCACTGGCGTCTCCCCCGCCTGCGCCGCCGGGTGCGGCCAGTTCGAGCCCCAGACCACGCGCTCCGGTGCCGCGGCAAGGTAACTGCGAGCAACCTGCGAGGTATCGCCATAGCCGGGCGGCCCCACCCGGGTATCCATGTAGGCACCGGACAGTTTGACCCAGCCCCGCCCGCTGTCCAGCGCGCGGCGCACCACCTTGTACGCATCCGAAGTCACGCCCGCCGGTTGCGGCACATGGCCCATGTGGTCGAACACCACGGGCGTGGGCAGCGTGAGCAAGCGATCGGACAACTCCACCAACTGCGCGGCAGGCATGTAGAACTGCATGTGCCAGCCCAGTGGGTGGATGCGCTGTGCAAGCAGTTCGATGTCTTGCGGGCGCACCGGGTTGGTTCGGCCGAACAGCACGCGAATCCCCCGCACCCCACGCGCATGCATGTCTGCCAACGCAGCGTCGCTGATGCTCGGGTCAATGACTGCGATACCTCGGGCCGAGTGCCCCATTTGCGCCAAGGCGTCGAGCAGGCAAGCATTGTCGGTGCCATAGGCCGACGGCGTGACGATCACGTTGCGGGTGGTGCCCAAACGGCGTTGCAACACACGGTAGTCGGCCACCGTCGCATGTGCCGGGGTCAGCCTGGCGCCTGGCACGAAGGGGAAGCGATTGTCGTAGATATGATGATGGCAATCGCAGGCGCCCGGTGGGGCCGCAAACAGGGGCTTGGTCGGTAACGCTGGCTCAGCGGCGGCCAACACGCGGCCGACACCGAACATCATCATACCCGTGGTGGCCAGGCCACCCAGCACTGCCCTGCGGCTGTACGGTAATTGCGTCATTGAAGTTCCCCGCTCGTTATTGTTATTGAGAAAAATGCACCCGGTTCGAGCGCCTGATCAGCCAACCAACGCCCACCACTGCCAGCGCCCCGCTGCCAGCCGCCAGGTAATGCAGTACTTGCCCGGCCACCGGCAACCACCCCGCCACCAGGCGATCGGTCACGGCCATGCCGCCCGCCACCCAGCCCAACAGCCCGGCCCCCAGCACGATGACCCAGGGAAAACGCTCCATCACGGCCAGGACCAAACGGCTGCCCCAGACAATGATCACGATGCTGATCAGCACGCCCAACGACACGATGAAAAGGTCACCTCCTGCCGCGCTGGCCACGGCCACCACATTGTCCAGCGACATCACCGCATCAGCGACGATGAGGGTGCGCACCGCAGACAAAAAGGTCGCGCCGCCATCGATTTCGGCGTCGTCATCACTGGCCGCCAACAGCTTGATGCCGATCCACAGCAACAGCAGCGCGCCGACGATTTTCAGGCCCGGTAGGCCGAGCAGCTTCACCGCGCACACCAACATCAGAATGCGCAGCACGACCGCGCCGGCCACGCCCAGCAGTACCGCTTTGCGCCGCAGGTGCGCCGGCAGGTTGCGCGATGCCAACGCGATGACGATGGCGTTGTCGCCACCCAGCAACAGGTCCAGCAATACGATTTGCGGTAACGTGGACCAGGCGATGGCCTCGAAAAAAGCGTGCATACAAGGGTCTCGCAAGTTTAAAAGTCAGTGGGCGAAAACCGGTACGATCCCCGTCAGCAACGCGATGGCCAACAGGATCAAGCTGCTGATAAACGACCATTTGAGGGTGAAGCGCTGGCTCTCGGCGTAGTCCAGGTCGAGCATGCTGACCACCAGGTAGGTCGAGGCCACCAACGGGCTCAAGATGTGCACCGGCTGCCCCACCAGGGAGGCGCGGGCCATTTCGATGGCGCTGATGCCATGGTGCTGGGCGGTTTGCGCAAGGATCGGCAAAATGCCGAAATAGAACACGTCATTGGAGACCAGCCACGTCACCGGGATGCTCAGCAAAGCGGTGATCAACGCCATGTAAGGGCCCAGGCTGTCTGGCACCACCTGCACCAGGCCACTGGCCACGGCGTTGGCCATGCCCGCGCCGTTAAGCACGCCGGTAAAAACGCCCGCAGCGAAGATCAGGCTGGACACCGCCAGTATCGGCGGCGCATGCAATGCCAGTTGGTCATGCTGCGCCTTGAGGCTGGGGAAGTTCACCACCAGCGCGATGCACGCCGCCACCATGAACAGGTAGCTGAGCGGCAGCACTTCCAGGCACAGGCCCACCAGCAGCGCGACAGTCAGCAACCAGTTGAAATAAAAACGCCACCCCCCCTGCCCGCGATGCTGGCTGCGTTCGGCGAAGTCACCGTTCAAATCGATCGCCCCACCCAAGCGCGCCCGCTCGCGGCGGCCGAACAGGTAGGCGAGCACAAACGTCCAGGCCACGCAACCGAGCAGTGCCGGCAGCATGGGCACGAACATCTGGCCCACGTCCACGTGCATGGCGGTGGCCGCTCGCGCCGTCGGCCCGCCCCACGGCACCATGTTGCCCAGGCCCGCCACCTGCAGCAGCAGGCAGCACACCATCGGCAACGACAGGCCCAAGCGTTTGTAAATCGGCAAGAAGGCCGACAGCACGATCATGTAGATGGTCGCCCCATCGCCATCCAGCGCGACGATGAACGCCAACGCCACGGTGCCGATGAAGATCCGCACCGGGTCGCCCTTCACCGCGCCGACGATGCGTGACACCAGCGGGTCGAACATCCCGGCCTCGGTCATGGTCAGGAAGTACAGCATGGCGAAGATCATCAGCACCCCGTTGGGTGCGACCATCTTCAGCCCGTCGATCACGTACCTGGGCAGGTCCGCGTAGAAGCCGCCGATCAAGGCAAATAGGGTGGGGATCAAGATCAGTGCGGTCAGCGCCGAGAGCTTCTTGCTCATCAGAAAATAGATAAAGCAGGCCAACATGATGAAGCTGAGCAACATGAGCATGGCGGGTTCCTGTTTCTTATAGTTGTTCAGGTGTTGCGAATCAGACCGGCAGCCCCTTGGCGCGCAGCAGCGAATCAAAACGCTCGGGGTCGGCGGTGCCGGCCTGGTTGGTTTCACGGATGCCCGCCTCGCGCTGCAGGTGCGCCAGGGTCTTGGGCAGCAAGGCGCCAGCGTCTTGCGCCGGGATGGCGATGACCCCGTCGGCATCGCCCAGCACCAGGTCGCCCGGCAGCACGCACAGGCCGGCGCAGGCGATTGGCACGTTGATCTCACCCGGGCCGTCCTTGCTCGGCCCGCGATGGGTGTGCCCGGCGGCGAACACCGGGATGATGCCTTCGGCCAGCTCTTCCAAATCGCGCACCGCACCGTCGATGACGATGCCGCCCAACTTGACTCGCAGCGCCGTGGTGCGCACCAGGCCACCGATCACCGCCTGGCTGACGTCGCCGCCGCCGTCGATCACCAGCACGTCGCCGGGCTGCACCATCATCAGCGCCTTGTGCACCATCAGATTGTCGCCAGGGCGCACGCGCAGGGTAAACGCCGGGCCGCACAGTTTGAGGGCCAAGTCACCGTGGTAAATGCGCAGGCCTCGGGCACCGATGCTGCGGCCCATGCAGTCACCCGCCACGGCTACCGGGATGTCGCGAAAGGCCTGGACCAAGTCGGCTGGCAGGCTGTCGACCCGTGGGTTGATGCGGTAGCCGGCGGGCCATTGCTGGGGAGTGGTCATGAGGCAATCCTGTTCTATCGGTTGAAGACACAAGGGTTTACACAGGCGCTGGGCGCCACCGGGGTACCGTTCAAATAGCCGAGCACGTTCTGCACCGCGCCCAGTGCCATGGCGGCCAATGCTGCCGGGGTGGAACCGCCGACGTGAGGGGTCAACACCACGTTGTGCAGGGTGAGCAGCGGGCTATCGGCGGGCAGCGGCTCCACGGCCATGGTGTCCAGGCCCGCGGCAAATAGCTGGCGATCACGCAGCGCTTGAATCAGCGCCGGTTCGTCGATCACTTCGCCACGGGCGGTGTTGATCAGCAGTGCATCCTGCGGCAACAACGCCAGTTGCTCGGCACCGATAAAGCCACGGGTTTCAGGGGTCAGGGGCACGTGCAGGCTGAGCACCTGGCTGCGCGGCAGCAGGTGCGCCAGCGTCTGGGCACGTTCGGCACCCTGCAGATCGGCGCCGGCTGGCAACAGCGGGTCGTACACCACCACTGGCATGCCGATGGCCTGGCAAGCCTGCGCGACACGCCGTGCCACTTGGCCGTAACCGACCAGGCCCAGGGTGCGGCCGCTCAACTGCAAGCCATCCTGCGCGCGGGACCAACGCCCGGCGCGCAGTTCGCTGTCCATCCAATTGACCTTGCGCGCTGCGGCGAACATCAGCGCCAGGGTCATCTCGGTGACCGATTGGGCGTTGGCCCCCGGCGTCACGTACACCGGAATGCCGCGCTCGGTGGCCGCGGGCACGGCGATATTACTGACGCCCACGCCATGTTTGGAAATCACCTTCAGCGTGGGGCAAGCGGCGATCGCCGCCGCACTGAGGTCCAGAGTACGGGAGATCACTGCGTCGATGGGCTCGCGGGCCATCAGCCGTTCGATATCGGCAGCGCCCTGCCCGGCCGCAATGAACAACACCCGGCAGTCCTGGGCGGCGAGCAGATCGAGGCCGGCCCGGGCCAGTGTGGGCGCGGTGACCAAGAGGGTATGAGGCATGAGGTACGACTCCGGCTTTTTGTTTTTAGGCCCCTTTTGAGTGGGGCATGCCGGAAGTATCACGCGGACAAATGTTCGAATCTATTAGCGTATTTTCAACGAATCTTTCCCCTCAGGAATGATTCACCTGTTGCAGCACTTCGATGAAGCGTCGGGTCGCAGGTGACAGGTAGCCGTCCGTTCGCCTGACCACGCCCAGGCTACGGCGCAAGGTGGTGGCCGGGTTGTGCAGTTCCACCAACCCATGGGCATGGTGCCCGGCCTGTAAATACTGGCGGGACACAAAGCTCAGCAAGCCCGTTTCCGCGATCAGGTTGGGCACCGCCGCAATCGAACTGGTGACGATCGCCACCTGCAACGGTGGCAAGCCATGGCGTTTGAACACACCCTCCAGCCACTGCCGCGTGGCCACCGAGGGCGACGACAGAATCCAGCGGTAATCGCACAATGCCTGGATGGAGAATGCCTGACCCGCCAACGGGTGATTGGCGATGGCCGCCACCACCACTTCATCGTCGGCAATGGCTTGTTCCACCAGGTCATCATCGCGCGTGCCCAAAGGCCCCACCACGATATCGAGCAACCCTTTGCGCAATGAATCATGCAGCACATCGTTCATGCCGATCTGCAAATCCAGCACCACGGCAGGCGCCTGCTCCTGCAACAGGCGACACGCCTTGGGCATCAGGTACTCCGCCGTGGTGGCCGCCGCCCCCACCCGTATCGTCCCGGCCAAGCCCTTGCCCAGGGACGAGGTTTGCCGGTGAGTTTCATCGAGCATGCGCTCGATCTGCAGCGAGCGGTCGCGCAGCAACTGGCCGGCATCGGTGAGGCGGATGCCGCGGCCAATGCGCTCGAACAGCTCGGCATCGTAGGCGCTTTCCAGCCGGTCGATGCATTTGGACAGGGCGGACTGGGAGATGTGCAACGCTTCGGAGGCTCGCCCCAGGTGGCCAAGCTCGGCCACTTTGATGAAGTAAACCAGATCGCGGATTTGCAGGTTGATGCTCATGGGCGGGCGCTGCTCCGTAGCGGGCCTTTGATGTAGAGGCGGGAGGATATCGCATTCCGGTTAATGAAAAACCCAGCACGGGGGCTGGGTCTCGGGGGCGGCTATTGGTCTTCTTGCTCAGGCTTTTTGGCCGGGTTGTCGATGGGCGGCGGGTGCGGTGGGTCGGTCATGGGGTCGGTGACGTCTGGCGAATCGGGGTCGAAACCCAGTTCGTCGTCCTGGCCGCCGGCGTGTTGGGCGCTGGGATTCTTCATGATGAATCTCCGTTCAAGGGCGTGGGAGGTCCACGCCTGGTATTGAGAACGGTCGGTGTTGGGGGAGTGCCGGGGAATAGACGAGCGGTGGACCTTAATTGAACGGTAGGGCGTTGCGCTACAAGGAGGTACACCGGTTGCAGGGTGGTGATCATTGAGGTGGGCCCGGCAGGGGTTCAACGGCAGGTCCTGCATGAAACCGCCATCAGCCCGTGAGCGGGCACGAGGCGCGCGGGTCTCCCCGCGCCCTGTAGCGGATCAGATACCAGACTTGATCCTCGTCCAAATGCGGGTCATCAGCCGTTCGATGTCCATCGGCACCGGCGCCAGGCTGAACAGGTTGGCGCGTTGCTCTTCAGGGATGAACAGCGCGGTGTTTTTCAAAAGCTCCGGGGTGATGGCCGCTTGTGCGTCCTTGTTCGGATTGGGGTAGCCGATCACGTTCGACACCTGGGCGATCACCGCCGGGTCCAACAGGTAGTTGATGAACGCCAGGGCCTCCTGCGGGTGTTGGGCGCCCTTGGGGATGGCCATGGTGTCGGCCCACATCAACGTGCCTTCGCGGGGCAACAGCATGCGGATGTCATTGCCCTTGCTGGTGGATGCCGCCATCATTTGCGCCTGCAACACGGCCGCCGACCAGCCCACCGCGATGCACACGTCACCATTGGCCAGATCGGATGCAAGCTTGGCCGAGTTGAAATAGCGAATGTAGGGGCGAATCTTCAGCAGCAGGGCTTCGGCCTTTTGGTAGTCGGCCTTGTTCTGGCTGCTGGGATCGAGGCCCAGGTAGTGCATCACGATCGGCAACAATTCCTCGGGCGCGTCCAGAAAGGCCACGCCGCAGCTTTGCAGCTTGGCGATGTTTTCTTCCTTGAACAATAGGTCCCAGCTGTCGAGCTTGGCGCCCTCGCCAAGGGCGGCCTTGACCTTGTCGGCGTTGTAGCCGATCAAGGTAGTGCCCCATAGGTAGGGCACCGCGTACTGGTTGGCAGGGTCTACGCGCTCAAGGTTTTTCATGATACCGGGGTCCAGGTGCTGCCAGTTGGGCAACTGGCTGCGGTCCAGTTTCTGGATGGCCTGGGCGTCGATGAACTTGGCAATCTGGATGCTGTTGGGAAAGACCACGTCGTAACCGGACGTGCCTGTCAGTATTTTCGCTTCCAGGGTGTGAGGGCTGTCGAACACGTCGTAATTGACCTTGATCCCAGTCTTGCTTTCAAAGTCCTTGATCACTTGGGCGGGAAGGTAATCGACCCAGTTGTAGATGTTCACTTCGCGCTCGGCGGCGAACGCACCGCCCCCGCACAGGCACGAGAGGGCAAGCAGTACAGCGAATACACGGTGGATGATGTTCATCGGGTCAGCTCGTAAGGTCGAAGAGGTAGTAGCACGGCTTACAATTTGTAAGCGACGAACCATTCCAGGGTGTCGAACCGCTCGTTGCCCAAGGCCTCTTTAGCGCCGGCCTGGGGGTTGACCCAGTTGTAGGCCAGCGAGGTGTAGAGGTGTTCGGTGGGCATCCACTCCAGGTACACGCCGGTTTCGTCGGCAAAGCGTTTGTCGCCGACAGGGGTACCAAAGTAGTAGTGGGAGTTGAGGTTGAACTGGTGGTATTGGGCGCCGGCGGACCACTGCTCGTTGAACCGCAACTTGCCGCGCCAGGTGTGCACTTCTTCGTTGCTGTTATATAGCAGGTAGTTGCCTACCACGTCGCCGATCACCCAGGTGCCCCAGTCGGTGTAGCCCTTGCTCAGCGCATCCCAATCCTTGCGCGTGTTGTCGCCCGGGTTGCTGTCGCCGGAGAACGTCGCGTACCGGTAGCCGAACGTCGGTTGCCATGGCAGGGTCTGGAAGGTGTAGTCCGCCGAGGCGTACCAGGCGCTGGCGTCGTAGCTCACGCCCTGGCCGTTGCCGCGCTCCACGGCGTATTCGCCGTTCAATAAAAGTGCCGGCACCCCTGGCAACGTGGCGTTGAGCGCCCGCAGGTTGTACACCCGCATGCCGTCGCGCGGGATGAGCGCGTTCTGCTTATCGCCCAATGCGTCCACCTTGAATGCCATGGCGCCCAAGGTCACGCCGTCCAGCTTGATGTCGGCGTTGGCGCCGGACAGGCGCACGTCCCCCAGATGATCGTCGGTACGCAGGCTGAAGCCTTGGGCCGAGACCGGCCCGTGTTGCCACCCCAACACCCCGGCATCGCGAAAGGCCATGCGTGGGGCACTGAAGTAAGCGCCGTCGCCGAACTCGTCGAGGTTGCCGTCCATCACCAGAAAACCGTTACCGACCACATAGTTCTGGTTGCCCAAGGTCAGGTTCCAATCGCCGGCCTTGAAGCCGGCGTAGGCCTCTTCCACCGAGGTGTCGTGCGCGCCGCCTCGGGTGTAGCCGCCGGCATCACCGTCGCCGCCGGTGCCCGCGGCGATCAGCGAACCGCCGCCGACCAGGCTGAAGTCAGGGCTCAGGGCGTAACTCACGGTGAGGCCCGGCTTGAGGTAATACTCTTCCCACCTGTTGTTTTGCTTGCCCAACTGGCCGTCGCGAAAATCGATCTTGCCCAGGCCAAAATTGGCGTTGTGGCTGTCGATCGCGGTGGCCGACGCTGTCAGGGTGAACTCCCCCTTCAGGTCGCCGTTTTCGAACCCATACCCGGCGCATGCCAACCGGCAAGTCGCCAACACTGATAAAGCCAAGGCGCAACGAGGCGCAGACGTTGTTCGTCTGGTCATATCAACAAGCTCCTGTGGTGTCGTTTTTATTGGAACAGGGCAGTCTTTCGGGCACAGGGGTGCCCAAGCGCGGTAGATTGCTCAACCGTCGCGGTGGTGCTTGATTATTGAAAAGTGCGCAGTGCCCTAGGCGTCTGCCAAGGCTGCGGCCAGGCTTTGCAGCAGGCGCACGGTGTCCATGTCCAAGACCGTTTCGGCCTCTGGCGAAGACGACTGCTTGATGATCACCACCTGGGCGTTGTAGTCAACGAACACCCATTGCCCATGGATGCCGACCGCCATGATCGCCTGGTCATTGAACACATACCACTGGCTCTTGTAGGACGCGCCTGGGCTCCACTCCGAGAATTCCTTGTTGGTGGCGTAGGCGGCCGGGTCGTTGCCCTGCAGGATGCGGTTCACAGCCAAGGCCGGCAGCACCTGCTGACCGTTGAACTGGCCGTGGTTAAGCAGCATCAGGCCAAACCGCCCCATGTCCCGCAATGTGGCGTTGAAACCGAAGCCCACCACTCCATGGCCCGAGGGGTCAGCCAGCAGAAAGCCATCGCGCTCGCAGCCCAGTTGTCGCCACATCTGCGTGAACAATTCGGCACACGGGCGACCACTGGCGCGCTCCATGATCCAGCCCATGGCTTCGGTGCAGGCCGTCACGTAGCGAAAGAAACCTCCGTGCTCGCCATGGGGCTTGAACTGCAGCAGCCAGTCGTACAGCGATGGGAATTTCTCGATGCCCGGCGGTATTGCGGTCAGGCCCACGGTGTAGTGCAGGTGCGAGGTGGGCGAATGCGGGTCTTCGTAGTGTTCGACATATTCGATGCTGATAGCCATGTCCATGACTTGGCGCACCGTCGCGGTGGCAAACGCTGTGCCCTTGAACTCCGGGACGTACTGCACCGCAAGGGCATCCGGATCCAGCGCGCCCTGCTCGATCAATTGCTCGGCCAATGCACCGGTCACCGACTTGGTCACCGAGAACATCACGTGGCGCGTGTCGGGTTGCTGGTGGTTGAAATAACGCTCCATCAGCACCTGGCCTTTTTTCAGCACCAGAAAGCCGTCGGTGGAGGTGGCGTCCAAGTGTTCGGCCAGGCTGATCCTCAAGCCTGAGAGGCTGGGAAAGGTAAAGCTGTCCAAATCCAACTCGCCGGCCCCAAGCGTACTGGCCGGGCCACTGCCGGCCGCCACCACCAAGGTCGGAAACAACTGGCCAAGGTGCTGGAAGCTCCAGCGGTTATACGGTGCCAGCAAGGTTTGCGCAGCGCTCACCCGCAGTTCGGCGGCAGGCGGCAAGCCGGTCATCAAGCGCGGCGCCGGCGCACGGTCCTGGCGTTCGGCATAGGCCAGGGCCATCGCCTGTTTGAGGTGCAAAGACATCGGTTACTCCTGACAGTTGGACAACACACCCTGCGGTGCGATGGATTTATTTTGTGTCCAATAAAACTTTTTAGTCAACTAAAATGTATTCATGAAAAAAACCCTATAGACTCCACTCACCAATCAGACAGAGCAGGGAATGAGGCAACGTTGAGCGGACTACGTGAACGTCAGAAGGAAGCTCGCCGCCACGCGATCAGTGGCGCGGCGGTCGAGTTGTTTCGAAGCCAAGGCTATGGCGCCACTACGGTGGAACAAATCGCCGAACAGGCCGGTGTCTCGGCACCTACCGTGTTCAATTATTTTGGCAGCAAGCAGGAGATCCTCATCGACCTGCTGCGCGAAGCCGATGAGATGGCGCTGCGCGACATGGCCCAATTGATCCCGAGTTTTGACGACCCGGTCGATGCCCTGTGCCACCTTGAAAGCCTGGTCATGACCTATGAGCTGAAGGTGTTGCCGGTGTCGGTGTGGCGTGAATTACTGCCCATGAGCTACGGTGGGCCGCTGCCCGAGCGACTCAAGCTGATCAATGAAACCCTGAACCAGGAAGTCAGCGCCCTGCTGGGCCACTTGCAGCGACAAGGCAAGGTGCGCGCCGACATCAATACCGAGTACACCGCCTCGGTGCTCAACGAATACCTGACCTTGCAATTCTTGCGCTTGGTCAGCGACGACGAGATTGACCTCAAGGGGCATGGCGAAAGGGTGCGCCAGTTCATGCAACTGGTGTTCGATGGCTTGCGCGTGCATTGAGGTCAAGACCGGCAATACGCGGGGGACACAATGAGTTTCATTATTATAAGCACTTGAAAATTAATCTCATTTAAGACAGGATCCCAATTCCGTTTTTTTGTCTCAGGATCTTGACCTTGAACCCTCGCCTCCCTGCCAGCCTGTTGCTGGCCGGCGCTTGCTGCGCCCTGCCCTTGGCCCACGCTGATGATTTAACGCTGCCGGCCACCCAGATCGACAGCAGTAGCGTCCAAACCGATGGTCAAAGCGTGGGTTACCAAGGCCAGGCCGCCAGCAGCACCACCCGCCTGGGCCTGACCGACAAGCAAACCCCACAAGCGGTGACCACCATCACCCGCCAGGCGCTGGATGATTTCAAGATCACCGGTATCAAGGATGCCCTGCGCTCCGCCCCCTCGGTGACCGTGGAGCAAACCGAAAGCGACCGCACCGAGTTCACCTCGCGCGGCTTCGACATCAACACTTTTGAATACGACGGCATGGGCATGCCATTCGTGGGCACCGTGCTGGTCGGCGAACAGGACTTGTCCGAATACGAACAGATCGACATCCTGCACGGCGCCAACGGCTTGATGAGCGGCGCGGGCAACCCCTCGGCCACGGTCAACTTCGTGCGCAAACGCCCCACCGATACGTTCCAGGCCCAGATCGATACCAGCGTCAGTTCGTGGGACGGTCGGCGGGTGGATGTCGACGTGTCTGGCCCGTTGACGCCCACCGGCAACGTGCGCGGGCGTTTCATCTACTCCCACGACAAGGGCAACTCGTGGATGGACCGCTACAGCCACGAGCGCAACGTCGCCGCAGGCCTGTTGGCGTTCGACGTGACCGATGCCGACACCGTTACAGTCGGATTCTCGCAGCACAACAGCGATTCCAACGGCAGTACCTGGGGCAACCTGCCGCTGGTGGACAGCGACGGCAATGCCATCCATTACAGCGGCCGCAGCGCCAACATCGGCCAGCCGTGGACGTACTGGAATTTGCACACCCAGCGCGTGTTCGCCGAGCTCAAACATGACTTTGGCAACGGCTGGAACGCCACGCTCACCGCGACCGGCATCCAGGAGAAGCAGGCCACCGACATGCTGTACGTCTACAGCGTGACGGGCGATGACGCCACGGTGTATGCCAACCACACCAGCAGCGAGGCCCACCAGTTGCTGGGCGAGGCCAAACTGTCTGGCCCGTTCAGCCTGTTCGGCCGCGAGCACGAGCTGACCGTGGGCGCGGCCTATGGCCGTACCCATCAAAAAGGCCGCGAGTACGACCCGGATGAAAGCGGCTCATTCGAAACATCGTTTGCCGGCGTGCTGGCCGGCACCACCGCCCAGCCCGCGTTCCAATACACCAGCGACGCCCTCACGCAAAACTTCAGCGACACCCAGAAAAGCGTCTATGCCGGTGCGCGCTTCAGCCTGGCCGATGACCTCCACTGGATCGCCGGTGCGCGCATGCTCAGCGCCGACGGCTCGGGCGAAAACTACGGCGCCGAGTACTACACCCGCGCCCACGGCAAGGTCACGCCCTACACCGGCCTGATCTACGACCTGAACAAACAGTGGAGCGTTTACGCCAGTTGGACCCAGATCTACAGCCCGCAGTACAACGTGGGCGCCGACCACAAACTGCTCGACCCGCTGGAAGGCAAGAGCATGGAAGCCGGCGTGAAGGGCAGTGTGCTGGACAACCGGCTCAACCTGACGGCGGCCGTGTTCAAGACCGAGCAGCGCAACGTGGCCGTGGATGCCGGCTACGACGGCACCCAGGAAGTCTACGACCCGCAAGACTTCAAGAGCCATGGCGTGGAGTTGCAAGCCTCCGGCGAAGCATTGCCGGGCCTGGACCTGCTGGGTGGCTATACCTACGTGCGCATCGATGATGCGGACGGCAACAAAGCCCGTCAATATGTCCCCACCCACAGCATTCGCGGCATGGCCACTTACCGCCTGCCGGGCATGCCCCAAGCCAAAATCGGCACACGGGTGAGCTGGCAGAGTGCGGTGGAAAACGACAGCAACAGCGCCATCCGCCAGAACGCCTATGCGCTGGTGGACCTGATGGCCAGCTATGACATTGATAGCAACTGGAGCACGTCGCTTAACTTGAACAACGTGACCGATCGCAAGTACCTGTTGTCGCTGTACAACAGTGCAACCACGGCCAGCTATGGCGCACCGCGCAACCTGACGGCTTCGGTCACCTGGAAGTATTGAGGTGCAACGGGGGCTCAGCCTGGCTGGGCCCCTGTACGCTTATTTGCGCCCCTGCAACCATCCCGTCACCATGAACACGATGCCGGGTATCAGCAGCCCAGGCGCCATGTAGGCGAAAGTGCCCTCGGTGAGCAGGCCGTTGAGCCCGAAAGTGAAGCCGCAAATCGTCAGCGGGATACCGACGACGAACAGCGGTTGCCGAAATGCCTTATCCATAACTCCTCCTTGATCGTGTTTCCTGGCCGATGTTTATGAAGCGTCGCTGGGAGGAACCGCCTCGATATACGCTTTCAGGCATTGCCCCCTGATCTTCTTCAGGAATGTCTCGGCCGCAGCGTACCGCTTGGCCTCGGTGTCTTCGATCGGGTAGGCCTTGGCCTGGGCTTCAAGGTCGACGCGCCACTGTTTCTTCACATCGCTGGGGGCCTGGTACTCATCGTCGACGAACACGGGGGGTTCGCCGCGTTGCCGGCTCAGCATGATGGACGCGGCGTCGGTGGCCAGATCAGTGCAGCCGCTGGTTTCGCCATTGGAGAAATGGATAACGCCGTCGCTGCTTTGGGTCCAGGCCCAGGTGCTGGTTGAAACGATCAAGCCAATGCTGGCCAGCAAAAGGCGCGCTGCCGTGCGTTTCATTGTGATCCCTCACTGTTAAAGTGAAAATTGTAACATTCTGGATACGCACTAAAAAAGTCGCTACCCAGTTCGCATTCCATCCGTGAGAAGATGTGCCCCTCGTGCGTTCAGTTCTCCATGACGTCCGGTTCACCGTTACCCAGTCCGTCATTCAGGATCAAGCAATGCCCCAGCAGCGAATCGAAGCACTCAGGCTCCCAAAACCTCTCCAAGGGCAGATCGACGATCTGGTGCGGGCGTTGAACGCTGCCAGTACCAAAGAGGACCTGGAGCGCGAGGGGGCGATGGAGATTGCCTTTATCCTTGGGCTGGAGACCGCCAAGCGTCTGCGGCCGGCGGATATAGAAGCGCTGTACATGATTTTCGATGACGCGGTGCAAGAGCGAATCAGCCAACTGGCTGAATGATCACTCTCGCACTCCCAGTGATTGCCCGGTAGTGGTCGCACATCGAGCAATCCTGGAACCTGGGGAGGTGGCGAGGACATGACGCAGCCAAAAGTGGTTTGTATTAATAGCGTGGGGTGAAAGCTGAAGGGCTTTCACCCTTCAACATCCGCCCCATTGTTCGTGCCCATCGCACCGAGGAACCGCTGTTGGAGCCTCAGCATTTCAAGGGTGCCTATACACGGGTTCTCAATGCCGAAACGTGGAGCGACTTCGCTGATGATCTGGCTTAAGGCCGGATAATGCCGGTGGCTCCAGTGTGGGAATAAATGGTGTGTCAGGTGCAGATTGGCCCCGCCGAGCCAATACCCCAGCCAGCGCGGCGTGGTCTGCCAGTCAAGGGTAGTAGCAAACACGTGGCGATAACGGCCATGGGGTAACACGCAACTTTTCGGCACCTGATAAAACGTCGCTTTTGCCCAATGAGTCCCGATGATCAGCATCACAAACAACAACGACGAGAGCATTTGACTACCCAGGTAAACCCATACGATGTCGAACGCGCTAATGGTCGGTGGCAACACCCAGAGCGGGATCAACAGCGCCAATGCCAGGTGCGTGCCTTTGCCAGACACAAACACACTCCAGCCGCGCACGCCATGTTGCGACATTCGCCGAGTAACCGGCGTGTACCCCGCCCGGTCCAACCAGTCGAACCACCAGATGTAATAAGGGAACGTCATGGCCGCAACCACTGGCCAGTAATAGCGCTGTACGCGCATGAAGGGCTTCCAGCGCTGGAATGGGGTCTGGCGTAGAACACCATTGGGCTCGATATCAAGGTCATAGCCCTCGACGTTATTGTGCCCGTGATGAAAAATAACATGGCGCACGCGCCAACAATCAGGATCAAGACCCAGCGGTATGCTGACCATACAATTGAGCCAGCGATTGGCCCAGCGCCGTTTGAAAAAAGCGTTATGGGAGGCATCATGGACCACGTTGACCGTAATAAACATGGCGGAGAAAATGAAGCCGAAGTAAGAACCAACATAACCCCAGAGCGTGGGCTGAGCCAGGCTCAGGCCGTAAAACCCTGCACATACGAGTAGGAGCGCCAGCGCCTTGGCGATCATCCAGGTATCAGCGAAGCGATGGTCATTGTTCACCACCAAGTAGTCGCTGGCCGCCTGCATTAGCGCTTTGCGCAGTTCAGCATCATCGCGTTGGAACACCAAAGGCTGCATTATTGGCTGCCTCTGTCGATGCCGGGCTCCTGGCCCATCTGTTGCAGGAATCGTTGCTGCTGCCTGAGCAATTCGCGATAGCCAATGCAGCGGTAATCCATGCCATGTTGTGCCGCCAACGGCCCGATAATGGCAGCCAGCGCGGGGTAATGACGGTGACTCCAGCCGGGGAAAAGATGGTGGGTCAAATGATAATTCAGCCCTCCGGTAAAATGTCGCAGCCAGCGAGGCGTGGTCAACCAATCGCACGCCGTAGAGAAATTATGTCGATACCAGCCATGGGGCATCACCGCTGTTTCAGGCACGCGATAAAACTCCGCTTGCACCCAATGCGTACCGAGCAGCAAGTACACCACCCACAACGACGCACACATTTGACTGACCGCATACGCCAAAAACACTGTCGACGCACCGATACCATTGAGCTGGCAAACGATAAACGGTACGCCCAGCACCAATAGCAAATGGGTGACCTTGCTGGCGACAAACACCGCCCAGCCCCTTCGCCCCGGCAACACGGCTTTTGCCTTGAGAGGCGTTTTGTCCAACCGGTCCGACCAGTCGAATATCCAGGCGACATAGGGCAGCGACAACGCAGCGATCAACGGCCAGTAAAGAGGCTGATAGCGCATGTGCGCGCGCCAACGCTGGAAAGGTGTCTGGCGGAAAATCCCGTTCTCCTCGGTGTCCAGATCGTAATGTTCGACGTTGGCGTAGACGTGGTGGAAGTCGACATGTCGCACCCGCCAGTAATCCGGGTCTACACCCAACGGCAGCGTGACCAAGCGACCTACCAGGCGGTTGGCCCAGGGTGCACGCAAAAAGACGTTGTGGGAGGCATCATGATTGACGACCACGTTGAGCAACATGCCCATCATCACAAACAGGAAGTAACAGCCGGCAAATGCCCATGGGCTTTGCTGCATCAGGCTCAAGGTATAAAACCCGGCACATGACACCAGCAACACCAGCGCCCTTGCGAGCAACGAGCCATCGGCATAACGATGACCGTCAGCAAGATAGGCCCGGGCCGCGCGCTGGAGTGCTTGATGAAAAGCCTGCTCGCCATCGGCCGGATAGACCAAGGGTGTGAGTGATTCAGTCATGGTTTGCTCCACCGCAGGCGCGGCCTCTGAATCGCTGCACGGCCCAACACCACAGCACCGCCGCACCGTGCACGCCAAGGGCGACCAACACGAGTTGCCAATACCACTGCGACCAGCCCAGCAACCCGAGAAACAGCAATGGCAGCCCCAGCGAAATCACCCACCACCCCATCACGCTCAAAGCATGCCCTTGAACCATGCCTGCCAGCGCCAGGGGGCCCAGTGCCAACAAGCAGAACAACGCAAGTTGTGGCCAATGAACATCGGTATAACCATAGCCATACTCATAGACATAGGCGATCACCCCTGCGAACACCAACATCGCGCCACTGAAAACAGTCAGGTTGGAACAGCGCAACCAGCGGCCCTTATCGGACACCGTTACGGGCAGGCGCAAGTAGCGCAGCAATGGCACGTTACTCGCCCAAAACGGGTTGGCCGACGATTTGGCACCCCCCACTCCGTAGTCGAAAGGCGCTGGTGGCAGGCAGGGGCAAAAGGTGCCAAACAGCTTGTCCCAGAAGATAAAACTGCCGCCAAAATTCTTGTTCGAGTAGGCCATGTCTTTAACGTGATGGGCCCGGTGGTGGGCCGGCGTAACGAAAATCGACTCAAGGAAACCCAACGTGGGTGTCAGTGCGCTGTGGTTAAACAGTTGGATCGTGTAGTGCAGGATGGACACCGTCACAAACACTGACAATGGTACGCCCAACAATGCCAGTACCATGAAAAATGGAATCGACGTCAGTGAGGAATACCAGGAGTTGCGCACCCCCAATGACAGGTTGAAATGCTCGCCTTGATGATGCACCACATGCACTGCCCAAAACACACCCCAGTAGTGATGTGCCCGGTGCTGCCAATAAAAGGTAAAGTCCCAGGCAAACAGCGCAAACACCCATGTCAGCAACGGCGGCCACGACTCGAACAACGAAAGGCTCAAGTGAGCGGCGACGTAACCGTAGCAAGTGATTTCCAGCCCACGGAACAACCACAGCATGAGATGGCCGGAGTTGAGGTTGAACATCACGTCATGCCAGTTGACCGTGCTGTGCTGGCGCCACTGTACGACCAGCATCTCGCCGATCACCACCAGCAGCATGAACAGGATAGGGAACGCCAAATCGCTCATCTCACCTCTCTTCTGGCTGCACGCCAGCGGACCAATCCAATGCGCGGGGCAAACCATAGGGCCGCCAGCGCCAACAATGCACCGCAGACAAGGTCAATCAGCAGGTGACGGCGTAGCTGCAAGATCGAAAAGGCAATCGCGACCGCCCAGAGCGTGAAGAACAACGTCCTGACTTTGTGCTTTGCGTCACCAACGGCCCATACGGCGAGTACCGTGAGCGCCATGTGCAAGGAAGGTAGGCAATTCTGCTTTGAGTCGAATTGGGCCAACGCGCTCAACACCGATGAACTGAGGCTGGTGCCGTGATCCAGCGGATAGACCATGGTCGTCGGCCACGCCACATAGACGACCCCTGCCCCCAGCGCCGAGAACTGCATGGCCCTGGCCAGGCCTTTGACCCGTTCAGTCGGGGCCAGCAGGTAGGCCAATGGAATCATGATGAAGAACGACAGGTACAACCAAATGGCATGTGGGTTGAACGCAATCAGGCGATCAATCAGCGAAGGCGAGATGACCCTGCCCGCGCTTTGGAGTCGGTCAGTCAGGGTATAAATAACCCCCACGAACCCCCAACCCAAGAGCATGTGCCACAACCTTGGCAGGGCTGCCTTGATCATGAGTTCACCTGCCGAATGACGCGCCGTCTTTTTTGATCGAACGCTGGCATCACTGACTGTACCGTCAGTTCCCACTCCAGTAGCTCGGTGGCAATACCCTGATGTTCGAACACGGCCACCAACTGCGCGTGACACTGTGCCAACGCCTGTCGTGAACAGTCGGCCACAAGTTGCAAACGATGTTCAGCCTGTTGGATCAAACGATAATCACTGGTCAGCGGCAGCGCATTGGCAATGGCCCGCGTACACAGGTCGGCAAATATCACCTGCTTCTCGCCCTTGCGATCAAGCAATACCAGTTGGTCATCGCATCGACCTTCTATTCGGTCAAGGGCCATGGTCGCTTGCCCGCAGGGGCACGGCTCGGCCCTCCTCACCAGCACATCGTCGAGCCGGTAGCGTACGATGGGCTGTGTACTACGGGTGAAGTCGGTGATCAACGGGGTAAAGCGATGCTCATCGATCCACTGGGGCTCGATGTACAGAAACTCTTCGTTCAAATGCAGGGTGCCGTGCGAGCAGGTGGCGGCCAAAAAACCTTCAGTGGCTTGATACACCTCGCCGATGTCAGGGAACACCTGTTCCAGTAAACGCCGATCATGCGCGTCCAGGACTTCGGCCACCGAGATCACTTTTTTGACGTCGAGCACAACGTGCCGGTCGATGACCGCCAGAGCAAGCGCTCTCAGCACTTGCGCCGGCGCGACGATGATAGTCGGCGCCTGTTGTTCCAAACGTGGCAGCTGCGCCGAAAAAGGCGCAAACAGATCGTAGAACTCAAGGCTCAGCCAGCGGTTGTTAACACTGTGGTAAAGGTTGTTGTCCGCACGCAAAAACAGCGCGACACGCTCCCCAGCAAAAATACCGTCGGGCAGCATTTTTGCCAGCATGCCACCGGCCCAGACCCGTTGCTCCCGCTTGCTGACCACAAAAACACCGCGCTGCCCCGACGTGCCAGAGGACAACCCAACACTGTAGGCGCCGACCGTGGGACTGAAGTCGCGTTCGGTTTCACTGCGTTGGGCACACGCCAGCAACGAGTCGCGTTGAAGCCGGGCGGTGTTCATCCGGTCGAAATGCGCCATCATCAGCGCCTTGTCCATCAGCGGCCACTCGGACACTGGCAGCACACTGCAAGGGCGAAAATAGGGGCTTAGCGCAAGGACCCGCCGAGCGAAGCGCTTCAGCTGTTTTGCCTGGTAGGCTTGCAGCACCGTCCGATCGGTGAAGGTCAGGCGCCGAGTATTAACGTAGTGCCATAGGGTTTTCAGCGGGATCATAGATCGCCCTCATGACATAGGCGGATGTCGACAAGACCAGCCGCCCACAACTGGTTAAGCCGGCGCAGCGTGTCGTGATAGGCGCGGGGATCATCCATCAGCCAATGGGCCAATACCGAGGGGCCGCGCAAGGTTTGATAGCTGTGGGTAGACCAGCCGGCGTCACTGGCCAATAGCGTCCAGCCGGCTTCGGTAAGAATGAACGCGCCGATATGGCCCACCGCATGACCTGGCAAAGGCACCAGGAATATCTGCCCCCCACTGCCCGGCAGTTCGAAGCCGTGATCGAATGGCGCCAACTGTTCAGGCAAGCCCACCCGCGCAAAGCGCTCGATAAACTGCAGGCGCGCTTCAAAACTCTCCGGGATCAAGCCGGGAATGAACGCCTGCTTCAATGCCGCAAACCCACGCAGCGCTCGGGTTTGTTGCCAACCTTGGCCCGAGCAAATGAAATTGGACTGATTGAAATCGCGTAGCCCGGCAATATGGTCGGCATGAAAATGCGAAAGGATCACCCCCTCGATGTCATTGCTCGCCAAACCTGCAGCACGCAATTGCTCAACCAATGACTCGCGGGGGTCGAAGTACACCGGAGTGACATGGCGGTACACGCGAAATAGCCCAGACTTCGTCTGCTCCTGGAAATGCGTCGAGTAGCCGGTATCCCATAGCCAGCAACGACTGCCCACCTCCAGCAGGTATGCCCGTGCCGGAAACTTACACACGCGCAGGCCGGCGCCGCGTTGCGCCAGGCAGGCAATATGGGTGCAGTAGCCCACCTCGAACTGGGTGAATTTAGCCAAACGCCGCCCCCTGTTTCCTGAACCAGGCCCCTGTCTGCTCGATCCCCTGCTCCATCGTGTAGCCTGGCGAATACCCTAATTCCTCGGTAGCGCGTACTTGGCTGAGCGTCATGTCGAAATTCAAGGCGGCGATGCTGTAACGCGTCAATTGCGGCTCTTTGCCCGTAGCGCGGCTCAGTAGCTCCAACCCACCGGCCAGTGCGTGCAAAAGTGGGTAGGGAAGCCCCTGCACCTGGTAGCGCAGGCCCAACTGCCCATGCAGCAAAAGATGCAGCATGGCGGCCAAGCGCATCGGTTGGTGGTTGGTGATGTTGTACGCCGCGCCGGAAGGCAAAGGGTTGGTGCGGCTCGCCAAGTCCATGGCATGCACCACGTTGAGCACAAAGGTCAGGTCCAACAGCGCTTTGCCGCCGCCGGGAAGGCGTAACACGCCGCGATCGTGCTTAAGCCGGCTCAACACCCTGGGCAGGATCACCCGATCATGTGGGCCAAACAGGCCACGGGGCCGAAGAATGACGTAGGTGGTGTTCGGATAGCGCGGCACCAGTGCCTGGATGCATTGCTCCGCCGCATACTTGCTGCTGGCGTAATGGTTGGCAAACCGTGGGGCGCGGTAACTCTCGACAATTTGATGATTATGCTGGAAATCGAAATAGATCGAAGGCGTGGAGATATGAACGAAACGCCGCACACCGGCACGCCCCGCAGACTCAGCCAGCGTTTGCGTAGCAACCACGTTGGCCTGACGGAAATCTTCCCGGTGGCCCCACGGTGAAGACTTCGCGGCGCAGTGCCAGACCGCATCGCACCCGCCCATCAAACGCTGGCATTGCTCAAGGCTTGCCGCGGTTAAATCCAACGCCGTGAAGTCGGCGCCTAATTCACGCAGGGCGTTACCCACTTGGGTATCGCGACCGGTGGCGTGCACCTGATGACCAGCGTCGAGTAGCCACTGCGCTGCATTTCGACCAAGCCCGCTGGTGGCACCGGTCAGCAGCACTTTCATGGCAGCAGGACCATGCCGGCCAACGATAAACCAGCCGCCGTGCCGATGAGCATCACAGGCTCAGCGGGTTTAAACCGACCGTTGGCGACCGCCGCGTGCAATGCCGTGGGGATCGATGCGGCCACCTGGTTACCGTGGTATCGGTAGATATCCACCAATACGCTGGATGAGACATTCAGGCGCCGACGCATATGCTCCAGCGACAGATGGCTGGCCTGATGCGGCACCACCGTGGCAATTTGCTCCAGGGTCAACGCGCTCGCTGCCAACAGACGCGCCAGGTAGTCCTCGATCAGCGCCGAGGCGTTCCTGAACAACTGCTTGCCACGCATATGGAACAGGAAGTCGCGATCGGTCATGCCCGCACGCGGATTGCGTCGTGTGCCGCCTGCCCTGATCTCACAGAGTTCGCTGTCTTGGGGGTGGGTTTCAACCAGGCTGGCGAGTATCCCACTGGTACCATCGCCCCGTTCAACGATGGCGCATGCAGCACCGTCGCCGAAAATCAGTGAGGACTCTTCATCGTCCCAGTCGATTCCGCGTGAGGCCAGGTCCGCCGCCACGATCGCGATGCGTTGGTAGGTACCAGCATTCAATAACCCTGCGGCCACCTGTAGCGCCGAGATAAAGCTCACACAGCTGCTGTTGATATCGAAACCGGGTGTACCGGGTGCCAACTGAGAGACCTTCAGGATGTGCACTGCCGTGCACGGCAAGGCCTGTACCGAAATCGCCGAAGCCGAGATCAATAAGTCGATTGATGCGGCGTCGATACCCCGACGGTCAAGGGCATCGTGCAGAGCCGCGGCCGCCAGCTCTGCTTGGCTGGCATCGTCCGAGGCATGATAGCGATAGACAATGCCCGAACGCTTCTCGACATAACCCGCTGGCTTGTTCAACAACCGATCAAGGTCAGCCGAATCAACGCGATGGGGCGGCAGCGCCACGCCGGTGGCGATGATCTTGAGAGGCACCATTGCGGGCGATGAAAAAGGTGACGTCATTAAATGTTCGACCTTGGGTTCAGCGATGAACGATGGAAGGCCGATATCCCTAATGTGAACGCTTTTTAGTTGTTAAGGGGCGGCCGGGCTTTACGGGAGACAAGTATTGAGACTGGCCGTCTAAAAAGATGTAGGGCGTTTCCGTACATGGCGTCAGCTCCCCGCCAAAGTCACGTCAGGTTTGCGCGATTGGGGCAACATCCCACCCATCCCATGTTGGCCGACCGACCAAGGCTGGCAACTTCAGGGCGCCCATAGGCTTAAAAGGGCCACCCACGCCTGCGTCTTACCTCAGCACAATAGAAGCCACGCCGATGACGCAGGTAGTGAGTGCGACCACGGTCGCCGTTGCAATGGCCATTGCAGGTGGCGCACTCGCCCCCTGGCCACCCAGCAATTGCCGCCGACGCCACGCGCCATAGAGAAAGGCAGCTGCCGACGCCACCAGTAACGCGAACGCCAACAGGGTAATCGGGACTTCCTTGTTCACCCAGCCCGAGCGCAGCGCCAACAGGGCATTGGCGAACACCGCCAAGCCGGTCCGGTTCCACGACAATGCCGTACGTTCGGCCTGCAACCCAGGGTCGCGAGGCCGCTGCGTTTCAACGTCATGAAAGATCACGCGGCCTTCACCAGCACCAGCACCACAATCGCCACCGCGATTGCCATCGTGGTGGTCGCGATCAGCGGGATCGCCACCGTGGCGGGTAACCTGCGGGCGTGGCGCATGGCGATCTCGTTGGCACGCCAGCGCCGATGGGCCAGTGTGCACAGCACTGCTGCCAGTACCCCAAAGGCGACGGCAAGGCCCATCACCACGCTGTGCGGGCCCAGTTTCGTGGAAAACTGGTCGAGCACCACACCGCCGGCCAACAGGCCCAGGGCCGTGCGAATCCAGGCCAGGAAGGTACGTTCATTGGCCAGCGAGAACCGGTAATCCGGCTCCTCGCCTTCTTGACGCCACAAGGGCTCACGCATCATTTGCTCCCCATTCAATAAGGCTCACGCCCCAGCCGGTACCTTGCGTGCCGGAATCGCAATCAACATGACGATGGCGCCCACCAAGGTCAGGGCCCCCAAAATCGCCAAGCCTGCATAAATGCTGCCGGTACTGGACTTCATCCAGCCCACCAGCGTCGGACTCACGAAGGCCCCGATGCCGCCAAGGCTGGTGATCAAGGCGATCCCGCTGGCTTTGGTGGTCACGGTCAAAAACGTCGGCGGTATCGTCCAGAACACCACGAAACCGCCGTAGGAGGCCGCCGCCGCAATCGATAGCAGCAGGATGGCGAACACGATGCTGTGGGCGATCAGTGGCAACAGGGCAAAACACAGCGCGACCACTGCGCCGCACGCGACCAGGTGCCAGCGCCGCTCCATCTTCAGGTCAGAGCTGTAGCCCACGAGATAGGTACCGGCGGCCCCGGCCAGAAACACCAGGCTGGACAGCAAACCGACCTCCACCAGGTCCGTCACGCCGACTTCCCTGATGATGGTCGGCGCCCAAAACCCGATGGCGTTGAACGACACCAGCACGCAGAAGTAACCGACCATCCCGACGTAGAGCTTGGGGTTGCGCAGGGCTTCGCGCAGGCCGTGGCCTTTGCCCCTGGGCTCGCCCTTTTCCTCGGCCGCCAGGTCACCCAGCACGATCGCCTTTTCGCGGTCGCTTAGCCAGGTTGCATCGGCGGGTTGGTCGCACAGGTAAAAGTACGCCGCCACACCCAACACCACCGCTGGCAGGCCTTCGAGCAAAAACAGCCATTGCCAACCGTGCAAGCCGTGCAGGCCGGCCAGGTGCACCATGATCCAGGTCGACACCGGGCCGCCGATGATGCCGGCGGTGGCGGCGCCCATCATGAAGAAGCCGGTCACGCGGCCCCGGCGCGCGGCCGGGAACCAATAGGTCAGATACAAGATGACCCCTGGAAAAAAACCCGCCTCAGCGGCCCCCAGGAAAAACCGCATCACATAGAACTGCACGGGCGAGTTCACGAACATCATGGCGCTGGAGATCAAGCCCCACAGGATCATGATGCGCAACAAGGTGCGGCGCGCGCCGATACGTTGCATCCACAGGTTGCTCGGCACCTCGAACAGCACGTAACCGATGAAGAACAGCCCCGCACCCAAGCCATAGGCGGCCTCGGAAAAACCCAGGTCGTTCATGAACTGCAGCTTGGCGAAACTGATATTGGCACGGTCAAGATAGGAAACGATGTAGCAGAGGATAAGAAACGGCATGAGCCGTAACGCCAGCTTGCGGTACGTACGCTCTACCTCGTCGGTGGAATACTGGTCTACAAAAGCGCGATGCTGTTGAGTCATGTTCATGAGAGCCTCGTTGGCTGCAAGTGTCAGGGGCTGCAAAGGCGCGGTCAAAGCAATTGACCGTTGCTGTTCAAGGCCGGGGCAAACGGCTTCGCGAGCGCATCCCCTGCCCTCACCCCCTCTCCGGCCTGCAACACGAACAACGGGTTGATATCGAATTCCTGCACCCCCTCGCGCAGGTCGATCGCCATGGCCGACGCGCGCATCAGGGCATCGATCACGGCGTTCACATCGGCCTTGGGCCGCCCGCGAGCGCCGTCCAGTATCGGAAACAAACGCAACCCCCGCACCATCGATTCTGCTTCGCAACGGGTGATCGGTGCCAGGGCGAAACTGACGTCCTTGATCACCTCGGCGAAAATGCCGCCAAAACCCACCATCACGCTCGGGCCGAACAACGGATCATTGTTGATGCCCAGGATCAATTCGGTTGCGCCGCTGATCATCTCCTGCACCAGTACGCCGTCAAGCACCGCATCCGGGGCATAGGCCCGGGCGTTGCGGATAATGTCATCGAACGCGGCCTGCACGGCCGCAATGCCGTGCACGCCGACGCGAACGCCGCCGGCCTCGGTTTTATGCGCAATGCCTGCCGATTGGATTTTCATGACCACCGGCATCTGCATGGCCGAGGCGATGCGCGTGGCCGCCTGGACGTCGGTCGCCAATGCCTCTTGGGTCACGCCAATACCGTAGGCCTGCAAGAGCTTCTTGGCCTCGAACTCGGTCAGGTCGGTGCTGCGGCCGTGCATCATCCGACGCATGTCAGGACGCGCCAGCACCAGCGGCTGCTCGCTCAACACCTGCGCCACCCGGCTGCGCGCTTCGGCAAAAGCCCACAGGGCGCTGGCGCCACGGGCACAACGCACCGGGGACTGATAGCGCGGGATGCCTGCGGCATCGAGAATGTCGTACGCCGCCTGCACCGAGGCCGGGTCGGCGTTCCAGGCGACCAGCACGGGGATGCCGCGCGTCTCGCAAATACGCACGATTTCAGTGGCAAGCTCAGTGGCCAACGTACCGCTGGCCGCCGCCAAGGCGAGCCCGATCATGTCGACGTTCGGATCATCGGCCAGGTTTTCCAGGGTGACCCGAAGCAGGCTCGCATCGGTAAGCAGGCTCGCCGTCACGTCCAGCGGGTTGGCGACGGCCGCGAACGAAGGCAGTACCTGCTTGAGCGCGTGCACCGTACTGGCGGCCAGTTCAGGCAGCGCCAGGCCACCGGCTGCGGCGCCATCGGCCATGGCAATACCGGCACCGCCCGAGATCGTGACGACGGCCAGCCGGTTACCCTTGGGCAAACGCCCGGGCAGCAGCGCCTTGGCGCAGTCGGCCAGGTCGCCCACATCATGCACTTCGATAATCCCGCTTTGCCGGAACGCGGCGCGGTACAGCGCCATGGCCCCACCCAGGTTGGCGGTGTGCGACGCGGCAGCCTTGGCGCCCGCTTCCGAGGTGCCGACCTTCCAGATCAGCATCGGCTTGCCGGCACCCAGCGCCCGTCGGCCAATCGACAGCAAGCGGTGCGCGTCCTGGAAGCCTTCTACGTAACCTGCGATCACCCGGGTTTCGGGGTCGTCGATCATGGCGTCCATGAAGTCCAGCGAGGTGGTCACCGACTCGTTGCCAGTGGAAACGTAGTGGCGAAAGCCGATGCCTTCCTGGCTTGCCAGCATCACAATCGAGTTGCCGAACGCACCGCTTTGCGAGGTCAGGCTCAAATGCCCCTTGGGGTAAGCCAGGCCATACGGCGCGCCGAAACCAACATGGATACCCTCACTGATGTTCATGTAACCCTGGCAGTTCGGACCGATCACCTGCATGCCAAATGAACGGGCGATGGCGGTGATTTGACGTTGCGCCTCGGCGCCCTCCTCCCCCGCCTCGGCAAAGCCTGAAGACAGGATGACGGCGAATCGGCAGCCTTTCTTGCCCAACTCGGTGAGCGCCGCCGGCACGCGCTTGGCACCGACCGCAATCACCGCCACGTCGGGGGCCATCGGCAGCGATGCCACGTCGGGGTAGCAGGTGTGCCCGGCCACCTCGTCGTAGCGCGGGTTGACCGGCAGAATGTGACCGCCGAACGCCTTGGCCTTGAGGTGGGCGATGGGTTGCCCGCTGATGGACGCCAGATCCTGCGAGGCGCCGATCACGGCAATGGAACGCGGCTTGAAGAACAAATCGAACGTGGACATGACGACTTCCTGCAACAGAGGAGATGAGCCGGCGCTCGCCTTAGCGATGGGCGGCGAGGACCTGCTTGGCAATGTTCAGCTGATGGATCTGGCTGGTGCCCTCGTAAAGGCGAAACAGCCGGACATCGCGGTACCAGCGCTCGATGGCCGCATAGTCGGCCACGTACCCCGCCCCGCCGAACATCTGCACGCAGCGGTCGGCCACGCGCCCACACATCTCGGTGGCGAAGTACTTGCACATCGACGCCTCGAGCACCACGTCCTCGCCACGGTCACGCTTGCGGGCGGTTTCGAGCACCATGGAGCGGGCAGCGAATATCTCGGTCTCGCAATCGGCGATCATGGCCTGCACCAACTGGAAGTTCGCCACCGGCTGGCCGAACTGCACACGTTGGGTGGTGTGCTCGATGGCCATCTCCAACATACGCATGGCTGGCCCGGTGGACAGGGCCGCCAGGTGGATACGCTGTTTGTTCAGGGTTTTCATCACGGTCTTGAAGCCGTTGCCTTCGACACCGCCGATCAGGTTGGCCGCCGGCACCCGGCAGCCCTTGAAGTAAACCTCGCCCACGGGTGAACCGGCCTGGCCCATCTTGCGGTAAGGCTCGCCCGTGGACAGCCCCGGCATGCCGCGCTCGACGATAAACGCCGACACGCCCTTGGCGCCCTGGCTGCCCGGTGCGGTGCGGGCGGTGACGGTGAACACATCGGCAATCGGGCCATTGGTGATGTAGCACTTCACACCATCGAGGACGTAGGTATCACCTTCGCGCCTGGCGGTGGTTTGCACATGGGTGGCTTCGGAGCCGGCCTCAGGCTCAGTGACCGCCAGGCACGCGGTCCATTCGCCACTGGCCATGCGTGGCAGGTAACGCTGCTTTTGCGCCTCGGTCCCGTCCACCACGATGCCTTCGGAGCCGATGCCGGTATTGGTGCCAACGCGGGCCCGCACCGCCACCGAACATTGCGACAGCTCGAAAGCCGCCAGCACCAGCTCTTCGGTGGTAAGCCCGGCGCCGCCGTAAGCGGGGGGGATGCTCCAGCCGAAGTAACCTTTCTCACGCAGGGCCTGCACCAGATCGGCGGGCACCTCGTCGGACCGTTCGATCTGTGCCTCTCTGGGCATCGCCTGCTCGCGAACGAACTGGCGAACCTCACGCAAAAACACCTCGAACGACTGCTGATCGCGAACCATTTTGCCTCCTACCGCTTTTTTATAGTTGTTGCTCAACAGTTGGCGCCGGATACATCGGCCACTCAAGTATCGTTCGGCTCTGCGGAACACAGTTTGAATAGTCGGAACACTGGTGGGACTATCTTTATAGATTGTCGAATCGTCGAGGCGAGCATGGATAACGATAAAAAGCACGAACGCGGGGCGCCAGGGGCGTCCTGGCAGGGGGCTGCGCCCGCGGATTGGCACTCACCCACCAAGCATTACCTGTCGGATGAATTCGCCGATGACCGGCAATTTGCCGCGACCCTGGCCCGCGGCCTGGAAATCCTGCACTGCTTTACCGCACGCACCACCCAACTGGGCAACGCCGAGCTTGTGGCCCGCACCGGCATGCCCAAGGCCACGATTTCCCGTTTCACCTACACCCTGGTGCGCCTGGGCTACCTGCGCATCAACCGGCTCAACAACAAATACCAGTTGGGCTCGGCCGTGCTCTCGCTGGGCTACCCGCTGCTCGCCAGCCTCAACATCCGGCAAATCGCCCGACCGTTCATGAAGGAGTTGGCCGACCACATCCGCGGCTCCGTATCCATCGGCATGCGCGACCGCCTGAGCGTGGTGTACCTGGAAAGCAGCCGCAGCGCCGCCCCCATGAGCCATCCGCCAGACGTGGGCCTGAGCTACCCCATCGTGAGGACGGCCATGGGGCGCGCACTGATTGCCGCGTCTTCACGCGAAGACCGCACGGCGCTGCTTAACGAAATCAAAGTGCGGACGCCTGAGGACTGGAACACTTTCCAGGGTCGCATCGAGGAGAGCATCCAGGAGTTTCAGGAGCGCGGGTTTTGTGTGTCTTATGGCGATTTAAGGCGTGAGATTCATGCGGTGGCGGTGCCGATGCGGGCCATGGCCGATGGTGAGATTTTGGTGTTTAACTGCGGGGTGCCGGCGTTTATGTTGAGCGAGGGGCAGTTGATGAATGATATTGGGCCGCGGTTGGTTTCGATGGTGCGAAGTATTGAGGGGGCCATGGGGATTTATTAGTTTTCGCGGCTGCCGGGGGCGGGTGATGAGAGAGGATATTCAGGGTCAGATCAATCGGGCGTTGGAGCAGCTGTTTGAAGCCGTTTCAAAGCTAAAGGCTGCCTATCCCGGCAAGCCTTTCACGCTGGATGGCCGCTTGGTCGGCGATATCGGTGAAGTGGTGGCGAGCCTGGGTTACAAGATCACGCTCAACGAGGTTGCCCGGCTGAGCACGCGGTTGTGAATCGGGATGCTTTCGTTGAGTTCCTCATTCGAAGCATTGGCGCTTTTCAAATAGTCGAGAGCTTGAACAAGCGCATCGCTCATAGGAATGCCTTCGCGCACGCGAAGCATCGCGAGGTTGTGGGAGGTGTAAGCGAAATCGTGGGCATGAGTACTCGGCATGGCAGCTCTGATCCTTGAACAAGCGGCCGTTGCATCGCGCAACGGCCTGAAAACCACAGATTACAAAATGCTAAACCAATGATCAATAGCTTTTGTAATTTACTGTTTGCTAACGCGCAGACACTATCGAACCATGGATATCAAAACCCTTCGAGTAGACGCGCTGCGGCGCGTGATTGGCCCCCTCAGCCAAAAAGAATTCGCCGACCAGCATGATTTGGATGCTTCGTACCTGTCGCAGATTCTCAATGGGCATCGTTCGCTTGGAGAAAAGGCGGCGTTGTCGTTGGAGCAGAAGATTGGGTTGCTGCCGGGGGTGTTGGTGCATCCCTCATCTGTAGGTTCCGAGGCACTTGCGGTTGAGGAGCGGTTGGGGGCGTTGGCACATGAGGCGGTATTGCGGCAGGCTTCGCCTCGGGCGGTGGCGGTAATTGAAAAATTGGCGCGGGCTGCGGCGAGGGGGAAGCTGGATGAGGGGGATTTGGTTTTGCTGGAGGGGATTGCGGGGTTGTTGGAGAAGGCGAAGGGGTAATACGAAATGTCCTATCAGGCGATTGAAAGTCAGCGCCATAAAGTCACGATTAGCGAAAACGTGGCGCGGACGTTTGAGCGTGAATCGCGCAGAGAAATCGCGCGAAATCCAAGCGATTGAGCAACGCAGACGGTCTAAATGACCTCACTGATATTTATCATTTAAGTTACGACTAAACTTTCCTCTCTTTAATATCCAGAAATCTTTGAGTCATTACATACCACAATATCATTCCTATGACACTAAGCAGCAACGACGGAATCCCCAGCCATTTATAAAGGCACAGCAGATAATCAAGCTCTGCAATTGACTCCTTCACAAACTCAACATTTTGCACATTTTGAGCCTGTAGCAGACTCACCTCATCTATTAAAGGTTGACTGTTTTCCCAAGACTTGCGAAGTTCCAGCCAAGCCTCCAATTTTTCTTTATTTTTTTCCGCCTCAGCCATCCGTTCTTTTAGGAGATCCTGCTTACCCTGAATTGCCTCGACTTTGGCAGAGATAATCACAGCTTCCATTTTACGGAGATTAATAGTCTCGATTAGAGCATCATATCGCTTGTGATAATCGAAATAGAAAAACAAAGAACAAACCAGGCCCGCGATAGCCATAAATTTGTAAAGATTGTCAGTTGGAGCCTGCATTCAAGATACCTAAATTATCCGGCCACACGCCAGTTCCCCTTTGATACCCCATCCGCAATCAAATTGCCACCCACCCGCTTGCTCGATGGCGGGGACATTCCGCAGCAGTTGGTATCAACCCCAATTTATACGGGCCGATCTCGAACAGATCGTCGTATTCTCGAAGTAATGCAATACCCTTGTTTGCTAGCATATCCGGACGCGCTGCGAACGAAAATGCATAAAAGCAGGCTATGAGCGCAGCCTTTATTTCACCGGACTTCGCGCGAGATGCAAATTCATCCCCGAGCTCACTGTCACTCATAGAAGAAATGCTGCCATGAGGTAGCATCCGGAAAATTTCGCTAACGACCGCATTGGCCACCTTGGGCTGGGCACTGAGTGAGCCAGGCGCCCTGCGTAACGCCCTACTTTACCTGGCAACGACCAGCTGGGCACTGTCGCTGGCACTCAATGCCAGCCCGTTCATGCGCTTCGATGGCTATTTCATCCTCTCGGACCTGCTGGACTTCCCTAACCTGCTCGAACGTGCTTCAGCCCTGGCCCGCGTGGCCATCCGCCGTTCACTGCTGGGTTTGCGCGAGCCGTGGCCCGAGTCATTCAGCCCTGAGCGGCGGGGCATGCTGATCACGTTCGCCATCATCACTTGGCTGTATCGCCTGGTCTTGTTCCTGGGGATCGCCTACGCGGTTTACCTATTTTTCTTCAAGCTGCTGGGCATCGTGCTCTTTGCCGTGGAGCTATCCTGGTTCATCGCGATGCCGGTGATACGGGAAATCAAGCATTGGTGGAAACATCGCGCCAAGGTACCCAGCCGACGCCGCCTACTGTTGGGCGCCGTGCTGGCAAACGCACTGGTATTGCTGGCCATACCCTGGCACAGCGAAATCGATGCCTACGGCGTCGCCCATGCCGAGCGCCAATTACGCGTATTTGCCCCCGCCCCCGCACGTATGCAATCGATCAAGGCCAAGGGTGCCGTGCGGGCCGGCGACGCCTTGGTCACGCTTGACGACCCCGACATTGCCGCGCGAATCGCCAGCAGCAATGCCAATGCGCGCAGTTACGAAGCGCGACTGTCCGGGTTGATTGCCGACCCCACCGGCTACGCCGAACAGACTGCGACACGCCAGCGCATGATCGTGCAATTTGAGGAAGCGCGCGCAGCGCGTTCCGAAATAACGCGGCTGACCCTACAGGCCCCCTTCGATGGCGTGTGGCTGGATACAAATCCTGACCTTCAACCTGGGCAGTGGGTCAGCACACAAGAATCGTTGGGCGTTCTGATAGATCCGGTGCGGTGGCAGGTGGACGCCTACGTGGCCCAAGATCAGATTCAACGAATCGCAGTGGGTGACTCTGTGCACTTCTATCCAGAGGGCCAACCGACCTTCATCAGCGGCACAGTCTTCTCGATCAGCACCACCCGGGTCAGCCAACTCCCTTACCGTATGCTGGCTTCACGCTTTGGTGGGCCCATTCCGACAACAACATCGGAAAAGAGCCTGATACCCGTTGCGCCGGTATTTCAAGTCGGCATCCGGTTCGACAACGCCGCGAGCCTGCGCCATGAAACCCGCGGCCATGTAAAAATCAGAGGCCAGCAGCGAAGCTACCTTGCTGATGTGGCTATCCATTTGGCTTCGGTGTTCATGCGTGAAAGTGGTTTTTAATGTGCGTGAGGATAAGCAGGTTAGCCCTGCTTAAAACAGCGATCCGTTCAGTTGGCTCTCAAGGATCCTTGAGATTCAAATACAAGCACCCATGGCATGGACCTGCAGGACGCATGAAAATGATCATTACCACCGCCCTGACAATAGCGCTTGCGGCATCACCGGCAGCTGACTCCTTGGCAGGCGATGGGAACGAGCTGCTGTCTGCTTGCAAGCAAGCGATCGCCCCAGTCCAGAATAACAATGAAGTCAGCGCCCAAAGCGGTTATTGCCTAGGCATAGTAAACGGCGTGGGCAGCACGCTGATTCAGCTAAATGATTATCTACCTAAAACCCAGCACACCTGCTTCCCCCGCGGAATCGCAAATGTTCAAAGTGCTCGGATTGTCGTGAACTATCTACAGGAGCATCCCGACTCACGGGGTTACGATGGCGCATCGCTCGCCATGCTTGCCTTGCAAAAAGCGTTTGCCTGCCCTTGATGACGGCGCCGTCCCCATTGACAACAACTAGGCCGAGAACCGGATACGACCGTGAGCTCTTGCGCGCAAGAACTGGCTCTTCGTCGGATCGCTAAGCAGCGGCCGACGCTGCGGGCAAGTGAAATCGAGCAGTTGCTTGCGCATAAGTGGCAGCCGGTTTAATCACATAGGACGTGATGTCCAGACGCATACCCTTAACCATTCCCTCAAACGCATTAACTTTTTTCTCAATGGATACGCCAGCGATACGCGCGCAAAATTCTAGCGCGTCCCCTTTAAGGAAAGCGCCAGGAAAAAGAGCAAGCAGCCCAAGCATCGCCACCAACACCTTCAACCGCTCGGTACTCTTCCAGGCGTAGCCGAAATTCGTCTTTTGGGACACCGTAAAGATTGAGCAGTCCGTTTCCGGCGCTCAACACTTCGCTGGTCATGTCCTCTAGCTGAAAAAAACTGGCGGCCCCTGTCGGACCCATTCATACCCAACTTGAAGAACGCTAAAAACGGCTGAGGCACACAATGTGAAACATCTCGACTGGTATTTGCAGATCAACCTGAAGGCACGGCACTTGCGCCTGCTCGTGGCGATCGACACATACCGCAATCTGACTCAAGTGGCGGAGGTCACTCATGTAACCGTGCCTGCCGTGTCCAAATCACTGGCGGAACTGGAGCGTGGGCTCGGGCTGGTTTTGTTTTCACGCACCACACGGGGCTTGATGCCCACGCCGTATGGCGACTGTCTCATTCGCCATGCGCGAACAATGTTGGGGATCCTGCACCAGGCCCGCGATGAACTGAAGGCCCTGAGCTCGGGAGCCGAAGGCAAGGTGCGCATCGGCATGTTACCTGCTTCCGCTTCGGTGCTGGTGCCGCAGGCGCTGAGTTTCCTCAAGCAGCAATCGCCGGGTACCAATGTGACGGTAATCGAAGGCACCACAGAGTCGCTGCTGCCGGACCTCTGGCAGGGCCGTCTCGATTTGGTAGTAGGTCGTTTGCCGCCCCCGGATACGCTCGGCAGTTTCGAGGAAAAAGAACTGCTCGAAGAGCCGGTAGTGCTAATGACCGGCCGTCACCATCCGCTTGCTCGAAGGGAGACCTTGGAATGGTCGGACGTTTGCGCCTACCCCTGGATATTGCCGCCACCGGGCTCGATTCTGCGCGATCCGCTGGAGCGGGCACTCGAAGCCAATGATGTACCATTGAGCAACAACTATATCGAGACGCTCTCGATTCACGTTGTGCGCGCACATCTTCAAGTATCGGATTTCATCGCGGTCATGGCCGAGTCACTGGCCAATGACCCTGTACAACCTTTCCATAAACTCCCATTAAGCCTCCCCAGGCTACTGCGCCCGACCGGCGTATTGTGGAACCGCAACCGTGGCCTGACACCTAGTGCGCAACTCATGGTTTCGTGCCTACAAGGGGCCGCTGAGCATCTTCTCACGGGCCTCGCCGCTACAGCACCCTCGACCAAAGCCAAGCGCACCCGCCCATCAATGGACGCAGGCTGAGTGATCCTCCACACATCGTTCACTCCAAAGGCCCGCACTCGACATTCCCTGATCATCCAGGGAATGCCAAATGCGGGCATAGGCTTCTTTTGTCGGTGTTACTGCAGATCCTTCGGCAATACGCTTTCAGGGAGGTTCTGGTAACAAACGGGACGCAACCAGCGTCGAATGGAAAGCGTGCCGACCGAGGTGGCGCCAAAGTTCGTGGACGCTGGGTAAGGACCACCATGGACCATTGCATCGCAGACCTCCACGCCAGTGGGGTACCCATTGACTAGTAAACGCCCGGCCTTGCGCTCAAGGATCGGCAGCAAGCCTTTGGCTATCGCGCAATCGGCCTCATCCATGTGAAGAGTGGCGGTCAATTGCCCGGTGAGCGACGTGGCGACTTCACGCATTTCTGCGAGGCTTTGCACTGTAACGATCATGCCCAGCGGACCGAAAACCTCTTCGGCTAGCATGTGATTGCCCAGCCATTCCCGGGCGGTCACGCAGAAGAGGTCAGGCGTGGCGTCACGCAGGTCGCAGGACGAAGTCAGTAGCGACCGCACACTGGCTTGTGCGGCAATGCGGTCGCGTGCGCTGCGGTAGGCCGCCGCAATGCCGGCGGTGAGCATTGGCTGCGACTGGGTTTGGCTCAGGGCAGATTGGGCGGCTTCGGCAAAGTCGACGCCGTCAGCGCCACACATCACCACGGCGATGCCAGGATTGGTGCAGAACTGCCCCGCGCCCATGGTTAGCGAAGCGGCCCAGTGCGCACCGATTTCCTTACTGCGCGCAGCAAGAGCGGCAGGCAGCAAAAACATCGGATTGACCGATCCCAGCTCACCGAAAAACGGGATCGGATCGGGACGCGCCATGCACAGGTCGAACAGCGCACGGCCCCCGCCAAACGAGCCGGTGAACCCCACGGCGCGGATCAATGGGTGCTGGACAAGCGCTTCGCCCACGTCGCGCCGCCCGCCTTGAACCAGCGAGAAGACGCCTGGATGGATACCGCAGCGAGTAATGGCGGCAACTACCGCTTGCGCGACGATTTCGCAAGTGCCGGGATGCGCGGAATGCCCCTTGACCACGACGGGGCACCCTGCGGCCAGGGCCGAAGCGGTATCGCCCCCTGCCACCGAGAACGCCAGCGGGAAGTTCGAGGCACCGAATACCGCGACCGGGCCAATTGGTCGCTGCATCAAGCGCAGCTTGGGACTCGACGCGGATTGAGGGTTAGTCAGGTCGGTATCGTTGCGCCGGTCCAGGTAGTCACCTTGACGGATATGGGCTGCAAACAAACGCAGTTGCATCACTGTTCGTCCGCGCTCGCCAATCAGCCGGGCCACAGGTAAACCGGTTTCCTGGCTTCCGATCTCCGTAATGGCTTCTGCTCGCGCCTCGATTTCATCCGCAATGGCCTCCAAAAAGACCGCGCGGTCCTCACGAGAGCTGTAGCCGAAGGAGCAGAAAGCCTCTTCGGCGGCACGGCAAGCCTGATCTACAAGAGCGGGCGTACCCACCGAGAAGGAGTGCGCGGGGCCGTGGGTCGGGGCAGAACTGAACTGTGCTTGCGTTGCAATCTGCGCACCCGCGATGAAGTGCTGCCCGTGGGGGACGAAAGAAGATACGACGCTCATGGGGCATCCTTTTCAGGTATGTCATTAGGGGGGCTGGTACACGCTGAGAAGGCGTGCCGAGATAGTGTCGGGGCGCCCCCCAAGGGTCCATTGAGAAAAGCCACCCATGGTTTAAGCGAATGGTTAACCCATGGCAGCGGTGGATGCCCACGTTAAAACCTGATTAGGGGGCCGTCGCTCGGATTTGGCACAGCGCGACTACGCGTGTGAAATGCCCCTCAGTCGCGCCGACTGATGCCCGGCAGCCTCTTCCAGGCACAGGACCATCAGTTGAGCACTGGGTGTCAGACCACGGCTGCGATTCCACAGCACGCCAACCGGACGAACCAATCGAGGCAGGCTCAATGGCAACACATGCAGTGGCTGCACGGGATCACTGGCGATCGACACCGCCATTATCGCAATGGAATCAGAGACACGCAGTTGCGCGCGGACGACGTGAATCGAGAGCGTCTCGATGTAGTTGCTGCTCAGCGGTACGTCATTGGCTTCCAGCACCCGCTCCAGCGGATCGCGTAATAGCGAGCCGGGCGGCGGCAATATCCAGGAGTAAGAACTCAGATCCGACCACTCCACTGTTTTCTTGCGAGCCAATGGATGATGCAGGCCTGTCATGAGTACCACCGGTTCCTCGAGCAATTCCTGCTCCTCGAAGCTACCGAGTGTGCCCGGGGGCGGCAAGCGGCCTACCACCAAGTCGAGACGGCCCTGCCAGAGCTCGGGCAGCAGCACCTCAATCGTACCCTCGATGATCGTCACATTGGTGCTGGGCGAGCGTTGCTTGAGCAGGCTCAGCGCTTGGGGCAGCAGCACCGAGGCCGAGGCAGGTAGCATGCCAATGCGGATCTTGCCCTCAGCCCCCGAACTCAAGGCCTTGAGCTGGTCGCGGGCGTCATGCAGGACCGTCAACATAGATCGCGCGTGCCGAATCAGGCAGTCGCCATAGGGGGTGGGCATCAAGCCCTGCGCGGTGCGTGAAAACAAAGCGAGCCCAAGGCCTCGCTCGAGTTCGGTCAACGACTTCGACACGGCAGGCACGGTCACATGAGTGACCTCGGCCACCTGGGTCAAGTTGCGGTACGTGTCGATCGCCACCAGCAGGCGCAGGTGCCGCGCCTTCAGGTTGACCTGCAGGTACCAGTCGAACTCTGCCATGCGGTGCTCCTCAGTAGCTTTACCATTTCGTTAAGCCTAACCCATTTTTACTCAATCGACCGGTGAGCAACTCGCGAGCACCATACGAACGCGCCCACCGGCCAACCAGATAGCGATGAAATAAAACCCGGTGGATGCCCTGTTGCACCTCAAGGCCCGCAGAGACCTTGGCGCTACTCAATGCAGCGGCTCAAGTGCACACCTGCAAGTAGTCGTTTGACAAAAATCACCACTCAGGAAAGATCAATGTCAGTTCATCTCAAGATTGCTATCGCCGACCACCCACACACCGCGGCGATTCGCAGCGGCGCCATCAAGATCGAAGGCGTGGATGCCGAATTCGTCACAGTCAAACCACAAATCGCCGCTTTCCGTCGCATGGTCCGCGATGTCGAATTCGATGTCTGCGAAATTGCCCCGACCACCTACATTATCGCTCGCGCCTACGGTGCTCCCTTCGTAGCCTTGCCGATTTTCGTCGTGCGTCGCTTCCACCATTCAGGGCTGCTGGTCCGTCCGGATGCCGGTATCAAGGCACCGAAGGATCTTGAAGGCAAGAAAGTCGGCGTGCGTGCCTACTCGGTGACTACTGGCGTGTGGACCCGTCAGGTGCTGATGGACGAGTTCGGCCTCGACTCGAGCAAGGTCACCTGGGTCGTCGACGACGAAGAGCATGTGACGCAGCTCAAGCTGCCATCCAACGTTATCCACGCCACTCGCCCACTGGCCGACATGATGGCTGACGGCGAACTGGCTGCAGGGTTTGGCGCCGCCGCCGGTATCGGCCGCACAGGCAACCCTACAGACGGCTGGAAGGAAGTCGAGGCCAACTATCCCGATCTCTTCCCGAATGCCGCAGAGATCGAAGCCGAGTACTACGCCCGTACCGGCGTCTACCCAATGCACGGCACCATCGTCGTCAAAGACTCGATTCTTGCCGAACACCCGTGGGTAGCCAAGTCCATTTATAACGCCTTCGAGAAAGCCAAACAGGACTACCTCGCCCGGCTTGATAGCGGCGATGCCACCAGCGAGACCGATAAAAAGTATCTCGAACTGCGCAAAGTCGTCGGCCACGACCCGCTGCCTTACGGCATCGAAGCCAACCGCAAGACCATCGAGGCGCTGGAATCGACAGCATTCGCGCAGGGCCTGACACCGCGTCGCATGTCCATGGACGAGCTGTTCGTAGATCCCCAAGCCTGAATTTGCCGGAGCAGATTATGATTATTGATTGCCACGGTCATTTCACGACCGTACCCGCTTCGTTCCGTGACTGGCGCGCCAAACAAATCGAGTTCGCCGACGACCCGCTCAACGCCCCGCCACTGTCTGGCGCCCGGGTGACCGACGAGCAGATCCGCGAAGGTGTCGGTAACGGTCAGTTGCGCCTGCAGAAAGAACGCGGCGGCGACCTTACACTGTTCTCGCCGATCGCCGGCTTGATGAGCCACCACCTGGGCAACGAACGCACCAGCCTGGAATGGGCTGAAATCTCCAACGATCTCGTGCGCCGGGTCTGCGACATCTACCCTGACAACTTCGTGCCGGTCTGCCAGCTCCCACAGTCGCCACTGGCGCCGCCGAAGAACTCCATTGCCGAACTGCGTCGCTGTGTCGAGGAGATGGGTTTCGTGGGCTGCAACCTGAACCCTGATCCGAGCGGCGGCTACTGGACCGGCACGCCTATTACCGACCGCGAGTGGTACCCACTTTACGAGGCAATGTGCGACCTGGACGTACCTGCCATGGTCCACGTCGCAGCCTCGTGCAACCCCTGCCACCACGGTACCGGTGCGCATTATCTGAATGCCGACACCTCGGTTTTCATGCAACTGCTGCAAAGTGACCTGTTCAAGGACTTCCCCACCCTGCGCCTGGTCATTCCCCATGGCGGCGGCGCCGTGCCCTACCACTGGGGTCGCTACCGCGGCATGTCGCTGGAGATGGCCAAGCGCCCACTGGAAGGTCTGCTGGACAACGTGTTCTTCGACACCTGCGTCTACCACCACCCAGGCGTCGAGTTGCTGACCAAAGTCGTGCCCACCAGCAACGTCCTGTTCGGCTCGGAAATGGTCGGCGCCGTACGCGGCAGGGACCCGGACACCGATCAGTACTTTGACGATACCAAGCGTTACCTGGATGCCTGTACGGCGCTTTCCGATGCCGACCGTCACGCCATCTTCGAAGGCAACGTAAGGCGCGTCTATCCGCGTCTCGACAAGCATCTGAAGGCCAAAGGCAAATAAGGCAAGGGCAGACCATGAACATCATCGATATCCACCCGCACATCATCTCTGACGACGAGAATCGCTACCCGCCCGCACCGCTGTTCGGCAAGCGTTCGGACTGGTCGCAAGAGCGACCGAGCACCGTCCAAACACTGGTCCAAGCCATGGACGAGGCAGGCGTCGCCAAAGCCGCCGTCGTGCACTCATCGACGACCTACGGGTTCGACAATAGCTACGTTGTCGACGGCTGCAACCAGTACAAGGATCGGCTCGTCGCCGTTGGCTCAGTGGATATGCTGGCCGACGATGTGCCCGCGGTCATCAAAACCTGGGTCAACAAGGGCCTCGCCGGCCTGCGCATCTTCACCGGCGGCTCGACCAAAGACTTTGACCCCAGCGAGCTCGATAACCCCAAGTCTTTCAAGGCCTGGGAAATGCTCGCGCAACTGAACCTGCCGATGTGCATCCAGACTGGCCCGACCGGCTTGCCTTATGTGCGCATGCTGGCCGAGAAATTCCCCGGGGTAAACATCATCCTCGATCACCTCGGCCGCCCGGACGTACTCGACGGCCCACCCTACGCCAACGCCGCCAGCCTGTTCGCGCTCGCCGACCTGCCCAACATCTACTTGAAGCTGACACCGCGCATCTTCGCCGATGTGGAAAAGGACAAGGCCAGCGCCGAGACCTTCTTCCCCCTGGTCGTTGAAGCGTTCGGTGCACAGCACCTGGCCTGGGGCTCCAATTTCCCTACCTCGCCCGGCACCCTCAAGGAAATTCTGGCGATTGCCGAGAAAGGCCTGGCCTGCCTCACCGACGAAGAGCGCACCTGGATCTTCGGCAAGACCGCGCAAACGCTGTACCCGGCCTTGCGCTGAGGCTGACTCCATTTCATGAGGAAGTGAACATGAGC
Source organism: Pseudomonas abieticivorans (assembly GCF_023509015.1). Lineage (NCBI taxonomy): Bacteria > Pseudomonadati > Pseudomonadota > Gammaproteobacteria > Pseudomonadales > Pseudomonadaceae > Pseudomonas > Pseudomonas abieticivorans. The sequence continues at coordinate 356,260 of NZ_CP094975.1, forward strand.
AACACACGTCTCAACAGCATCATCGGCGCCCTCGAGTCAGGCAAGCCAGCCTACATGGCCTTCGCCAAGCTGGACAAACAGACCGCCATAGAGATGAGCGACTCCCCGTACGACGGCATCGTCTACGAGATGGAGCACAACCCGTACGATGTCAGCGCCTTGGGCGACTCATTGCAATACATGCTGAACCGCAAACAGATCGCCGAATCGGGCTCGGTAGCGCCACGGGTGACGCCGATCGCTCGCATCCCGGCCAACGGCATCGAGATGAACCAGACCTTCGCCAAGCAGGTATTGGATCGCGGCTGCTATGGCGTGATCTGGCCGCACGTGGCCACCGTCGAGCAGGCCTACAACGCGGTAGCCTCCTGCCGTTATGCCCGCCCCAAAGGCGCGGCGCTCTACGAGCCCAAGGGCGTGCGCGGCGACGGCCCGGCCAACGCCGCGCGCTATTGGGGCCTGACCATGGGCGAGTACTACGAGAAGGCCGACGTCTGGCCTCTGGCGCCCCAGGGTGAAATCCTGGTGGGCCTGATGTGCGAGAGCACCCAGGCCATCGAGAACCTGGACGATATTCTCGCCAACGTACCGGGCATCGGTTTCATCTTGATCGGCGAAGGCGACCTCAGTCAGGAACTGGGCTTCCCACGCCAGTATGAGCATCCGCAAGTCCAGGACGCGATGCGCCGTATCGTCGAGACCTGCCGCAAGCACGACGTGATCGTCGGCAATCCGCATGTGACCGCTAACAACCATCGTCGCCTGTTAGACGAGGGCTACCGCGTGCTGCTGTCGGCACCAAAACGCTCTTACGGTGTGGTTGGCCAGGCTCGCGAACTGGCGGGGTACTGATGCGATGAACGGCGCAGAAAGTCTCGTCGCGACCCTGATCGATCAGGACGTGGACATTTGCTTTGCCAACCCGGGCACCTCGGAGATGCATTTTCTTGCGGCACTGGGGGGCAACCCGCAAATGCGCAGCGTGCTGTGCCTGTTCGAAGGTGTCGCCACTGGCGCTGCCGACGGCTGGTACCGGATGAAGGACAAGCCAGCCTCGACGCTATTGCATTTGGGGCCTGGCCTGGCGAATGGCCTTGCCAACATCCACAACGCCAAGCGTGCCTCATCGGGCATGGTTAACATCATTGGCGAGCATTCCGCGTCACACCTCAAGTACGACCCGCCGCTGACCTCCGATATCGAAGGCCTGGCGCGCCCGCTGAGTCACTGGGTGCGCCGCGCGGAATCTGCCGACTCCATCGCCTGGGACACCGCCCAGGCGGTGGCCAAGGCCAGTGAGCATCCCGGACAGATCGCCACCTTGATCCTGCCTGGCGACGTGTCGTGGCAGCAGGCCGGCGCAGCCCCCGTGCTACCGCCATCTGCGGCAGCCAGGCGCAAGACACCGAGCGTCGAGCGCGTCGAGCATGTCGCTCGCGTACTGCGCCGCGGTGAGCCAACACTGATCATCCTCGCCAACAAGGCTACACGCGGCGGGGCGCTGGAGAAGGCCGGGCGTGTAGCCGCAGCCACCGGGGCTCAATTGGGCTCGCAGTTCTTCACCGCACGTATCGAGCGAGGCGCAGGTTTCGTACCCATCTCGCGCATTCCTTACGCAGTTCCGCAGGCCATGGCCTACCTCAAGGACTTCAAGCACATCATCACGGTCGAGACCCGGGAGCCGGTGGCATTCTTTGCCTACCCGGACAAGCCGAGCCTACTCAAGGCCGAAGGCACGACGGTGCATGAACTCGTCGAGGCGGACGAGGACAGCGAACTCGCTTTTGACATGTTGCTGCATGCGCTGGGGGCCACCCATGTGTCCGCGATGCTCCAGCCGCGTATCCAGACTGCAGTTCCAACCGGCGCACTCAACCCCACTAGCATTGCCCACGCACTGGCAGCTGCCATGCCCGAGCATTGCATCCTGGTGGACGAGTCGCTGACCACGGGCCGCGAGTCCATCGGGCTGACCATCGGGGCGCAGCCGCACGACCTCATCAATAACATGGGCGGATCCATCGGCTACGCCACGCCTGTGGCTACCGGCGCGGCGCTGGCCTGCCCGGACCGCCGGGTGTTTTGTATGGTCGGTGATGGCAGCGCGATGTACACAATCCAGTCACTGTGGACCCAGGCCCGCGAGAACCTGAACGTCACGACGATCATCTTCGCCAACAACACCTACGCCATTCTCAAGGCCGAGTACGCCAACATGGGTGCCGGAACGCCTGGAGAGCGCGCGCTATCGATGATCGACATCGACCGTCCGAGCATCGATTGGCAAGCCATGGCGAAAAGCATGGGGGTCCCAAGCGTCGCCGTGGATACCGCTGAAGGTTTCTATAGGGCCATGGCCAATTCGACCCGAGAGCCGGGCCCTTGCCTGATCGAAGTCAAACTCTGAACCAGCCCCACATTCCAAGGAGATTCCCATGGCGCTGACCCTGCGCACAAACCTGGCTGATTATCCGGTTACCAAGGCGATGAAGGATGGACGCGTGAAGTCCGACCTCGTCACGCTCGACTACTGCGGCCCTACCCCGGCGCACAACGGCTTCAAGGCCATGGTGCGCGAGAACAAGTTCGATGCCGGTGAACTGGCCATCGTTACGTTCCTGCAGGCCAAGGCCTACGGCAAACCTTACGTGCTGTTACCTGCGCCGATTTCGGGGCGCTTCCAGCACCACTGTGCCGGATTCAACATCGACTTCGGGCACCTTGACCCAAAGCACATCGAAGGCAAGCGAGTGGGCGTGCGCACCTATTCGCAGACTACCGCGTTGTGGATTCGCGGCGTGTTGCGCCATGAGTACGGCGTCAACCTGGACAAGGTCACCTGGATGACGCTCGGCGACGGCCACCTGGCTGAATACCATGACCCGGCAAACTGCGTCCGCCTGCCTGCAGGTTCCAGCATCCCGCAGATGATGCTTGATGGTGAGCTTGATGCAGCCCTGCTGGGCGAAGACATGCCCAAAGATTTACGCGTACGCACGCTGGTGCCCGATGCGCATAACGCCGCCAAGTCCTGGTACGAACGCGAAGGCTTTGTGCCAATCAACCATATGTTCGCTATTCATCAGGAGGTCTCCAAGCAACACCCCGAGGCCGTGAAAGAGATCTACCGGATGATTGCCGAGAGCCGCACGCTCACTGAAGGCGGTGTTCCTGCGGTATTCCCGCCGCTAGGTCTTGAGGCCAACCGCAAGGGGCTGCAGACCGCGATCGACTGGGCACTCGACCAGAAGATCATTCCGCGTGCCATGTCGGTTGACGAACTGTTCGACGACGTGACCGGCAGCTTGGGCTAAACGCTGCCGAGCCAACCATAAAACGATAGACCCAAGCGTAGTGCCGGATGACTGCGCCCCCCACGCACCTCGGTTGAGAGCACGCGGGGGCGCGGTCATCCGGCATGCCTTTTAAACGGGTTGTGCTGGGTCTTTCCACTACGTGACTGCGACAGCTCGACACATTGGCGCCATGCCAAGGGAACCGAAATGACCGTAACAACTGAACGTGCTGTACACATCAATCCGAGCCGCGCTCGACTGATTGAAAAAGCGATTGAGCGTGGTGAAGGCCAGCTAGCCGACTCCGGTGCCCTGGTCGTGACCACGGGCGAGCGCACCGGGCGTTCGCCCCAGGACCGTTTCATCGTCAAAGAGCCTGGCACAAGCGATGAAATCGATTGGGGCAAGGTCAACCGTCCTTTTGATGCGGACCGGTTTGATGCGCTCTGGGAGCGCGTCGAGGGCTATCTGGCCGGTTGCGAGCGGTTTGTCTCGATGGTCCACGTGGGCGCCGATCAGAACCATTACCTGCCGGTCATCATGACCACACAGACTGCCTGGCAGAATCTCTTTGGACAAAACCTGTTCATTCACCCTGAGGTCTATAACCCCAAGGACAAGGACGTGTGGCAGATCCTCAACGTTGCGGGTTTCCAATGCGATCCTGAGCGGGACGGTACCAGGAGCGAAGGTTGTGTAATCCTCAACTTTGCCAAGCGTAAAGTGCTGATCGCCGGCATGCAGTACGCCGGCGAAATGAAGAAAGCGATGTTCTCGGTGCAGAACTTCCTGCTGCCGCACAATGAAGTGCTGCCCATGCATTGCTCCGCCAACGTGGGTGACGATGGCAGCACCACACTGTTCTTTGGTTTGTCCGGCACCGGTAAGACTACGCTGTCCGCAGACCCTGAACGCTACCTGATCGGTGACGACGAGCACGGCTGGGGCAAGGATGTGGTGTTCAACCTGGAAGGAGGGTGCTACGCAAAGACCATTGACCTGAGCCAGAAGAACGAACCGATCATTTGGGATGCGATACGTTTCGGGGCCCTCGTCGAGAACGTCGTCTTGAGTGAAACCCGAACAGCCGATTACACCGATACCAGCCTGACGGAAAATGGCCGGTGCGCTTACCCGCTGGAGCACGTCGAAAAACGTACCAAGGACAACCAGGCTGGCGAACCGCAGGCGATCATCTTCCTGACCTGCGACCTGTCCGGTGTGCTGCCGCCAGTATCGATCCTGAGTAAGGACGCGGCGGCGTACCACTACCTGTCTGGTTACACGGCGCTGGTTGGTTCTACCGAAATGGGTTCAGGCAGCGGTATCAAGTCGACCTTCTCCACCTGTTTTGGCGCAGCGTTCTTGCCGCGTCCAGCGCGTGAGTACGCCGACCTGCTGGTCAAACGCATTGAGGAATTCGGCTCGCAGGTCTACCTGGTCAACACTGGCTGGACCGGCGGCGCCTATGGCACTGGCGAGCGCTTCAGCATTCCGACGACGCGCCGAATCATCGCCGCGATTCAGAGTGGTGCCCTCGCACAGGTTGAGACTGAACATCTGCCGGGCCTTAACCTGTCGGTTCCCAGGGCGGTTCCGGGCGTTGAGACCCGGCTGCTCAACCCGCGCAATACCTGGGCGGACAAAGAGGCATTTGACGCCACAGCGAGGAATCTGGCTGGACAGTTCATCAATAATTTCACCCAGTTCAGCGGAGTTGATGAACGTATCATTGCGGCGGGGCCGAGCCTATAGGAAGGGGGCCGCGCCGACACGCTGACTAGTGTTTGTCCGAGTTCACAAAATGGGCAAATACTGGTTCCGGGATAATCGCCTGAAAACCGCTCGGCGCGAGCTTGCCTGATTGATTGTCGATCTTGAAAGAGGTCACATTATCGGATTTCAGGTTGGCAACGACCAACCAATGACCGGCAGGAGCAATAGACAATTGCCACGGATAGTTACCACCCGAGCTGATACGCTGGATCGGTTCAAGACAGGAACCCTGATCGATGCGATAAACCACCAGCGTATCCGTACTTCGATCGGCGACGTACAGGAATTTCTCATTGGGACCAATTTTCATCGACGACGCGCTTTTCGGTCCAGTAAACCCAGAGGGGAACGTATCAACTGAGGCGCCATAACTTAGCGTTTTCGTCTCTGGATTCCACGTCACGCAACGTACCTGCGCTGAGAGCTCAGATAGCAGGAACCCGTGCTGTCCATCCTTTTGAAATTCGATGCCTCTCGGCCCCGTGCCCGGTGCCATTTGAACAAATGGCGTTGAGCCTTTGCTTAACTGTTTATACTTGCCCTTCAACTGGTAGATAAAAACCCTGTCCGCCCCAAGGTCGGGCACCAGCACGTCGTGGCTGTTTTTAACTAACGTGATGCTGTGAGCATGAGCCTGTGTCTGCCTGGGCGTTGGCCCCTTGCCGAAATCCGCGAGCACCGAACTCACTGGCTGAATCTTGCCGTCGGCTGAAAGGGGTAAAACCGCAACCTGCCCGCCCCCATAATTGGCTACAACAAGGCTGTTCTGGAATTTATTGTAGACCATGTTGGTAGGGCCACTTCCGCCCGACTCGACGCGATTGAGTTCCGTTAACACACCGGACCTTTGATCCATACTGAACGCTACAACCTGGCCATTTGAATCGCCGTTGTTGCCAACTTCACTGACGCTGTACAGGTGATGACCGCCAGGATCTTGAACAAACCAGGTGGGCCGAACCACGCTTGCCGCTTTTCGTATGTTTGAGAAACTGCCATTTTCAAGATTGAAGACAGCGTTATAAATGTAATCTCCATGAGTGCCGAAGTAGACCCATGCTTCGCTATTACTTTTAGGTTCTACAAAAGCCAAAGCATCACAGGACGCGACAAAAAGTAAGCCGAGCATCATGTTTCTTAGAATATCCATACCCATGAAATCTGTCTCCTACTGGCAATTATAATTCTAATTTGATAGAAAAAGCGTGAGGCGACCCTATGCTTGGCTACGGCTTAAGGCTGTGCTGCTGATAGGTAATGTTGCTTCGTCGGCCCCATTGATTTTCGGCGCCCACCTGCGTCTCATCAAAACAATCGTGCTGGCTGCGCCTAGAAACAGAAAAATGAAAATCGCAATCATCGGCAGCGTATAACTGTGACCGATATGCAACAGCCAGCCCGACAGGCTGGCGGACACGCCGCCCGCGAGGCTCGTCGCAACTTGTTGAAGTCCGGTGTTCAAGCCGGTGGCCTGCTTGGGGATCAGCGTCAGCTTCACCAGCGCGAGGTTATTTGTGGTGACCAGCCCTACCAACGTCAAGGAAAGCACGTTCCACATCAGTGCCATCGATACGGTCGACGCATAAGCGCCGAACAGCGTTGTCATGCCACCGCTGAAGCCCACTACCATGAAGGACTTGCGCACCATGACCGCGTCGTATCCGCGCATGATCAACCTGTCAGCCGCCCACCCGCTCAATCCAGCCGCGATCGCGACGCCACAAAAGCTCAGTGCGGTATAAAAGCCCGCTTGCTTTAACGACAAACCACGTTGTTCGACGAGGTAGGCAGGCATCCATGTCATGCAGAAGAAGACAAAATAGGCGTAACAGAAGTTCGTGATCAACCCGCCCCACACCACCGGGCTCACGAGCAGATTGCGCAGTGGCACCGTTGCCGCATATTGCTTTCTTTTGACTAACTCAGTGCCATCTGGAAAGTCGTTCCGAACCATTAAGGACCAGGGTATCAGCCACACCAGACCGGCCAGGCCTATCACGATAAACATGACTTTCCAGGATGTGCCAGCGATAAGCCAGGCGGACAAGGGCGCACCCAGTGCCGGCCCCATCTTGCCGCCAATCGCATAGATGGCCAACGCAGAACCTTTCTGCGTTTCCTCGAAGCGGTTTGCTATGTATCGATAGGTCGCCGGGACCACGACTGCTTCGGCTGCACCAATGATGACGCGCACTACCAGCAGTGCGCAGAGCGAATCCACAAGGCCGGTGGTGGCTGCCGCCATGCACCAGAGAAAAAAGCATATTGCGTACGGCCATTTGACGCCATAGCGATCAACCAGCCATCCCATGGGTAGTTGTAAAATGCCGTACGCCCAAAAGACAGATGAACCCAACCAGCCTCTTTCGACCTGCGTTAGCGTAAATTCCCCGATGAATTGAGGGTCCGCTATCGCGGCCGACATGCTTGATCGGTCTGTCCACGCAATCATCAATCCGAGCGCGAGCAGAACGACTACGCCCCACCGGTTTTCCTGGCGTACCACTTTGCGGATGATATCCACCACTTCCTCTCAGACCTGTTTTTTAATTGTTGTTAGTCAAGGCTTCCCGTTACATCCTCGAGATACGGCTGCATGGAGGCTCGGTGAAAATCATCAACCTGGTTGGGTGTGCGGTCCAGTGAGTTTTGCGTACCCGTTGTTAACCGAACGGTAAACAGCAACGCTCATCTGCAGTGCTATTGCCGCTTTCGAGCGACTAACGCCATCCGACCGGTGAGACAGGGTTTACGTTATGCGCAAGGCTGTGTAGGTTGATCTTCGCCAAGGAGACTTTCATGACGCACAGTTCGAAAACAAAATATCGACGCGAGTCAGACACCAGAGTCATGCTTACAACGGTACCGCAGGTCCGCTTATATGTGGAGCGCCGCGAGGAAGAAGAGAAATGGTTTGTCAACATCGGCCACGTCACCGAGCGGGGACGCTGGCGAACCGAACCTCACGCGCATCCGGGGTACGGCCAGATTATCTTCGTTCGCAGCGGCCACGGTGTAATGAACCTGGAAGGTTCGAGCGTCCCATTCCAGGGGCCGTGTGTGCTGCTGCTGCCAACAGAGTGTGTCCATGGACTCGATTATGAAAACGACGTGGACAGATGGGTCGTGACAATTGAGGTGTCCTATCTGACCCAGCTCTACGCCCGCCTCCATGAGTTCATCCAGTTGTGGTCCCTGCCCCGGATGATTACGTTGCCGTCAACGGCCGACACGGCAACTGAATTCTTGTTCCTTATCACGCAACTGGCGCAGGAACTGGAGTCCAAGGCGTTCGGCCATGTGGTGGGAGCGGAAGCCCTGTTGACCCAGCTCTTTCTGATGCTGGTTCGGCGAACCCGCCTGGATCAGCCTGACGATGGCGGCGCCTCTAGCAACGAGATCCGTCTGGCAGAACGCTATCGTGAACTCATTGATCAGCATTACTGGCAAAACCTGCCATTGCCGGACTTCGCGTCGATGATGGGCGTGTCTGTGGTGCAGTTGCGCGCGGCTTGCGTGGCCGCCACAGGGCAAAGCCCGACTAAGCTGATTCACGCGCGCATCATTACCGAGGCGAAACGGAATCTGATTTTTGGCGAAATGCCCATCGAACAGATTGCCTTTGGGTTGGGCTTTTCAGATGCCGCGTACTTCACACGCTTTTTTCGTCGGGAGGTAGGTGAGGCGCCTAGCCAGTTCCGGGCGACTACTCGAGAACAGTCGCAACGGACAAAATAAGTCGCGACGCGAGGGAGCGTCTTCGTTTTCTTTTTAAGTATTAGTCGCGAAGCCGCCCTTTCATCACCCTCAACACAGTCTCGCATCCCGTTCACGCTCCGTGGGTGAATCCATCTGCGGCTGCGAACGACATCCATCTCGCAACGTCCCGCAAAAAATGCCAGCGAATCTCACTTTTGTGTAAAGGCAGACGCCTGGGCACCCAATAGTATTCCCTCCAAGCACCGTAAAAGAACTATCCAGTGCTGGTTTCATCAGCTAGTTGCCCTCGGCATGACCGAATCCAGGGTCGAAAACGACCACGCCTGGCCGATGAAAATAAGTTCAATTTCGATGGAGACAGAAGAGCAAATTCAAACAAGGCACACAACGAAAAGCTAGCACGTGTTCAATAAAAATAACAAAATCTATACGGATGGAAACATGAAAAAAAGTTCTAAAAACTTGCCCAGGTTGATTCTCGGCATGGCGACCTTCTGTTGTTTTAGCGAGTTTGGTTTTGCTGAAGAAATTATTGATGCGCCCACAACTTCCGCTTCGCCACAGACTCAATCAACCCAACAGACTCCAGAACACCCCAATGCGCCTCACGCTTTCCCGGATCTTGCGAAGGTAGACGAGCAGGTTGGTCAGCCACCCGTGTCGTGGAACGACACATTTATCGGCTATCGCGTAGGCAACAACTTTCACTTCCCGGGTGTTCCCGACAAGATCAAGCAGGATATTGGTTACCTCACAACGACCGGCGGCTTCAAGTATGGTAGCTACGCGTTCAACGTCGACTACCGCGTGTCGGACTCGGCTAACCCGGAAGTCGGCGGGCCGAATAGCGGGGGGGCTCAGGAAGTGTATAGCGTAGGTCGTGTCACTGCGAGTGCCAGCAAGATTTTTGGCAAGCAGATCGGTATGGGTGTGATTCGCGACGTCGGCCTGACCGGTGGTTATGAGTTTGGCACTAAAAACGATGCCTACGCCCAGCGAGCCCGTATGCTCGTCTGGGGTGCGACAGTCGAGTTTGCACTGCCACGTGGATTCTGGAACCTGACTGCGGGTGTGCGGACCGAAAGCAACCATAACGGTATTGTCGGCGTGGACGTGGATTACGACACCGCCTGGCACATCGAGAGTTCGTGGCTCTATCCGTTCCGCGTAGGCCCGGTGCCGTTGATATTCCGTGGTTTTTTGAGCAGCACAGGCCCTAAAGGCAAAGATGGTTTTGGCGTTCAAACGACGACCGAATACCTCACGCGCGCTTCGTTGTTGGCAGACGTCGGCTCATTCGCCGGTCATCCGCGGACGATCTATGCGGGCGTTGGTTATGAGTACTGGAAGAACATGTTCGGCACGCCGAGTGATGAAGCGGTAAACACAAAGACGTCGACTCCGATGTTACAGGTTGAAGTCCATTTTTAATCGATTGCTGCAGTGACCCAGCCTACTGGCGACCCTTAAGTGGGTCGCCAGTAGTCGTTTTAAAAATAGCACTTTGGTGTTGTGTTGTTCGGCTTGAATACTTGTTCGGCTGTAGCGCTCTACGATTTCGCGAATTTGGTTTTCGCGCTATCCCATTCGTTCACTTTGTCGCCGACTGCACTCATGCGAACCGGCGCGTTCGGCCTGATCTATCCCACATCGTCTCTGCCAAGTATCAGGCTTTGGCAATTCTGGCTCACCTTCTACTTACCCACTTGGCCATCCCAGCCAAGCGAGTTGCGCTCACGAGCAACCCGCCATGCCTGGCGTAAAAAAAAACGCCGTGCATTCGCACGGCGCTTTTATTACCTCTCACCAAAAACCGGCTTACTGATTCGGTACGTACAGCGGCATTGAATCTTCCCACAACGTATCGGAAATCCCGTGCTGATCGGAGCCATCAGCGTTCATCACCCAGTTTTGGCCGTCAGGCTGGAACGTGTTGTCGTACAGTGCGAGTTCATCGCGAAAACCAAAGACCCCCGAGCTATAGGCAATACGACCGTCATACAGCCACACAGCGTGGCCCTGGTTCGCACCAGGTGTGGTCAGCCTGGTTACGTCCGTGCCATCGGGTTTGATCGTGTACACGTCGTAATGAAACTGATTGGGATCGGTTGGGTTGATTTCCTTGCGCGTAAAGACAATTTTGCTGCCATCCGGCGACCAGCCCGGCAGGTTGTCCGCTTCGGTCGTCAGCTGCGTCGACTGACGAGTTTCCACATCAAGAATGCGCAGCCCTTGAACCTTCGGGCTCCACACGCGGTATACGATCTTCTTGCCGTCCGGCGAGTAGCTCGGAAAACCCGCATTGATCGAACCATCCGTGAGAATTTCAGGCTTGCCGTCCATGCTGCCGTCGGCCTTGATACGTGCAATGCGGCCAGGCCCCATACCACGCGTGAAGAACCAGTCGCCAATGCCGAACGCCACCCACTCGCGATTCGGCGACCACGTTGGCTGGAACGCGCCTGCCAGGCCCTTCTGGATCATGTCCGCAGCCAAGCCGCTGTTAGCCGGATCGTAAATGCGCTGATAGCCGGTGAAATCCGGATTGATGATGGCAATCGAGGAACCCATCGCTTTTTCTGTGTACACCAACTTCTTGCGGTCCGCCGACAATTGTGGGAACACGTCGATATAACGATAATTCCACGCAGGGTCAAAGCTGAACATCGGCGTGCCATTCGGATGCGCCGGGCGCGCCGTGATCTTTTCGTAGACCACCTTGGTACCGTCAGTAGAATAGTGAGGCGAGCGGATACCCGTATTTACGGTCGAACGGACCGTACCTGCGGTGGTGTAGAGACCTTCCGCATCACCACCCTTCACGTGATAAGCGATGTTGGTGTCCGAGATATATTGCGGGAATACCTTGAGGCCAGCCGTAGACGTCAGCGAGGTCCGCGACAGCGTGGACAGATCAACCGACTCGATCTGCGAGCTGACCTTATTGATCAACTCCGGACGGTGCGCGCCCCAAGTAGATTCGACTGGAGTTTCATAAAACGCGACACGTTTGCCATCGGGCGACCAGGTCGGCGAACCTTCGTCAAAGCCGGGGTTGCTGGCAATCTTCTTCCAGCCCGAGCCATCGGGACGAATGATATAGATACTGCTTTCCTGTGTGCGCTCCCAGCCGACCGGTAGATTGTGACCGCGCCATTGAGATCCGATATCGGAAGACAGTGCGATCCACTTGCCATCCGGAGACCACGTCGGACGGAAGAAGCTGTGCGGCTTGCTCGGATCGAATTTGATATCGCCGGTCACGTTCTTCAACGCGCCGGTCGCGATATTCAACGTCCAGATGTTGGTTGTGCCAAACGAGTCTTTATTGCGGCGCGACGAGACGAAAGCGATGACGTTGGGATCGGTCGGCGAAAAGGCGGCCGCGTCGTCAACGGCAATGTGTTCGGTCAGCTTCTTAAGACCGGTGCCGTCCACTTTCACGCGATACAGATTGGCTTCGCCGAGGCCATCGCGCTCTGATGTAAAGACGATCCACTGACCATCTTTCGAAAATGAAGCGTGGTAATCGAAGCCCGGTGTTTGCAGCAGCTTGTGCTCGTCGCTACCGTCGGCATTCGACACATACAGATCGGAAGTCACCGGGCCCAGACGGTTGACCAGTGCAGTGCCTTGCGTGGCAGTCGCAGCCTGTGCGCTTGCCGAGATGACAATCCAGGTGCCCCAAATGGCTGAATAAGCCATGAGCTTTTTTACAGGCGAGTTCAAATACACAGCCAATGCCTCCGTTATTATGCTTGGTCGAGCGGTGGGTATGACATCCGCTCAACGGCCTCCTGCGTCGCGATCCAGACAACGCGGTGTGTGTTCTTTTCCTTGCTGCGACGTCTTGTGGAGTACCCATTTTTCGTCGCCACGCGTTAGCAGCCGGGCTGCCAGTACATGAAGCCCATGCCCTCGCCCGTTCCCGCCGGCGTTCGCCAGCACGGTACGTAATCAACCAGGGTCATCTGTGCGCCGGTCTCCTGCACGGCCTTCATTACGCTGACGTATAACTTGATTTCCGACGTGCCCGACTGATACGAACGTTCGTCCACCGACGCCAGTCCTTCGTAGTCGTACTCGGACAGCATTTTCATGATGCGATGGTCGAATTCTTCGTCGTTGACGAAGTGCGACAGACCGCCAGAGGCAAAGATGCCCACGCGAACGTTTTCGGGCCAGGCGTTGATAGCGTCGCGCAAAACACGGCCAAATTCGATGCAGCGCGACATTGACGGCTGAGTCGGCGGGTAAAAGCAGTTCATGATGATCGGTACATGCGGCGGTGGGTTGTCTGACATGATCTGGTGGTAGACAAAACTGTAGGCATGCGGCACTACCGGATACTCCGGCGCTGGCTTCATCCACACGTTGGTGGGCCATGCAAACAGATCAGTGAGGTCGAAGTTCTCGTGTTGGAAATACTTGATCAGATACGTCGCCAGCCCCGGGTGACACTGATGGGTGACAGGGTGATCGGGGGCGTAGACCGAACGCTGCGGCGGACCGTTATGCACCTCTTCGCCGCTGTAGATGGCGATCGATGGCGAAAAATCAGTGAAGATTTCCTTCTGGTCCTTGCCAAGGATGATAGCCACGTCGATGTCCGCATCGCGATAAGCCTGCGCCATGACGTCCAGCGCCTTACGGCAGCGAGCGGCGCGCTCGGTACGCTCCTCTATAGTGAGGTATGGCTCAAAAGCCGCGCCGCGATGCGCCTCTAGTTCAGGGTAAGTCCAGGTACGATTGCGGTACCACAGTTCGGGGTTATTGCGATCGCGCTCGCCATTGTGCAACCAGTCCTCTGGCGCCTGTCCAAGCATGCCGCTATGCGGCACAGCCATTCCGAATACAATTTTTGCCATGCAATTAGTACCCCATTTTTGTTCTGGCCAGCTCTGGCCGGTTGGATTCGCCAACGATGCAATGTGCTACGCGTTATGCAACTGCCCAAGTGGCTCGCTGTTTTTGGGTGCCCATTCGGGGCGATACAGGACGATGGTGGCGGCGGCGCCGATCAGCAGAAACGCCAGAATCACTTTCATCGGCAGGTCATAGCTGCCACTGGTCTGCAATAGCCATCCTGAAAGACCGGCCGTCACACCGCCGGCAAGGCTTGTCGCGAGCTGCTGCACGCCAGTCACCAGTCCCACCATCTGCTTGGGGATCAACGTCATGCGCGACAAAACGAGGTTATTGGCCGTCGTCAAGCCCAGGCACGAGAGGGAAAAAGTGTTCCAGAAAAGTGCCATGTTCTGCGTGGGCGCATAAGCTCCGAGCAACACGGTGCCCGCAAGCGTAAAACCGGAGATAACGAAGACCTTGCGTACCCGCACGGCGTTATAGCCCCGTGCAATGATCCGGTCCGCTGCCCAGCCCGCCAGCACCGCAACCACGGCGATGCCGGCGAAGCTGAAGAACGTGTATAGCCCCGACTTGGATATCGACAAGCCCCGTTGCTCGACCAGATAAGCTGGCATCCAAGTCATGCAGTAGAATGCAAAGTAGCCATAGCAGAAGTTGGTAATCAGCCCACCCCATATTACCGGGCTGCTTAGAATGCTGTGCAGGCCAACTGTCCGCGCTCGCCCCGTCACGTTGGACCGTTCGCTCTTGGATGGAAAGTCATTGCTTACGGTCAACAACCACGGGATAAGCCACAACATGCCGACCAATCCCGTGGCGATGAACATCACTTTCCAGGAATAACTCACAATTAACAAAGCCGCTACAGGAGCACCAATGGCCGGGCCTAGCTTGTTGCCCATGGCAAGAAGGCCGGCAGCGAGGCCGAGGCGACTCTCATCAAAATTATTGCGTATCCAGCGGTAACTGGCGGGAACAACGATAGCCTCGGACACACCGATAAGTAACCGCAAGGCGATCAGGCTTTCAAGTGCATGTACGGCGCCCAACAATAGGGTAAAAATGCACCACGATCCGAAGGACACTGCATACGGCCATTTCACGCCATAGCGATCGGCTACCCAGCCCATAGGAACCTGGAACAGGCCGTACGACCAGAAGAAGGCCGAGTTGAGCCAGCCACGATCCAGACTGGTCAATTGAAAGTATTGAACGAACGAGGGATCCGCCAACGCAGAAGAAATACTGGTGCGGTCGACGTAGGAAATAAGGACGCCCAGTGTAAGCAGTGCGAGCACGGACCAACGGTATCTACTTGTCAGGATTTGCATTGTTTTTATTTAACCTGTGAGCAACTGTGTCCACCCCCTGTGCGTTGTAGCACGCCGATCGGAGGCCCCTTGACCCGGCTTATGCAGGGGCGGGATATAACTGCAAAGCCGTCCTCCCGAAGGTCCATTCGCGGTCGTTCTCGACCAACGACTGCAGGGCAGCCTTCGCCGTGGCAAGGACTTCAGGAAGGATTGCGGATGTGGCTGAAAGGTTGGAGTACCATGCCATCCGCTGAGCACCGAATGCTATGTCGACGCCTTCAACGCGAATCGACCCATCGCAAATGGCCACCGTCTGTGGATGCTCGGCGAGCACTATTTTGAGCGGTACTTTTTTACTCAAAATCATATTCTCTTGAATGATTGAAACGCAGGCGCGCCGACACACCACGCCCTAGCTTACCGGGATGGTTTACATTATTTCCCGAATCGATTTGCATGGCCCTACACAAAAGTCACTTTCACCGGTACTTTTTCAAATACTGCGGCGAGTCAAAAGAGTGAGCCCACCCAAGACGCCGCGTACAAACGATCCGGGGTCAACAACTACTTCCTTATACTTGGTAACGCTGAGTGTGACCGCTGACCGAACACTGACCCTGCCGACTACGAAGCGCAAAGAAGCCGCATCCTTTTCCCGGGGGAGCTCTTGGAATAGCACAACCGCTTCCAGCAAATGACCGCCGATTACAACGCCCTCCCCACAGGCCGACAATACGACGCCATTCGGCCGTTAAAGAAGGAAATACAGCTCGCGCTCTGGATCAGCCTGGCCACCTTGTGCCGGATTGGCGAGCTGCTCCAGGCCGAATGAAAAAATGTCGACCTGGACCGGCAGACCTGGTTCCTCCCCAGTGAAAACGTCAAAGGCTCCCGGGGCAAGAAACAGGACCATCATGTCCTTCTCTCCCCCTTCGCCCTGCATTTCTTTGAGGAACTCAAGACCCTGACGGGAGACTCCCAATGGGGCTTTCCGACATTTATGTAATCCGTGGTGATTCAACGGACAGCATCTTTTCCAAAAGACCCTGCAACTGCAGTACTTCCTCTAACGTGAGTACTGAAGTGAACTCATTCATCGCGGCAACCTCCATCGTCGGAAGCACCGACCTCATCGCCTCCCCTTTATGGGTCAGCACCAAGCGAACCTGGCGTCGGTCTTGACCGTCCTGGCTACGAACGATCAAGCCCTTGCACTCAAGGCGATCCAACATTCATCAACGTCGCCCGGCGGGGGTTAGATTGGCCGCCAAGTAAGCGACTAGGGCGCTGACCTTGGGCAGGGCCTCACGGCTCTTGAGCCACATCAGGTTCATGGGTAAGCCCTCAGTGGCGAGTTCAGGCAGCACCTCCACCAGCCTTGCGCTGTTCAGATGCACCTGCGCCAGCCAGGTCGGCAGCTGGGCGATGCCCAGGCCGGCCAGCACCGCCATTACCTCGCCCTCGCCATCGCCCACCGCAATGTGAGGATGCATGATCCTGCGCTCCATGTCCCCTGGCTGGCGGCCCTTGAAGTACCAAGGGATCGCCATGCCGTCGTTCTGGCCATAGCCAATGCACTGATGGTTATCAAGATCCGATACTGTTTTCGGCTCGCCATGACGCTCCACATATTCAGGTGCAGCGCAAAAAATCAGTTTCTGGGTCCCAAAAAACTGGTGCCCAATTGAAGCCGGCCATGCATCCGAGCCGCCAATCCTGACAACGATATCGATGCCTTCATGCACCGGGTCGACGTAGCGATCGGAAAACGACACATGAGGCTGCAGCCGTGTGTGCTGCTTCATGAACTCAATAATCAGCGGCAGCACGTGCATGCGCCCATAAGAAGCGGGCAAATCAATACGCACCCTGCCCTGTGGTTCGGTCTGGGTCGACGTCAGGGCAATCTCGACTTCCTCGAGGTCCGAGAGCACTGTTGTACAGGTACGGTAGAAGGTTTCCCCCGCTTCAGTGAGCGACAACCGGCGCGTGGTTCGCTGGAACAGGCGGGTGCCCAAGCGCCCTTCAAGGCGCGCAATACTCTTGCTGATGGCGGAGTTGGTCAGGTTCAAGCGTTCAGCCGCGGCCGTGAAGCTCCCCAGGTCGGCGACGATGACGAAAACATCGATACCCTTCAGGCGCTCAGATGAAAACATAGGCACTCCAATTGATGAATTTAATTCCATTCACTTAGTAGAAACTAGCCAAGATAAAACATCATTTCTCCAATAGGCTATGCCAAAACCTGTTTGGAGTAAAAAAGTATGCAGCCCTCATCCACGGCAAGCGCCGCACTGGCCCCTGCTGACACCTCGCGTTCGGGGCTTTCGATTCTGATCATGGCGGTCGCGGCCTTTATTATCGTTACCACTGAATTCCTGATCGTCGGCCTGTTGCCGGCGCTGTCTCGCGAGCTGAACATCTCGATCGCGCTGGCCGGCCAGGTGGTTACCCTGTTCGCCTTCACGGTCATGCTGTTTGGGCCGGTACTCACCGCCAAGCTGGCGCATGTTGAACGCAAGAAGCTGTTCACCCTGATCCTGCTGGTGTTCGCTGCGTCGAACGTGCTGGCTGCGGTTTCCACCAACATCTGGGTACTCGCGCTGGCGCGCTTTATCCCAGCCCTGGCCTTGCCAGTGTTCTGGGGCACCTCCAGCGAGACCGCCGGGCAACTGGCCGGCCCTGGGCAAGCAGGCAAGGCTATCGGCCGGGTCTACCTGGGCATCACCGCCGCACTGGTGTTCGGCGTGCCGCTGGGCACCCTGGCGGCAGACTCGGTGGGCTGGCGCGGCAGCTTCTGGATTCTGGCAGGTATCTCCCTGCTCATCGCCGCGCTGATGCATCTGGTGATGCCAACGCTGCCGGTGTCGCCCAGCGCGCACCCTGAGCAGAAGCAAACCGCGATCCTGCGCCAACCGCGCTTCCTCGCCCACCTGCTGCTGTCGATCCTGACCTTCACCGCGCTGTTCACCGCCTACACCTACTTGGCCGATGTGCTCGAACGCCTGGCCGGCATCCCCGCTAGCCAAGTGGGCTGGTGGCTGATGGGCTTCGGTGCGATCGGCATGGTCGGCAACCACCTGGCCGGCACCCTAGTCGACCGCAAACCTTTGGTGGCCATGGTGGTGTTCCTGGTGCTGGCCGGTGCGGGCATGCTCGCCGCGGTGCCATTGGCGCCACACCACATCTGGCTGACCGTGGCGTTGATGGCCTGGGGTATCGGTTACACCGCGCTGTTCGTGGTCTGCCAGGTGCGGGTCATGCAGGCCGGTGCGCACGCACAGGCTTTGGCTGCGACCATGAACATTTCTGCGGCGAATGCCGGTATCGGCCTGGGCGCCATTATCGGCGGCATCGGTATCGGCCACTTCGGCATCGCCTCGATTGGCGTCATCGCTACCCTCATCGCAGCATTGGCTGTGATCGTCGCGCTACTGCTGATGCGTCGCCAGTAGGCCGCTGCCCTCACTGCCAATTTGATCCCCATCCATAGGAGAACTGCCTTGACCCTGTTCAACGAATTCAAACTCGGCAACACGATCCTCAGCAATCGCATCGTAATGGCGCCAATGACCCGCTCGCGCGCGCCCCAGGACATCGCCACCGAGCAGGTAGCGTTGCACTACGCTCAGCGGGCGACCGCCGGACTGATCGTATCGGAAGGCACACCAATCTCCCGCGAAGGTCAGGGCTACCTGTTCAACCCGGGCATCTACACGCCGGAGCAGATCAAGGGCTGGAAGCTGGTAACCGACTCGGTACGCAGCGTCGGCGGCCGAATGTTCGCTCAGATCTGGCACGTTGGCCGGGTATCCCACACCTCAATCCAGATCGACGGCAAAGCGCCGGTCAGCGCCACCAGCAAACAGGCCCAGGGCGCGGTCGCGTTCGGCTATGGCGAGGACGGTGAACCCGGCTTCGTGTCCACCTCCGTCCCGCGCCCGCTGACCACCGAGGAAGTTTCCCGGGTCATCGATGATTTCGCCCAGGCCGCGCAGAACGCGATTGATGCCGGTTTCGACGGCGTGGAAATCCATGGTGCCAACGGCTACCTGCTGGAGCAGTTTCTCAATCCCCTGGTCAATGACCGCACAGACCAATATGGCGCGGGCAATCTGCAGGACCGCCTGCGCTTTGTCTTCGATGTCGTCGATGCCGCCTGCGATCGAATCGGTGCCGACCGCATCGGTATTCGCATCTCACCCTACGGACAGCTGTTCGACATGCCGCTCTATCCAGAGATCGACGAAACTTATTCGGCGCTATGTGCAGGCATGCGCGAACGCGGCATCGCCTACGTACACGTCATGGACCAGACGCACTTCTTCATGGCTGGGGAAAGCTCAGCGGCGCAGGAGCAGGCCCTCCGTGAACTGCTCAAACACTGCAAGGCTGAACTGGGCAACACTGCGTTGATCCTCGCTGGCGACATGACCCGCGAACGCGCCGATGCGCTGCTGGAGGAAAACCTGATCGACTTAGCCGCGTTCGGCCAACCGTTCATTGGCAACCCAGACTTGGTCGCCAGGCTGAAGCAAGGCTGGCCGCTGACCACACCGGATCGTGACAGCTACTACGGAGGCGATGCGCGCGGCTACATCGACTACTCGCCTTACAGGGCTTGAACCGCTAGCCGGGGCGTCTGAGATCGAGATTGATCTGACCAACGTGGGAACAGCGGGCCCACGCGCTGCTGTTGCCACCGGATTCTGCGTGGCACAGGCAGCCAGCCGCAGCGATAGCGTTGCCATGGAAACCTTCGCGACCTTCATCGCGCGGCCTCGTATTGGGCCTCTGATACGGGCTCCATCCAGACGACGTTCTTACCGTCGAGCGACTCCTGGATAGCGATGTGCGTCATGCCGGTCGTGGCTGTTGCACCGTGCCAGTGCTTCACACCCGGCGGCGTCCAGATCACGTCACCTGCCTTGATCACGTGCTTCTCGCCGTTCTCCTGCTGGACCCAGCCAGTGCCTGCGGTGACCACCAGCGCCTGCCCCAATGGATGGGTATGCCAGACCGAGCGTGCCCCCGGCTGGAACGTCACCGCGCCGGCCGACACCTGCGAAGGCCCGTGTACCGCGAAAAGAGGATCGATACGTGCGCTGCCGGCAAAGTTGGCAGGAGCGCCCATGATCGATGCCTGCTCGCCATTTCTGACGATGTTCATGGCCTGCCCCGCTGCGAATTCTGCGGCGTTCGAGGAGGCTGATGCGACCAGGATCGTGGCCAGTAAAGAGGTTGCGGCGAAAGTTCGCATGTATCCGCTCCTGCGTGGAAGTTAACTCGAACCGACGTTAGATCAAGCCTCGCCTAAGTGACTACGGGGAAATGTCGACATGAAGCGATGAGCGCTACTCATCAATGGTTTCAGCCCAAGTGGCTTTGGCCTCCAGAGCCTCTGAACCGGCGCCTGACGGCACTCATGAGTAATGCTCATCTGATCATGCTGGTTTACCTCGGTACTCATCCGCAACGCATCTGGCTAATTTGAATGCCTGACGACATTCAATTCGCCACTCGCCACACGCTTGCTCAGGTGTAAGCGCCCCATACCGAGGTTCGGATGACTCCACACTTGCTCAGAAGCGCAGGACTCGCGTGCCTGCTCGGTACCGGCGTCGGTCAAGCGACAGCAGCCAATGCCGCAGATCAGGCCGCTGTGGCAGTCCCTACACAAGGAACAACCATGAACTGGGCTGCAAAAAGCGGGGGAAATCGTCGCCGCAGGAATGAACCGAGAGGTGAGCTTCCAGCCCGTGAGCGGCGCTATCAACGATCAGATCGACGCCGCATACCGGAAAAATACGCCTCCAGCAGCTACCTCGCACCAATGATCAGTGAACGCTCGCGGGCCGCAACGGTGCTCATCCTGCCTAAAGATTCGGGTCCGTGAGACACCGATGAGCGCACATCAATTGTCATCCGAAAAGAGCCAGGGCATGACCTCGACTGCACCCGTGGCAACCGAGAGCCACGGCCTGCGTATTCTGCTGATACTCAGCGCGCTGCTGGCATTCGCCTCGATCTCCACGGATCTGTATCTGCCCGCCATGCCGGTCATGGCTGACGCCTTGCACGCCGATGGCGGCACCCTCGAGTTGACGGTGAGCGGATATCTGGTTGGCTTCAGTGTGGGCCAATTGTTCTGGGGGCCACTGAGCGATCGTTTTGGCCGTAGACTTCCAGTGGCCCTGGGGCTGCTGCTGTTCATCATCGGTTCGGCGGGCTGCGCATTGGCCACTGACGGAACAGCCATTATTGCCTGGCGGATTGTTCAGGCGCTGGGCGCTTGCGCCAATGTCGTGCTGGCGCGGGCGATGGTGCGCGATCTCTATGAAGGGCGCCGCGCGGCACAGAAGATGTCGACCCTGATGACTATCATGGCCATTGCACCGCTGGCAGGTCCTACGGTGGGTGGGCAGATCCTGACCTTGGGATCCTGGCGCGCAATCTTCTGGACCTTGGTGGTCGTCGGGTTCGTTACCCTGGCCAGCTTGCTGCTGCTGCCTGAGACGCTACCGCGCGAGCGTCGTCATCCCAGTTCACTCGGCGCCGTCGTATTGC
The DNA here is from genome assembly GCF_023509015.1 of Pseudomonas abieticivorans. Lineage (NCBI taxonomy): Bacteria > Pseudomonadati > Pseudomonadota > Gammaproteobacteria > Pseudomonadales > Pseudomonadaceae > Pseudomonas > Pseudomonas abieticivorans. The sequence goes on from NZ_CP094975.1 coordinate 377,801, forward strand.
GCTACGGCGCCCTGCTCCGGCGCCCACGATTTCTGGCCTACGTGGCCACCGGCGGATTTTTCTACGCCGGCACCTTCGCCTACATTGCCGGTTCGCCGTTCGCCTACATCACCTATCACCACGTGGCACCTCAGCTATACGGCGCGCTGTTCGCGGCAGGCATCGTAGGCGTGATGGCAACCAACCAGATGAATGCACGGCTGCTCAATCGCCATGACAGCGACACGCTATTAACCGTCGGTGCACTGATCGCCGGCGGTGCCGGCCTGGTCATCGCAATCAACACCTGGGCCGACTTCGGCGGACTGCCGTTATTGGTCTTCGGCTGCTTTTTATTCGCCTCGTCCACGGGGTTCATCGTCGCCAACTCAGTGGCGGGGGCATTGAACTGCCTGCCTGAATTCAGCGGCTCGGCATCCGCACTCGCCGGCGGCTTGCAGTACGGCTCGGGCGTACTCGGATCTGCACTCGTAGCGATATACGCGGACGGCACCCCTTGGCCCATGGGTTGGGTAGTGGCCGTTTGCGGAGTCGGCTGCGTGCTCAGCGCGCTCTGGGTAAAACACTCAACTGATTAATTTTTGAAACGAGATAGAGAGGATTAAAGCCATGAGTTTTTCATTCGAGAATCAGGTAGCCCTGGTCACCGGCGCGGCGTCCGGTATTGGTCTGGCCACGGCCAAGGCCTTTGCGCAGGCGGGTGCGTCCGTGACGCTGGCAGATTTGTACGGGGACGCCGCCCGTACTGCTGCACAGGAGCTGGTTGACGCTGGCTATCCAGCCATCGGCATTCAATGCGACGTCGGCGACACGGAGCAGATTCAAGCAATGATCAAGGAAACCGTCGCTACTTTCGGTCGCCTGGACGCCGCATTCAACAATGCGGGTATTCAAAATGTCCTGGCCGAGATTGCTGACGCAACCATCGAAGATTTCGACCGGGTGATCTCGATCAACCTTCGCTCGGTCTGGAACTGCATGAAGTTTGAATTGCAGCACATGCGCGAGCAGGGCAGCGGCACCATCGTCAACTGCTCCTCGCTGGGTGGCTTGGTCGGCGGCGCGCAACGCGCCAACTACCATGCGGCCAAGCACGGGGTCATCGGCTTGACCAAAAGTGCCGCACTCGAATATGCGACGCGCAATATCCGCGTCAACGCCGTCTGCCCCGGGCTGATCTGGACGCCGATGGTCGATCAGATGGTCGCGGCTGGGCAGAAGGAAGCGATGGAAGGCATGGTCCAGGCCATCCCTATGGGGCGCCATGGTCGCCCTGAAGAAATCGCCGATGCTGTTCTTTGGTTGTGCAGCAATACCTCCAGCTATGTCACCGGCCAATCGATCTCTGTCGACGGCGGTTTTGTGATGCGCTAAGCCCACCACCATAAAAACAACGAGGGAGAATAGAACCTATGGAGCAAGCCAATCCATCCAGAGCCGCCAAGGTGCTGGCCATCGCCTTGGGCCTGGTCGTCACGCTGGTGGGCGTGTTCATGCTGGTGGGCGGCAGCTACCTCATTAGCCTGGGCGGCTCCTGGTACTTTGCCGTTGCCGGCCTGGCGCTGACCGCCGCAGGGGCGCTGATCGCGCGCCGGCGCCCCGCCGGAGTAGCGCTCTACCTGCTGGCGTTCGTGGCCACTATCGCTTGGTCGCTCTGGGACGTAGGGTTCGCGTTCTGGCCATTGTTCTCGCGGCTGTTTGCACTCGGCGTCCTCGCGTTGGCGACGCTGCTGATACTGCCCGTGCTCACCGGTGGCGCACGTGGGCCTGTCGCTCGCTTGGCCTATACGGCGGCTGCCGTAGTTGCAGTAGGGCTTGCAGCCACCGTCTACTCGACCTTCCAACCCCAGCCGATTGAAACCGCAGAGGGCGCATCGGCGCCTGTGCCGGGCCAGGCAGTAGGAGCAGTAGCGGGCGGCGACTGGCGCGCATTCGGACGCACACCTTCGGGGACACGGCACGCCCTGGCGGACAAGATCACGCCGGACAACGTGGCCGGGTTGAAGGTCGCGTGGACCTATAGGACCGGCGAGGTCCCCAGTGCCAACAAACAAGGGCACGTGGTGACCCCGCTGAACATCAACGGGACCTTGTATGGCTGCACCCAATCGAGCCAGCTGTTCGCATTGGATGCCGATACGGGCAAGGAACTGTGGCACTTCGATTCACACTCGAAAACCAACAATGTCTACCCGCGCTGCCGCGGTGTGGGCTACTACGATGCGACGGACAACGCTGCTGCGCAAACCGCCAACCCGGACGCCGGTGCGCCAGCGGCCGCCTGTACCCGTCGTATCATTGCGACCACCGTCGACGCGCGCTTGATTGCCGTCGACGCAGCCACGGGTAAAGCCTGCAGCGACTTCGGCGACAATGGCAGTGTCAACCTGCACGCGGGCATGGGCAAAGACAACCAGGACCTCTACTTCCCTACCGCCGCACCCACCGTGGTCCGCGACCTGGTGGTGATGGGTGGCCTGGTGTGGGACAACCAGAAAACCGGTGAACCTTCAGGCGTGGTCCGTGCCTTCGATGTGCGCACCGGCGCCCTCGCCTGGGCCTGGGACCTGGGCAACCCGGCGACCACCAAACTGCCCCCTGAAGGCGAAAGCTACACGCCTGGCACGCCGAACGTCTGGTCCACCCCTGCGTTCGACGACCAGCTGGGGCTGATCTACCTGCCCACTGGCAACGCCACACCGGACTTCTGGGGCGGCCATCGTTCAGAAGCGGACGATAAGTATTCCTCGTCCATCGTCGCCCTGGACATTGCCACGGGCCGCGAGCGCTGGCATTTCCAGACGGTGCATCATGACCTTTGGGATTACGACGTACCCTCGCAACCGGCGCTGTACGACGTATCCGATGGGCACGGAGGGACGATTCCCGCGCTGATCCAGACCACCAAGCGTGGCCAGATATTCATGTTGGACCGCCGCACAGGCATGCCCATCGCCGATGTTCAGGAACGCGCGGTGCCCCAAGGTGGGGTGGCCGACGATCGCCATGCACCGACCCAACCGTACTCCGTTGGTATGCCGTCGATCGGTACCGAGCCACTCAGCGAAAAACGGATGTGGGGCCTGACGCCGCTCGATCAATTGATCTGCCGGATCGATTTCAAGAAGGCGCGTTACGAGGGTGAGTTCACTCCGCCGAGCGAGCGTTTGACGATCCAGTACCCGAGTTGGCTGGGCGGCATGAACTGGGGTTCGGTGTCCATCGCTGAAAACCTGGGCTACATGATCGTCAACGATACCCGCGTACCGATCTGGAATCGGATGATCCCCCGCGCTGCATACGACGCGAAAAAACTAGCGGGTGGCGGCCATGAAGGCAATGCTCCGCAGGACGGCACGCCATGGGGTATCGAGCAAGGGCGCTTCCTCTCCCCTATAGGTGTGCCCTGCCAGGAGCCACCCTATGGCACCCTGAGCGCAATCGATCTGGCGACACGTAAAGTCGTCTGGTCCACGCCACTGGGCACCACGGAAGAAACCGGCCCGCTCGGCATTGCCACCCACCTGCCGATCCCGATCGGAATGCCCACGCGTGGCGGACCGGTGACCACCTCCGCCGGGCTGGTGTTCATCGCCGGGACGCAGGATTTCAATATCCGAGCCTTCGATGTGCGTACTGGGCGCCAGCTATGGAAAGGTGAACTGCCGGTCGGCGCAGAGGCAACGCCCATGATGTATGTCTCGCCACGCAGCGGTCGGCAGTTCCTGGTCATCAGTGCTGGCGGCAATTCGGCGACCACGCAGAAGGGTGACTACATCATTGCGTTCGCACTTCCTCAGTAAGTGAAAAGAGCGTTGTCAGGGGCATCAGCAATGGTGCCCCTGATTTTTGCGTTGAATGAAGGCATCGCCGCAGGCTCGCAACCCTCTTGGCTTGCGGCGCCGAAGCCCTTGACGTTTCCTATTGCTCAAATTCTAGTGATACCATAAACCAATACCATTAACAGCAAACAGACCAGCACCCTTAAGTCTATTTTTGAGAAGCCCGTCCCCAATACGCTGGAGTGGGCGCGTATCGAATCACTGTTCATGGCCGTCGGGGCCAAGACGACCGAGGGCAACGGCTCGCGGGTTCGCTTCGAACTGAATGGAGTAGTCGGCACCTTTCACCGACCTCATCCTGACAAGGAAGCCAAGCCGTATCAGGTTCGAGATGCGCGATCCTTTCTAGAGCAAGCAGGAGTTACGCCTTGAGCGCAATGAATTACAAAGGCTATGCAGCCCGAATCGAATACAGCGAAGAAGACGGCCTGTTTGTTGGTCACATCGCAGGCATTCGTGACGTGGTTGGATTTCACGGCGAATCCGTGCAAGAGCTTCGCACTGCATTTTACGAGGCGGTCGACGATTACTTGAGCGCCTGCGAGAAGTTTGGCCGTGCCCCACAAAAGCCCTACTCCGGGAAGCTCAGCTTGCGCCTTGAGCCTGAGTTGCACGCCACTGTCGCCCTTAAAGCAGAGCTGTCACATAAGAGCATCAACCAGTGGGTTTCCGATGCGCTGAATCAAGCGGTGCACGGCTGATAGTCAGATGCAAGAAGCCCAGCGCGGTGGCTGGGCTCTCTCGATCAGGAACAGGTGCCGCCTTTGTGGTGTGATCCGGTGCCACCTGAAGGATGCGTGCCCTTAGGGCATGCCGATGCGGATACAGATACGATCGACAGCAGCGCGACAAGCCCAGCAATTGCAATTCTTTTCATGACGCCTCCTTGCACTGCGCAATGCAGTGAAAGGCTATCGGCGCGCACGAGCTGGCCTTGAATCAAAAAGCCAGCGCGGGGCTGGGCTATCGACAGAGCGAAACTTGAAAAAAACGAGCAGAAGGCCATCATTCAGCGCATCAAGCAGCGGTGGAGCCGCCAGCAGTTTGGCGAACGCACGGCAGACAAGAAGCAGATCAACGTTATGCTGTCGACAACCGTAATCATGCTCCTTGATGAACTGGTCAAAAAGCACGACCTGAAGCGTGGCTCGCTCTTGGCGCGACTGATTACAATTGAGTCTGAGCGAGGCAGGATAGATCGCGTGTAGCGGCGTCAGCGTGAGCGCTCCAGCGGCATTTTGAACTGGCAGATTGAAGCTACCAGTAAACTTCACCGCCGACGACCATCCCAGGATGCTGTCGATGAGGAGGGGGTAGCAAGTCTCAATTCACTACCAATTCACTACCAAAATGGTAAAAATCGCAGACATGAAAAAGCCCAACCTTTTCAGATTGGGCTAAGTCATTGAGTAATATGGTCGGGACGGAGTGATTCGAACACTCGACCCCTAGCACCCCATGCTGCGGGCACTACATCCGTAACCATCTGTTATATAAAGGCTTTATACAACCCCCCACCACAAAAATCGGCGTTTTATACGCTTTTGCAAACGGCACTAAGCGGCCTGTAGCCTGGCTTTTGCGCAAGCAGACGGCGCGGAACACGGGATTTTAAGCCCCCGTACTAGCTAGCTTTTTTCGTAAGCGTCTGCCGAACACATCTTGCACCAGCCCGTTTGAGTGCGGAGTCAGCATACGAACGAAGGTTAGTGTGCTGTGAACCAGCTGGGGTGTAGCACAGGAAAATGTTCCTTCAGCCAATCCACAAATGCGTCGACCTGAGGCGCAAGATGCGTTCTGCTTGGATAAAGCACGGAAACCAGGCGGGGCTTTGGACGAAATGCCCTGAGCACTTCAACCAGTTCTCCGCTTGCGAGGAATGTCTCAATGGTAATTCCAGGAGCTTGAACAATGCCGAAGCCTGCAACACCGCATTGAACGTAGGCATTCGACTCATTCACGGTGATTCCACCATGAGGCGTATGTGGACGATCTTCGCCGTCTACCGAGAAGTGCCAAGGCAGCGGTCTGTTATTTTGACCGGAAAGGAAGCTGACACATCGGTGGTCTACTAGATCTTGTAGGGTTATGGGTGCCCCGCAGGCTTGGAGATAACCTGGAGACGCACAGGTGACCATGGTGGCGGTGCCAATTTCTCTAGCCACCATGCTTGAATCCGGGAGGTCACCAATTCGCAATACACAGTCGATGCCCTCGGCTACGAGATCTACCGTACGGTCGGTCACGCCTAGCGCAAGCTCGATTTCGGGAAATGCCTCGGTAAATCTCCTAAGGCTTCCCATGAAGCTGTGCTGGGAAAATGCAGTGGGGATGTCAATTCGAAGCCGTCCTCGCAACGTCGATCCACTACGGTCGAACATGGAGGTGGTTTCTGCGATGGTTGCCAAAATCTCTTTGACGCGTTCGTAAAACCGCTCGCCCTCAGCAGTCAGTTTTACTTTACGCGTAGTGCGTTGGAACAGACGGACACCTAGCAAGGCTTCCAAATCCTGAATGGTGCGTGTGACGTGCGGGCGTCCGGCCTGCATTGCCTCAGCGACTTTGGTGAAGCTCCCCAACTCCGCTAGCTTGGCGAATACTTGCATCGACTGTAGAAGCTCCATAAGTCTCTTCTCGGGAAGCATGTTAGCTGGATGATTATTGCTGATCAGGATAACAATCCTGTTGGTTTCTGCACATTTATCTAGAGCCGCGAAACCTCAACAATGTCCTCAGCGTAAACAGGGGAGCTTTCCTCCCCTGCACATTCAAAATTGTTGGAGTGGGCCTTAAAGGACTTGGAATAGGAACGGCGTTCTTGTGGCATGGGCGTCCGCTTAAAAAGGCTAAAAATGGTGTCCACTTAAATTTAGGTGGACACCATCGCCTTAAGCGATGGCATCAGAAAGGTGTGTTGCCCGGACGGTTACCTTTTTTCTCTGCCTTGAGCATCTTTTCTGGGCCGCAATTACTGCATTTTTGCAGTGCTTTGCACCAATGGCTTCAGCTATACCCATATCATTGCGGACCGATTTCTAAAGGGATTCAGGCCCTCTCCTTACTTCACCAACTCCATCGGGCAATTGGCTGTTATGCCGGCTTTGCATAACATGCCCATATCTAACGGCGTCCTGCCGACCGTAAGCGTCTTGCGAAGTCATCTCGACGAAGGAAAATCACGCATTTTGTAGTGACGGCCAGAAACCTTACCAACAGATCGACAGCAGCCTTTAGGCTACTGGCGATCTAGGGTGGCATGCGCGCACGGTAGTGGTCATTAACGCACCCGCGCTGCGCCGGCACTTGTAGTCAGCAAATTGGAAAGGCCACTACTTCCGTATTGTGGTTCGCCTGTTGTTACAGGTGTTTTCCGTAGCAAACTGAATCCATTGTATAGTTCAGTTTTTGCTCCTTAAGCCGATCCTTGTACCACGCCAGCCAATTTTTACTCACCAGACACCCCTTCTCAACATAAACCTCGGTGCAAGACTCATTGGCACTGTCGCAGAAAGAACCATTCGTGGCGACCCCCAAACATTGACCTCTATTTTTTCCAATATTAACGCTGCGTGTCGAGATGATTAGCTCTTCCATGTTCTCTGCTTGCTGAGGACATAAGAAGTCTTGGTGTTTATGTTCGCCAGCCCAGTGAGCTATTGATTTGTAAAGCGTACCGTCCAGTATTTTGATTGTTTTTTCAGGCTCGTCCGACGTAACTGGCTTCACGGGCGGATTGAACTCAGGAAAGGCGTAGTGGAATGGCGATAAGGTGTTTCTGAAATTGATGGTCGCTTGATTGTAGTACTTGTCTGATGCAGCTATTAATTTGTTTGAAACGGGTTTGCGTGTGCAGTCAAGACTGATCGATTGCCCGCCGTTGAATTTTATGACTGTTTTTGAATCAACTCGTTGATAGATTTTATCTCCGAAGGCTCCAGAGCAACTGACTGAGTCTTTGTTTGCGGAATTGATTACCACTCCTTGAAAAATGGCCCTTTCCGTTAGATTTTTCATGGTCACCGCAACGTGCTCCATCGACAGCGACTCGACCGTGATTCTCAAGTCCTTGTTTTTCGCGGCCATGCAACTGCCCCAAGTTTCCACGGCAGGGGAAAATATCGTTCTTTCTATCCTCGCTGAAAAGGCAGTTCTTGAAGCATAACTTCTGTTTTCTTCACACCACTTTGTCACTTGCGATGATTGCTCAGAAGCCCCCCAGTTAATACCGATTGGTATTTCCTCAACAACTGCCTGTACACCAAAGCTACTGGATCCTGATTTTCGCGTGTCGGCCTGGTTGCACATCAGGTGATAGGCGAAGCTTTTTTGGTCTTCGATATCATACTTCTGAATGTAGTTCACAGACGCTTGCTTTAGTACGGCGTCGCACTCATCGGCGACGGCTGACTGAGAAACGATTAAGAGTATTATTACAGTTATGAAAAATTGACTCTTCATTGCCAATTTGAATAGCGACATCTCAGCATCTCCTGCATTGGTGGGTACTGGAGTACTAGCTTGCCTCAAGAAAATTGCAAGAAATGACGGACAACTTATTGGCCAAGTGATTTTTGACTGCATTTAATAGGCCGATACTGAGAATATGTAAGGTGCAATACACCTTTGAGATCGCGCGATGGTTGTTGGCTCTCAACTGGTACGCGTGGACTTTGATCCAAAGCTCATGTTGGAGATGAAAGATTGGATCGAAGCGAGATTTCAACTCCTTATCCCAAACTGCTTCGCTTTCCAACAGTGAGGTGCTGATGCGTGCCCGCACCTCGCCAATCGGCGCAAAGCGACTCTGATAGGCGCGCACTGTGCTTCTGTACCTTTTCTGCTGAAAGTTCAGGTCCTGGTCCTCATCTTCGCCAGTGGCGCCCTCATTTCCTAGCATCACTGGATTGCGAACGTGGCTGATGCCATCTCGTAACCGGTAGAGATCTATGAGCCGCCGCCTTGAGAGGTCGTGATCTGCCGTTCCTTTGTTCTGCCTGCGCCATGTCGCTAGACCGGAGAAACCTACCCATCCCGCCACTCCTACGCCCACCGAGCTCACCACTGTACCAATCACGCTGAACACATCCTTTGTAAGCGCCCAGTCCGCGTCAGTGATCGCAAAACAGATCGACATCCCTATTCCCTCTTAAATTCGCGCCTTAATATAACGCCGAGGCGTTCCATGTGAAGTTGGCCGGAGCTCCCAGGGCCCGGGATCAGATGCAGCTCTTCCATATCGACAAATGCGGCTCCGGCTACTGTGGTGGCTAGCAGATCAGCTTGACTTCACTCTCACACGTGCGACCAATTATAGGAATCTTTCTGTCTGGTCTCGCATATCAGGCAAGTGACATACAAGCCGGTGTCGACCAATATGCCCTGCGATTCCCATGGGCTCTGAGATACCAGGCCATGCATTGATCGACCTCCGCACTTTCTGGATTTACAAGAGTAATAAGCCAGCTGCTCAGGTTTGTATTTCGCTGCATATTTCGGCAAAGCCATAACTACCACCTCCATATTTTCACCGGACTATACCGGCGAGGACTTCTCATGTCTGCACATCAGAAGAAACATCCGCTCGACTTCAAAACTCAGTACGGCTTGGCCTTCGACCCGCAAGACGATGAGATCGTGGTCGACTTCTTCTGCGGTGGTGGCGGTGCCGGTACCGGACTGGAGATGGGCCTAGGGCGCGCGGTGGCCGTCGCGAAGAACCACAGCGCCGCGGCGATAAGCATGCACATCGCCAACCACCCGGCGGCGCGTCACTTCACCACTGACGTGTTCGAGGTGACCCCGACGTGGAATGCGGCGGCCGCGTCGTGGGCTGGTTTCACATGTCGCCCGACTGCACCCATCACAGCCAGGCCGCCGGCGGCCAACCGCGCAAGCGCGAGATCCGCAACTTGTCGTGGATCGGTCTAAAGTGGGGCGGCAAGAAGAAGCCCCGGGTGATCAGCCTAGAAAACGTGAAACAGATACTTCAATGGGGCCCGTTGATCGCCAAGCGCGACAAGGCAACCGGGCGGGTGATGAAGCTGGGCGGCCAGTTCGCCGCCCCGGGCGAAATCGTGCCAGTCGGCCAGCAGTTCTTGGTGCCGGACCCGAAGCGCCGCAGCACTCCCTGGCGCCGTTTCGTTGCTCTGCTCGAAGGCATGGGCTACGCGGTGGAGTGGCGCGTTATCAAGGCCTGTGACTTCGGCGCGCCAACCAGCCGCGAGCGCCTGTTCATGATCGCCCGGTGCGATGGCCAGCCCATCGTATGGCCCGAAGCGACCCACGCCCGCCAGCCCGCCAAGGGCCAGCAGAAGTGGCGCACTGCAGCTGACTGCATCGACTGGACCGTGCCAAGCAAAAGCATCTTCGGCCGTAAGAAGGACTTGGCCCCGGCCACCCTTAGGCGCGTAGCCAAGGGCATGAAGAAGTTCGTGATCGACAGCGCCAGCCCCTTCATCGTGCCTATTGCGAACTGGACTGGGCGAGCTGGCCCAATCGGCGCATGAGCCTCTGCGCACGGTAACGGCCTGGCCACGCGGCGGTTCCTTCGCCATGGCAAGCCCAGTCATCGCCCCGGCCACACACCAGGGCAGCGACCGGGTGAACGATCCAGGCGAACTATTGCCTACCGTAACCTGCGCCAACTGCGGCGAGCTGACGCTGATCAGCCCAGTAATGGTGGGAGCCGGCGGGCCGCAGTACGCCGGCAAGCCTGTAGCTGCCGACCAGCCAGTCGGAACACTTATGACTCAGAGCCACCGAGCGCTAGCCGCTGCGCACCTGGTCAAATTTAGGTTCAATGATGCCGGCAAGGCCTTAGATGAGCCGATGTCTACCATCACCAGTGGCGGCAACTACCAGCGCCCGGCCGGTGCCGCTCACGCGATGGGTATTTGCACCGCCTACATGGCGCAAATGAACGGTGGCTTCAACACCACCGACGCCAAGCCCATGGACGACCCGATAACAACGGTGACCAACACGGGCAGCCAGCAGCAGTTGGTGAGCGCCAGCCTGGCCACGCTGCACAAGAACTGCATCGGGCGCCCCATGGATGAACCTGTGCCAACGATGACCGCCGGCGCCGAGCACCACGCCCTGGTCGAGTACACGCTGTCACCCGAGCACGAGGAGGGCGCCCTGCGCGTTGCCGCATTCCTAGTCAGCTACTACGGCACCGAGAACACCAGCGGCTGTAATCAGCCCGCGCCGACAGTGACCACCAAGGACCGCTTGGCCCTGGTCACCGTGCACATCAAGGGCACGCCCTACGTCATTGTCGATATCTGCCTACGGATGCTGCAGCCCCATGAGCTCTACAAGGCACAGGGCTTCCCCGCCAGCTACCAGATCGACAAGGGCGCCGACGGCCGGAAGTTCACGAAGACCGAGCAGGTGCACATGTGCGGTAACAGCGTCAGCCCACCGCCGATGGCTGCGCTGGCCAGGGCCAACGATCCATGGCGAACCTTAGTGAATCAGTCGGAAGCTCGGAAGCTGCATAGATCGGAAGTAATAAAAAGTAGATCACGCTGAATTGCCAATCTCTAGCCGCCCGGTAGTGATTAACAACGCATACCGCTTTCCGAAATGCTTAACCCTTTCATCTAAAAAACCGGAACTATTATAACGCAATAAAATTAAACCTATTTCTTTTTCAACTTTTATCCTTACGAGAAAAAGCTACTATTCATGTGCTTCTTGCAAGTCGGGTTTGGAAAATCAACCCGACCCGCCAACTAGCAGAAGTACGCAATACTGAAAACTGGCAAAGCAAACTTCAGACAAAAAACAAATTAAAGGAGAGCAAATATGAGTACCTCTGCAGAGATTTACGAACAAGACATAGAGCGCGCCGGCACTATAGCACCTGCTGGCACTGGCACAAATGTTGTCTGCCAAAACAAAGCAAAGATTTTCGCCTTGCTGGATGAGGCAGCCGCCTTAGCACCCGTACCTGCAAATTTTTTAATTATTGGGGCAAAGCTTGGCTTTAACGTATGGTGCGACAAGCATTGCAAGAATCTAATCTAAGCTAAAAGCTAACCCCCCACAAAAAAAATGGCCATCACCATAAGTGCATAGCTATTTTTTTCGAAACAACTAACCACCATTAAAAAACAACGCGACCGCTACCCTCCTAACTTCATAAAAGCTGCTCAATCCAGCTATATTTAAGTCATCCGCTGTAGCGGTGTGGCGAGGTATTGCCCATGGAAACGATAAACCTGATCCAGGCCGTCCCGGTCGTTCGCGATGAATACGGCATGTTCTGGCACCCAGACCTTCCAGGGTTTGAAGAGGGCGAGGAAGAAGAGCGCAAACAGTGGCTCGCACACCAAGGCCTGGAGGTTAAAACAGCCCGCCCCGAATACTCCGAAGACGCGATCGCCGATCGCTACTTTGAGTCGCATGACCCGGATTGCAGCTACTGGGATCCGGCCAAACCGGATGGTGATGGTTGGTTCATCCTCTCGATCTGCGATACGGACGATGGCCTTGTGTGCTGGTGGGCCCGGCGGGTGACGCCATGACCAGCCGAATCCAGCGCCGCCTGCTTGAAAAAGAGAATGCTCGCCAGCCCAGCGCGCTGGTGAAGGTCCACCGTCACGAATGGCCCGGATTCCAGCCGCCGACCATCATTGAGGTTTGGCGCGCCCGCAGCTTCCTGGTCCAGATCCATACGGAGACCGAAGGCTACGAGCGCATGAGCGTCAGCCGCACCACGTACAACGGGGATAGCTGGGTCGACCAGTTGACCTGGGACGAGCTAATGCAGCTCAAGCGCGAGTGCGGCCGCGGCGACCGGGATGCCTTCGAGGTGTACCCGGCCGACCGCGACATCGTGAATGTCGCGAACATGCGCCACCTCTTCTTCCCGCCTGGGCGCCAGACGTTCAAGTGGTGTCGGCCCTAGAGACCGAGCCTCATATACGAATCAATCTCTACTGCCTGCGGGGGTTCGGCGTATCACCGACACCACTGCGTTTCGCAAGGAATGCCGTCGTTGTCGCCATCCATTTTCATACCTGGGCAGTTACGAAGAAAAGCTTTAGCTTCGGCGCATGAAGTCATCTGAGAGCAGTACTGCCGCCCATCACAACTGAACGGAGCGCTGTCAGCAGGAGGGATTGCAGACGACACCGAAATGGATTCTTGAACAGGTTGAACCGATTGCCTTGCACTCAGCCACTCCTCGACGTGAGGGAAAAACTTCCATGCTACAGCGGCTGCTACAAGCAGCCAGATCACAGTCTTCATACCCTTCTTCCTTGATCAATAAATCCTGACCGAGCATTTTCGGCCGTCACGGGCCTCAACGCAACGTTCCGACCAATCATCCATCTAGCCTGCCGGGGTTCGGCGGGAAGGAATCGTTATGACCAAAGAACAGCTTGCCGCCCTGCCGGCACAGATCAAGACCGCGGCCCAGGCCGGCCTGGATGCGGCGGCTGCCTGCCCCAATGACGGCGGCAGCGCCAACCTCGACCGGGTCGTCATCCGCATGCGAGATATGCGCGAGTCCGCGGTGATCGGCCTGCCGGGCTACCTGACGAAAGCCAGTACCAGGCACCCGCGCGGGCTGCACCTCGACACCCCATTCCCCGGCCAAGGCAATCAGCGCGCCGCCGGCGTACGCGCCATGCACAAGTCACTGCAGGACCAGGGCGTGGACTGCTACGTCTACTACCAAGTCGATTAATCCCTTCCGCCGCCATAGGGCGGCCACCCAGAGGTATCCATGAAGCGAGAACTGATCAAGATCAGCGAGTTCCGCCGGCGGCGCTGGGGCCCAAATGGCACCCCGCAGTGCTCGCAAGCCATCCGCAACCACATCCGTAACGGCCTGATCCCAGGCGAACAAATCGGCAAGCTCTGGTACGTTGACTGGGCGGCCTTCACGAAATCTGACGGTAACGACCTGGTCGCGATGGTATTGAAAGGAGCCGCGTAATGGCGCCGCGCCCACGCAACAAATCAAATCGGGGCCTTCCCCAGAACCTGTACGTCGATGAGCGCCGGGGCACTTACCGGTACCGGCGCCCCACGGATGGCAAGTGGTTCCAGTTTTGCACTGACCGGCTCAAGGCTATAGATGCCGCGAAGCAGCTGAACCTGGCGTTCCTCAAGGGTGCCGACCTGGTCGGTGCCGTACTGGGCGAGACTTCCGACCTGTTTACGGCCTTCCTAGACCTTTACGAATCCAAGATCCTACCCGAGCGCGAGCTGGCGAAGGGCACCTTGGGGCTGTACGCCGTACACTTCCGGCGCTTCCGTAAGGCGTTCGAGGGCAAGGCCGTGGACCAGATCACCATTCGGATGGTCGCGGAGATGCTGGACTCACTGACGCCGCGCACGGCAAACCAATGCCGGGCGCTGCTGATCGATATCTTCAATCACGCGGCGTCAAAGGGGTTGTGCCCGGACAACCCTGCGGCGAGCACCATCAACCGCATCGAGATAAAGACACGAAAGCGCCACACCGTCGAAGGGCTGAAGGCTATCCGCGAGAAGTCGCCGATTTGGCTGCAGAACGCAATCGACTTCGCCCTTATCACCGCCCAGCGACGAACCGATATCCTCGCCATGAAATTCGAGGACCAGCGCGACGGTTACCTCTATGTCGTCCAGCAGAAGACGGCAAAAGCCAGCGATGCCGCCTGGGTCAGATTCAAGGTAACAGACGAACTTCAGCGGGTGATCAGCAGGTGCCGCGACAATGTCGTGTCACCGTTCCTGATTCACCGCCGGCCGGAGCGGAAAAAGCAGAAGCAGGCCGAAACGAAAGAGCACTGGACCAAGATTGAGGAGCGGTATTTGACCAGAGCATTCAAGGAGGCCAGAGAGGCGGCGGACTGTTACAAGGCCTGGAAGGAAGAAGAGATGCCGGGCTCGAAGTCAGGGCGCTTTCGCTATTCCTGTATAAGAAAGCCGGAAAAGACGGGCAGAAGATCGCCGGGCACGCCAGCGAGGAGATGACGAAAAACTATCTGAAGGATCACGCGAATGTAATCTGGTCAGACGCTGTGCCTGATCTAGATATCAGTGAAGGCAGAGGTTCATAGCTACTTCCTGGGGATATGCCGAAAGTCTTCGCCATTTTTGTGCGTAACACCCACCTGCAGGATGAGGCTAAACGCACCCAAGACGTATGTGAGGCATCCCGCGAACTCCAAGGAAGAGGTGTTCCCCTCCCCCCGCAGCCTGATGGCTTCAATGATGCTGGCCTTGTGACTTTCTAGTTTGGAGGAGTCCGGATCAAGCGCATGGGCCATCATGTTGCGGATTCGATTGATCTTTTCGCAGACTGACCACAGTTCCGCCATGCTTCCGAGCTTTATGTCCGCCGGATACAAGGCTCGGGATAGGTCCAAAATCTGCGCAAATGTAAAACGCGAGTCTTTCAAAAACTGGGACTGGGGAACCATCTCTGAGCAAAAATCGCGAAGCATCTCTTCAAGCAATAAGTGGCATTTTAAGATGAGCGTTATGTCATCCATCTGTGACGAAAAGTGCTTTTCGAATCGCTCGTCGTGCTTTTCGCTGAACTCCACGTTGACCATGCAGCCCTCCGGTAGGACGAAGTTTTCCCGTTCGTTTTGCGCCAGTTTTGCGCGGGTTTTGCGCAAGCCAGAAACGACAAAGGGGATCAGCACCGTAAGTGACTGATCCCCTTATCAAAATATGGTCGGGACGGAGTGATTCGAACACTCGACCCCTAGCACCCCATGCTAGTGCGCTACCGGACTGCGCTACGCCCCGACTAGGCGTGTAACTTGCTCCCTAACCTCAGGGAACGCTTAAGAATATACCTTAAGCTTTTGAATTGTGGAAGTATTTTCCCGCAGATTTTTTTGTGCCTGCGTTGCCTACTTCTTGAGCACCACCAGCACATCCTCCAGCTCCGAAATCATCTGGCGGATGAGCTGTTTGTATTGCGTGGTGTCGTCTTTGGCCTCGTCACCCGACAGGCGCAAGCGTGCGCCGCCGATGGTGAAGCCCTGGTCGTACAGCAGCGCGCGGATCTGGCGGATCATCAGCACGTCTTGGCGCTGATAATACCGCCTGTTTCCGCGGCGCTTGACCGGGTTGAGCTGGGGAAATTCCTGTTCCCAGTACCGCAGTACGTGGGGTTTTACAGCGCAAAGTTCACTGACCTCACCGATGGTGAAGTAGCGTTTGCCAGGAATCGGCGGAAGCTCGTCGTTATGACTTGGTTCCAGCATATGCCTCAACTCGGGCCTTCAACTTCTGCCCTGGACGAAAGGTGACCACACGGCGAGCCGTGATCGGGATTTCTTCTCCCGTTTTTGGATTGCGGCCAGGCCGCTGGCGTTTGTCCCGCAGGTCAAAATTGCCGAAACCGGACAATTTGACCTGCTCGTTGTCTTCGAGAGCGTGCCTGATTTCCTCGAAAAACAGTTCGACCAATTCCTTGGCCTCCCGTTTATTCAGGCCCAGCTCTTCATAAAGACGTTCCGCCATTTCAGCTTTCGTCAGAGCCCCCATGCGCTACTTCCTTAACGTGGCGTTCAACCTTTGTTCGAGCGAGGTGAGGATAGCTTGCGTTGTGGAATTCACCTCATCGTCATTAAGAGTGCGCGATGGATGCTGCCAGGTCAAGCCAACTGCAAGGCTTTTTCTATGCGGATCAATGCCTTTACCCTGGTAAACGTCAAATAGGCTGAGGTCTGTGAGCCATTCCCCTGCATTTTCACGGATTACCTGGAGTACGGCGCTCGAAGCCACTTCACGATCGGCCACTAAAGCCAGGTCACGGCGCACTTCCGGGAAGCGCGACAGTTCCTGGAATTTAGGCAGTTTGCCCAGGGCGACTTCGGCCAATACCAGCTCGAAGACGAACACCGGACGGTCCAGGCCCAACTGCTTGACCAGCTCTGGGTGCAAGGCGCCCAGGTAGCCAACTTCGCGACCGTCGCGCTCGATGCGCGCGGTTTGCCCTGGGTGCAACGCTGGGTGCTTGCCGGGGGCGAAGGTGAACGAACCCAGTGCACCGGCGAAACCCAGTACCGCTTCGACGTCGGCTTTCACGTCGAAGAAGTCCACGGTATCGCGGCCCTGTGCCCAGCCTTCTGGCAGGCGGCTACCGCACACCACGCCGGCCAGCATCGGCTCTTGCTTCAGGCCTTCCAACTGGCCGATGAAGCGCAGGCCACTTTCGAACAGGCGCACGCGGTCTTGCTGGCGGTTCAGGTTGTGCTGCAGCGACTTGACCAGGCCCGGCCACAACGAGGCGCGCATGGCGGCCATGTCGGCAGAGATCGGGTTGGCCAGCAGCAGCGGTTCTACGCCTGGGCTGAACAGCTCGAACATCTTCGGGTCGATGAAGCTATAGGTGATCGCTTCCTGGTAGCCGCGGGCGACCAGCAGGCGACGCAGCTCCGGCAGGTCACTGCGCGCCTCGGCCTTGGCCTGTGGGGCCAAGCGGGCTTGCGGGTAGCGGACCGGCAGGCGGTTGTAGCCGTACAGGCGGGCCAGCTCTTCGATCAGGTCGACTTCCAGGCTGATGTCGAAGCGGTGGCTTGGCACTTCGACGTGCCACTGCCCTGCCCCTTGGGCGGTGATGCCCAGGCCCAGTGCAGACAGCAGGCGCTCGATTTCGACGCTGTCCATGTCCATGCCCAGCATCTGCGAAACACGCTCGGCACGCAGGGTGATCGGCGCGATCGACGGCAGGTACTGCTCGCTGACGGTCTCGATGATCGGGCCTGGCTCGCCGCCGGTGATGTCCAGCAGCAGGCCGGTGGCGCGCTCCATGGCTTCACGGGCCAATTGCCAGTCCACGCCACGCTCGTAACGGTGCGAGGCATCGGTGTGCAGGCCGTAGGAGCGGGCCTTGCCAGCGACGGCGATCTGGTCGAAGAAGGCGCTTTCCAGAAAAACGTCGCGGGTGTTGGCGGTAACGCCGCTGTGCTCGCCGCCCATGACGCCGGCAATGGCCAGTGCACGGGAGTGGTCGGCGATGACCAGGGTGTCGGCACGCAGGGTGACTTCCTGGCCGTCCAGCAGGACCAGTTTCTCGCCCTCCTCGGCCATGCGCACGCGGATGCCGCCGTTGATTTCAGCCAGGTCGAAGGCGTGCAGCGGTTGCCCAAGTTCCAGCATCACGTAGTTGGTGATGTCGACGATGGCGTCGATGCTGCGCACATCGGCGCGGCGCAGGCGCTCGACCATCCACAGCGGGGTCGGCTTGCTCACGTCGACGTTGCGCACTACGCGGCCCAGGTAACGTGGGCAAGCGTTGGGGGCCAGTACGTCGACCGGGCGCACTTCGTCGTTCACGGCCGGTACGCTGGCCACGGTTGGGCGGGCGACCGGGGCGTTGTACAGGGCGCCCACTTCACGGGCAAGGCCGGCCAGGGACAGGCAGTCGCCGCGGTTCGGGGTCAGGTCGACCTCGATGCTGGCATCGTCAAGTTCCAGGTACACACGGAAGTCTTCGCCCACCGGCGCATCGGCCGGCAGTTCCATCAAGCCGTCGTTGCCTTCGCCCACTTGCAGCTCGGACTGCGAGCAGAGCATGCCGTTGGACTCGACGCCGCGCAGCTTGGCCTTCTTGATCTTGAAGTCGCCTGGCAGCTGGGCACCGATCATGGCGAACGGAATTTTCAGGCCCGGGCGCACGTTGGGCGCGCCGCAGACGACCTGGAAGGTCTCGCTGCCGTTGCTGACCTGGCACACGCGCAGCTTGTCGGCATCGGGGTGTTG
This sequence comes from Pseudomonas abieticivorans, assembly GCF_023509015.1. Lineage (NCBI taxonomy): Bacteria > Pseudomonadati > Pseudomonadota > Gammaproteobacteria > Pseudomonadales > Pseudomonadaceae > Pseudomonas > Pseudomonas abieticivorans. Next base: position 396,373 of record NZ_CP094975.1, read on the forward strand.
CTCGGTGCTGATGACTTCACCGACGACGACGCCTGTGAAAACACCGGCCGCGGGGGTGACGCTGTCCACTTCCAAACCGGCCATGGACAGACGAGCCACCAGCTCATCGCGGCTAACCTGCGGGCTTACCCAGCCGCGCAGCCATTGTTCACTGAATTTCATCCTGCTCTCCTAATAATTCGTTTAGCGAAATTGCGCGAGGAAGCGCAAGTCGTTGTCGAAGAACAGGCGCAAGTCATTGACGCCATAACGCAGCATCGCCAGGCGCTCGGCGCCCATGCCAAATGCAAAGCCCTGGAACTCTTCAGGGTCGATACCGGACATGCGCAGCACGTTGGGGTGCACCATGCCGCAGCCCATGACTTCCAGCCAGCCAGTCTGCTTGCAGACGCGGCAGCCTTTGCCACTGCACATCACGCACTGGATATCGACTTCAGCCGAAGGCTCGGTGAAGGGGAAGTAGGAGGGGCGGAAACGCACCGCCAGTTCTTTCTCGAAGAACACCCGCAGGAATTCCTCGATGGTGCCTTTCAGGTCCGCGAAGTTGATATCGCGGTCGATCAGCAGACCCTCGACCTGATGGAACATCGGCGAGTGGGTGATATCCGAGTCGCTGCGATATACCCGGCCCGGGCACACAATGCGAATCGGTGGCTGCGAAGATTCCATGGTACGGACCTGCACCGGCGAGGTGTGGGTGCGCAACAGCATGTTCGCATTGAAATAGAAGGTGTCGTGCATCGACCGGGCCGGGTGGTGGCCTGGGATGTTGAGCGCCTCGAAGTTGTGGTAGTCGTCTTCAACCTCTGGGCCTTCGGCGATGCCGTAGCCAATGTGGGTGAAGAACTGCTCGATACGCTCAAGCGTACGAGTGACAGGGTGCAGGCCACCGGAGGTCTGGCCACGGCCCGGCAAGGTCACGTCGATTTGTTCGGCGGCGAGCTTGGCGGTCAGTTCAGCTTCTTCAAAGCCGGCCTTGCGCGTATTCAGGACTTCTGTGACACGTTCCTTGGCTTCGTTGATCAACGCACCGACTTTCGGGCGTTCATCGGCCGGCAGGTTGCCCAGGGTCTTCATCACCTGAGTCAGCTCGCCTTTCTTGCCAAGGTAGTGAACCCGGATCTGCTCCAGGGCATTGATGTCTTCAGCGTTTTGCACGGCCTCCAAAGCTTGAGAGACCAGCGCATCCAGGTTTTCCATGTACAGACTCCAGATACAAAACAGGGGAAGAGCTTAAGGCTCTTCCCCTGTTTAAGACGTTTAACACCGAAGGCCGCCGAAACGGCCTTGGGTGATTGTCGGGGGTTACTTAAGCCAAGGTGGCTTTAGCTTTCTCGACAATCGCAGCAAACGCCGCTTTTTCGTTCACTGCCAGATCAGCCAGAACCTTACGGTCGATCTCGATGGACGCTTTTTTCAGGCCAGCGATGAAACGGCTGTAGGACAGACCGTTAATACGTGCACCGGCGTTGATACGAGCGATCCACAGAGCGCGGAACTGACGTTTTTTCTGACGACGGTCACGGTAGGCGTATTGGCCTGCCTTGATTACCGCTTGCTTGGCAACACGGAACACGCGGCTGCGTGCGCCGTAGTAACCTTTAGCAAGTTTCAGAATTTTTTTGTGACGCTTACGGGCAATGACGCCACGCTTTACACGAGCCATGAGTAAACTCCTCTAGTCTTAACCAAAAATTAACGAAGGCGCAGCATGCGCTCGACTTTTGCCACGTCAGACGGATGCAGCAAGCTGCTACCGCGCAGTTGACGCTTACGCTTGGTCGACATTTTGGTCAGGATGTGGCTCTTGAAAGCGTGTTTGTGCTTGATACCGTTAGCAGTTTTCAGAAACCGCTTAGCAGCACCACTTTTAGTCTTCATCTTTGGCATGTTCGGATACTCCGCATTCAGTTGATAAACATAACCGCAAGGCCTGCCGTGCCCTGGTGGTTATTTCTTTTTCTTGGGGGCGATGACCATAATAAGCTGGCGTCCTTCCATCTTAGGATGCTGTTCGACCGAGCCGTACTCGAGCAGGTCACCTTCGACCCGCTTGAGAAGCTCCATCCCCAGCTCCTGATGCGCCATCTCACGGCCGCGAAATCTCAACGAGATCTTGGCCCTGTCCCCATCACTAAGGAAACGTACCAGGTTGCGTAGTTTTACCTGGTAATCCCCTTCCTCCGTCCCTGGACGAAACTTGATTTCTTTGACCTGGATCTGCTTCTGGTTCTTCTTCGCCGCAGCAACCTGCTTCTTCTTCTCGAAGATCGACTTGCCGTAGTCCATCACGCGACAGACTGGCGGGATTGCGTCGGCGGAAATTTCCACCAGGTCCAGCTTCGCTTCTTCAGCGATACGAAGCGCTTCATCAATCGAGACGATGCCAACCTGCTCGCCGTCAGCGCCAATTAACCGAACCTCGCGTGCCGAGATATTCTCGTTGATCGGGGCCTTCGGTGCAGCTCGTTTATCTTGTCTCATTTCACGCTTAATAATAATTACTCCGAATCATGGCGACCACGCCGGGAAACCGCTTGTGCAAGGAACTCGGCGAATTGGGCGACGGGCATGGAGCCCAGGTCAGCGCCTTCACGGGTACGCACAGCGACAGTTTGCGTTTCGACTTCCCGATCTCCGATGACGAGGAGATAAGGAACCTTGAGCAAAGTATGCTCGCGGATTTTAAAGCCGATCTTTTCATTTCTCAAGTCAGACTTGGCACGAAATCCGCTCTGAGCCAGGTTTTTTTCTACTTCGAGGGCAAATTCTGCTTGTTTATCAGTGATATTCATGACCACTGCCTGCGTTGGCGCGAGCCAGGCAGGGAATGCACCTTCGTAGTGCTCGATCAGGATACCGATAAAACGCTCGAACGAGCCGAGAATTGCGCGGTGAAGCATGACCGGATGTTTACGGCCGTTGTCTTCGGTGACGTACTCGGCACCCAGACGGATCGGCAGGTTGAAATCGAGTTGCAGCGTACCGCACTGCCAGACGCGACCCAGGCAGTCCTTCAGGGAAAATTCGATTTTCGGACCGTAGAAGGCGCCTTCGCCCGGCTGCAGGTCATACGCAAGACCTGCATTATCCAAAGCAGCGGCTAGCGCAGCCTCGGCACGATCCCACAATTCGTCGGAACCTACACGCTTTTCCGGACGAGTTGACAGTTTAAGTTGAATATCCTTGAAGCCGAAGTCCGAATACACGTCCATGGTCAGCTTGATGAAATCAGCCGATTCGGATTGCATCTGCTCTTCGGTGCAGAAGATGTGCGCGTCGTCCTGAACGAAGCCACGCACGCGCATGATGCCGTGCAGCGCGCCCGAAGGCTCGTTGCGATGGCACGCGCCGAACTCGGCCAGGCGCATCGGCAGCTCGCGGTAGCTCTTCAGGCCCTGGTTGAACACCTGTACGTGGCACGGGCAGTTCATCGGTTTGATGGCGTAGTCGCGGCTTTCCGACTCGGTGGTGAACATGTTCTCGGCGTAGTTGGCCCAGTGCCCGGATTTTTCCCACAGGCTGCGGTCAACCACTTGCGGCGTCTTTATCTCAAGGTAGCCGTTGTCGCGCTGCAACTTGCGCATGTACTGCTCGAGCACCTGGTAGGTGGTCCAGCCGTTGGGGTGCCAGAACACCATGCCCGGCGCTTCTTCCTGAAGGTGGAACAGGCCCAGGCGCTTGCCGATCTTGCGATGGTCGCGTTTTTCGGCCTCTTCGATGCGCTTGACGTAGGCTGCCAGCTGCTTCTTGTCAGCCCAGGCCGTGCCATACACGCGCTGCAATTGCTCGTTCTTGGCATCGCCACGCCAGTAGGCGCCCGACAGCTTGGTCAGTTTGAACGACTTCAGGAAGCGGGTGTTCGGCACGTGCGGACCGCGGCACATGTCGACGTATTCTTCGTGATAGTACAGGCCCATGGCCTGTTCATCGGGCATGTCCTCGACCAGGCGCAGCTTGTATTCCTCGCCACGGGCCTTGAACACCTCGATCACTTCGGCACGCGGCGTGACTTTCTTGATCACGTCGTACTCGGTGTCGATCAGTTGCTGCATGCGCGCTTCGATGGCAGCCATGTCGTCCGGGGTGAACGGGCGCTCGAACGCGATATCGTAATAAAAGCCTTCTTCGATGACCGGGCCGATCACCATTTTCGCCGTCGGGTACAGCTGCTTGACCGCATGACCCACCAGGTGCGCGCAAGAGTGGCGGATGATTTCCAGCCCTTCTTCGTCTTTGGGGGTGATGATCTGCAAGGTGGCGTCGCTGGTGATCATGTCGCTGGCGTCGACCAACTGGCCATTGACCTTGCCGGCCACGGTGGCTTTTGCCAGGCCTGCACCAATGGATGCGGCGACATCGGCTACCGATACCGCATGATCGAACGAACGCTGACTGCCGTCGGGAAGAGTAATAGTTGGCATGGCGCCTCCTCTCCTAGTGGTGACCCCTACCAAAGGTCACGTGGGTTGGGATGAGCCAGTACGCGATTCGTACCAGGCCGTTCGCATGCGAACGCCTGCCTTACAACGGCAGGAGCCTATTAGGCCAACCGGTAACCGAACCAGAGTGACTGGATAGTAATAAAGAAAACCCGATGTTGCGGTTGCCAAAGCAGCGACCAGACACCATCAAGGCCGCACATCCTAGCACAGATAAACGCTAAAAAACCTTGCCCGCAGGCGCCGCCGGCGGTAGGAAACGGCTGAGGAACTTGCACTTACATTTCTGGCTCCTATGTAAAGTAAGTTACTTCTTCCACAAAGGAGCACCTCGCTATGCGTTTCCAGTCTCTCTTCCCCCTCGCCGCCTGCCTGGCCTTCGCCCTGCCTATCAGCGCCCACGCCGGTGAGTGGCCTGCGGGCGCCAAGGCCTCATTCCTCAGCCAGTGCGAAAGCGCGGCCGGGGAACGCGTGGGTGCGGCGGCCGCCAAGACCCATTGCGAATGCAGTGAAAAAGCCATCAGCTCGAAAATGAGCTCTGATGAACTTAAGTCTGTAGCCAATTCCGACCAGGGGGTGGACCCTGCCCTGCAGAAGAAAATGATGGACGCAGCCCAGGGTTGCCGCACCAAGAAATAGACCTTTTGAGGCGCCGAGCGACCCCGCCGGCGCCCCCTCACACTGAAAAAATGCCATTTCCTACAAATTTTCGAGTTTTTTACGGCTTTTTTTTCACGCCATTTTTTCTGGCAAAACCCAATGAAATAAGGGGTTTAGCGGATTTATGACCGGCAGCGGACAAAAATACCCGGACTAATCGCACATCTAAACAGCTACCGGGCCGAACATTTAGACTATGATGTCTCCGTGTGCCCAGTTGGCCTGAGCAGCACAGCACTACTGAATATTATGTTTCTTGGAGATACACCATGTCTAATCGCCAGACCGGCACCGTAAAATGGTTCAACGATGAGAAAGGCTTCGGCTTCATCACTCCTCAAGGTGGCGGTGACGACCTGTTCGTACACTTCAAAGCTATCGAATCCGACGGTTTCAAAAGCCTGAAAGAAGGCCAGACCGTTTCGTTCGTGGCTGAGAAAGGCCAAAAGGGCATGCAAGCTGCTCAAGTTCGCGGCGAGTAATTCTCTGCTGAACTAAAAAAAACCCGCCCTGGTGGCGGGTTTTTTTATGCCTGGCGTTTAGCCAGGGCTTACCTCAACCGCAGTTGACGCGATCGACCACGCCCTTGTCATCGGTGTTGAGGTTGACCCGATCGGAACGATATTCCAGGGTCATCACGTCGGTGGGCTTGAGGATGCGAGCGATTTGCGCGCCAGAGCGCTTGCGGGCGTCTTCCAGCAGGGCTGCTGAAGCCGGTTTGCCTATCGCATATTGCGCGCCGTCGGCGTTGCAGCGCCCGTCATTGGCAACGGCCGGAGCCGGTGCAGCCGAAGTACCCGACGCCTTTTCAGGCGACCCCGATGTCGAACAGCCCGCCAAAACCACTGCAGCCAGCAGGGTTACCCAAGATGCGCGTACGCAAGACATGTAGCCTCCTTGTTGAAAAAAGTCAGAACCCATGGGACCGCGCAGGCCCCCTCGGGTTGCAAAAGATCATCAGTCTGCCCGAGCGCGCCGGCCTTGAGGCAGCGCAATCGTGACTGAATGTTAACGAAGATACTCAGTAGACGTCGATGTAGTCCGACGACGGTTTGGGCCAATTATCTTTCAACGCATTGAAAATCTGCTGCACCCAGACATCGTCGCAAGCCGGTACCGGCCCAACGCAACCGGACCCCGCCGCCCAGGTTTCCAAGCGAAAGGCCAAGCCGTCGACGGCCACGCCCCCCACCGCGCTGGTCGAAAGCCAGGCCTGGCCTGCCTTGCTGACGCGCAACTGGTTATGCACGGCGTTGTTGCCGGAGGCGATCAGCCCCCGCACCGCGTCCAGAGTCAAGGCTTGCGGGTCATTCAAATCGATCTGCACAAGGGTCTCCAGCCGGTCAAAGAGGCCCAAGTTTGGCATGCCAGCGGCCTTATGCCTAAGTAGCAGTGCCAAATTTCGCCGGTAATGGTTTACTGGTAGTGCACGGTGAGGCAGACCACCGCGGCCGCGACGACCAGGGAACCGGTACCGCTCGCGCTCTTCCAACGCTCACAGGTAGTACGATATTTCATGGCCAACGTAACCGTAGACGCTGACATCAAGGCCAAGTGGGACCAGGCGCAGGGCTCCTACAGCCCCGGCAACCCGGAAGAACTGGCTATCATCGCCATCGACCTGCTGGTCAAGGACATCGGCAACGACGCGGCGCTGTCGTTCATCACCCAGGTATTCGAAAAGTACTCCGCCGACCACGGGCATGCCGCGCACCACGCAAAGGCCCCCCATGCGGCAGAGCCACCGCCCTTTCCTGCCTGACGCCGGCTATTGCAAGCGTGCCAGTCGCTCGGTCAACAGGTCGAAAAAGCCCTGGGCATCGCCATTTTCGACCCAAAACACGTTGCCTGGTTGTTTCAAGGTGCCGTACCAGTCGGTAATGGTCTGGCCCGAGGTGGGACCGTCGCGGCTGTCGACGGCAACGTGCACGTGGCGGCCGCTGAACAGCCCGGGCTTTAGCAGGTAGGCGATCACGCTGGCATCGTGCACCGGCCCGCCCGGTAGCCCGTAGTGCACCATGTCGAGTTTGACGTACTCATTGAGAATATCGCTGACCAACTGCCCGGCACGGTTGCCCAAGGCGGCGATCTGCGCCAGGCGCGACTCACTGGTGAGGATCTTGTGGGTCACGTCCAGCGGGATGTAGGTCAGTTTGACGCCACTGGCCAACACCCTTTGGGCGGCATGGGGGTCGGCATACAGGTTGAACTCGGCCACCGGGGTGATGTTGCCGCCATTGAAATGCGCGCCGCCCATCACCACCACTTCCTTGATGCCACGTACGATATCGGGAGCCTGGTCCAGCGCCAGCGCCAGGTTGGTCTGCGGGCCGAGCATGGCGATGGTCACGCTATCGGCCGGCACTGCGAGCAAGGTGTCGATCAGGTACTGCACCGCGCCGCCTTGGGCCAACGGCGCAACCGGCTCATGCACCGTGATACCCGGCAAGCCTTCCTGGCCATGCACGTGCTCGGCGTAGATCGGCGCGCGTACCAAAGGGCGCGCGGCACCTGCATACACCGGCACCTCTTCACGGCCTGCCCATTCGCGTGCCAGGCGAGCATTGCGCGAGGTCTTGTCGACCGTGACGTTGCCGGCGACGGTGGTGATGGCACGCACGCTCAATTGCTCGGGCGAGGCCAGGGCCAGCAACAGCGCCACCACGTCGTCGGCGCCCGGGTCGGTGTCGATGATCAGGTCGATGCTCATCAGAAGGTCACCCCGGCCACCAGCGCGATATTGCTGTAGGGCTGGCATTCGCCGGTGCGCACGATCGCCCGCGCCTGGCTGCACAACCGCTTGAAGTCAGCGTGGCTGACCAGGCGCTCGCGGCCCAGGGCGCCCTCCCCTTGCAGGCGTTGCAGCGCCGCCAGGGCCGGCGGCCGGGCCTGCAGGATTTCTTCGGCGAGCACGTGGCTTTCCACCTGCAATTCACTGAGCAGCACCTCAAGGGTGGCCACGAAGCCCGGGATACCCTGGGTCAAGGCCAGGTCGATCAACTCGACGCCGGGCGGCACCGGCAACCCGGCATCGCCGATCACCACGATGTCACCATGCCCAAGGGAGGCGATCAGGCGCGAGAGCGCGATGTTGAGCAGGGGGGTCTTTTTCATAGCGGTGTGAAGGCCTGTACTTCTTTCAAGGTAGGAATCGACGGCTGGGCGCCGGCAGCGGTCACCGACAGCGCGGCGGCGACCTGGCCGAAGGCAATGGCCTGGCGCTCAGTGTCGCCACGGGCCAGGGCGGCGGCAAAGCCACCGACGAAGGTGTCACCGGCTGCGGTGGTGTCCACGGCTTTGACCTGGGGCGCCGGAAAATGCTCGAAACCTTGGCCATCGGCAAACAACGAGCCCTGCGCGCCCAGGGTCACGATCACTTTGCCCGCGCCCATGGCCAGCAACTGGCTGGCCGCCTGCTCGGCACTGGCGCGCGAGTCCACCACCAGGCCGGTCAAGGCCTGCGCCTCGCTCTCATTGGGGATCAGGTAGTCGATGGCCGCGTACCAGTCGCTGGGCAAAGGCCCGCTGGCAGGCGCCGGGTTGAGAATGACCGTCTTGCCCAGCTCACGGCCGCGCTTGAGGGCAAAGGCCACCGCCTCGTTAGGCACTTCCAACTGGCAGATGATGACCTCGGCCTGCACCAACAAGTGGTCGACGGCCTGCACCGAGGCCGGTGACACCCGGCCATTGGCGCCCGCGACGATCACGATGGCATTCTGGCTGCTGTCGTCGACCACGATCAATGCCACGCCGCTGGCGACATCGGCGATCGGGGTGACGGCCTGGCAATCGATGCCCTCCACCAGCAAACCGGCGAGCAATTGCTCGCCATAGGCGTCACCGCCCACGCAACCGATCATTGCCACCGGCGCCCCCAACCGAGCGGCGGCCACGGCCTGGTTGGCCCCCTTGCCACCCGGCACCGTGACGAACGAGTCGCCATGCAGGGTTTCCCCGCCGCGCGGCAGGCGCGGTGCGCGCGTGACCAGATCCATGTTCAGACTGCCTACTACCACAACTTTTGCTTGCATGTGACGTTGCCTTGTATCAGCGGTATTCGTTGAAGAGATCAGTACGCGGGGCCGTAGACTCACGCAGGATGATCAGCGGTGGCACCACCTGTTTCATCGCCTGCCCCTGCCCCTTGCCAGCCACCCGAGTGAGCAAGCGCTCGGCAGCCAACTCGCCCAATTCACGGATGGACTGGCCGACCGTGGTCAGCCCGGGGTACACGTAGCGACACATTTGGATGTCATCGAAACCGATCACCGACAGCGCCGCCGGTACCGGCACATTGCGTTCGGCAGCGGCGCGCAGCACGCCCAGGCCGATCATGTCGTTGGCGGCGAAAATAGCGGTGGGCGGGTGGTCGTCGAGCAATTGACCCGCGGCTTCGTAGCCGCCCTGCCCGGTAAAGTCGCTTTCGATGACGCGCTCCGGCACCACCTTGAGATCGAATTCGGCCAGGGCCCGGCGATAACCGGCCAGGCGCATCTGCGCGACACTGGTGGCCAAAGGCCCGCTGATGCAGGCAATGTCGCGATGGCCCAGCTCCAGCAAGTGCAGGGTCGCCAGGTAACCACCCAGTTCGTGATCAATGCACACCAGGTCCGTGTCCACCCCCTCCAGCGCGCGGTCGACCACTACCATGGGCGTGCGCACCGCGGCCAGGCTACTCAGCAGGTCGCCATCGGCACCCACCGAGGCAACGATCAGGCCGTCGACGCGCTTTTCCAGCAACACGCGCAAATAGCTGCGCTGCTTGCCCGGGTCATCGTCGGAGTTGCATAGGATCACGCAGTAGCCATTGCGCTCGCAATGGTCCTCGATACCCCGGGCCAGTTCGGCAAAATAGGGGTTGGTGCTGTTGGGCACCAGCAAGCCGATGGTCGCCGTGCTCTTGGCCTTGAGCGAGCGCGCCACGGCACTGGGCACGTAGTCCAATTGGGCAATGGCGGCCTCTACCTTGAGCCGCACCGGCTCGGAAACCGGGCGGGTCTTGTTCAGTACATGCGATACGGTGGTGTAGGAAATGCCCGCCAGCGCCGCGACATCTTTGATGGTTGCCATGGTTCAGGTCCGTTTGCGAGCGCGTTGGCTGCGATAAGTATCCAGCACCACGGCGACCACGATCACCGCGCCCGTGATGATCCGTTTGGTCGGTTCGGAGGCACCGATCTGGGCCAGCCCTGCGGCCAGTACCGAAATGATCAGCACGCCAAAAAAGGTGCTGATCACCGAGCCGCGCCCGCCCATCAGGCTGGTGCCGCCGATGACCACGGCGGCGATCACCTGCAGTTCAAGGCCGGAACCGGCGTTCGGGTCGGCAGCCTCCAGGCGAGATATCTGGAACAGGGCAGCCAGGCCCGCCAACAGCCCCATCAGCGAGAACACCAGGATCTTGTAGGGTTTTGGATTGATGCCCGCCAGGCGCACCGCCTCCTCATTGGTGCCGATGCCGATCAAGTAGCGACCGAATACCGTGCGGGTCAGCACGGCCTGGGCAACGATGATCACCAGCAAGGCGATGATGAACGAGGGTGAAATGCCCAGGGCGATGGGGTCGGACAACCAGGCGAAGGCGTCGCCGATGTAGGCGGTGCGCGAATCGGTCAACTGGTAGGCCACGCCCCGGGCCATCTCCAGCACCCCCAGCGAAACAATAAACGAAGGGATGCGCCAGGCCACGGTGATGGAGCCGGTCAGGGTACCGGCCAATGCGGCGCAGCCCATGCCCAACACTGCGGCAGGCAATACGCTCCAGCCCCAACTGAGGATGGCCACGCTGACCGCCGAAGCCGCCAGCGCCAGCACCGAACCGACCGACAGGTCGATGCCGCCGATGATCAGCACGAACGTCATGCCCACCGCCAGCACCATCAGGTCCGGGATCTGATTGGCCAAGGTGCTGAACGTGCTGTAGGACAGGAAGTGACTGCTCAGGAAGGAAAATAGAATAATCATCGCCAGCAAGGCGCCAGCCAGGCCCAGGTAAGTGCCCAGGCCAAAGTAGGTGCCACTGCGCTTGACCACGGGGGCAGCGTCGGAAGTCGTTTTCATGCAAGGTTCCTGGGCGCTGTGTCAGAGACCAGCGCATCGCGTTTTTGATAACCGGCAAAGGCGGCAGCCAACAGTTCGTCCTGGGACCAGCGATCGCGCTCGAAGGTGTCGATCAAGCGACCGGCCGACAGCACGCCGATCCGATCGCAAATCAACATCAGTTCGCGCAAATCACTGGACACCACCACCAGCGCCTTGCCCTGGCGAGTCAGCTCGCCCAGCAGTGCGTAGATGTCGAACTTGGCCCCCACGTCGATGCCGCGGGTCGGCTCGTCGAACAACAGCACGTCGCAGTCGCGCTCCAGCCAGCGGCCAATCACCACTTTTTGCTGGTTGCCACCCGACAGTTGCGACACCAATTGCGCCGTGCTGGAACTGCGGATGTGCATGGCCTGAACTTGCCGCTGGGCCAGCGCGCGTTCATTGGAGCCACTGACCATGCCGGCGCTGGAGATAGCCGGCATGTTGCCCAGGGCAATGTTGGCGCTGATCGACTGAGTCAGCAGCAGGCCTTCGCCCTTGCGGTCTTCGGTGATCAAGGCAATGCCTTCGCGCACGGCGTCGGCTGGCGAGCGAATGGTCACAGGCTTGGGCGGGCTGCCAATGGCAACGCTGCCGCTGTCCGCCGCGTCGGCGCCGAAAATAAGCCGCAACAGTTCGGTGCGCCCCGCCCCGATCAACCCGGAGATACCGAAAATTTCGCCGCTGCGCACCTCGAACGACACGTCGTGCACCTTGCCGGCCCGGCTGAGGCCCTTGACCGCCAACAGCGGCCCACCGATACGCCGCTCACCCAGGTCGATGTGTTCGCCCAGCTCGCGACCGACCATCAAGTTGACCAACTGCTCACTGTTGTAATTGGCCATGTCGTCGACACACACCAATTGGCCATCGCGCAGCACGGCGATGCGCTGGGCCACTTGCTGCAACTCTTCAAGGCGATGGGAGATGTACACGATGGCCACGCCGCGAGCCCGCAGCCGGCCGATCTGCTCGAACAACATGTCGACTTCGCGCGCCGTCAGCATGGCGGTCGGCTCATCCAGGATCAGCACGTTGCAATCGCCAATCAGGTTGCGGGCAATCTCCACCATCTGCTGGTGACCAATGCCCAGTTCGCCCACCAGGGTGTCAGGGTCGATGGCGTCCAGGCCCACTTGCGCCATCGCCTCGCGCGCCGCTTCGCGCAACTTCTTGCGGCTGATCCAGCCGCCGCTGCTGGGCAAATTATCCAGAAACAGGTTTTCGGCCACGGTCAGGGTGGGCAGCAGGTTGAGTTCCTGCATGACCATGCGAATGCCCTGCGCTTCTGCCGCAGCTCGGCTGCCCGGCAAGTAGGGCCGCCCCTGGTACAGCATCTCGCCGGTGGTGGGTGCTTCCAGGCCACCGATGATTTTGGAAAGGGTGCTTTTGCCCGCGCCGTTTTCACCGGTCAGGGCCAATACCTCGCCACGCACCAGGGTCAGGTCGATGCCCGACAACACCGGTTGCGCATAGGTCTTACCAATACCACTGACCGATAACACAACATGGGGGGCAGTAGCCGACATGGGAGTTCTCCAGGCGCCTGCCCTTGCAGGCAGGCGCGATTGCTCAAAGGGCGCTTACGGTTTGGCGACGGTGTCTTTGGTGACCAACTCCACCGGCGTTTCGATCACGCCGTTGGCGGCGCCATCGATAGGCTCGTGCTTGAGCATTTTCAACGCAGCCTGAATACCGAACACCGCTTGCTTGGCGGCGAACTGGTCGGCGGTGGCGAGCACACGGCCGTCCTTGAGCATCGGCTTGATGGCGTTGATGTTGTCGTAGCCCACCACCTGCACCTTGCCGGCCTTGCCCGCCGCGCGCACTGCCGAAACCGCGCCCAGGGCCATGCTGTCGTTACCGGCCAGCAGCGCCTTCAGGTTCGGGTATTCGTTGAGCATGGCGGCGGCAATGGCATTGCCCTTGTCGATCTCCCAATTGCCGGACTGGGTGGACACCACCTTCATCTGCGCGGCGTCCATCGCATCCTTGAAGCCTGCGGTGCGCTGCTGGGCGTTGGTGGTGGTAGACACCCCTTCGATGATGCCCACTTCATCGCCGGCCTTCAGGTCCTTGGCCAGGTATTCACCCACCAGGCGCGCGCCCTTGCGGTTGTCGGGGCCCACGAACGGCACGCTGATGTCTTTGCTCTTGAGCACGCCAGGGTCCAACTGGTTGTCGATGTTGATCACGGTGATGCCCGCGTCCATCGCCTTCTTGATCACCGGCACCAGGGCCTTGGAGTCAGCCGGGGCGATGACCAGGGCGTTAACCTTGGTGGAGATCATCTGCTCGACGATGCGGATCTGGTTGGCCGTGTCGGACTCGTCCTTGATGCCGTTGGAGACCAGGTCGAAATCGGCGGCGTGGGCCTTCTGGTAATCCTTGGCGCCGTCTTCCATGGTGCGGAAGAATTCGTTGGCCAGGGATTTCATCACCAGGGCGACCTTGGGTTTCTCGGGGGTATCGGCCAGGGCCGAAGACAGCGGCGCGGCGGCGCAGAGGGCAGCCAGAACAGACACAGCGATGACGCGTCCAGCGAATGGCAACTTCATGGGTTGACTCCGATCTTATGATTATTTTAGGGCGAACGCGTGCGCAACCCACGGCGAGACCGTGTAGCGCAAACGTTTGCGTGATAGAACTATGGTAGCGCCACGGGCGCTTGTCAACTGGCCGCGTGGCGTGGGGGGATGATTCCAGATACTACGACAAAGGAATGTAGGAAAGGTCGTAATTTAACGGGGAAATGTTGCACCAAAGTGCACGAACTTCAATCCTCTTCCTTGACCGTCGCCACCTCGTCAGCCCGCACCTTCACGTGCTTCCCGGAAATGTCGACGAATTCGTAGAAGCCGTCCTCGGACTTGGTCTTCGGCGCATCCTTGGTCACGTACTGCGTGCCGTTTTGCAGGGTGACCACCGTTTGCGTCGAGCAACCGGCCAGGCCAACGCCTGCGATCAATACGAAGCCGGCGACCGCTATTTTCATGTTCATACGTTAATCCTTGTCCTTGGGAAGTTACCTACAGGGTTTAGAGACTCCAAGTGACAGAAAAATTTCCTTCTCCCCAGTAAAACGTAAAAATCCTCTCGCAAGCGCTTCTTGATCACGATGATCAGTTGCGAAATTGCCTACAGTAAAATACTGTATGCCCGTACAGCAAAAACAAGGAATGCTCCGTGGCAACCACCTCCTCCGCAGCAACCCCAGCCGGCAGCTATGAACAGTTGGGCATCCGCATCTCGAAAATCATCAACGCCCCTACGGCCCAGAAGGCCCGTTCGGCGCTGATTTTCAAGCTTGAACACGAGTCACCCGAAGATTGGGCGCAATTGCTTGAAGAAATCGCCGAGAACGACAACGTGACGTTGGCTTGGCGCGATGACGGCGGCGTGCAGATATTTTGGGTCGTGCCGAAGGAAGATTGAGCGAATGATTGCCCGCCTATTCGCCGGCTGCTGCCTGCTTTTGAGCCTGACCACCCACGCCGACGCGCCACGCACCTTCAGTGAAGCCAAGAAGGTTGCCTGGCGCTTGTATGCCCCGCAATCCACCGAGTTCTACTGCGGCTGCAAGTACTCGGGCAACCGGGTCAACCTGGCGGCCTGCGGCTATGTACCGCGCAAAAACCTCAAGCGCGCCGAACGTATCGAGTGGGAACACATCGTGCCGGCCTGGGCGATTGGCCATCAACGCCAGTGTTGGCAACGTGGTGGTCGCAAGAATTGCACCGCCCACGACAAGACCTACCAGCGCGCCGAAGCCGACCTGCACAACCTGGTCCCGAGCATTGGCGAGGTAAACGGTGACCGCAACAATTTCAGTTTTGGCTGGCTGCCGGTTCAAAGCGGGCAATATGGCTCGTGCCTGACCCAGGTCGATTTCAAGGCCAAGAAAGTCATGCCGCGGCCGTCGATCCGCGGCATGATCGCCCGCACCTACTTCTACATGAGCAGGGAGTACGGGCTGACCCTGTCCCGCCAGGATCGGCAGTTGTATGAAGCCTGGAACAAGACTTACCCGGTGCAGGCGTGGGAGCGCCAACGCAACCAACGCGTGGCGTGCGTGATGGGGCGCGGCAACGCGTTTGTCGGGCCGGTGGATTTGAAGGCGTGTGGTTAGGCAGCGACTAGGCTCTGCACGAAATGTGTTCCAGCGAAGGCCTGTTTTCAACGCAGCATGGCTGAGCTGGGATACATTTCGTACAGAGCTAGGACGCGACAGTTCGCAAGCGCGCCATGGTGTAGGCATTGACCCACTGGCCATCGCGCACCGCGTAGTCGCGCAGTTCGCCCTCTATCTCGAAGCCGAACTTGCGATACAGCGCCACGGCCGCTTGGTTATCGGTGTAAACCGTTAATTCCACCCGGCGCAGGTTCATCCAATTGTCTGCAACATCCAGCACGGCGGCCAGCAACCGGCTGCCTACGCCTTTGCCCTGCCACTGCGCCGCAACGCCCATGCCAACAGCGCCGCCATGGCTCAGGCGCACGCGCTCATGCTGCTGCAACGAGCACAAACCGATCACCTGACCCTGATGCAAGGCCACCAGCCCCACGTTGCGCTCGTTTTCCATGGCCACGATACGTTTGCGCCACAGTTCGGTCGGCTGAAAAGGCAGTTGCAGTACCTGGCGCGCGACCTGGGGGTCGCTGTAAAGGGCGGCGACCTGGTCGGCATGTTGTTCGCCGCAACGCTCTATTGTTATGACGGCAGGGTCAGTCATGGGGCTTCTCTTCCTTTTGAAGTCGAGGCCCAGTCTATTCCAGCCAAGTGGCTAGCAGCTACTGCACCTTGTGCTTGACCACCACCGACTTGATGCCTTCGGACGCCAACAACTCGGAGCGCTTCTGCTCAGCGGCTTCGCGGGTGTCGAAAGGCCCAAGATAGACTTGTTGCACGCCATCGCGGGTGGCCACGTTGGAGGCAAAACCGTGCTCGATCAAGCGGGTGGTCATGTCGCTCAACGCGCCCATGTTGGCACCGTCGACGATCTGAACTTCCCAACCGGTGGCCGAGGTTTGGTCGGTATCGTCGACCGCCTGGGTGATTTCCTGACCTTCGCCGCACACCGCGCGCACGTCGGGGTTATTGCCGTCCTTGTCGAGGATGGCGGTAAAGCCATCGGCCGTCTTGATGGCCGCGTAGTTCTGGTAGGCGGTGTACTTGCCGGCAGCGTCCTTGGTTCTGACCTGGCCACAAATATCACCCTTCTGGGTGGTGCGCACGTTGGCAAAACGGGCCGTTTTCGGATTATCGAGTTGCTGCAGCACTACCTTGGCGGCGCTCTCCACCGCACTGCCGCAACCGGCCAATGCCAGTACCGCTACCACCATCGTCAATCTGCGCACGCGCTTGCCTCCCAAAAATAAGGCGACGATTTTATCACCGAACGAGCCCGCGCCACCATTTCGCTCATGTTTCGAGATTTGCCCAACGCGAGCGGGTCTGTGGCATGATTGCGCGCGCATTTTGGAAGGCGCCCGCACTCATCGATCAATGAGACGACCATGATCCCTAAAGCAGACCGCAACACCGCCGCCATTGAACTGTTCAAAAAGGCCAACCCCGAGCTGCTCGACGAAATCAAGGCGCTGAGCGACAAAGAACAGCAACAGCAGATCCAGTGGGCCTTTGAAGACCAGGCTGAGTCCCAAGGCATCGAGTCATGGGAGCTGGCCCTGCAACTGATTGCGCAAAGCCCTGAAGAGCTCAAGGCCATGCGCCTGGAAGTGCATCAGGAAGTGGCCGAGGCCCTGGGCCTGAGCTGGGAGGAATACCGCGACTTCAACGCCATCGAAGATTGAGCTAGCCTGGGGTTTGCGCACTCGGTAGATCGCCTACACCCCGGTAGCGCACCAGCACACCGCGCAGCTTGTGGGCATGACGCAACTCATCAAGCTTTTGCGTGGCCACCGTGCGCGAATCGTAAGGGCCGACGAGCACGCGGCTCACCCCCTCCTCCCGCGCGACGTAGGGCGTGAAGCCGTAACCGGCCAGTTTATTGCTCAGGATGCGTGCGGTTTCCGGGCTACTGGTCGAGGCCAATTGCACCGACCACTTGACCCCGGCAATTTCGTTGACCGCATGGGTGGCAGCCGGCGCCACCACCGGCACGACGGCCAGCGGGTAGCCGCACAGCTTGGCAGCCTGCGGGTTATTGCCTTGCAGGTCGATCAACACATCGAAACCCGTCGGGGCCTTGCGCGCGACGTAATGGTTGTAGCCCGAGTAGGCGCCATAAGCGTTCTTGCCATTGACCTGGCCGCACACGCTGCCGTCGGCCAAGACTTGGTCTTCACGAAATTTGGCGGATTCGGGGTCCATCAATTGGTAGGCCACGGCCTTGTGGGCATTCTCGACGGCGCTGTTGCCGCACCCGCCAAGCGCCATGGCAGCCAAAACGATCGTTAACGTTCGCACAGGTGAATCCTCCACGCACAGCCCAACAGCGGCGATCAACACTCACCTCCAATATAGGCGTGATCGTCGAGTTCCGACAAGCGGCGTTGCATGAAGAACAAGGGGGCGGGGAGCAAGAACAGCGGGGGCGAAAAACCAGTGTGCAGAGCCAGCTCCTGCCAGCCCCGCCAAAAAGACTTGCCTAGCGACGATAGCCGTCGTCGCCACGTCGATCATCACCGTAACCACGGTGGTCGTCATAATAACGGCCATGGTCCCGACCGCCGCCACCGTGACCATGGTCATGCCAATAAGGCCAGCAACCACTCAGCAAAAGCGAACCTGCCAACAGGGTGATCATTACTACCGTGCGTTTCATGTGAACCTTCTCCGAATGCAAGACGAAGATCTCGCTGCCATCGTGGGTTGGATCAAAAAACGCCGGCGGAGTTCTGGTATGTATCGGAAATATTTCGTTAAGTAATTAAAAAACAATGACAAATACACCGCCTCAGGGGAGCAACGATAGCCGCGCCCTTCTGGCCGGATGCATCACACTGGAGTAGGCGGACATGGCAGAGGCCCAGGTCATGACCAGCGCCCCGATGAGGATACTTGCCTTCTGCCCCCGCAAGACGCCCAAGTCTTCAGGCACGGAAAGGTAAGTCAGCGTACCCAGCGAAATGGCCGCCACGACACTGGAGCAGGACATCGCAATGATCACCGCATGGGTCAGGTCCGGCTTGCACCGATAAAGCATGGAACGCACCAAATAGAGGACGATGAAAAACAGGCTGGAACCTATGGACCAACTGATTTGATCAAAGGGCATGCGTACGCTCGCCGCTCAGGATGGGCGGGAAACGATGAGACCGAACATGGCCCCAAGCACTGCGCCGACCACGGCACTACCCAGGCTGGGGCACAGCATATTGGCCATCGACGCACAGCCTGCCGTGGTCGCAATCACAGTGATGTCCATGAACCGACGGGGGATGAGATACGACTTGTTACGACGCGGCTCCCTGCTGAACATGACACTCCTCCTGCACCCTGTTTGCTCGACTTGAATCATCCGTGACCGCACGGCAATAGCCGTCGCTTGCCAGAAAGTATCAGTGGCAACACCGACATAAACAACCCAGCGGCAAAAAATCAGAAAAGACCTACAAAACCGGTTTGACCCCACCCCCAATTCGGCCAACACTTTTTTCGCGCGCAACAAAAAAGGCGACCCTTTCGGATCGCCTTTTTCACACCGCCCAGCAGAGCGGATTTTGTTTGGTAGGCGCGATTGGACTCGAACCAACGACCCCCACCATGTCAAGGTGGTGCTCTAACCAACTGAGCTACGTGCCTGCTGTGAGGCGGCATTCTACGGAATTACGCCATGCTGTCAATCAATTTTTTTAGCTAACCCCCTGAATAAGCGCAATTTTTAGTAAAAAGCGCACGACAGATTTTTCATCCGACGCTGGCAGGGCCATTTGATCTCAGGTAGCATCCGCCCATACGTTAAAAATATTAAACAGAGGTTTCAGGATGGCGAACACTCCCTACCCACAGTCTTATTACGCGGCGTCTGCCAATGCAGCGCCGGTCCGCCCTGCCCTGCAAGGCGAAGTCCAGACTGATGTGTGCGTGATCGGCGCCGGCTACACGGGCCTTTCCAGTGCCCTATTCCTGTTGGAAAACGGCTTCTCGGTGACCGTGCTCGAAGCCGCCAAGGTCGGTTTCGGTGCCTCGGGCCGCAACGGCGGCCAGATCGTCAACAGTTACAGCCGCGACATCGACGTGATCGAACGCACCGTTGGCCCCAAGCAAGCGCAATTGCTGGGCCAGATGGCTTTCGAGGGCGGCCGCATCATCCGCGAGCGCGTGGCCAAGTACAACATCCAGTGCGACCTGAAGGACGGCGGCGTGTTCGCTGCGCTGACGGCCAAGCAGATGGGCCACCTGGAATCGCAAAAGCGCCTGTGGGAGCGCTTTGGCCACACCCAGCTGGAACTGCTGGACCAACGCCGCATTCGTGAAGTGGTGGCGTGCGACCAGTACATCGGCGGCATGCTGGACATGAGCGGCGGCCACATCCACCCGCTGAACCTGGCCTTGGGTGAAGCCGCGGCGGTCGAGTCGCTGGGTGGCACGATCTACGAGCAGTCCCCGGCCATCCGCATCGAGCGCGGCGCCAACCCCGTGGTGCACACCCCACAGGGCAAGGTACGCGCCAAGTTCATCATCGTCGCGGGCAACGCCTACCTGGGCAACCTGGTGCCGGAGCTTGCGGCCAAATCCATGCCGTGCGGCACCCAGGTGATTACCACCGAGCCTTTGAGCGACGAGTTGGCGCGCACCCTGCTGCCCCAGGACTACTGCGTAGAGGACTGCAACTACCTGCTGGACTACTACCGCCTGACTAGCGACAAACGCCTGATCTTCGGCGGCGGCGTGGTGTATGGCGCGCGTGACCCGGCCAACATCGAGGCGATCATCCGCCCGAAAATGATCAAAGCCTTCCCCCAACTCAAGGACGTGAAGATCGACTACGCCTGGACGGGCAATTTCCTGCTCACCCTGTCGCGATTGCCGCAGGTGGGTCGCTTGGGCGACAACATCTACTATTCGCAAGGCTGCAGCGGCCACGGCGTGACCTATACCCATTTGGCAGGCAAGGTATTGGCCGAAGCCCTGCGCGGCCAGGCCGAGCGCTTCGATGCATTCGCCGGGCTGCCGCACTACCCGTTCCCCGGTGGCCGTTTGCTGGGCACGCCACTGACCGCGCTGGGTGCCTGGTACTACAGCCTGCGCGACAAGCTGGGCTTCTAAAACGCAACCGGCATAAAAAACGGCACCTCATGGGGTGCCGTTTTTTTAAGGCCCGACGGCTTTCACCGCCCTGGCAGCGGCCTGTTCCTGACCGGCCTGGGCCAGTTCATGGGCTGCAGCCAGCCAACGTTGACGATCTACCTGGGCAGGCAGGCGGGTGGGCGGTTGAACCAGCACGGCGTAGCTGCCGCTGCCTTTCCACGCCGACTCAAAGCTTGAGAACGACATGACCTTGCGCCGCTCGTTACCCGAACGCAGCAGCACGCGTTGCTTGTAGCGGTCATAACCTACCAGCACGGCGTAACGGGGTTCGGTCCAGACCGTGCCGTCGGCATATCGCACCAGCACCGGATTGCCCGCCGCCACCTGGGCAAACAATGCCGGCAAGCTGGCGTCCAAGGGGTAGACGACCAACCCGAATTCACGGGCCGCATTTTGCACCGAGGCCTGTAGCTTTTCACCCTCTTGCGGCAGGCGCATCGATTTTTCGATCAAGCCTGGGGTGATGGGCACGCCTTGGGCAGTCATCAGCCCTGCCAGGGCCAAGGAGCTACCGCTATTATCTTCACCGCGGAAAAACGGCACGCTGCCCAGCTCAACGCGATCGGCCAGGCCGGGTATCGGCGGCCCGGGCCTGGAGGTGCCACAACCTGCGAGCAACAGTGCGACGGCCGTCGCGGCCAGCCAGCGCTTGGGGGGTAGGAATGAGGCGAGTCCCTGCAACATTTCAACGCTCTTGTCAGTGCCCATGGGCCTAGCCCTGAATCATAGGCGGCCCCTGGCACGGGGTATAGCGATTATGTGCAGTTTCATCTATGCGATAGAGCCAAACAGCCCAAGGCTCGCGACCTTTGGTCAATAGCTTGAAACACTGAGGGGACTAGACTGTCAGGTGTAACAAGGCAGTTATTGGATTTCGAGGAGGCTATATGAGCCTGACCCTAACCATTTTCATGTTGATCGGCGCCTGGTTGCTGGTAGCGGCCGCGATGCTGTGGGGCGTGCTGCGCATTTCGCGGCGCCATCAGCCAAGGGCTACAACACCCCGCCCTGTAGGAGCGGATTCTTCCGCGAAACGCCCGCCACGGTATATCCGAAAAACCGCGGCGTGACGTTGGCGCCGTTCAGCAGTGTTTGAAATTCGCCTCGCGCTTGGCGATGAAAGCCGCCATCCCCTCTTTCTGATCCTGCGTGGCAAACGCCGAATGGAACACCCGGCGCTCGAAACGCACGCCCTCGCTCAAGCTGACCTCGAAAGCGCGGTTCACGCTTTCCTTGACCATCATCGCCACCGGCAATGACTTGGCAGCGATCTGCGCGGCGACATTCATCGCATCTTCCAGCAACTGCGCCTGGGGCACGATGCGCGCGACGATACCGGCACGCTCGGCTTCCACCGCGTCCATCAAGCGCCCGGTGAGGCACAGTTCCATGGCCTTGGCCTTGCCCACCGCGCGGGTCAGGCGCTGGGTGCCGCCCATGCCCGGCAACACGCCCAGCTTGATTTCCGGCTGGCCGAACTTGGCGTTGTCGGCCGCCAGGATAAAGTCGCACATCAAGGCCAGCTCGCAGCCCCCGCCCAAGGCAAACCCGGATACCGCCGCGATCAAAGGCTTGCGCCGGTTGGCGATGCGATCGCTTTCGCTGAACAGGTCATCCAGATAGATTTGCGGGTAGGTCAGCTCGGCCATTTCCTTGATGTCGGCACCGGCGGCGAAGGCCTTAGTGGAGCCGGTGAGCACAATACAGCCAATGCCGTGGTCCGCTTCAAAGCCGTCCAGCGCCTGGTTCAACTCAGCGATCAACTGGGCGTTGAGGGCGTTCAACGCTTCGGGCCGGTTGAGGGTGATCAGGCCGACGCGGCCCCGGGTTTCCAGCAGCAAGGTGTGATACGGCATCGATTGATTCTCCTTTCTTATAAATTGCGCGCGATGACTAGCCGCTGGATGTCGCTGGTGCCTTCGTAGATCTGGCAGATACGCACGTCGCGGTAAATTCGCTCCAGCGGAAAGTCATTGAGGTAACCATAACCGCCCAACGTCTGCAACGCGTCCGAGCAGGCCTTCTCGGCCATTTCCGAGGCGAACAGCTTGGCCATCGACGCCTCCACCAAGGCCGGTTGGCCGGCGTCGCGCAAGCTGGCGGCGTGGTAGACCATCTGCCGCGCCACGGCGATCTGGGTGGCCATGTCGGCCAAGCGAAACGCCACGGCCTGATGCTCGATCAGGGGCTTGCCAAAGCTTTGCCGTTCACGGGCGTAATCGCGCGCCACCTCGAACGCCGCCCGGGCCATGCCCACCGCCTGGGCGGCAATGCCGATGCGCCCGCCTTCAAGGTTGGCCAAGGCGATCTTGTAGCCCTCGCCCTCGGCGCCCAGCAGGTTGGCCGCCGGAATGCGCAGGTTGTCGAACACCAACTGGCAGGTATCGGAGGCATGCAAACCGAGCTTGTGTTCCACCCGCACCACTTGGTACCCCGGCGCATCGGTAGGCACCAGGAAAGCACTGATGCCGCGCTTGCCGGCGGCCGGGTCAGTGACCGCGAACACGATCACCACGCCGGCGTTCTTGCCCGAGGTGATGAACTGCTTGCTGCCATTGATCACCCACTCGTCGCCGTCGCGGCGCGCGCGGGTTTTCAGGTTGCTGGCATCGGACCCGGCCTGCGCTTCGGTCAAGGCAAAGGCGCCGAGCATGCGGCCGCTGGCCAACGGCTCCAGGTACTGGGCTTTTTGCGCCTCGGTGCCGAAGTTGAGGATGGGCACGCAGCCCACCGAGTTGTGCACGCTCATGATGGTGGAGCAGGCGCCGTCACCGGCCGCAATCTCTTCCAGGGCCATGGCGTAGGCCAGGTAACCGGTGTCGCAACCGCCCCACTGCTCGGGCACCAACATGCCGAAAAAGCCCAGGTCGGCCATCTGCGCCAACGCCTCGCGGGGGAAGGTATGCTCACGGTCCCAGTCGGCGGCAAACGGGCGCAGGCGCTCTTGGGCAAATTGTCGGGCGGCGTCGCTGATCTGGCGTTGCTCTTGGTTAGCTAACATGGGCGCTCCTTAATACAGGCATTCGACGGCGATGGCCGTGGCTTCACCGCCGCCGATACAAATGGCGGCAATACCGCGACGCTTGCCCTGTTGGCGCAAGGCCGACAGCAACGTGACCAGAATTCGTGCCCCGGAGGCACCGATGGGATGGCCCAGGGCACAGGCACCGCCGTGAATGTTGACCTTGTGGTGGGGCAGTTCAAGGCGCGCCATGGTCACCAGGGTCACCACCGCGAAGGCCTCGTTGATCTCGAACAGGTCGACCTGGTCGAGCGTCCAGCCAGTGCGTTTGACCAGCTTTTCGATGGCGCCCACCGGTGCCACCGGAAACAGCCCCGGGGTGTCGGCAAAGGCTGCATGCCCGTGGATCACCGCCAGGGGTTTGAGACCCCGCGCCTCTGCGTGGGAGCGGCGCATCAAGACCAGGGCCGCGGCACCGTCGGAGATGGAACTGGAGTTGGCCGCCGTGACCGTGCCGCCCTGGCGAAACGCCGGCTTAAGCGTGGGGATCTTGTCTAGCTGGGCCTTGGGCGGTTGTTCGTCGTCGCTGATCAGGCATTGGGTTTTACCCAACGTCACGCTGACCGGCACGATCTCGGCCGCAAAGGCGCCGCTCGTGATCGCTTGCTGGGCACGGGTCAGGGAAGCAATGGCGAATGCATCCTGTTGCTCGCGGCTAAAACCGTTGGCCTGGGCGCAGTCTTCGGCATAGGTGCCCATCAATCGGCCTGGCTCGTAGGCATCTTCCAGGCCATCGAGGAACATGTGGTCGAGCACCCGGCCATGGCCCATGCGGTAGCCACCGCGGGCCTTGTCCAGCAGATAGGGGGCATTGGACATGCTTTCCATGCCGCCGGCCAGCACCACCTCGGCGCTGCCGGCCGCCAGCAGGTCGTGGGCCATGATCACCGCCTGCATGCCCGAACCGCACATCTTGTTCAGGGTGGTGCAGGTGGTTGCCTTGTTCAGCCCGCCACCCAGCGCTGCTTGCCGGGCGGGTGCCTGGCCCAGCCCTGCGGGCAGCACGCAACCGAACAGCACTTGCTCGACGGCATCGGCGCTGATGCCGGCGCGCTCTACGGCCGCGCGGATCACGTTGGCGCCCAGCTGCGGCGCTGTCAAGCTGCTCAGGTCACCCTGCAGGCCGCCCATGGGCGTGCGCACGGCGCTGACAATGACAATAGGGTCGTTCATGCGGTGTCCCTCACTTATTTGGCCGCCATGCGCAGGGCGCCGTCCAGGCGGATCACTTCGCCATTGAGCATGCTGTTCTCGATGATGTGCTGGGCCAGCGCGGCATACTCCAAAGGCTTGCCCAACCGGGGTGGGAACGGCACGCCGGCCGCGAGGCTGGCGCGCACCTCGTCGGTCATGCCGGCCATCATCGGCGTTTCGAAAATGCCGGGCGCGATGGTCATCACCCGGATGCCAAAGCGCGCCAACTCCCGCGCGGCTGGCAAGGTCAGGCTGACAATGGCGCCCTTGGACGCCGCATAGGCAGCCTGGCCGATTTGCCCATCGTAGGCGGCCACCGAGGCAGTGTTGATGATCACCCCGCGCTCACCGTCCTCGTTCGGCGCACTCTGGGCGATGGCCGCGGCGGCCAGGCGCATCAGGTTGAAGCTGCCGATCAGGTTGACGTCGATGATGCGGCTGAAGCTCTCCAGCGCATGAGGGCCGGTTTTGCCGAGGATTTTTTCGCCGCTGACGATGCCGGCGCAATTGATCAGCCCATTGAGCTGGCCGAATGCCGCAAGGGTTGCGTCCACGGCGGCTTGGGCAGCATCGGCCTGGGTGATATCGGCGACCACATGCCGGGCGTTGCCACCCAACGCCTGCGCCTTTTCGGCCACGGCGGCATTGAGGTCGACCAACATGACCCGGGCACCCGCCGCCACCAACCGTTGTGCAGTCGCCGCACCCAGACCGGATGCGCCGCCACTGACCATGAATACGTTGTTATTGATTTGCATGGACATCTCCGCGACTCAAGCATTGCCCCAATAGTCGCGCCGCAAGCGGTGGCCCACAATGGCCAAAGCTGTCAATCGAACTGACGGATTTGACCAGTGCCGTCCAGGATCATGCCGCGATAGTGCCCGGGGCTGGCGCCGGTCCATTTGCGGAAGGCCTTGTAGAACGAGCTGGCATCGGCAAACCCCAAGTGCTCGGCGATATCACTGAAGGGCCTTTCGCCCTCGGCCAGCCACTGGATCGCCAGCTCCTTGCGCACGCTGTCCTTGAGCCCCTGCCAGGTGTGGCCCTCCTCGCCCAGCCGGCGCCGCAGGGTGGACGCAGACATGCACAGGTCCTGGGCCAGGCGCGCCGCCTCCGGCCAGGTGTCGGGGGGCAACTGGCGAAGTTGTTGGCTAATACGCCGGCCCAGGCTGTCCGGGTCGCGGTACTTGACCAGGATATTGCCCGGCGCACGGTTCAGGAAACGCTGCAGCTGCGCCTCGGTGCGGCGCACGGGTTGCTCAAGGCCCTCGGCGGAAAAAATGATGCGGGTGCGTGGCCGCTCGAAGCGCAGGTTGTGGGAAAACATCACCCGATAATCGTCGGTGAACGCCGGTTCCGAGCAGCGCAGTTCCACCGCCAAAATTGGCATGCGCCGCCCGGCCAGCCAGCACAGCACGCCGTGCACGATCATCCAATACGTGAAGTAGGTGAAGGCCCGGCGCGGCTGCGGGTCGCGCTCGCTCAGCACGATTTCGGCCAGGCCTTGTTGCTGTGAAAATTCTGCGGCCAAGCCCTCAAGCATCAACGACAAAAAACCCAGCCCCGATGCAATCGCCCCGGCAACCGTGGGCTGGGCCATGGACGAGCGACACAGGAATGCCAGGCTGCCGCTGCGCAGGCGACGCGGGTCCATGCCGAAAAATTCGTCATCTTGCAGCAGCGCCAGGCGCCGCCACAGGCGGGCGTAGGCCAGGGCGGGGATGCGGCCCTCTGGCTGCTCCAGCAACGTGGGGGCGATTCCGACGCTGGCCAACAGGTGCAGGGTCTGGCCATCGGTCAGACCGCTTTGCAACAGGGCCTCGCGCAGCAGTGGGACGGCGATGGTGTCCTTTTGAAGCATGGGTGGGCTCTTGGGGTTATTTGAGGTGAGTGTACGGCGATCTATTTGCGGCGTCAGGTTCGCGGATGTATCCGCCCCTACAGAAAACCTGGACAGCGCCCCTGACGAAGGACACCTGACACAAATGTCAGCCACCGATCAGTTGACTGTCAGCCGCCACGGGTTATGGTTGAAGATTACGAACGCCCGAGACGCCGCCCATGAAATTCGCCCGCCCCGCCCTGCTCGCCAGCCTGCTGATAAGCTCCCTGGCCCAGGCCGCCGACCTGTTGCCGATCGACGTGTACCGCGACCCCAATTGCGGGTGCTGCACCAACTGGATCAAGCACCTGGAGGCCAACGGCTTCAAGGTGACCGACCATGTGGAGCCGAACATGAGCGCGGTCAAGCAGCGCCTGGGCGTGGAGCCCAAATTGGCGTCGTGCCACACTGCCGTGATCAACGGCAAGTTCGTCGAAGGCCATGTGCCGGCCGAGCAGATCAAGGCCCTGGCCCAGCGCAGCGACCTGCGCGGGCTGGCCGTGCCGGGCATGCCGATGGGGTCGCCCGGCATGGAAATGGGTGATCGCAAAGACACTTATCAAGTCATCGGCGTGAACCAGCAGGGCGCCGAAGAGGTCATTGCTCAGTACCCGAATTAATCACACAAGGTCGCTCCCATGTTGCGTGCTTCGCTCCTCGCCCTGGGCCTGTTTGCCGGCTCCGTGTTCGCCGCCACGGCGCCGCCCACCTATGGCCCCGAACTGCAGGGGTTTGACTACCCCTACCCGCTCAAGCATTACTCATTCGAGTCCCAGGGCACGTCCCTGCAAATGGGCTACATGGACGTGCCGGCCAGTGGCAAGGCCAACGGCCAGACCCTGGTGCTGATGCATGGCAAAAACTTTTGCGCCGCCACCTGGGAATCATCGATCAAGGCCCTGACCCAAGCCGGCTACCGCGTGGTGGCGCCCGACCAGATTGGCTTTTGCACCTCCAGCAAACCTGAGCACTACCAGTACAGCTTCCAGCAACTGGCCAGCAACACCCATGAGCTGCTGGCTTCGTTGGGCCTTGAGAACGTCACCGTGCTGGGCCACTCCACCGGCGGCATGCTCGCCACCCGCTACGCCCTGCAATACCCCACCCAGGTGCAGCGCCTGGCATTGGTCAACCCGATCGGCCTGGAAGACTGGAAAGCCCTGGGCGTGCCTTACCGCTCGGTGGACCAATGGTTTGCCCGCGAAAGCAAACTCAACGCCGATGGCATTCGCAACTACGAACGCAGCACTTACTACGCCGGGCGCTGGAAGCCTGAGTTCGAGCGCTGGGTGAGCATGCTGGCGGGCTTGAACCAAGGCCCGGGGCACAACCTGGTGGCGTGGAACTCGGCGCTGATCTACGACATGATCTTCACCCAGCCGGTGTACTACGAATTCAAGAACCTGCAAATGCCCACCTTGCTGCTGATCGGTGACGCCGACACCACGGCCATCGGCAGCGACATCGCGCCGCCCGAGGTCAAGGCGCGCATCGGCCATTACAACGTGCTGGGCAAGCAGGTCAGCCAATTGATCCCCCATGGCACCCTGGTGGAGTTCCCTGGCCTGGGCCATGCGCCGCAGATGGAAGAACCCGAGCGTTTCCACGCCGCCCTGCTGGGCTGGCTCGCCAAACAACCTTGAAAGGATGAATGCCGTGCGCATAGCCGTGATCGATGACTGGCAGGACGTTGCCAGCGATGTGGTGGACTGGTCGCCGGTAAGCGCGATCGCCCAAGTGGACTTTTTACCGGACTACCCGGCCAGCACCGAGCAGATGATCGCGCGCCTGGCGCCCTACCAGGTGATTTGCGTGATGCGCGAACGTACCCCGTTCGATGCGGCGCTGCTGCGCGGCTTGCCCAACCTCAAGCTGCTGGTGACCGGCGGCATGCGCAACGCCGCCCTGGACATCCAGACCGCGACCACGCTGGGCATCCAAGTGTGCGGCACCGACAGTTACAAACAGGCGGCGCCGGAGCTGACCTGGGCACTATTGATGGCCATGACCCGCAACCTGGTCGCCGAAACCGCGTCGCTGCGCGACGGTGGCTGGCAGATCGGCCTGGGCGGCGACTTGCACGGCAAAACCCTGGGGATACTGGGCCTGGGCAGCATCGGCCAAAAGGTCGCCCAGTACGGCCAGGTGTTCGGCATGCGCGTGATCGCCTGGAGCGAAAACCTCACCCACGAGCGCGCCGCTGCGGCAGGCGTGACCTGGGTCAGCAAGCAGGAACTGTTCGAACAGGCCGACGTGCTCAGCGTGCACCTTGTGTTGAGCGAGCGCAGCCGCGGCCTGGTCGACCGCCAGGCACTGGCCTGGATGAAGCCGTCGGCCATGCTGGTGAACACCGCCCGTGGGCCGATCGTGGACGAAGCCGCGCTGGTCGAAGCGCTGGTGGCCAACCGCCTTGCCGGCGCAGCACTGGACGTTTTCAGCCAGGAGCCGCTGCCCCCCGAACACCCGTTCCGGCGCCTGCCCAACGTGCTGGCCACGCCCCACGTGGGCTACGTGACCGCCAATAACTACCGGCTGTTTTTCAGCCAGATGATCGAAGACATCCTGGCCTGGCATGCTGGCCAGCCGATCCGCCTACTGGCCTGACCACACCTGGGCCTCGGTCCAGCCCAGCTCCGCAAAGTCGAGGGCGCGCAGGTGCGCTTCGCCTTCGCAAAAGAATTCGTCGAGCTGGGGCGGTTTGATCGGGGTTTCCGCCAACATCGCGTGCACCTGGCCACGGTGGTGGATCTGGTGCTCGAACAGGTGCGCCAGCAGCCGCAGGCGGGTGTCGCGCTGGGTGCGATCAGGGCGCAGGATGGTCACGTGACGGCTAACGTCGTCGTCCTTCAACAGGCGGCAATAGGCAATCAGCCGGTGGTCGGCCTGGGCCTGCTCGCGGTGCAGGGCCAGGCAGTCAGCGTAAGGCTCCTCGGGGTCGAAAAAACGCAGGCTGTCCAGCTCGGGCGCATCGCCCGCCTGTTCGCACTCCAGCGCCTGCAAGTAAAACCAGTCCACCGTCAGGATGTGATTGAGGGTTGATTTGATCGACGGAAAAAAACTGCTGCGCGGCTCGACGAAATCGTCCTGGCTCAGTTGCCGGCAGGCCTTGTACAGCCGATGGTTGGCCCAGCCGTTGTTGTAGGCCATGGTCAACAGGTGATGGGACAAGGGCTCGACCACGGGACTATCCTCCGCTAAAACGTTGCAATTGCATTTCCTGCAGCCGGCTCAAGGTACGGCGAAAAGGGAACGCCAGGTACCCTTGAGTGTAGAGCGCCGTCAGCGGCACGGCAGCCTCCAGGTACAAGGGCACGCGGCGGTCATAGCATTCATCGACCAGGGCAATGAAGCGCCGCACGCTGTCGTCATGCACCGACAGCGCTGGCAACTCCCGATCGCCGGCCGCCACCCGCGCCGCGCCATCTTCGGTGCCACGGGCAATCTTTGCTTCTCGCTGATGGGCGCCAAGGTCGGGTATCTCGCTGATCACGATGGCCGTGAAGCGATCACACAGCAGCATGAAGTCCATGGCCGCCCACGGCTGGTCGCACAGGTCGGCGAAGCGGCACCATAGAATCGCTTCGCTGTATTGCACCACCGTAAGGCAACGATGGCCAACCGCCAGCTTTTCGCGCTGGATCGGGGCATTTTTGTTCAGCCCCTGAAACACTTCGCCAATATGGCTGGCTTCATTACCGGTGCGCACCCAATAGCGTTGCAACCCAGCCCCCGGGTGCAAACGGTGGTCTTGATCGCCGTTCACCGCCACCACCTGCATGTGCTGCTCGATGGCGGCGATGGCCGGCACGAAGCGCTCGCGGTTGAAACCCTCGGCGTACAGTTGATCGGGCGGCTGGTTGGAGGTGCAGACCACCACCACGCCCACCTCGAACAGCACCTGCAGCAAGCGGCCGAGAATGATTGCATCGGCAATGTCACTGACGAAAAACTCGTCGAAACACAACACCCGAATCTCATCGGCAAGGCTCTGCGCCAACGCTTTCAACGGGTCGCTGGTACCGTTGAGCTGAAACAGCCGTTGGTGCGCCCACACCATGAAATGGTGAAAATGCTGTCGCCGTGCGGGCACCTCAAGGCACTGGTAAAACTGGTCCATCAGCCAGGTCTTGCCGCGCCCCACCGGCCCCCACAGGTACACGCCCTGTGCATCCGCAGCGCCTGCCTGCACCCGTTCAAAGCACTGTTGCAACGCGTGAGCGGCCTGCTGCTGCGCGGCATCGGGGTGGAACCCTTGCTCATTCACGGCCTGTTGATAGGCCCCGAGCGGGGACGGTTTTTCGAAACTGGACATGCGTGTGCTCCACCTTTTGACGCACCAAATCGTTAGCTGGCTTGCTAATTGCTAAGTGCCATTATCCTTTGAAGTCACGGTTAAGGAATGCACCATGCCCTTGAAAAGCCTCTCGATGCCCCTCTCGTCCGCCGAAAAAAGCTGGCTGCCGCTGTTCGGCAAAACCGGCAAGCTGGCCATGCGCTGGTCGTGCCGCCTGAACCGCCCGGCCTACCCCATCATCGAGAGCACCTTCGAGGCGATTGCACAAACCCGTGTCAAATTGCTGCATAACTGGGCTCAGGAACAGTGGCAGCACCTGGGCGAATTGGCCAGTGCCCTCGCCCAGGATTTCGAGCACCTGGACAACCCTTCGCTGAAGGACAAGCTGCAAAAGGCCGGCGACTTTTCCGAACTGTTCGTGGCCAAGCCCGACGGCCAGGTGCTGGTGTCCACATGGCCGCAGCATTGCCAGGCCCGCGACCTGAACCCCGCGGCCTTGGCGTGCGGGCTCAAGCAGCCATTCCTGCATGGCCCTTACAGCGACCCGCTGACCCTGACCATAGGCCCTTCAAGCTCGCGCTTTCACGATGAAGTCACGCTGATGTTCTATCAGCCGCTGCGCCACAACGGTAAAACCCTGGGCGTGCTGTGCGGGCGGGTGCCCAACGATGTGCTGGGCGACCTGATCCAGCGCGAGGCCGGGCACATCTACCCCGAGTCCGGCGACAACTACCTGTTCATGGTGCAATCGGCTTTCGACACCCGCTTGCAGCCGGGGATTGCTTTGTCGCGCTCGCGCTTCGAAGACGACGCCTTTACCCACGGTGAAAACCTCAAGAGCGGCGTGCACACCGCCTGGGGCACCGTGCAGATCAAACAGCACACCGAACTTGAACTGCGCTTCACCGACCCCGCCACCGGGCAATTGCACCCCGGCGTGCGCGAAACCATCCGCAGCGGCTCCAACCTGTTCGTCACCTACCCCGGCTATTCGGACTACCGTCACATCCCGGTGATCGGCAAGGGCGTGACCTTCCAACTGCCGGGGTCGCCCGACCGCTGGGGCATGATGTGCGAGGCGGACCTGGAAGAAGTCTACCGTCGCCGCTCGTTGAGCCACGGCTTGATGAAGCCGTACCTGGCGACCATGGGCGGCCTGTTCACCAGTAATTTTTTGGTGCAGCACTACAGCGGCCTGGACCAGGCCTTGATCGACGGTTTCCAGGTCGGCAGCATGCTGCTCGCCGCCTGGGTGTTTGGCACCCTGGGCCCGCGCCGCCTGGCCCAACGCCTGAACGACATGACCGAGGTGATCCGCACCATCGCCGAGGGTGAAGGCAACCTGCGCCAGCGCCTGGACACCGGCAAAATGGCCAACGACGAAACCGGCGACATGGGCCGTTGGATCAACAGTTTCATCGACAACCTAGACGCCGTGGTGGGCCAGGTGATCGCAGCCTCCCACAGTGTCGGCCAGACCAACGAGCAGATGCTCGGCCGCAGCCAGGCGGCCAACACCACCTCGGGGGAAGTGGCGGAGGCGATCCACCGGATGATGATCATCGTCGAAGCACAACTGGGTGAAATCCAGCAGGCCTCGTTGACCGCAGAACAGATGAAGCAGGCCATGGACGAAGTGGTGCTGCGTGCCCGTGAGCAATTCGAAGCCGTGCAGGCCGGCACCCATTCCATCCGTGACGTGGTGGCCCGCTCGGCCGCCAGCGTGCAGCAACTGGACAAGCGCATGACCGAGATCAGCGCCTTCACCGGCCTGATCACCGACATCACCAACCAGACCAACCTGCTGGCCTTGAACGCGGCCATCGAAGCGGCCCGCGCCGGCGAGAATGGCCGAGGTTTCGCGGTGGTGGCCGACGAGGTGCGCACCCTGGCCACCCGCACCGCCAAGGCCGCCGAACAGATCCGCGAAATGGTCGAGGGCCTGCAAGGCGAAACCCGCCAGGCGGTGGCCTTCATGGAAGGCGGCGTGGAGAACGTCGACAACAGCCTGCGCCTGGCCGAAGAGGCCTCATCGGAGAACGTGCACCTGCATCAGGCGGTGGACAACCTGTTCAACATCATCCAGCAGCTCAACGAAAAGAGCCTGGACTGCGGGCAAACCATCAAGCGCGTGGACCAGGCCTCTGGCGACATGCGCCAGACCGTGGGGGTGCTGCAGAGCAGCGCCGAGCACGTGCGGCTCGACGCCAACAAACTGCGCAAACTGGTGGGCCAGTTTGAGGTGAGCCAGGTCGCGCTGGCCTCATGAGCCTTGCTTGAGGCCCACCTTGAGCAACTGGCCGTCGGCGGCATCGGTTAGCACATAAAGGTAGCCGTCCGGCCCTTGGCGCACATCACGGATGCGGGCCTTCAGGTCGCCCAACAGGCGCTCCTCATGGCTGACCTTGTCACCGTCGAACTGCAAGCGGATCAGTTCCTGGTCGGCCAGGGCGCCGATGAACAGGTCATGCTGCCAGGCCTTGAAGCGGTCGCCATCATAGAACGCCATGCCGCTGATGGCCGGGGATTTTTCCCACACGTGATGCGGGCCTACCGTGCCGGGGGCGGTCTTGCCCTGGGCTTCGGGAATGGGCGTGAGCGAGTAGTTGATGCCATGGGTCGCCATGGGCCAGCCGTAGTTCTTGCCGCGCTCGATCACATTGATTTCGTCGCCACCGCGAGGGCCATGCTCATGGGTCCAGAGGGTACCGGTCCAGGGGTTCAGCGCAGCGCCTTGTTGATTGCGATGGCCGTAGGACCAGATTTCCGGGCGCGCACCTTTTTGGCCGACAAAGGGGTTGTCGTCGGGGATCTTGCCATCGGGGAAGATGCGCACCACCTTGCCCTGCAGTTTGTCCAGGTCCTGTGCGGTGGGCCGCTGGTTGTTTTCGCCCAGGGCAATGAACAGGTAGCCGGCACCATCGAACACCAGTCGCGAACCGAAGTGGTTGCCCGTGGACAGCTTGGGCTCCTGACGGAAGATCACCTCGAAATTCTCCAAGTGGGTTTGGTCATCCGACAAACGCCCGCGGCCCACGGCGGTGCCTGCCTTGCCGTCTTTCCCGGCTTCGGCGTAGGACAGGTACACCAGGCGGTCTTGCTTGAACTGCGGCGACAGCACCACGTCGAGCAGGCCACCCTGGCCTTGAGCGTACACCTTCGGCACGCCACTGATAGGCGCCGACAACTTGCCCTGGGCGCTGACGATACGCAGGTCACCCGGCCGCTCACTCACCAGAAAACCCTTTTTGTCGGGCAAGAATGCCAGTGCCCAGGGGTGCTTGAGGCCCTCGGCCACGGTGGCCACTTCCAGCGTACCCGCCTCGCTTGGGTATTCATGCAGGGGAGCTGCCGAGGCGTTCAAGGGCAAATGGCACAGGGCCGCCGCGCACAAGGTGGCCAACAAGGTTTTACGCAACATGGATGGTTCCTTCTGCAAACGTTGGAATGAAGCCTGTGATCACGGGGTTCGGTCGGTGGGGCGGGCGGGGCGTTGGCTGTCGAAGTCGGGTTTGGACAGGTCGCGGCGCAGGTTGTTGCCGTTGCCGATGCCGCCGTTCTGCAGGGTGGGCGGGCGTGGGTTGACTTGGCGATTCACACCCTGGCCGGGCGTGACGGGCGTGGTGCCCTGCATGCTGTTGGGGTTTGCCCGGCGGGTGGCGCTGTTGTAGGGGTTGTTGGGGTCACTGGCGGCCTGCGCGCCAGCGGCCGCGCAAAACATCAACACGGCCATACCGTAAGAGAGCGTTTTCATTGCTAGCCTCCTCGTCTGTTGCCTACGTCATCATAGGCTTTGGACGACGCAGCGACCGGCAAGGTTCGATGAAACCTGCGACATATACGAACCCTGCGAAATGTACGAAACAACATGTTGTCTAGCAGGCCCTTTACCCGCGAAGGCCGCACCGCGCACGACCAGAGACACCGTAGCGATCTCTTCGCGGATAAATCCGCTCCCACAGGGGCATCGCAATCAATCTGTAGGAGCGGATTTATCCGCGAAGGCCACTGCGCAAGACCAGCGACACCGCAGCGATCTTTTCGCGGATAAATCCTACAGGGGCATCGCAATCAATCTGTAGGAGCGGATTTATCCGCGAAGGCCACCGCGCACGACCAGCGACACCGCAGCGATCTTTTCGCGGATAAATCCGCTCCTACAGGGGGAACGCATTCCTTCTGTAGAAGGCCATATCGGCGTTAGATCTTATGCCGCGCGGCGTACAGGCACAGCATCTCCATCGCCAAGGTTGCCGCCGCCAGGGAGGTGATGTCGGCATGGTCATAGGCCGGCGCGACTTCCACCACGTCCATGCCGATCAGGTTGATACCGCGCAGCCCCCCCAGTATCTCCAGCGCTTGCAGCGTGCTCAGGCCGCCGCACACCGGGGTGCCGGTGCCGGGCGCATAGGCCGGGTCCAGGCAATCAATGTCGAAGGTCAGGTACACCGGGTGGTCGCCCACCCGCGCGCGAATGGCCTGGACAATGGCATCCACCCCTTGACGATGCACCTGGCGGGCGTCCAGCACCTCAAAGCCCAAGGTGTCATCGTTGGTGGTGCGCAAACCGATCTGCACCGAACGGGCCGGGTCGACCAGGCCTTCGCGGGCCGCGTGATAGAACATGGTGCCGTGGTCGACCCGACCGCTGTCATCATCTGGCCAAGTATCGCTGTGGGCGTCGAAATGGATCAGCGAGATCGGTCCATGGCGGCGGGCATGGGCCTTGAGCAGCGGGTAGGTGATGAAGTGATCGCCGCCCAGGGTCAGCATCGCGCAACCGGCCGCGAGGATATGGTCGGCATGGGCCTCGATGCTGTCCGCAATGGTGTGCGGTGCACCGTAATCGAATGCGCAATCGCCGTAGTCAATCACCGCCAGGTGGTCGAACGGGTCGAACGTCCACGGCCAATGCCGGGCCCAGGCCGACTGCACCGACGCAGTGCGCACCCCACGCGGGCCAAAGCGCGCACCGGGACGGTTGCTGGTGGCGGTGTCGAACGGCACGCCGCTGACCACCACGTCCACCCCATTGAGGTCGCGGCTGTAGCGCCTGCGCGAGAAACTGGTAATGCCGGCGTAGGTGCTTTCGGCATGGGTGCCAAACAGGCTTTCGCGGGTCAGGGCCTGGTCGTTTTGCGGGGCAAGATCCATGGTCTTATCTCCTTATGGGTTATTCACGGGTGCGGAAGGCAGTCCACAGGCGGGTGCGTTGGCGCAGGTCGGGCAAGGCCATGCTCTGGTCGGCAAACAGACGGTTGCGCACTTCGGCTGGCGGGTAGATATCGGGGTCATTGCGCACCGCTTCATCCACCAGCGGGGTGGCCGCCTGGTTGGCGTTGGCAAAGAACAGCGTGTTGGTCAGCGCCGCCACGGAATCGGGGCGCAGCATGAACTGGATAAACGCGCGGGCCGCTTCAGGGTGTGGCGCGTCCTTGGGGATGGCCAGGTTGTCCTGCCAGATCAGCGTGCCTTCGCGAGGGATGCGATAGGCCACCTCGAACGGCTTGTTGGCCTTTTTCGCCTGGTCGGCGGCCATTGCCGCGTCGCCGTTATAGGTCAGCGCCAGGCACACCGTGCCATTGGCCAGGTCGCTGATCTGCCGGCCGTTGGCCACGTAGCGCACCGAGGGTTGCAGTTTATGCAGCAGTTCGGCGGCGGCCGCAAGGTCGGCCTTGTCCGAGGTGTAGGGGTCTTTGCCCAGGTAATGCAGGGCCAGGCCGATGACCTCCTGGGGCGAATCGATCACCGCGATGCCGCAGTCGGCCAGTTTGCTGGCGTATTCGGGCTTGAACAGCAGGTCAAGGCTGTTCAGCGGCGCATCCGGCAGGCGCTTGCGCACCGCCTCCACGTTCATCCCCAGGCCCAGGGTGCCCCAGGTGTAAGGCACCGCATATTGGTTGCCGGGGTCGACCACCGCCAGCTTGCCCAGCAGGTCGTGGTCCAGGTTGGCGTAGCCGCTCATGCCCTGTTGCTGGGTGCGCTGCAGCCCACCGGCCTTCAGCGCCCGGGCCAGCACGCTGGAAGACGGCACCACCACGTCGTAGCCGCTGCCACCGGTGAGTAGCTTGGTTTCCAGCACTTCCGGGGTGTCGAAGGTGTCATAGCGCACCTTGTAGCCGGTTGCCTGCTCGAAGCGGGCCAGGGTCGCCGGGGCCACGTAATCGGCCCAGCTGTACAGGTTGACCACCTTGTCTTCAGCCTGCACAGGCAGGGCCAAGGCGATGGAAACAAGCAGAAGCAACGAACGCATGGCGAGCACCTCATGACAGGGAGTGCACGGAGCATGCGCGCCGGTTAACATAATAAAAATAGCAACTTTATGAAGCTGGCATGCCCAGGGAGTGATGTGATGCTTGGCCAGGTCCACGACATCGATCTGCAATTGCTGCGCCTGTTCGTCGCCGTGGTCGAGGCCGGCGGCTTTAGCGCAGCCCAGAGCACCCTGGGCCTGAGCCAGCCGAACATCAGCCAGCAAATGGCCCGCCTGGAAACCCGCCTGGGCTACCGCCTGTGCAGCCGCGGCAAGGCGGGGTTTAAGCTCACGCCCAAGGGTGAGCAACTGCTTGGCGCTGCTCGCGGGCTGTTCGAGTCCATCGAAGTGTTCCGCCATCAATCCAATGGCGTCGCCGGGCGCTTGCTGGGCGAGGTGCGCGTGGGCTTTTCCGAGGCGTTGGATCGCTCGGTGACCCAGCGCCTGGGCCAAGCCATCGCGCGCTTTCGCCAGCGCGACGAAGCAGTGCGCATCGAGCTGATCAGTGCCATGCCCGCCGACATGGAGCGCTTGCTGCTGCAACAGCGTCTGGACCTGGCCATCGGCTATTTTTCCGGGGCCCAGACGGCGTTCGACTACGACCATCTGTTCAGTGAAACCCAGCACCTGTACTGCGCCCCCGGGCACCCGCTGTTTGGTGCCAGCAGCATCAGTGACCAGGCCCTGGCCCAGGTCGACCGGGTGGAGCACCCC
The DNA here is from genome assembly GCF_023509015.1 of Pseudomonas abieticivorans. Lineage (NCBI taxonomy): Bacteria > Pseudomonadati > Pseudomonadota > Gammaproteobacteria > Pseudomonadales > Pseudomonadaceae > Pseudomonas > Pseudomonas abieticivorans. Next base: position 434,195 of record NZ_CP094975.1, read on the forward strand.
TACCCCTTCCTGGAAACCGATGAGCCCTTGCGCAGCGGCCGATGCTCGGCGCGCTCCGAACAAGTGGAAGGCACCCTGGCGTTCATTCTGTCGGGGCGCCACGTGGGCTACTTGCCACAGCACTACGCCGCCGGCTGGGTCGAGCAAGGTTTGTTACAACCTTTGCGCATGGGCGAGTTGAGTTTCGAAGTACCCTTTTACCTGGCCCGCCATCGGGCCCAGGTGCCGGGCGATGCGCAGTTGGCCTTCGAAGAAGATTTACGGGCCGTGTTCAGCGCGCTACCTTCGTGATGAATGCAATGCCAGAGAGCCTTTTATGCGCCGTTCCATCCTGCGTCACAGCCTTGCCGCGATGTTGTTGCTGGCCTTGAGTGCCTGCGCCCTGTTCCCGCCCACCGACCCGCTGAACATCAACGTGGTGGGCATCGACCCGCTGCCCTCCCAAGACCTGGAAATGCGCCTGGCAGTGAAGATTCGCGTGCAAAACCCCAATGACCGCGCCATCACCTACAACGGCGTGTCGCTGAACCTGGACGTCAACGGCCGCCCGCTGGCCTCCGGGGTGAGCGATGAAAGTGGTACCCTGCAGCGCTTTTCAGAAGTGGTGCTGAGCGTGCCCGTCAGCGTCACGGCCTTCTCGGTGCTGCGCCAGACGTTTGTGCTCGGCCAAGGCCAGTCGCTGGACAACGTGCCCTATGAACTGCACGGCAAACTGGCCAACGGCCTGCTCGGCACGGTGCTGTTCAGCGACCATGGCAACCTGTCGCTGGCGCCTTTGGCACCCTTGCAAGAGCCTGCCAACCCGTACCACAACACCCGCCAATGAACCCACTGGATAGCCGATGACCCCGCTTTACCTCCCGCTTGCCGAAGACACCGCCACGGCGCTGGCCCAGGGGCTCGACACAGATGCGTTTTTCGCCACCGCCACCGTGGCCCCACTGGCCGCCGTGCTGCTGATCCAGAGCCTTGCTGCCCTGGTCAAGAAAAACGCCAGCGTCGACGCCCTGGAAATACGCCTGGCCGATGTCATTCGCTTGAAAGCCGGCAGCGGGTTTGCCGACCAGGTGCGCCAGCACTTCGATGGGGTCGCGTTTTCCCAGGGGCTCACGCTGATGGGCAAGGCCCACCTGGCGTTCAGTGGCGAGCACGACTACCTGACCGACGAAGGCCTGTGGGACTTCACCTTCAGGCAGCGCCAGGCCGAACGCAGCGGCCCACCGCGGCGCGAATTCGTGGCGGCCAATGGCAGCGTGCTGGCCCTCAACGACGGCCAGAATAGAGTGTTCGATGAGTTTCGCAGCAACCCCGAAGAGTCGTTCCACGTGCAGGGTTATGCCGGTACCGGCAAGACGTTCTTGATCAACGGGTTCCTGGGGTTCATCAACCCCAAGACCACCCTGTTGCTGACCCAGACCAAGGTGCAGGCCGACGCACTGGACGCACGCACCGCCGATTCGGGCATGACCACCCTGCTGTTCGCAGGCCTGGCCGACCGCTTGCTCAACCGTGACCTCACCTCCCAGGGTTGGCGCATCCAGCAGCGCAACCGCACCAGCAGCAACTGGCAGGTCACCGACGAGCAGATTGCCCTGTGGCTGGGCCTGCAGGCCGTGGGCTTGTTCCGCCCGCGCGAGGTGGCGCGGCTGTGCCGGCGTACCGTCAGCCGCTATTGCCATGGCGTGGACCGCGAGCTGTCGGCCAAGCACCTGCCCATCGCCGCCCGAGGCCTGAGCGACCTGGACAGCCGCGTGGCCGTGGAATACAGCCGCCTGCTGTGGCAGGAAATGATCCGCCCTTCAGCTCCCGAGATCGAACTGCCGGTGCGCGGCTACCACCGCATCAAATACTTGGCGCTGCTGGATGAAGTGATCCCCGAGGCGTTCACCCACGTCATCGTCGACGAAAGCCACGAACTGACGGCGCCGATGATCCAGATCCTGGACCGCAGCCCCCAAGCGGTGATTACCTTGGGCGATGAGTTCCAGCACCTGCAGGGCATGACCCGGCCCCACGGCCCGTTCGTGCGCCAGCGTCACGTGACCCGCTCGTTGCGTGCCGGCGCGCCCATGGGCGAGGTGCTCAACCCAATGATTCAGGCGCACCCCAGCCGGCTCAAGGATGCCTACGAAGGCAGCGCCGAGCACGGCACCGACGTGCAACTGTATGGCACCACCAGCATCCCGCAGACACCCACCACCATTTTGGTGGATGACGAATGGGGACTGTTTCTCTGGTTCGATCGCCTGACCCGCGCAGGGGCCTCGTTCGTGCTGTTGGACGGCGCCGAGCGGGACTTTCATGCGTTCGTCAGCGACGTGATTGAACTGTATTTCGCCGGCACGCGCCCGCGACACAAGATGATTTTCCGCTATGGCTCGTGGGACGCCCTGGCCTCGGCCATGGGCGGCAGCTACGCGTTCAAGGCCGCCAGCGCCCTGCTGGAAAAAGGCTTCGACCACGCGCAGTTTGCCGAGGACAACGCCCGCTACATGAAGCAGGCGAAAGCCAAGATCAAGCTTGGCCGGGCCAGCGACGCCAAGAACATGGAGTTCGATTCGGTGCTGGTATCGCGCGACCTGATGCGCCCGCCGCGTGCCGGTAACGTGGAAGACGTCGCCAGCCGTTGCTCCAAGCTGTATACCGCAAGCTCTCGCGCCCGCCACCAGATCATCGTGCCGGGCAACATGGGCGACTGGCTGCAGGACATCGGCAAGACCCTGCGCCGTTAAATAAAGCGCACCCCGGGCTTGGCGCGCTCATCCACCGTCAACTCGAACACGTCCGGGCGCGCATAGTGCCCCACCACATCGAAATCGTAGCGGGCGCGTACCAGGTCATCCGTATCGATTTGGGCCACCAGCAAGCCACGCTCGGCCACCATTGGCCCGGCCAGTACTTCGCCCAGCGGCCCGACGATCAGGCTACCGCCGTTGATCAGCGGGCGTTCGGCTGGCCAATTGGCCACCGCTCGGCCCAAGTCGGCGGGCGAGTCCTGCACCTGGCAGGCACTGACCACAAAACAGCGGCCTTCGCTGGCCACGTGGCGCATGGTGACCTGCCACATCTCGCGCTCATCCACCGTGGGCGCACACCAGATCTCCACGCCCTTGGCGTACATGGCCATGCGCAACAGCGGCATGTAGTTCTCCCAACACACGGCACCCCCTATGCGCCCGCTGGCGCCTTCGATCACCGGTAGGGTCGAGCCGTCGCCCTTGCCCCAAATCAGCCGCTCGGTGCCGGTGGGCATCAATTTACGGTGTTTGGCCACCAGGCCCTGTTGCGGGCAGAAATACAGCACCGTGCAATACAGGGTGTTGCCACCGCGCTCGATCACCCCCAGCACCAGGTTGGCACCGGTGCGAGCGGCAAGGCCGGCCAACGCGTCGGTTTCGGCACCCGGCACGTCAATGGCGTTGGCAAAATAGCGAGCAAAGGCTTCACGCCCCTCAGGCAGGCGGTAACCCAGTTGCGTGCCAAAGCTTTCACCTTTTGGGTAGCCGCCCAACAACGCTTCGGGCATCACCACCAGTTGGGCGCCCGCTGCGCGGATTGTGTCTTCATACGACAGGATCTGCTCCAGGGTGTCGGCCTTGCCGCTGGGCAATGAACCGATCTGCAGGGCCGCGACGATGGACTTGGGCATGGGTGACTCCGGATGGGCTGGGGATTGCCAATTTTGCGCACCTGATCAATCATGAATAAAGCCCCAAGCGCTTCTACATGATATGAGCCAAATGAATATCGCCGAGATGGACCTGAACCTGCTGAAAGTCTTCGAGGCGCTGCACGACGAAGTCAGCGCCAGCCGTGCCGCGCTGCGCCTGGGGGTCACCCAATCGGCGGTCAGTGCCGCCTTGCGGCGCCTGCGCGAGGCCTATGGCGACCCATTGTTCGTGCGCACCGGGCGCGGTTTGGCGCCTACGCTGCGGGCCAACCAGCTCAAGCCGCTGATCAGCGAAGCCCTGAACAAATGCCGGCAAAGCCTGACCCTGCTCGACCCCGTGGCCCGTGACTACAGCGGCCGGGCAGTGACCTTGGGGCTGTCGGATGATTTTGAAATCGCCTACGGTAGGCGGCTGATCGAAGAAACCCGCGAGCGCGCGCCGGGCCTGCGCCTGATCTTTCGCCAAACCCACACCCAGATCGTCGCCAACGCCCTGGTGGAACGCAGCTTGGACCTGGCGATCACCGCCGGTGGCTTTAGCGAGCGCATGCTCAGCCGCCAGGTGCTGGGCGAAGGCGATTACCTGTGCCTGCTGGACGCCCCAGGGCAGACCTCGTTGAACCTGGACGAATTCGTCGAACGTGAACAGGTGCTGATTTCATCGGGAGGGTTTATTGGCATTATCGATGAGGCCTTGGCCACCTTGGGCCGGGCGCGCAAGGTACGGGCTTCCACCACACATTTCGCCGCCTTGCCCTATTTGCTCAAAGGCACGGCGGCGGTGGCCACCCTCCCCGCTCATGCGGCGCAGGCGATCGCCGCCCTCACGGGCCTGGCCCTGGTGCCCTGCCCGCTGCCCCTGCCGCGCTACCCGATCGAACTGGGTTGGCGCACCAGCGCGCAGATCGACCCGGCCGTGGTACGCGTTCGCGAGGCCATCGCCGCGTGTTTCAACGCTTGATTACTTGGCCGCAGCCATAAGCCGGTTGACCTCGGCACGGACCATTTGCGCGAATTCGGGGGGCGACATGCCGTCCAGTTCCGCGCGCACCCATTCGGCCCATTTGCCCTTGCGCTTGGCCTTGTCAGCAATCAGCCGGGCAGCCTCGGCCTTGGCTTTGCCCAGGTTGGATTGCCACAGGTCGAACAGACGGGATTTCTCGTCCTCGATCGTCGCCCGCTCGGCGAGGGATCGGTTGGCCAGGTTGAAACTCATTGCATGGTTCCTGCCGCTTAAAATGGTTTACATCTTACACCCTAGTGAACGAAATCCCCGAACCCATCAGGAAAAGTCCCAAGCCTGCACGGATTAATTTCCTGCAACTTTCCCGCACCACCGTACTCCATTGTTCACTGTGTTCAATCATCAGGAGCATCGCAAATGGCCCGCAAAAGCGCCGTGCAAGCAGCAGAAGATCAAATCAAGGACCAAGCGTTCAGCGAGCTGCAGTCGCTGATAGAAGAATCGGAAAAACTCCTGAAGGACGGTGCCTCGCTGGTGGGTGAAGAAGCCGACACCTTGCGCGAACAGGTCAGCCTGAAACTCAAGCAAGCGCGCGAATCAGTGACCGGTGTGCGGGATCGCGCCGCGCCGGTGGTAGAGGCCACCCAGGATTACATCGGTGGCCACCCTTGGCAGACCGTGGCCATTTCGGCAGGTTTTGGGTTGGTAGTGGGGTTGTTGTTGGGGCGTCGTTCGTAGGGTTTTAAGACCGCGTCGGTTTTTTCGCGGATCAATCCGCTCCTACGCAGGAGCGGAACCGCCTAGCCCGCCAGTTGCCGCAACTGCTCAAGTTCCATCCGGCCCAACGCTACACCCGCCTCCAAGGCCTTTGCCCGTTCGGCATAGCGCCGCTCGCCAGACAATCGCGTGACCCCTACCGTTTTCATTTTCTCGACCAAGGTGCCGCTGCGCTCGGCAAACGTTGCGCCTGCGCTTTTGCTGGGGTCGATGACGATGATCAACTGCCCGGTCCACGGCGTCTTGGCCCCCGGATGCTGGCTCCAATCGAACTCGAACGAAAAATTGCCCCCCGTGAGCGCTGCGGCCAACAACTCGACCATCATCGACAGCGCCGAACCCTTGTGCTCGCCAAACGGCAGCAACGCCCCGCCGTCGAGGATCGCCTTGGGGTCGGTGGTCGGCAGGCCCAGGCGGTCTACCCCAGTGCCCGGTGGCACGGCGTGGCCTTGGCGGGCGGCAATCTGCACATCGCCGTGGGCCATGGCACTGGTGGCCATGTCGAACACGATGGGCTCGCTGCCGGCGCAGGGGGCGGCGAAGGCGATGGGGTTGGTACCAAACAGCGGCTTTTGCCCGCCGTGGGGCACCACGCAGGTCATGCTGTTGACCACGCTCAAGGCCACCAACCCTTCCCGGGCAAACGGCTCGACGTCTGGCCACAGGGCGGCAAAGTGATGCGAGTTGCGGATCGCCAACACCGCGATACCGGCACTGCGCGCCTTGCTCACCAACAATGGGCGGGCCGCATGCAGGGCCGGCTGGGCAAAGCCATTGTGAGCATCAACGCCGACAAAGCCGCTAGCCAAGTCCTCCACCGTGGGCACCGCCTGCCCATCCACCCAGCCACTGGCCAGTGTCGACAGGTAACCGGGAACACGGAACACGCCATGGCTGTGGGCACCGTCACGCTGGGCGGTGGCGCAATTTTCGGCAAGGATCGCCGCCACTTGGGCGCAGGTGCCGTGGCGCTCGAAGATGCGTTGTAACAGCTCGACCAGCTCGGCAAAGCTCAAGTGTTCGGTTTCAGCAGAGGCTACGGCAGACATCAGACACTCCGTTGCAGGGAAGTAGGCACCACGATTAATGGCACTTGGGCCAAGGCTGTGTCAAGAACGCAACATGGGCGCCAGGATGTATACAAAAAAGGTTATAAAATGCCAATATTGTGCACATTCGATCATTCAAATCAGGTATTTCCCATGCGCATCCTGGTCGTCAACGTCAACACCACCGAATCCATCACCCAGGCCATCGCCGAGCAGGCCCGCAGCGTGGCCGCACCCGGTACCGAGATCATCGGGCTCACCCCGTATTTTGGCGCCGAGTCGGTGGAGGGCAACTACGAAAGCTACCTGGCCGCCATCGCGGTGATGGACCGCGTGCTCAGCTACGACCAGCCGTATGACGCAGTGATCCAGGCCGGCTACGGCGAGCACGGCCGCGAAGGCCTGCAGGAGTTGCTCGACGTGCCGGTGGTGGACATCACCGAAGCGGCCGCAAGCCTGGCCATGTTGTTGGGCCACAAGTACTCGGTGGTGACTACACTTGACCGTACGGTGCCCTTGATCGAAGACCGCCTGAAGCTGGCCGGGCTGTTCGAACGCTGCGCATCGGTGCGCGCCAGTGGCCTGGCCGTGCTTGAACTGGAAGAAGACCCGGCGCGGGCGGTGGATGCGATCGTCAGCGAGGCTGAAATTGCCGTGCGCCAGGACAAGGCCGAAGTGATCTGCCTGGGGTGCGGTGGCATGGCCGGCCTCGACGAGCAGATCCGCCAACGTACCGGCGTGCCGGTGGTCGATGGCGTCACCGCCGCCGTGACCCTGGCAGAGTCGCTGGTGCGGCTAGGCTTGAGCACCTCCAAGGTGCGCACCTACGCCAAGCCTCGGCCCAAGGCAATCGTGGGCTGGCCACGGCGCTGAGCGTTCGACGATTTGATCAACGAAAGCATGCCTTTGACAAATTTTCGACACCTGGCCCTTCATGATTCTCGCTCGTCATTCGTCTTAATGAGTAATGGACGAGAAATCGTAATCGCTACAGGCTCTGAAAAGGAGTATTCGCATGCACCACCCCACACTGCACAGCGCCGCAAAGGAGTTGCGGCAACGAGCCACGGCCAGCCGCGAGCCGGTCGCGCTGCCTACCGATGCCGACCGCTGCGGCAACGGCCAGATCAAATTGCTGCTCAAGACCTTCGGCCTGCGCACCAGCTTGATCCGCCTCAAAGTCATCGACACCCTGCTCAATGCCGCCCATGAAAACCGCCCGGTGGGCGTGCGCGGGGTGCACACCCACCTGGAAGCGCTGGGCATCCCCCTGTCGTTCCTGAGCGTGCGCGAGGTGCTCAAGCGCTTGTGCGTGGAGGGTGTGATCGACCTCAATGAAGACAAATCCTACTGCCTGACAGCGCCTGCCTTGGCGATTCTGGAAGGGAGTTAGTCAGGGCTTGACCTTGCGACGCATGAAGCCGTTGATCACCACCACCACGACCGCCACACCCATGGCGATGTACTGGAACTGTTTTTCGGTAATGATCCCGGTGTTCTGCAGCCACGACAGCCCCAGCATGATGGCCAGCACGGCCAGGGCAATCAGGACGGAGTAAATCAAGCGCTGCTTTTGAGTCATTGCGGTTTCCTGGTTTCATTTGTATCGGGCGTGTATCGCAGGCCTTGCCAAGTGCGTACGCGACTCTGGCAATGGACCTGCATTTGTGCGGTCTCATATTACAGTGCCCAACGACCTTTTGGGACTGGGCACTCTTAACCATGAGGACTTACACATGCTTCGTCGAATCACTCTGCTGATTCCGCTTCTTCTGACCGTCAGCCTGAGTGGCTGCTGGATGTTCATGCCACCGGGCGGCGGTGGCGGCCACGGTGGTGGTGGTGGTGGTGGTGGTGGTGGTGGTGGTGGTGGTGGTGGTGGTGGTGGTGGTGGTGGTGGTCACGGCGGCCCTGGTGGCGGTGGCGGCCCAGGCTTCAGCCAAGGTCGCTGAGCCCTATGACGAGCCCTTCGGGGCTCGTTTTTTATGCGCGCCGATTAGCCCCTACGGCTGATCGCGATGGTGCAACCCCAACCCAGGCCGGGCGCACAACTCCACCAGCCAGTCGACGAACACCCGCACCCGCCGCGACAAATGGCGGTGCGCCGGGTACATCGCGGTCAGGGGCAAGGTGGGCGGAGGGTTGTTCGCCAGCACCTCGAGCAACGTGCCCTCGCGCAACTGCCGACGCACGTGGTAATAGGGCATTTGCACCAGCCCATACCCCGCCTCACACGCTGCCAGGTAGCCATCGGCGCTGTTCACCGCAATGCGCTTGGGCAACTCGATCGCACCACCCTGCGCGAACTCCAAGCCAAAGCGTTTACCGGAAGTGGCCGAGAAGTACTCGACCATTTCATGCCCCTGCAACTGGTCCAACCGCACCGGCACGCCGCGCTGCTGCAGGTAACCGGGGCTGGCACAGGTCACTTGCAGCAACTGCACCAAGGGCCGCGCCACCAGGGTTTCGTCCAGCGGTGCGCCGCCGCGCAACACGCAGTCCACCCCTTCGCGCAACAGGTCCACCGGGCGATCGTTCAGGCCAACCTCCAGGTTGATCAAGGGGTAGCGCGCGGTGAATTCGGCCAGGTGGGCAAACACCAGCAGCTTGCCGATACCCGCCGGCATGTCGACCCGCAACAGGCCACTGGGGCTGTGGGGTGACTGGGTGAACAGCGCTTCGGTTTCTTCAAGCTCATTGAGCAGGCTCACACATCGCTGGTAGTAGGCAGCGCCATCCAGCGTGGGGCTGACATGGCGAGTGGTGCGCAGCAGCAGCTGCACGCCCAGGTGCGCCTCCAACTGTTTGACCAGGATGCTCACGGAGGCGCGCGGTAGCCCCAGGCTATCGGCCGCCCGAGCGAAACCGCCCAGTTCGACGATGCGGGTAAACACGCGCATGGCATTGAATCGGTCCACCAGCCCTCCGATTGATTGGAATTTCTAAACAGTGATAGCGGATTTAGCCGGTTTATTCAGGCAGTGTCGAGGAGAACAATGCCAGCCTATTCAATCGAAGGAGCTTGACCATGGATACTCGTACACTGGGCAACCAAGGCCTTAGGGTTGGCGCAATTGGCCTGGGCTGCATGGGCATGAGCGATTTCTACACCACCGGCATCGACCGCAAGCAAGCCCTGGCCACGTTGCACCGCGCGCTGGAACTGGGCGTGACGTTGTTCGACACCGCCGACGCGTACGGCCCCCACACCAATGAACAACTGTTGGGCGAGGCGTTGGCCGGCAAGCGCGACCAGGTGATCCTGGCCAGCAAGTTCGGCCTGGTACGCGACCCCGCCAACCCGCAGGTGCGTGGCGTGAACGGGCGCCCCGACTACGTGCGCGAAAGCATCGACGGCACCCTCAAGCGCCTGCGCGTGGAGGTGCTGGATCTGTACTACCTGCACCGCGTGGATCCTGAAGTGGCCATCGAAGAAACGGTAGGCGCCATGGCCGAGTTGGTCACTGCTGGCAAGGTGCGTTACCTGGGCCTGAGCGAAGCGTCGGCGGGCACCCTGCAACGGGCCCACGCGGTGCACCCCATCAGCGCGCTGCAAAGCGAATACTCGCTGTGGAGCCGCGACCCTGAAACCAACGGCGCCCTGGCCATGTGTCGCCAACTAGGGATTGGCTTCGTGCCCTACAGCCCTTTGGGCCGGGGCTTTCTGACGGGCGCCCTGAAAAGCCCGGAAGACTTTGCCGCCGATGACTACCGCCGCGCCAGCCCGCGCTTCCAGGGCGAGAACTTCACCCGCAACCTGCACCTGGTCGAACAGGTCCAGCAACTGGCGGCCAAGATGGGCATCAGCGCCGGGCAACTGGCGTTGGCCTGGGTATTGGCACAAGGCGATGACATCGTGCCGATCCCGGGGACCAAGCAGCGGCGCTACCTTGAAGAAAACCTCGCCGCGTTGCAGGTGACGCTCAGTGCCGACGACCTGCAGGCCCTGGAGCAGGTGTTCCCGGCCGATGCGGCGGCAGGTCTGCGTTACCCGGCTGCCGTGATGCAGATGATCGGCCGCTAGACTGTGAACCTGTTGGGGTAGACGTGCATTACACACCTCTACCCTTGCACGGTTTTCAAGACTTGTAGCCTCGCGCTGTGGTTTTGCTCTACACAAAAAACTCCTACGTCCTACCTTCACCGCTATAAATGGCCCGCTGTGGTAGGCCGCCATTCACCCTAGAATCACCTCAAGGTCCTGGCTGCCTACAGCCAGTGCTTGCAGGAGTGATCCTTTGCCAGGAGTGAACGATTCACTCGCTACCCTCACTACAAGGACGTATTTCATGAACCTCGACGACCTCAATCGCATCGACATCCGGCAACTGCCCCAGTCACTGCAGGCATTGATCGACTGCATCGGTGTGGAGCACGCCTACCACCTGACCTACCTGTACGGTGGGCGGCCCAAATACATTCCCAAACAAAGCAAACGCACGGCGCTGGCGCAGCACTTGCCCGCGCAAGCCCTGGCCGCACTGATCGAACGCTTTGCCGGGCTAGCCCTGGAGATCCCCAAAGTCGACCATTTCCACCGCCAATTGCGTAACCATCAGATCCAGCAGGAAAGTTGCGATGGCCTGTCGCGCAGCGCGCTGGCCGACAAGTACGGCTTGAGCTTGCGCCAGATCGGGAATATTCGGCGCCAGGAAGCCATGGCCCAAGGTTGAGCCGGCGCACCTCACGGATAAATGCTGCGCCGCCAACGCCAGGATTTATCCGCCCCCCGTCACACCGCGTTGAAGGCGTTGCGCAGTCGCGCCAGGTCCAGCTTGTGCATGCTCAACAAAGCGGTCATCACCGCCTCGGTACGGCGGCTGTCGGGATCGCTCATCAACGTTGCAAGTTCGGTGGGCACCACCTGCCAGGACACGCCGAAGCGGTCCTTCAGCCAGCCGCACTGCTGTGCCTCCAGCGGCCCGCCGGCGGTCAATCGCTCCCAGTAATAGTCGATCTCATGCTGGGTTTCGCAGTTGATCTGGAACGATACCGCCTCGCTGAACTTAAATTGCGGCCCACCGTTGAGAAAAGTGAAGGCCTGCCCGGCCAGTTGCACTTCAACGGTCAGTACCGAGCCCTCCGGGCGGCCGTGAACCTCGAAGCCGGCCTTGCCGAAATAGCTGATGGCGGTAATTTTTGCTTCCTGGAAAATCTCGACGTAATAGTTCGCGGCCTCCTCGGCCAGCCCATCGAACCACAGGCAGGGGCTGATTTTTTGTAGTGTTGTCATGATTCACCTCCTGATCGGACCTTCAGTATGGTGCACAATGGGCGGATCGATTCTGCCCACTCATCCAGGAGGACCCTCATCTTGAACCTGCACATCCGCCAGGCCACCCCCGCCGACGCCGACCTGATCCTGGGCTATATCACCGAGCTTGCGATCTACGAGAAAGCCGAGCATGAGGTGGTGACCAACGCCGCCCAGATCCGCGCCAGCCTGGCCGACCCCGAGTCACCGGCCAAGGCCATGATCTGCAGCCTGGACGACACGCCCGTGGGGTTTGCCTTGTACTTCATGAGCTATTCCACCTGGCTTGGGCGCAAGGGCATTTACCTGGAGGACCTGTACGTGTCCAACCAGCACCGCGGCATTGGCGCGGGCAAGGCATTGCTGCAGCACTTGGCCAAGCTGGCCTTTGAAAGTGGTTGCGGGCGCCTGGAATGGAGCGTGCTGGACTGGAACGAACCGGCGATCCAGTTCTACCAGTCGATCGGTGCCAGCGCGCAACCGGAGTGGGTTCGCTACCGCCTGGCCGGCGAACAGCTGAAGGCTTTCGCAACGGCACGCTAGACTGTTGGGGGAACTCAAACGGAGATGACTGTATGCGGCGTTCCACTGCCTTGATGTGCGGCACGGCCCTGACCCTTTGCCTGCAACTGCCTGCCCTGGCGGCGGGCGCCTTCACCCTGAAAACGCCCGACGGCGAAGACAATTCGCTGCTGCGCGAAACCAACGCGGCGAACACCGGCGATTGCGGCGGCGAGAATGTCTCGCCGGCGCTGAGCTGGAGCAATGCCCCCGCTGGCACGCAAAGTTTTGCGTTGATCATGCACGACCCTGACGGCCAAAAAGGCCTGGGGGTCAACCATTGGGTGCATTACGGCATCAATGCCAGCACCCATCAGTTGGCAGCGGACGCGAGCCTCAAGGGCAAGATCGAAGGCCTGGGGGGCACCAACAGCAAGCAACTGACCACCTACTCCGGGCCTTGCCCGCCGGTGGGCGAGAACCCGCATCACTACGTGATTCAGATTTACGCGCTGGACCTGGCCCCCGATGCCCTGCCAGCAGCGCTGACCCGCGAGGCATTGCAGGCAAAGATCAAGGGGCACATCCTGGCCAATACCAGCGTGGTACGCCGATACGGTCGTTGAACTGTTCGCGGATAACCGGGGAGCCGGTCTATCCGCGATCCGGCCCCAACAGAAAATTCCCCGGCCGCACCTCGGCATCCCCCTCCAGCACCGGCACCTGGGCTTCATCCTTCAAATTAACCCCCGACAGTTGTCGCCGCTGCGCCTCGCGCATCAGGTACAACAATTTGTGCGCCGCCATGGCATAGCTCATGCCCTCCAGCCGCACGTTGGAAATGCAATTGCGCGCCGCATCGTTCAGGCCCACCCGCGGCGCGTAAGTGAAGTACAGCCCCAGGCTGTCGGGCGAACTGAGGCCTGGCCGTTCACCGATCAGGATCACCACCATTTTTGCCCCCAGCAGTTGCCCCACCTCGTCGGCCACCGCCACTCGGCCCTGCTCCACCAGCGTGATCGGCGCCAAGGTCCAACCCTCGGCGCCGGCCAGCTCGTCGACGCGTTGCAGCATGGGCAAGGCGTGGCGATGCACGGCAAGCGATGAAAGCCCGTCGGCCACTACCACGGCCAGGTCAAAGCCGTGCCGTGGGTCGTCGCGCAAAGCCTGAGCACTGTCTTGGTGCAGCCGCCGGCCCAGGTCCGGCCGCTGCAGGTACTGGTTGCGGTCGGCAGCGGCGCTGTGCAGGCTGATGGCCTCGCGCCCGCGCAGCTTGAGCGCCTGGATGATTTCGGCCTGCTCGAACGGCGTGTGCACCGCGTCCCGCGCCTGGGCGTGGGCGTACTGGAAATCCAGCTGCGCGGCGGTTGGCAGGCTGGTGCCGGCGCGGCCCAAGGCGATGCGCGCCGAGGTCAGGCCGCGCAGTTGTTGCCAGGGGTCGGCCTGCGCCGGGTTGCGGGGTTCGTCGCTCATGCCCTGTCCTTAACTCAAGTGCGCCAGCGCCTGGCGAAATGCCGGCGGCAGGCCGTTGCCCAGGCGCAGCGTGCCCTCGCCCTGATGCAGGATGCCCATGCGTGCCAGCCAGTCCTCGAACTCCGGTGCCGGGCGCAGGCCCAGGGTCTTGCGCGCGTACAGGGCATCGTGGAAGGAGGTGGTCTGGTAGTTGAGCATGATGTCGTCCGAACCCGGGATGCCCATGATGAAATTGATGCCGGCCACCCCCAGCAGAGTCAGCAGCATGTCCATGTCGTCCTGGTCGGCTTCGGCATGGTTGGTGTAGCAGATGTCGCAGCCCATGGGCACGCCCAGCAGCTTGCCGCAGAAGTGATCTTCCAGGCCTGCGCGAATGATCTGCTTGCCGTTGTACAGGTATTCCGGGCCGATGAAGCCGACCACGGTGTTTACCAGGAATGGCTTGAAGTGGCGCGCCACGGCGTAGGCGCGGGCCTCGCAGGTTTGCTGGTCGACGCCATGGTGGGCGTTGGCCGACAGCGCACTGCCCTGGCCCGTCTCGAAGTACATCAGGTTCTCGCCCACGCTGCCGCGCTTAAGGCTCAGGCCGGCTTCGTAGCCTTCGCGCAGCAACTCAAGGCTGATGCCGAAACTGCTGTTGGCCGCCTCGGTGCCGGCGATGGACTGGAACACCAGGTCCAGCGGCACGCCGCGCTCGATCGCAGCGATAGACGAAGTCACGTGGGTGAGCACGCAGGACTGGGTCGGGATCTGATAGTGCTGGATCACCCCGTCGAGCATCTTCAGCAACTCGCTGATGGCGCTCAAGCTGTCGGTGGCCGGGTTGATGCCGATCATGGCATCGCCGTTGCCGTACAGCAGGCCATCCAGCACGCTGGCGGCGATGCCCGCCGGGTCATCCGTGGGGTGGTTGGGTTGCAGGCGGGTCGACAACCGGCCACGCAGGCCCACGGTGTTGCGAAAGCGGCTGACCACGCGAATCTTCTGCGACACCAGCACCAGGTCCTGCACGCGCATGATCTTGGACACCGCCGCCGCCATCTCAGGCGTCAGGCCCGGCGCCAGGGCGCGCAGGCTGGATTCATCGGCGGCGTCGCCCAGCAGCCAGTCGCGAAAGCTGCCCACGGTCAGGTGGCTGACCGGGGCAAACGCGGCCTTGTCGTGGCTGTCGATGATCAGCCGGGTGACTTCGTCGTCCTCGTAGGGGATCAGCGCTTCTTGCAAAAAGCGCTTGAGCGGCACATCAGCCAGGGCCATCTGTGCCGCCGCGCGCTCGGCATCGCTGCCGGCGGCGACTTCGGCCAGGTAATCACCGGAACGCGCGGGGCTGGCCTTGGCCATCAGCTCTTTCAAGCTGTCGAACCGCCACACCTGCCCGCCCACGGTATGCACAAAACCACTCATCGCCGTACTCCTGTATCAAGCCCCACCCACCAGCGCGGCACGTGCTGCGCCGCGGCTGAGGATGATTTTGCAGAACAGTGCGCCTGCAAGCATCAGGCCGAGGAAGATCAAACCAATCTGCAGGTTGAACCAGATCATCGCGATCAGGCAAACCACCGCCAGCACCAAGGCGATGGCCGGTACCACAGGATAGCCCGGTGCGCGGAAGCTACGCTCAAGGTTCGGCTCGCTGCGGCGCAGCTTGAACAGGCTGAGCAGGCTGATGATATACATCACGATGGCGCCGAACACCGACATGGTGATCATGGCTGCGGTCAGGGTCATGCCTTGCAGGTTGACCAGGCCGTCGCTGAAGATCGCCGCGATACCGATCACGCCGCCGGCCAGGATGGCACGGTGCGGGGTTTGGAAGCGCGACAGCTTGGCAAGGCTGGCAGGCAAAAAGCCGGCGCGGGCCAGGGCAAAGAACTGGCGCGAGTAACCCAGGATGATGCCGTGGAAGCTGGCAACCAGGCCGAACAAGCCGATCCACACCAACATATGCATCCAGTTGGAGTTGTTGCCCACAACCGCTTTCATGGCCTGCGGCAGCGGGTCGTTGATGTTCGACAGCGCGCGCCAGTCACCCACGCCGCCGGCGAAGATCATGGTGCCGATGGCCAACACCACCAGGGTCAGGATGCCGCCGATGTAGGCTCGGGGGATGGTTTTCTTCGGGTCCTTGGCCTCTTCGGCGGCCATGGCCGCACCTTCGATGGCCAGGAAAAACCAGATCGCGAACGGGATGGCCGCGAAGATCCCGGACAACGCCGGCAAGCTGAAGGTGTCACTGCCCGACCAGCCGCCCAGCACGAAGTTGCTGAAGCTGAAGCCCGGCGCTACCACGCCCATGAACACCAGCAGTTCCAGCACCGCGAGGATGGTGACCACCAACTCGAAGGTGGCGGCGATGTTCACGCCCACGATGTTCAGCGACATGAACACCAGGTAAGCCCCCGCCGCCGCCCACTTGGGATCAAGCCCCGGGAACTGCACGTTGAGGTAGGCACCGATGGCCATGGCGATGGCCGGTGGTGCGAAGACGAATTCGATCAAGGTGGCCATGCCGGCAATCATCCCGCCGCCCACCCCAAAGGCGCGCAGGCTATAGGCAAACGGCCCGCCGGCATTGGGGATGGCGGTGGTCAGCTCGGTGAAGCTGAAGATAAAGCAGGTGTACATCACCGCGACCATCAGCGTGGTCACCAAAAAGCCCAAGGTACCCGCCGTGCCCCAGCCATAGCTCCAGCCGAAGTACTCGCCGGAAATCACCAGCCCCACGGCAATGCCCCAGAGGTGCAGGGTGCCCAATGTCGGTTTGAGTTGCGTGCTGCTCATGTCTGTTCACCTTCAATGCTGACCCGAAAGGATGCCTGGGGGTCAGAGGCCACCCGGCAAGGCCCAGCATAACCAAGGCCATCGCGCCAAGACTTGACCGCTCAAAGCCGGTTTTGCGCCCTGCGGTCAAGTTATGCGATTGGCGCCCCATAACGGCGCACAGGTGTTTCCATGGGTATCAACCTTGTGCACGAATTTCATCAGCCGCCCGTCGCAACCCCGCAACCCTGCGGAAAACATGAATGCGGAACAAACCTTGCTTGAAATATTTTCATACACACTCGTCAGGCAGTTTCTTCCCATGACCCCCTCCCTGTTCCAGCCCGCTCCACCCTCCGCGCCACGGGCCAACAACAGGGGGGTACTGTCGGCTGCGGCCAATGGCCTGGACACCTTCATCACCCACCATGGCGGCGATCTGGACCGGGTGTTCGGCCATGCCGGCATCGACCCCGAGCAACTGCGCCACCCCACCCTGAGCCTGGGCTTGCCCAATTACTGCCAAGTGCTGGAAGAAGCCGCCCGGCAAACCGGTTGCGACAACTTCGGGCTGCGTTACGGCGAGCAGTTCCAGCCCCAGGCCCTGGGCCTGCTTGGCTATGTGGGGTTGTGCTCGGGAACGCTGGAAGAGGCGCTGATCAATTTTTCCGAAGCCTTTCCTTTTCATCAGCACAGCACGCTGATCCAGTTGGTGGACCAGGGCGAGTGTTACCGTTTTGACTATCAAGTGCGCCATGGCGCCATTCTGGAACGCCGGCAAGACGCCGAGCTGACCATGGGCATGGCCATGAACCTGGTGCGCCACGTGCTCGGGCCTAAATGGGCGCCGCGCGAAGTGCTGTTCGAACACTCCCGGCCCCAGGATTGGCAAGAACACCGCGCAGTGTTCGATGCGCCGGTGCGCTTCGATCAGGCTTGCAACTCGCTACTGATTCCCAAGCGCGAACTGACTGGCAAGACCATGCCCGGCCACGACCCGGTGCTGTTGATGCTGGTCAAGGACGCCATCCGCCAGCTGGGCGAGGCCGACACCGGCCCCGATCTGCTGGAATGCACCCGGCAACTGATCCGCACGTTGCTGCACCACGGCGAGCCGGTGCTGGAGCAGATCGCCGAGGGGCTGAACCTGACTGACTCGGCCCTGCAACGCAAACTGCGTGACTTTGGCCTGAGCTTCAGCCAAGTGGTAGACCAGGTTCGCCAGGACCTGGCCTTGCAGTACCTGCGCCAGCAAACCATGAGTATTTCCCAACTTGCACCGTTGCTCGGCTATTCGGAAACCAGCGCGTTCTCCCGGGCCTTCAAGCGCTGGTTCGGGGTGAGCCCCAGGCAATGGCGGCAAACCCCCATCAACTAACCCGCCCCTACCGGCAACCGCTCCACACCCTGTAGGAGCGGATTTATCCGCGAAAAGATCGCCGCAGTGCCTCTGGTCGTGCGCGGCGTGGCCTTCGCGGATGAATCCGCTCCTACTGGCTACCGCACCCCCTGTAGAAGCGGATTTATCCGCGAAAAGATCGCCGCAGTGCCTCTGGTCGTGCGCGGCGTGGCCTTCGCGGATCAATCCGCTCCTACTGGCTACCGCCCCCCCTGTAGGAGCGGATTTATCCGCGAAAAGATCGCCACAGTGTCTCTGGTCGTGCGCGGTGCGGCCTTCGCGGATCAATCCGCTCCTACTGGCTACCGCCCCCTCCCGTAGGAGCGGATTCATCCGCGAAAAGATCGCCGCGGTGCCGCTGGTCGTACGCGGTGCGGCCTTCGCGGATCAATCCGCTCCTACTGGCTACCGCCCCCCCGTAGGAGCGGATTCATCCGCGAAAAGATCGCCGCGGTGCCTCTGGTCGTGCGCGGTGCGGCCTTCGCGGATCAATCCGCTCCTACTGGCTACCGCCCCCCCCCGTAGGAGCGGATTCATCCGCGAAAAGATCGCCGCAGTGCCTCCGGTCGTGCGCGGCGTGGCCTTCGCGGATCAATCCGCTCCTACTGGCTACCGCCCCCCCCCGTAGGAGCGGATTTATCCGCGAAAAAATCGCCGCGGTGCCTCTGGTCGTGCGCGGTGCGGCCTTCGCGGATCAATCCGCTCCTACTGGCTACCGCCCCCCCCGTAGGAGCGGATTCATCCGCGAAAAGATCGCCGCGGTGCCGCTTGTCGTACGCGGTGCGGCCTTCGCGGATGAATCCGCTCCTACAGGGCATCCCGTCAGCGGGTGAGGTTGAGTCGTTCATGCCACTGCGCAATCGACTCCTCGGGGTAATGCTCGAACTGTTGGTCGCCCTTCCTTACGTCCACCTCCACCCACGATGCCTTCGAATCCAGTAACAAATGCGTATGTTCCGGCGGCACCGGCAGCGGTGTGTCGATGGCACTGGCGAAGGGGTGGATCAGCTCCGGCCACTCTGGGCTGAACAGCCACAGGCCGGTGCCGCACAGGTTGCAAAAGTGCCGCTCGGCGGTGCTGGCGTGGGCGCGGCTGGCGCCTTGTTCCTTCATGCGTGCGTGGTAGATCGAGATGTGCTTGCGGCCCTGTACCTTGAGGCTTTTTGCGTCGCCGCCCAAGTTGATCGCATAGCCGCCACCGCCTTGGGTCTTGCGGCAGATCGAGCAATAGCAACGTTGGTAAGGATAGGGATGGGCGCTGTCGAGGCTGAAACTCACGGCGCCGCAATGGCAGGAGCCTTCAAGGTGCATGGGGGTAACCTCCAGATCGTGGGGCTTACAACCCTAGACCCTCAATGCACACCGTTCGTTTCACACCCGCGCCAGCTTGCGCCCGCTGAACGAGACATACATCAGCAGCAGCACCAACACTGCCAAGGCGATCGACAGGTTGCTGAGGTGGGCAATAAAGCCGATGGCCGCAGGCCCCATCAAGATACCCAAGTACCCCAGCGAGGTCATCGCCGGCACGGCGACGTTCTGCGGCATGACCTTTTGCCGACCGACTGCAGTGAACAGCACCGGTACGATGTTCGAACACCCGGCCCCCACCAACCCATAGCCCACCAACGCCAGTTGCCAGCCTGGCGCCAGGATCGACAGGGCCATGCCCACGGCAGCCAGGGCTCCGCCATATATCACCACCCGTGGCCCGCCCAAGCGGGTGACGATGGCGTCGCCGGTCAAGCGCCCCAACGTCATGGTGGCCGCAAAGGTGGCATAGCCCAGGCCTGCGTAGGCGGCCTGCATGCCGTGGGAGCCGACCAGATAGACCGCGCTCCAGTCCAGTATCGCGCCCTCGGTCTGGAACACGATAAAGCACACCACCCCCAGGAACAGCACGATGCCGTGGGGCACGGCAAACAGCGGGCCGCCGCTGCCACTGCCTTCGCGCAGCAGGTGCGGCCCGGCGGCCAGCAGCGCCACTGCCGTGATGGCAACCACGCACAGCACCGCCTGCACAGCGCTCAGGTCCAGGCTGAGTAACGCCGTCATGCCCGCCGCACCAACGATCCCGCCGACACTGAACAGGCCATGGAAACCAGACATCTTCGCCTGGCCACTGGCCCGCTCGACGATCACCGCCTGGATGTTCATGGCGCAGTCGACGCCCCCGATGGCCGCGCCAAACACCAGGATCGCCAGCATCAAAGACCACAGGTTGGAGGCGATGGCCAAAAATGGCATCACCAGGCACAGCGCGGTGCCCGCCACCAGGATGACCCGGCGGCAACCAAAGCGCGAAGTAAGAAAACCGGCCATGGGCATGGCCACGATCGAGCCCACGCCCAGGCACAACAACAGCAAGCCCAAGGCGCCGTCATCCAGCCCCGCACGTTGTTTGGCCAAGGGCACCAGCGGCGCCCAGGCCGACATGGTGAAGCCTGCGATAAAAAAAGCGATGCGCGTAGAAAACTGCTCGTACTTGCGCGGCTGCGCCTGGGCATAGGTGCTGCTGGAAGACATTGAAAACGGCCTAGTCGGGGGTGTCATCGGT
Source organism: Pseudomonas abieticivorans (assembly GCF_023509015.1). Taxonomy (NCBI): domain Bacteria; kingdom Pseudomonadati; phylum Pseudomonadota; class Gammaproteobacteria; order Pseudomonadales; family Pseudomonadaceae; genus Pseudomonas; species Pseudomonas abieticivorans. The sequence goes on from NZ_CP094975.1 coordinate 454,599, forward strand.
CACAACCTTGGCCGTGACGCGACAGGAAAGCAAGCTTAATGCGGCTCAGCCAGGGTGCGCAGCAAAGCCTGAACTGCCGGGCAGCGCAGGCCTGCTGGCGAGGCCGCCAGGGCAAACTCGCGATAGATTGGCTCGTTCAGTTCGAGTACACGCAAGCCCTGGCGTTCCACCGGCAAGGTCATCTGCGGGACCAGCGTAACGCCCAACTGTTCACGCACCAAGGCAAACGCGGTGGACCAGTCGCGCACCTCCACCCGCACATCGGCCAATGCGTGGCCTGCGTCAAGGGCGATGCTGCGGGCATTCACCGAGCAACCACCAGTGGCCAGCACGAACGGCTCGCCCACCAACGCGGCCAAGGCCACGGGGCCGGCGCCCCAGCGGTGGTTGCGCGGCACCACCACGCACCACTGCTCGCGGCCCAATGGCCAGGTCTGGCGCCCTGGGCCGGGGTTGAGTACCACGCCCAGGTCCGCCGTGTCGGCCGCAAGCATCGCCTCCACCTCGCTATCACTGGCCTCCAACGCCACCACCTGAATGCCCGGGTGGCGCTGGCGAAGCCTGCGCAGCAAAGGCGGCAACAGGTTCGCCAGCACCATGGGAAAGCTTGCCAGGCGCACCGTGGCGCGTTGCGCACCGCGCGCAGCATCGGCGCATTGGCGTATGCCGTCGAGCGCCGCGAGCATCAGGCGTGCCTGGGCCACCACTTCAAGGCCCACTGCCGTGGGCAGGGTGCTGCGGTGTTCGCGGCTGAACAGGCTGACCTGCAGGTGATCCTCCAACAGCGCAATGGCCTGGCTTGCGCCGGATTGGGTCATCCCCACCTGCTCGGCAGCACGGGTGATGTTGGCGCAATCGGCCACCGCCACCAGCAGGCGCCAGTGCATCAAATTCATCATGGCAGTAGCTGGCCTTATGGAAGAACGTTGAATCATTAATTTTACTGCAACCCTGGGCACTTGGACACTGCACGCAACCCTCCAGCGGACACCCCCCATGAAGCTCTACTACGCCCCACGCACATGCTCCCTGTCACCGCACATCGTGCTGCAAGAATTGGATCTGCCGTTCGAACTGATCCGCGTGAACAACCAGACCAAGCTCACCGCCCAAGGTGAGGACTTCAGGCTGATCAACCCCAAGGGCTATGTCGCCGCGCTGCAATTGGACGACGGCCGGGTGCTGACCGAGGGCCCGGCCATTCTCCAGTACCTGGCCGACCTGAAACCCGAACAGGGGTTAGCTCCCCCACCCGGCAGTTGGCAACGGGTGCGCCTGCAGGAGTGGCTTAACTTCATAGCCTGCGAGTTGCACGGCGGCCTGGCGCCGCTGTTCAACCCGACGCTTGCGCCGGTGCGCGAGGTGTTTATCCAGCGCCTGCAATTGCGGTTCGCCCTGCTCGACCAGCACTTGGCGCAGCAGGCCTGGTTATTGGGCGAGACGTTTGGCGTGGCCGATGCCTACCTGTTCACCGTGATGGGCTGGGCCTGCCATCTGGACATTGACCTGGCGCCGTGGCCGGCGCTGCAGCACTACCTGCAACGGCTGGCCCGGCGCCCCTCGGTGTTGGCGGCGCTGGCGGGCGAAGCCTGAGGTTTCATCGAGTCAAAACGAACTCACGCGCGATATTTCGATCAGTTCTCAGGTAACCCTGCCTGGGACCAAGGAGACATCGTGTGCAACGCCCACCCCTTCGCCGGATCCTGACGCTGCTGCCTGGCGTTTTGCTCAGTTTCAATCTGTACGCCGCCACGCCAGCCGCCCCTGCCGAGCCCAAGGAGGTGCTGGTACAGGGCGGCTTGCTGGAAACCCTCTCCAGCGGGATCGATGAGGTGCAAGACAGCCTGGCCTTGGACGGCCACCTCGCCGACGCCTGGCGCCTGCGGGCTGACCGTGCGGCCGACGAGGTCGACCAACTGGTCAACCGCCAGTCGACCCTGTCGCCCCTGGGCCTGATCGGCGACTTCGGTCTGCTCACCCTGTGCTGGATGGTCGCCTTCGGCCTGCTGTCAGTGTTGGGCCGGCTGTTGGTACGCAGTGCCGGGCGCAAACGCTTTATTGCCCGCAGGCCTCGGGTGTTGGCCTTGCTGGGCTATGTGCTGCCCTACACGATACCAGCGCTGGCCAGCCTGCCCTTGACGCTGGCGGCCAGTCACAGCCTGCCCCCCTCGGTTGCCCGTGCGCTGGCGCTATGCCTGGGCTACGCGACCAGCAGCGGGGTATTCTCGACCTCCATCATCTTGTGCGTGATCGTGCTGTTCAACGCCGGGCACAAACGCACCGCAGTGGCGATCCTGCGCCGCGAAGCCCCACGGCGGCTGTTTGTGATCGGCTTTCTGGTGGCACTGGCCGACGCCCTGACCAGCCCGCAGATCGCCCGCCAACTGGGCGGCAACATCACCGCCAGCATCGCCGTGTTCGCCGGCCTGCTGGCCACCCTGGCCTTCGCCGTGCTGGTGATTCGCATGCGCCGCCCGGTCGCGCACCTGATCCGCAACCGCCCCTTGCATCAACGCCTGCAACATCGGGCGGTGCAAGAGACGCTGCGGATCTTTTCCGGGCTATGGTACCTGCCGATCCTGCTGATGATCCTGGTGTCGGTGGTGCACTTGATTGGCGCCGGCCAAGGCAGCCAGCAAGCCCTGCAAAGCGCCCTGCTGACCACCCTGTTGCTGGTAGGCACGGTGTTCCTCAGTACCTTGCTGCAACACCTGTTTCGAAGCCCCGCCGATGAGCCGGCCCAGCGCCTGCGGCCCTACAAGGAACTGCTGCGCAGCCTGGCGCACGCCCTGGCACGCATCGCCATGGCCGTGGCCTTCATAGAGTTGTTGGGGCGCATCTGGGGTTTGTCGATCCTGGCGTTTGCCGCCAACAACTCCCTGGGCCGGGCCATCAGTGACTCGATCAGTAGTATTGGCGTGATCCTGCTGGTGACCTGGTTGCTGTGGGTGGTACTGGACACCGCGATCCAGGAAGCCCTGAAACCCTCGGTAGGCAAACGCGCCTCACGCCAGCCCTCGACCCGGGTCAAGACCATCTTGCCGATGATCCGCAACGCCATCAAAATCATCCTGGTGGTGATCTGCGCGATCACCACCATGGCCAACCTGGGCATCAACGTGGCGCCCCTGCTGGCCGGTGCCGGGGTGGTGGGCCTGGCCATCGGCTTTGGCTCCCAACAACTGGTGCAGGACGTGATCACCGGGCTGTTTATCCTGATCGAAGACACCATCGCCATCGGTGACTGGGTGGTGCTCGACTCCGGCCATGCCGGCACCGTAGAGAGCCTGACCATCCGCACCCTGCGCCTGCGTGACGGCAAGGGCTTCGTGCACTCGGTGCCGTTTGGCCAGATCAAGGCGGTTACTAACCAGTCACGCCAGTTTGCCTATGCGTTTTTCTCGGTGCAGGTGAGCTATGAGACCGATGTCGACTCGGCACTGGACATGATCCGCGAAGCGGGCCAGTCCATCAGCGAAGACATCGTGCTCAAACACAACCTGCAAGGCCCGTTGCAGGTGTTCGGCGTCGACAAGATGGACCTGAACGGCATCACCCTGACGGCGCAATTTCGCACCATCTCCGGTGGCCAGTACGGGGTGAGCCGGGCGTTCAACGAGCGTTTGAAAAAACTGGTGGACCAGAGCGACAAGGTGCAATTTGCTCAGTACTACCCGCAGTTGGCGTTGCCGCGGCCAGAGGTTCAGGCTTGAGGCGACCCGCTCAACGATCCGCCGCAAACATACTCACCGCCTCTACCGCCCGGCTGGTGCCGTCGTAGATCTGCACGATCACCTCGCCAGCCTGGTCGGCCAACTCCACGCTTTTGCTGGCCTGCAACCGGGTGGTTTCCATGCTGGCGATGGCGGCGCGGGTTTGTTCCTGGATCAGGTGGATCATGTTCGAGATCTCGGCCGTTGACCCACTGGTGCGGCCAGCCAGCGAGCGCACCTCGTCCGCGACCACGGCAAAGCCACGGCCCATCTCGCCGGCGCGGGCCGCTTCGATGGCGGCATTGAGCGCCAGCAGGTTGGTCTGGTCGGCGATGCCGCGGATGGTGTTGACGATGGCCGTGATCTGCTGGGAGCGCTCGCCCAGTTGAGCGAGTATTTGCGAGGACTCGTCGATGTTACCGGCGATCTCGCGCATCTGCCCGGCCGCCTGCTGGATCACCCCGGTACCTTCCTGGGCCACGCGGCGGGTGTCCACCGAGATGTGATAAGCCTGGGCGGCGCTCTGGCCGTCATGCTCCTGGCGGTTGATGCGCTCGGTGATGTCGGAGGCGAACTTGACGATCTTGCTCAGCTTGCCGCTGCTGTCATACACCGGGTTGTAACTGGCCTCCAGGCACACGGTCTGCCCGTGCTTGCCCACGCGCTGGAACTGGCCATTGAAGAACTCGCCCTTGTTAAGGCTGCGCCAGAACTCCTGGTAATCCTTGCTGGCCGCAAGCGCCGGCGGGCAAAACAGGCTGTGGTGCTTGCCCTTGATCTCGGCCAGGGTGTAGCCCACGCGGTCGAGAAAGTTGCGATTGGCGGTGATGATGGTGCCGTCCAGGTTGAACTCGATGACCGCCATGGCGCGCTCGATGGCGTGCAACTTGCCTTCGGCCTCATGCTCCTGCTCGATGCGCGCGGTCACGTCCACCGCGTACTTGACCACCTTGAGCACCCGCCCGCTGGCGTCCTTCACCGGGTTATAGCTGGCTTGCAACCACACACGGCGGCCCTGTGCGTCGAATCGCTCGAAGGTGTCGGCAACGAACTCCCCGGCCTTGAGCCGCGCCCACAACTGCGTGTACTCGGCGCTGCGCACGTAGGCAGGGTCAGCAGAACATCCGGTGCGGCTGCCCGATGATCTGCTCGGCGCGGTAACCCATGGTCTTTTCGAAATTGGCGTTGGCGTGCAGCACCTGGCCGCTGGGGTCGAACTCGATGATCGCCATCGAACGGTCCAGCGCCTGGATCAGGCCTAGCTGGCTGGCCAGGGTCAGTTCGAGGGCATCGATGGTCTTGCGGGCAGAGGAAAACAACATGGTGGCTTTCTCAAGGGTTATTGGGTCGCGCTCGGCCTTGAGCAAAGGGACTTTCGATAAACCGATATCAAAACGCCTTACTTGTACAAACTTTATACAAAATGAGACAAGCGTACAAGAAAAACCGCCTGGGTTAAGACCCAGGCGGTTTCAAGGTGTATCGGCAGTGAACGCGAGGTGTTTAGTGCATGAACAGGGCAATCAAAATAATCACCGGGATCGGCACACCGAGGAAAAACAGCAGTAATGAGCGCATGGTCGTTCTCCAGGTTTAACGAACGGTCGTGGTAGTCGGGGTGGTGGTATAACGGTCGCTGCCCAGCACAATCACCGCATCACGGCGACGGCCACCGTAGGTTGCGGACAGGCTGGCGAAGAAGGCACCGCACAACAGGGCGATGAACATCCAGATAGACGTCCAGGCGGCGACTTTGGTCGCAGTGTCTGCAGCTTTCTGCGCGGCGAGTTTGGCATCCTCGACGGCCTGACGAGCCTGGCCGTACACCTGGTCGACACGCTGTTCGGCCTGGGCCTGGGACAGGTTGGTACGCTGGGCAATCAACTGGGCCAGGTAGGTACGGTCTTCGGCGCTCAACTGGCCACCGTTGTTGACGGTACGGGCAAAGATGCGGGTGACGATACCGTGTGCGGCGTCATCGCTGACGGCAGCCGGGCGATCATCGCGAAACAGCGTGTCGACGAAGTAACCGAACGGGTCGTTGGAGCCATTGCTGGCGCCGGCACCGGCCGCCCCACCGATGGCGCTCACAGCCCCGGAAGCAACGCTGGCACCGGCTTGCACACCGCCACCGACCACGCTGCTGACCGAACCTACCAACAGCACGGCAGTGACCAGGGTTGCTACCGCCCACGCCAGGAAGCCGTGCGCGGTGTCGCGAAAGTACACTTCATCGCCATGCACGCTGGCCCACTTGACCCGCAGACGTCCGGCCAGGTAACCGCCCAGGCCCGACGCCACGATCTGGGTGAATGCCAACCAGACAATCGTCGAGATGCCCAGGCCCTTGGCGCTCATGCCGTGCCCAGCCCACGGCGATACCGCCGAAAAGCCGAGGCCAAAGCCCAGCAGCACAAGGATCATCGACAAGGCCGCCGCCCCCGCGGCACCTGCGAAGATCGCCGCCCAGGAGACGCCCGAATGACTCGAGGAGTCAGGCAGTACGCCATGGGTTACTTCTGCGTTAGTCATCATTATTGTGGTACTCCCGGCAGGATCGAATGGTTCGATTAAAGTGACTGCACTGAAAGTGAGTGCAGCGCACGTGCCAGTTTTACCAATAATAAAAATTGATTTAATTCAATGGGTTGTAGAAACAAGTTAAATCAGCACCATGCAATCTGCATGATTGGGTATCCCGTGTACAGGCGTAATGCATTGTTACACTTTCATGGTGGCTGCCGATAAACGCTGACACACTGATGCCATCGAGCCCGCGATCCTCTGGAGTGCCTATGTCTACCCCACCCAATTCAAAAAAGTCGGTCGTTGACCACCTGCGCTTTCACCGCGGCCACGAACACCTGAGCACCACTTTCGGCAACGATGGCTTCGCCCTCAAAGCTGAGTCATTCGCCAGGTTTTTCGGCACACCGACCTTCCTGGGTGCACAGACCTTGATCGTGGTGCTGTGGGTAATCGCCAACATCACCGGCCTGACCCACTTCGACATCTACCCCTTCATCCTGCTTAACCTGGCGTTCAGCCTGCAGTCGGCCTACGCTGCGCCACTGATCCTGCTGGCACAGACCCGCCAGGCAGCCCGCGACAAGGCCGAATCAGAAGCCGACGCGATGCACCGCGAAGACTTGGCTCGCGATAACACCGAGCGCCAGGAACGCGCCGCGCAAAACACTGCGGTATTAATGGAACTGCTCAAGCAGAACACTGAGCTCACCGAAAACACCCGGCAACTGACCGAGCGCGTCGAAACCCTGACCCGTCAAATGCACGAGCACCTGCTCAATGCACAGGCATCGTCATAAGCGCGATTTAGCTTTATTCTGGGCGTTTGCCCTACTCCAACAAGGAACCTGTAAATGTCGCACACCCTGCTGGTCCTCAACGGCCCGAACCTGAACATGCTCGGCAAACGCGAGCCCACCGTGTATGGCCACGAAACCCTGGCCGATGTGCAAGCCATGTGCGAGCGCGTAGGCACCGAGCTGGGCTTTACCGTTGAGTGCCACCAGACCAACCATGAAGGCGTGATGATCGACTGGATTCACCAGGCGCGCGGCCGCGTGTCCGGCATCGTCATCAACCCGGGCGCCTGGACCCACACCTCGGTGGCGATCCATGACGCCCTGATCGCCGCCGAGATCCCGGTCCTGGAAGTGCACATCTCCAACGTGCACAAGCGTGAAGCCTTCCGCCACCACTCCTACGTGTCACTGGTGGCGGTCGGGGTGATCGCCGGCTTCGGCACCCATGGCTATGCCTTGGCCATCCAGCACTTCGCCAAGCTGTTGAAGTAAACCCGCGTCAGCGGGTGTGCAGCCAGCTGTGGGCATTGCCAATTTCGATCTGCAGTTTTTCCGCGAATGGGAAGTAATGTTCCACCAGCTTGTCCAGTTGCTCGTCGTATGCGTTGGATATCACGCCGACTTGCTCCTTGAGCGACTTGCGCAGCATCAGGTCGTAATAGTCGGGACGTTCACTCTTGAGCATGACGTTGAACAACGAGGGGCCGGTCAAGGCGAACACCTCTTTTTCATAAGCGTTGACCGCCGCCAGGGATTGGGCGGTGGCCACGCCGTCGGCATCCTTGACCAACACCGGTCGGGCTTTTTCATAAAAGCCCTGGTTCAAGCGGAAATTCCTGCTCATTTCCTTGGAAATGGCCTTGAGCACCGGGTTGTTGGCATGACTGGCGAAGTGGCTGGCGGTGTAGCCGGCAAACTGCAGGTCGTCGAGTTGCACCGCATCGTTGAGCAGAATGTCGTTGGCCTGCGCCGGCAGGTCGCTCTGGCTGACGGATACAATACTGTCGTCAAGCTCCATGAACAGACCACCATAGTGGTCCACCAGCGGGAACCGCAGGATATTGGAGGCCGATGAATAATTACGCCCCAGGCTCTCGCAACTGAGGCGGTATTGCTCGGCATTGTCCGAGGCCTTGAACACATCGAAGAACGGGTCATCCTTGAGCAGCGACACTTGCAAGCCTGGCACCCGCGACTTCAACGAAGTGGTCACCCGTTCTATCTGTTCCACGCTCTGGACATCCATGTGCAGCATCGTGGTGTAGGTGGGCATCTTTCTCGCATTGGCCACGATATTGTCCAACAACTCTGCACCGATGGGCTCCTCGCCTATCCAGATATAGTGCATAAGCTTGGGCACCGGGGTGGTCGTGATCGGTACCGGCGGTAGCGAAGGCAAGACTATTTTCTTGATCGTCAGCGGCCTTGGCAAGTACGCCTTGGTCGCGGCGTAAACTGCATTATTACCGGTTACCCACGGGCCGGCTGCGCTCTTCCAGGCCAGGTCCGATGCCCCCAGGTGGTCCAGGCGCCAGCACGCCTGGTCGGCATCGAACACCGCCAGCATGTTGCCGCGCGGCGTGGGCACCGCGTAGCGCCCGATCATGCCGATCACATCGTCCATGGGCATCTGCACGCTGGCACGCGTCATGTTCAGCAACAGCGGATGCGGAGTCAGGCCGCCGCCGCCCTTGAGGCGCTGCGCAGGCAGCAATTGCCACTCGCCCGCCGCATCGAGTTCCACTGGCAGTGCGCCATAGAAACTGTAAGGGTTCAACGGATCGACGATGACCACGTGCTGGAAGTTGTCGATGACCCGCACCTGATAGGTACGCCTATTGATCACGATGTAATAGCCGTCGCCTTCCAACAACCAGATCTTGCGAAAACGGCCCTTCGTGCCCTGGATGTTATCGGCGCGCAAACGAATGTCTGACCGGTAGGGTTCAAGTTTGAGGTTGACCTGTTCGACAGACAACTTCGCGACGGGCACCGGCGTGTTATCCAACTCCTCCGCAACGGGTACTTCCACCGTCGGCTCCAGTTCGACATCGGCGTTGATGACGTTGGTTTCCTCTTCGAACACTTCGATGTCCTCGCCTTCCACCTCCGACAGTTCGGCCAGTTCACCACTGCTGCGCAGTAACGGCACGTTCAGCAAGGTATTCAAGGCATTGATCAGAGCGCTGCGGATGGCGGCCTTGCGTGACTCGGTTGTCTTGCCCTTGACCGCTTCGTAGGAGTTAAGCCCCACATTGAGCAGGCCAGCCCCGACCATGCTCAACGCTACGGGCCAGCTTAGGGGCGCCAACGCGCCGAACACCCCCATGAAGGCATTCATGTACCCGATCCACAACTGGCGATCCAGTTGCGCGTTGGTCGTCAACAAGTACGCCGCGTCCGCTTGCTGCTCGGCCTTGGCCCACTTGCGGGTAAATTCCATGCTGATGCCGTCGAGGGGGGTGTAGGTGTGGCACAACAAGGTTTGTCCGGCATGCCAGGGCTTTTCGGCTATCTCTGACAGGGCAAGGCGCATTTTCGCCCAGTCAGCCGATGCCTGCCGCTCATGGCGCAAGAACTGGCTGATGAAACGGTCGGCCAATTTCGGATTCCCCGCCTTGGCCTGCACCCAGGCATACATCTGCTGCTCATTGTCAAAAACCTGGAAAGTCTTGACATGGCGGGGGCAGTAAAGAATCTGCCGCCCCGTATCGGCCACCATGCGCATGATGCTGATGGCAGCGTAGTCGCCGATTTGAAACGTACGCAGGCTATCGGGTTGCGCTGAACGGCCGCTCAGGTTCAGCAACTGGCTGGGGGTAAACGGATGGTTGAGGTCGGCAATCACCACGCTGTAGACCAGCAGGAAATCTTCGGCCAGGAACGCTCCCTCCCTGAACTGACGTACCGCGGCATCGAGCATGGCCATCTTGCACAGCGCACTGTAGAACTCGCCCTGAGTAAGCCAGAAGTCATCGATGACCTTCTGGTAGGTCTTGGCAAATTCATGTTCCCAGAGGTACGCCTGCACGTCGGCGGCCAACAGGCGCACTTCATTGCTCTCATCAAACAGGGTATGCGTTGAGTCGTCGGTGTAAAAGCCGGACCACAGGTTCAGATCATCGATCCCCATCTGCTCCTTGGCCTTGAAACGCTTGATGACTAACTCCACCAACGTCATTGACTCGATCGGGTAACCGTCGTGCATCCAACCGTTATAGGTCTTTGTACTGCCCTGGCCTGAATCGAAACGATGCCAATAAATCTTGTTTGGATCGGTGTCCAGATCAGTGTGCAAGGCCAGGATTTCCCGGGCCACGTCGGTGGCGACACTATGGATGTCGGGAAACTCATCGACCCATTGGGTGATTTTATCGACCAGACTATCGAAGGAAACCTGGAGGGGCTGTTGTACTGTCATGGTAACTACCTGTGTTGAGTGAAGGCACAGGTTAAGCGCCATTGCAGCCTGGCTTGCGCTACATGTGTAATGCGCCTGTCAGGCGCTGAAGCGTTTGCGGTACTCACCCGGGCTAATGCCAAACCGATGTTTGAACGCCGTGGAAAAATAGCTCGAATCAGAGAATCCCCAATCGTAGCCCAGCGCCGAAAGCTTGTGCTCGCAACCTGGCTGGCGCAGGGTTTCGGCGCAGCGCTCCAAGCGCTGGTGCTTGATGTACTGCGCCACTACCAGGCCCTTTTTCGAAAACATGCGGTAAAGGCCGCGCACCGAGACGCCCACTTCGCGCGCCAGCAGGTCGGGGCATAGCGCATCGCTGCGAAGGTGTTCTTCGATGAACGCCAGGCTTCTGCGGAACAAGCGCTCGTGCGGGTCGCTCGCCTCTTGCTGATGGGTCAGGGCTGGGCGTAACAGGCTGACAACGGCGTCCAGGACCGCCTCGCTTTCTACCTGGCTCAATGGACCCTGCTGCGCCGCCTCCAGGATCAGGCCATGGGATAACCGCGCGATCGGTAACTGCGCGCCGATGGTCTGGCCGCACTGCACGGAGCCAAAGCGCGCCGCCTGGTTGAGCACCGCATGGGGCAGGATCAGTGAAAGCTGCCGGGAGTTTTGCCCGTACGTAAAATCACAAGGCCGGGACGCGTCGATCAAGGTGATATCGCCTTTCGCCAACCGCGCGCGCGCTTCGCCCTGGGCCATTTGTGCCTGGCCTTCCAACTGGAACACGGCGAAATACTTGCGGCCATCGGCGGCGCTGGCCAAGCGTTGCGTGCGATATAAGCGGGCATGGCTGGCGTCCACGAAGCTCATTTTCAGTGCACCGCGCTCGAACCCACGAATGCCCCCCGCGAAATCATCGGCCAACGGCTGGGCCTCGAAAGCCCCGCAGATTTGGTTGATGCTGTGCAGCCAATGTTCGAAGCCCTGGCTGCCCGGTACCTGTGCCGTATTCATGACCTGCCTCACATGCGCATGTATTGTTATTGTCTACGCCTTGCGCCGAGCACTTGGCTGGCGGCTCAGTCGAGCCCGCCGAAACGCCGGTAAAAGCCCTCCCCCACTTCAGGCAACGGCCCGTCGGCGGTTTCCATGGTAGCGCTCAACCACTGCTCGGCCCTGGCGTAGATCAACCGGTAGATATTGCGGCACAACTGGCGTGCGGCGCGGCCCTCCCAGTCGCTCGGCAACAATTCGTCGGGCAGTTGCGGGTCGCGCAGCAGCAACTTGCGATACTCATGAATCAGCAAGATACGCGCCAGGAAGCAGTCTTGCGGTTGCAGTTGCTCCTGCTCGCGCAGGGCCTGCCAGAGCGGGCGGAACAGCTGGATGAACTCGCTGTAGTGCACGGCCAGCTCGTCCAGGCTCCAGCTTTCCTTGACTTGCGTGCGCAAGGCCTTGGAGGCCAGCGCATCTTGGGCGGTGGTCTCGAACACGAGGGTATCCTCCAGCACGCCCAACTCGGCCAGGGTGGCATTGAGGTCGGCGCGCTCGTAACGCGGGCAAGCCAACAGCGCCGGGGTGACCACGCCGAAGCCTTGCCACTCTAATTCTTCACGCACCAGCTTGCGTTTTTCCGCGCTCAACTGGGTGCCCAGCACCAGGCACCAGGAGCCGTCCCAGGCCGGCAGCGTGCTGCTGTAGACACGCTTGAAGGCCTTGTCGAAACGCCGCCGGCCGGTGCCGGTCAGGCTGTAATCGCTACGCCGGCCGACCTTTTCAGCGGTCAGCCAGTTTTCCTTGGTCAGGCGGAAGATCGAGGTACGGATCAGCCGTTCGTTGATGCCCATGGGTTCGAGCAACTGGATCAGGCTGCCCAGCCACACCGTGCCGCCGTGGGGCTCGATGGCATCGCCGTACAGGGTGATGATCAGGGAACTGGCGCGGATCGGCGTTTGCTGCTGGAAGCGGGTGATCAGATGGTTCAAGGGCGCAAGCGACGACATGGAGTTTCCGTACGCAAAAAAAAGGGAATATACCGCACACACCGACGGCTTAGCAGCTGACGGGCTTGGGCCTGAAGCCGTCGTCGCTCAAGCGAGGCCGGTCGGCCTCCACTTCGCGCAACGGCAGGCACTCGACCAGGCTGGCCAGGCAGCGCTGTGCCAGTGCCTGGTATTGCCGCGTGCCAGCCTGCTTCCAGGCCACTTCCTCATCACGCAGGCTACGCTTGACGGTGGCCGGCGAGCCCATCACCAGTGACTGCTCCTGGCAGCGAAAGCCGGCTTTGACGAAGGCCGCCGCCGAAACAAAACTGCGCGGCGCAATGTGCGCGTTGTCCATCACCACCGCGTTCATGCCCACCAGCGCATCGGCGCCAATGCGGCAACCGTGCAGCACCGCGCCGTGGCCGATGTGGCCGTTACGCTCGACCACCGTGTCGCTGTCGGGAAAGCCATGCATCACGCAGGTGTCCTGCAGGTTGGCACCCTCGTGCAGCACGATGCGGCCGAAATCGCCGCGCAGGCTGGCCAGCGGGCCGACATAACAGTGGGGGCCAATGATGACGTCGCCGATCAGCACGGCGGTGGGGTGCACATAGGCAGTGGGGTGTACCACCGGGGTGAGGCCCTCAAGGCTGTAGCAGGTCATTGCACCCTCCAGCGGAAATAAATTTATTTTTGTATTTATCTTGTATCACATAAATGGCAGACATAAAAGGCCTTATATCCCCGTAAATACTCGAATAAAAAGCTTTAATAACAGGTCACACAAAAATTATAGACACCATTTTTTACTTTTACAAAGCTTGTTCTGTATCGCATTGTGCGTATACTCGGGCAAAACGGCCCAACCGCCAACAACAACAAAATGAGGAGTGCCGTCATGCCGCACACCCTTGCCGTGCAAACGCTGGATCAGGTGCGCCTGATCAGCCTGCAGCGCCCGCAAGCGCTCAACGCCTTGAACACCCAGTTGCTGGGTGAACTGGCCGACGCCCTGGCCGAGGCCGAAACCGACCCCGGCATCGGCGCCGTGGTGATCACCGGCAGCGCTCGTGCATTCGCCGCCGGTGCCGACATCGCCGAAATGGCCCAGCGCGACCTGGTGGGCATGCTAGATGACCCGCGCCAAGCTTCTTGGCAGCGCATCACCGCCTTCAAGAAACCACTGGTGGCCGCCATCAACGGCTATGCCCTGGGCGGCGGCTGCGAGTTGGCGATGCACGCCGACATCCTGATCGCCGGCAGCGATGCCCTGTTCGGCCAACCTGAAATCAACCTGGGGATCATGCCCGGCGCCGGTGGCACCCAACGGCTGCTGCGCGCGGTGGGCAAGTCGATGGCCATGCAGATGGTGCTCACCGGCGAGCCGATCAGCGCGCGCCAGGCCCAGCAAGCGGGCCTGGTGAGTGAGGTCACCCAGCCGGAACTGACCGTGGAACGCGCCCTGCAGATCGCCCACGCCATCGCCGCCAAAGCGCCGCTGGCCGTGCGCCTGGCCAAGGAAGCGCTGCTCAAGGCCATGGACACGGACCTGGCCAGCGGCCTGCGTTTCGAGCGCCATGTCTTCACCCTGCTGGCCGGCACCCAGGACCGTGAAGAAGGCATCCGCGCCTTCCAGGAAAAACGCCGCGCCAGCTTCACCGGCCACTGAATCCCCTACCCCAGAGCGACCGACACCATGACGTTCGAGCACATCCTGTTTACCATCGAGGCCGGCGTTGCCACCCTCAGCCTGAACCGCCCCGAGCAACTCAACAGCTTCAACGCCAAGATGCATGGCGAGGTGCGCGAGGCGCTCAAGCACGTGCGCCAGGACGCCGAGGTGCGCGTTTTGCTGCTCACCGGTGAAGGTCGCGGCTTTTGCGCAGGCCAAGACCTGGCCGACCGCAACGTGGCGCCGGGCAGTGAAGCGCCGGATTTGGGCGAGTCGATCGAGCAGTTCTACAACCCGCTGATTCGCGCCTTGCGCGACCTGCCGATGCCGGTCATCTGCGCGGTCAACGGCGTGGCCGCCGGCGCCGGGGCGAATATCCCGCTGGCGTGCGACCTGGTGCTGGCCGCCCGCTCGGCCAGCTTTATCCAGGCATTCTGCAAGATCGGCCTGGTGCCTGATTCCGGCGGCACCTGGAGCCTGCCGCGATTGGTGGGCATGGCCAGGGCCAAGGCACTGGCGCTGCTGGGCGAGCGTTTGAGCGCCGAGCAAGCCGTGGAATGGGGGCTGATCTACCGCTGCGTCGACGACGTCGATTTGCGCGACGAGGCATTGAAACTGGCCCGCCACCTGGCCACCCAGCCGACCTATGGCCTGGCACTGATCAAGCGCAGCCTGAACGCCAGCTTCAACAACAGTTTCGAGGAGCAGCTTGAACTGGAAAAGGACCTGCAACGCCTGGCCGGGCGCAGCGAAGACTACCGCGAAGGCGTCAGCGCCTTCATGGCCAAACGCACCCCCTCCTTCAAGGGCCGCTGAACATGAGCGCACTGGATCGTAGCGCTATCGTCGCGGTGATCGGCGCCGGCGCCATGGGCGCCGGCATCGCCCAGGTCGCCGCACGCGCCGGGCACCCGGTGGTGTTGCATGACAACCGCCAAGGCGCTGCACGCGCAGCCATCGCCGGTATCGACACGCAATTGGCCAAGCGGGTGGCCGCCGGCAAACTCGACGCAGCCGCCCACCAAGCCTGCCTTGCCAACCTGAGTGCGGCCAACGGCCTGCAGGACTTGGCGGGCGCAAGCCTGGTGATCGAAGCCATTGTCGAGAACCTGGCGGTCAAGCGCGCATTGTTTGCCGAACTTGAATGCCTGTGCCGCGCCGACTGCATCCTGGCCAGCAACACCTCGTCGCTGTCCATCACTACCCTGGCCGCCGAACTCCAGCACCCCGAACGCTTGCTGGGCCTGCACTTTTTCAACCCGGCACCGGTCATGGCCCTGGTGGAAGTGATCAGCGGCCTGGCCAGCGACCCGGCACTGGCGCGCACCCTACACGCCACCGCCAAGGCCTGGGGCAAAAAACCGGTGCTGGCGCGCTCCACCCCAGGCTTCATCGTCAACCGCGTGGCCCGGCCGTTCTATGCTGAAAGCCTGCGCCTGCTGCAGGAAGGCGCCGCCGACTGCGCCACCCTCGACGCCCTGCTACGTGAGGCGGGCGGCTTTCGCATGGGCGCCTTCGAGCTGACCGACCTGATCGGCCACGACGTCAATTACGCGGTGACCTGCTCGGTGTTCGACGCCTATTACCACGACATGCGCTTCCAGCCCTCGCTGATCCAGAAAGAGTTGGTGGACGCCGGCCATCTGGGGCGCAAAAGCGGGCGCGGTTTTTATGATTATCGCGAAGGCGCCCAACGCCCTGCGGTGCAAACCTTGAACAGCGATGCGCTGATCGACTGCGCAGTGGTCGAGGGTGACCTGGGCGTTCTGGCGCCGCTGCTCGAACGCCTGGGCGCCAGCTGCATCGACCTGACCGTCCGCGCTGGCAACGGCCTGCTGCGCGTGGGTGAGGCGGTGCTGGCCCTGAGCGACGGCCGCCTGGCCAGCCAACGCGCTCGCGAAGACGGCTTGGCCAACCTGATCTTGCTGGACCTGGCCCTGGACTACCGCAGCGCCACACGCCTGGGCATCAGTTGGGCGCAAGGCACCGCCCAAGCCGCCATCGACCAGGCCGTGGCCGTGCTCGCCCGTGCGGGCATCAGCGCCAGCGCCCTGAGCGACACCCCGGGCCTGTGCGTGCTGCGTACCGTGGCCATGCTCGCCAACGAAGCCGCCGACGCCCAGTTACAAGGCGTGGCCAGCGCCGCCGACATCGACCTGGCCATGTGCGCCGGGGTCAACTACCCCCTGGGCCCGCTGGCCTGGGCGCACGCCATCGGCACCGGCAGCGTCGTCACGGTGCTGCAACACCTGCAAGCAGCCTATGGCGAGGAGCGCTACCGCCCCTCCCTGCAATTGCGCCGCTCACTCACCGCCAACACCTTGCTTGCCCCGGAGACTTCCCATGAATGACGCCCTGATCATCGATGCCGTGCGCACCCCCATCGGCCGCTATGGCGGCGCCCTCAGCAGCGTGCGCGCCGACGACCTGGGCGCTGTGCCGTTGCGCGAACTGCTCAAGCGCCACCCACAGGTGGACTGGAGCCAGGTCGACGACGTGGTCTACGGTTGCGCCAACCAGGCTGGCGAAGACAACCGCAACGTCGCGCGCATGTCGGCGTTGCTGGCCGGCCTGCCGGTCAGCGTGCCAGGCACCACGGTCAACCGCCTGTGCGGTTCGGGGCTGGACGCCATCGGTAGCGCCGCGCGGGCGATCCGCTGCGGTGAAGCCGGTCTGATGCTGGTGGGCGGCGTGGAGTCGATGTCCCGCGCGCCGCTGGTCATGGGCAAGGCCGAGACGGCGTTTTCGCGCCAGGCCGAACTGTTCGACACCACCATTGGCTGGCGCTTCGTCAACCCGCTGATGCAACAGCAATACGGCATCGACTCAATGCCCGAGACCGCCGAAAACGTTGCCGAGCAGTTCAACATCTCCCGCGCCGACCAGGACGCCTTTGCCCTGCGCAGCCAGCACAAGGCCGCTGCGGCCTGCACCAATGGCCGCCTGGCGCGGGAAATCGTCGCGGTCCACATCGCCCAGCGCAAGGGCCCGGCACAGGTCGTGGAGCATGATGAGCACCCACGTGGCGACACCACCCTTGAGCAATTGCAAAAGCTCGGCACGCCGTTCCGTAAAAACGGCAGCGTGACCGCCGGCAATGCCTCGGGCGTTAACGACGGCGCCTGCGCCCTGCTGCTGGCAAGCGCCGAACAGGCCCGGCGTCACGGCTTGAAGGCCCGCGGCAAGGTGGTGGCCATGGCCACCGCCGGGGTAGAGCCCAGGATCATGGGCATCGGCCCGGTACCGGCCACGCGCAAGGTACTGGAACTGGCCAACCTGAGCCTGGCCGACATGGACGTGATCGAACTCAACGAAGCCTTTGCCGCCCAGGGCCTGGCAGTGTTGCGCGAGCTTGGCCTGGCCGACGACGACCCGCGCGTGAACCCCAATGGCGGTGCCATCGCCCTGGGCCACCCCCTTGGCATGAGCGGCGCACGCCTGGTGACCACCGCCCTTTGCGAACTGGAACAGCGCCAAGGCCGCTACGCGCTGTGCACCATGTGCATCGGCGTGGGCCAAGGCATCGCGATGGTGATCGAGCGCCTGTAAACCAGAGAATCGCACTGGCCAAGGCCCTCGGGTTTATCCTTGGCCTCATGCACTCAAGCCCGCCCCCCCCTGCGCGCTGAAACAAAAATAATTCGAGTGAAATCATGAATATGCAACTGTCAAACAGCGCCGTGCTAGACCCCATGGAAACCGCCAGCCTCGACGAGCTGCGCCAGCACCAACTGCAGCGCCTGCGCTGGAGCCTGAACCACGCCTATGCCAACGTACCGCTGTACCGCCAGCGCTTCGCCGAGCACGACGTGCACCCCGACGACATCACGTCGCTGGACGATTTGGCCCGCCTGCCCTTCACCACCAAGGCTGACCTGCGCGAGAACTACCCCTACGGCATGTTCGCCGTGCCGATGCACGACGTGGTGCGCCTGCACGCCTCCAGCGGCACCACCGGCAAACCGACCGTGGTGGGTTATACCCAGAACGACATCGACACCTGGGCCAACGTGGTGGCACGTTCCATCCGTGCCGCCGGCGGGCGCAAGGGCGACAAAGTGCACATATCCTATGGCTACGGCTTGTTTACCGGTGGCCTGGGCGCCCACTACGGCGCCGAGCGCCTGGGCTGCACGGTGATCCCGATGTCCGGCGGGCAAACCGAAAAGCAGGTGCAACTGATCCGTGATTTCCAACCGGACATCATCATGGTCACGCCCTCCTACATGCTCAACCTGGCCGATGAGATCGAGCGCCAAGGCATCGACCCGCACAGCCTGGCGCTGCGCCTGGGCATCTTCGGTGCCGAGCCGTGGACCGCTGAACTGCGCAAGGCCATCGAAACCCGCCTGGGGATCACCGCCCTGGACATCTACGGCCTGTCAGAAATCATGGGCCCGGGCGTGGCCATGGAATGTGCCGAAACCAAGGATGGCCCGACGATCTGGGAGGACCACTTCTACCCCGAGATCGTCGACCCGGTCACCGGCGCGGTACTGCCTGACGGGCAAATGGGCGAGCTGGTGTTTACCTCCCTGAGCAAGGAGGCGCTGCCGATGATCCGCTACCGCACCCGCGACCTGACCCGCCTGCTGCCCGGCACCGCGCGCCCCATGCGGCGCATCGACAAAATCACCGGGCGCAGCGACGACATGCTGATCATCCGCGGCGTCAACGTATTCCCCACCCAGGTGGAGGAACAGGTGCTGAAGGTGTCGCAGTTGTCCGAATGCTATGAGATGCACCTGTATCGCAATGGCAACCTGGACAGCGTCGACGTGCACGTGGAACTGCGCGCCGAGCACCAGGGCTTGAACGAGGCGCAGCAGAAGGCGGTGTGTGCCGAACTAAGCCGGCACATCAAGACTTATATCGGCATCAGCACGCGCATCGTGTTGCAGCCCCTGTTCTCGATCAAGCGGTCCGAGGGCAAGGCCTGCCATGTGATCGACAAGCGCAACCCGGCCTGAAAGCGGCGCTCACCCCGGGAAAGCATTCGATACGAAAATCAATTACGACACTATTTTTTATGTTTGATATTTATTTGTGTATCACTTATAAATAACACCATGCCCACGTGCCCCAAACGGCTGGAGAATCAACATGTACGCCCAATTGGTTGAAACCGGCGTTAAACGTATCAAGACTCTGGACGAGATGAGCGACCAGGAACGTGCCTTCCAGGAAAAGATCGACGCCGAAATCAAGATCGAAGCCAAGAACTGGATGCCCGAGGCCTACCGCCAGACGCTGATCCGGCAGATCTCCCAGCACGCCCACTCCGAGATCGTCGGCATGCTGCCGGAGGGCAACTGGGTGACCCGTGCTCCAAGCCTCAAGCGCAAGCTGCAACTGATGGCCAAGATCCAGGACGAGGCCGGCCATGGCCTGTACCTGTACAGCGCCATGGAAACCCTGGGCGCCGACCGCGATGCCGAGATCGCCAAGATGCACGCCGGCAAGGCCAAGTATTCGAGCATCTTCAACTACCCCACCTTGAGCTGGGCCGACATGGGCGCGGTGGGCTGGCTGGTGGATGGCGCGGCCATCGTCAACCAGGTGGTGCTGCAGCGCACCTCCTACGGGCCGTATTCGCGGGCCATGGTGCGCATCTGCAAGGAAGAGAGCTTCCACCAGCGCCAGGGCTACGAAATCCTGCTGACCATGATGCGCCACGGTACCCAGGCCCAGAAGGACATGGTGCAGGACGCCATCAACCGCCTGTGGTGGCCGTCGCTGATGATGTTCGGCCCCAGCGACGAGCACTCGCCCAACAGCGCCCAATCCATGGCCTGGAAGATCAAGCGCCAGAGCAACGACGAACTGCGCCAGCGCTTCGTCGACCAAACCATCCCACAACTGCAATTGCTGGGCTGCACCGCACCCGACCCAGACCTTGAATGGAATGCCGAAACGGGGCACTACGACTTCGGCGCCATCCAGTGGGACGAGTTCTACGAAGTGCTCAAGGGTAATGGGCCGTGCAACGTGGAACGCGTGGCCACCCGCAAGCAGGCCTGGGAAGACGGCGCCTGGGTACGTCAGGCCGCCGTGGCCCACGCCCGTAAAAAATCCAATAAAAACGCCGCCTGAACCGGAGCAACCGCCATGTCCGACTGGACCCTTTTTGAAGTTTTCGTACGCAGCAAGCACGGCCTCAACCACAAGCACGTAGGCAGTGTGCACGCCGCCGACAGCACCATGGCCATCGAGAACGCCCGCGAGCTGTACACCCGGCGCAGCGAGGGCGTAAGCCTGTGGGTGGTGCCGTCGGCGCTGATCACCGCCTCCTCCCCCGATGACAAGGACCCGCTGTTCGACCCCGCGCACGACAAGGTCTACCGCCACGCCAGCTTCTACCAATTGCCGGCCGAAGTCGGGCACATGTGAGGTCGACCATGCACAACGATCTGATCGAATATGTGCTGCGCCTGGGCGACAGCGCGCTGATCCAGGGCCAACGCCTGAGCCAGTGGATCGGCCACGCGCCGGCCCTGGAAGAAGAACTGGCGCTGGCCAACGTTGGCCTGGACCTGATCGGCCAGGCGCGTAACTGGCTGGAATACGCCGCCGAGCTGCTGGCCGACGGCCGCGACGCCGATGCCCTGGCTTTCCTGCGCAACGAGCGGGAGTTTCGCAACCTGCTGTTGGTGGAACAGCCCAACGGCGATTTTGCCGTGACCATGCTCAAGCAGTTCCTCTACGACGCCTGGCACTTTGAGGTGCTATCGGGCTTGAGCCAGTCCAGCGACGAACGCATCGCCGGCATCGCCGCCAAGGGCCTCAAAGAGGTGACCTACCACCTGCGCCGCTCCAGCGAATGGGTCGAGCGCCTGGGCGACGGCACCGAGCAAAGCCATGCGCGCATGCTGGCAGCCACCCCCCTGGTGTGGCGCTTTACCCACGACCTGATCCAGGCCGACGACCTTGAACAACGCCTGCACGCCAGTGGCGTGACGGGCGAGCAAGCCAACATCGCGGCCGCCTGGCGCAGCCGGGTGGCGCAGGTATTCGCCCGCGCCACCCTGCCCGTGCCGGCACCTGCCAGCTATTTCTACCTCAGCAGCCGTCAGGGGTTGCACAGTGAGCACCTGGGGATGTTGCTGGCCGAAATGCAATACCTGCCGCGGGCCTACCCCCATGCAACCTGGTGAGCTGATTGGCAGTGACCGCGGCGCCCGTGCCGGCAGCGCCCACGACCTGAGCCAGGCCTGGGCGGTGCTGCAACAGGTGATGGACCCCGAGGTGCCCGTGGTCAGCGTGGTGGAACTGGGCATCGTGCGCGGCGTGGACTGGCAGGCCGGCCACCTGCACGTGGTGGTCACCCCCACCTACTCCGGCTGCCCGGCTACCGAGGTAATCGAAAGCGACATCCGCCAGGCCCTGGAGCACGCAGGCTTCGACGCCCCGCACCTGCAACGCAACCTGACACCGGCCTGGACTACCGACTGGATCACCGACAGCGGCCGCCAACGGTTGCGCGAATACGGCATCGCGCCGCCCGAGCACAGCACCAGCAAGCGCAGCCTGCTGGGCGAGGCCGTCCAGATTTGCTGCCCGCAGTGTGGCAGCACGCACACCGAGCTGCTGAGCCAATTCGGCTCCACCGCCTGCAAGGCGTTGTACCGCTGCCGTGACTGCCGCGAACCGTTCGATTATTTCAAGTGCATCTGATGGGTGCTGGAGAACAATAATGAGCCAGTTTCATAGCCTGACCATCAAGCAAGTACGCAGCGAAACCCGCGATGCGGTGTCCATTGCCTTCGACGTACCCGCCGAGCTTGCCGAGCAATTTCGCTATGCCCAGGGCCAGCACCTGGTGATGCGCACCCAGTTGGACGGCGAAGAAGTACGCCGCTCGTATTCCATCTGCAGCGGCGTCAACGATGCCGAACTGCGTGTGGCGATCAAGCGCGTGCAGGGCGGGCGCTTCTCAGCGTTTGCCAACCAACAGCTCAAGGCCGGCCAGGTGCTGGAAGTGATGCCGCCGGCCGGGCAATTCAGCGTGGCCCTGGACCCGGCTCGTGCCGGCCACTACCTGGCGGTGGCGGCCGGCAGCGGTATCACGCCGATCCTGTCCATCGTCAAGACCACCCTTGAAACCGAACCGCGCAGCCGCGTGACGCTGCTCTACGGCAACCGGTCAAGTTCTGGCGCACTGTTTCGCGAACAGCTTGAAGACCTGAAGAACCGTTACCTGCAGCGCCTTAATCTGATCTTCGTGTTCAGCCGCGAGCAGCAGGATATTGACCTGTACAACGGTCGCATCGACGCGGCGAAATGCGAACAACTGTTCAGCCGCTGGCTGGACGTGAACACCCTTGATGCGGCGTTTATTTGTGGCCCGCAAGGCATGACCGAAACCGTGCGCGACAGCCTCAAGGCCAAGGGCATGGACGCTTCGCGCATCCATTTTGAACTGTTCGGCGTGGCCAGCAACGGTGAACGCCGCCAGGCGCGCGAAGCGGCGCGGCAGATCGATTCGGCGGTCAGCCAGATCACCGTGATCAGCGACGGCCGCGCCCTGGCCTTCGACCTGCCACGCAACACCACAAGCGTGCTGGACGCCGGCAACGCCATCGGCGCCGAACTGCCGTATTCGTGCAAGGCAGGGGTGTGTTCCACCTGCAAATGCAAGGTGATCGAAGGCGAGGTCGAGATGGACAGCAACCACGCCCTGGAAGACTACGAAGTGGCGGCCGGCTACGTGCTCTCGTGCCAGGCCTACCCCGTCAGCGACAAGGTCGTGCTGGATTTCGACCAGATCTGAACCCCATTCAAACACCGCACCCCCGTAGGAGCGGATTTATCCGCGAAAAGACCACCGCGTGGTGTCAGGCTTACCGCGGTGAGATCTTCGCGGATAAATCCGCGCCTACAGGGTGCGCTTCGGAGAGGCAACATGACCCCCACACTGCAAAGCTTCATCGCTGGCCGCTGGATCGGCCAGCACGCTGCACAAACCCTGCGCAGCGCGCTCAACGGCCAGCCCCTGGCGCGCACCCACCAAGAGCCACTGGATTTTGCCGAAGCCCTGGCCCACGGTCGCGGCCAAGGGGTCAGCGGCCTGCTGGCCCTGGACTTCCAGCAACGCGCGCAACGGCTCAAGGCCCTGGCGCTGTACCTGGCCGAGCGCAAGGAACAACTCTACGCCCTGTCCCACCACAGCGGCGCCACCCGCGCCGACAGCTGGATCGACATCGAGGGCGGCAACGCCACGCTGTTTAGCTACGCAGGTTTCGGCAGCCGCGAACTGCCTTCCGGCAACGTGGTGCACGAAGGCCCGGCCATCCCCCTGGGCAAGCAAGGCAAGTTCGCCGGCAGCCACATCCTGGTGCCCCGTGGCGGCGTGGCCGTGCACATCAACGCCTTCAATTTCCCGATCTGGGGCATGTTGGAAAAGTTCGCCCCCAGTTTCCTGGCCGGCATGCCGTGCATCGTCAAGCCGGCCACGGCCACCAGCTACCTGACCGAAGCGGTGGTACGCCTGATCGATGAATCCGGCATCCTGCCTGCCGGCAGCCTGCAGCTGATCATCGGCCACACCGGCGACCTGCTCGACCGCCTGCAAGGCCAGGACGTGGTGACCTTCACCGGCTCCGCCGACACCGCCGCGACGCTGCGGGTGAACGCCAATCTGATCCGTCACTCAGTGCCGTTCACCGCCGAGGCCGACTCGTTGAACTGTGCGATTCTGGGCCCCGACGTGACCCCGGACGATGAAGAGTTCGACCTGTACGTAAAAGAGGTGGTGCGCGAGATGACCACCAAGGCCGGGCAGAAATGCACCGCCATCCGCCGTGCCATCGTGCCGCGCCAGCACCTCGACGCAGTGGCCTCGAAAATTCGCGAGCGCCTGGCCAAAGTCGTGGTCGGCGACCCGTCGGTGGAGGGCGTGCGCATGGGCGCCCTGGCCTCCCACGACCAGCAACGCGACGTGGGCGAGCGCCTGCAACGGCTGCTGCAAAGCTGCGATCAACTGTTCGGTGCCCGCGATGGTTTCACCCCGCGTGGCGAGGGCGTGGCCGAGGGCGCCTTCTTTGCCCCGACCCTGCTGCAGGCACGCGACCCGCACGCCGAAGGCGGTGCCCACGACATCGAGGCGTTCGGCCCGGTCAGCACCCTGATGGCCTACGACGACCTGGACGAAGCCCTGGCATTGGCAGCGCGCGGCAAGGGCAGCCTGGTCGCGACCCTGGCCACCAAAGACCCCCGGGTCGCCGCCAAGGCCATTCCGGTAGCGGCTGCCTGGCACGGGCGCTTGCTGATCCTGGACCGCGAAGCCGCCGTGGAATCCACCGGCCATGGCTCGCCGCTGCCGCAACTCAAGCACGGCGGCCCGGGCCGTGCCGGCGGTGGCGAAGAACTCGGTGGTTTGCGCGCCGTGAAGCACTACCTGCAACGCGCCGCCATCCAGGGCTCCCCCACTATGCTGGCAGCGGTGACCGGCGAATACGTACGGGGCGCCCAGGTGTATGAAAGCGACGTGCACCCCTTCCGTCGACACTTCGAAGACCTGCGCATCGGTGAGTCGCTGCTGACCCACCGGCGCACCGTCACCGAGGCCGACCTGGTGAATTTTGGCTGCCTGTCGGGCGACCATTTCTACATGCACTTCGACGACATTGCCGCCAGGCAATCGCAGTTTGGCAAACGCATCGCCCACGGCTACTTCGTGCTCTCGGCCGCGGCCGGGCTGTTCGTCAGCCCAGCCCCAGGCCCGGTGCTGGCCAATTATGGCCTGGACACCCTGCGCTTCATCAACCCTGTGGGCATCGGCGACACCATCCAGGCGCGCCTGACCTGCAAGCGCAAGATCGACCAGGGCAAACTCAGCCCGCAAGGCATCCCGCAAGGGGTAGTGGCCTGGGACGTGGAAGTCACCAACCAATTGGGCGAGGTGGTGGCCAGCTACGACATCCTTACCTTGGTGGTCAAACGCAACGCCTAGCCCCAAGCCCCCCTCTTGTAGGAGCGGATTGATCCGCGAAAAGATCGCCGCGGTGTTTCAGGCACACCGCGGTGCGCCTATCGCAAGCAAGCTTGCTCCCCCCATTGGGGTGCCCGATAACTCTGGCAGGCACATCCAAATCTCTGGCACCCAGGCGAAAGGCCAGCAACCGCGAACTCTTTAGTATCGACCCCACGATAACCAAGGAGCCCGCCCGTGAAGACTTCCGCCCTGCCGCGCCTCGTCGGCATCGCACTCGCCTTGAGTGCCACCCCACCCGCCAACGCTTACTCGCTGTATGCCGACGATGACACGCACCTCAATACCGACCTGCAAGCGGTGTTCGCGGCGATGCACAGCCAACAGAACTACGCCCAATCGGGCCGTTTGGGCGAAGGCTCATCCAACTGGCAAGAGGGCTACATCAAGTATGGTTTGAGCGGCGACACCCGGCTGGGCAACCACGGCACCGCCTACGGCGCCTTTGCCCTGCTCAGCTCCGGCACCTTTGGCGACGGCGACGCGGCCGGTTTTACCGACGGCTCCGAACGCACCACTAAAATCGAGGACGCCTATGCCGGCTGGCGTTCGGGGTCGCTGTTGAGTGGCACCCTGGGCGAGGACGGCATCGACCTGTCGTTCGGCCGCCAGAACGTGGTGGTGGGTGATGGTTTCATCATCAACGGTGACGCGCTGAACCTGGGCAACGGCCTGGCTGATGGCGAATACAACCGTGGCGGCGCCTATTACCTGGCTGCGCGCAAAAGCTTCGACAAGACTGCCGTGTTGCGCCTGGGCGGCAAGCAAGGCTGGCGCAGCGACCTGATGTACCTCAAATCCGACAACCGCGCCCAGGCCAGCCCCGAACTGTTCGTCGGCACCCTGGAGCACGTCGCCAACGCCGGCACCGTGGGCCTGACCTACGTCAACATCCGCGACATCGACCAACAGTACGCCAGCCCCTTGCAACAAGAACGCGACGGCCTGAAAACCTATAGCCTGCGCGCCACCGGCAACGCCGGCATCCCGGACCTGGCGCTGTCTGGCGAATACGCCTGGCAAGACAAACGCACCGCCGGCGACCAAGACGCCTGGTACCTGGAAGCCGGCTGGACCTTCAGCCAGGTGCCCTGGAGCCCCAGCGTAACGTACCGCTACAGCCGCTTTTCAGCCGGCTACGACCCGTTGTTCTACGGCCTGAGCCGCGGCTTTGGCACCTGGTTTCAGGGCGAGGTGGCCGGTAACTACGCCGGCCCCTTCAACACCAACACGCGCATCCAGCACCTGGCGTTCAAGGCCAAGCCCCTGGACAACCTGAACCTGGGCGCGCTGCTTTTTGACTTCGATACCGTCGACCGCAGCCTGGGCAACCTGGACGGGCGCGAGCTGGATCTGTATGCCGAATGGACGGTGAACGCGCACCTTACCGTGGTGCCGCTGGTGGGGCTGTATCAACCCAACAAAAGCGCGGACAACGCTGGGACACAGTTGGGGAACAATGATCGCAACGTGTATACGCAGCTGATTTTTGCTACTCAGTTTTGATCGAGTTGCCTGCTGCCATCAGGGTGAGGGCAGCAACAACGCGTACCCGCTCAACGACCCCAGCCCACCTTCCCCAACGCCTCCAACAACACCTCCCCCTGCAACCCCACCACCTGCGCGCCGTTATCGGCCTGCATGTTCTCGCCTGCCAGCATCGCGTTGACGATGGCCTCCTCCACCGCCTCCGCCGCCGCGCTGAACAAGCCGGAGATGAGGTCATTGTTAACCATTGCCAAAGGCGTACTGAAGGGTACGTCCTTGCGCCCGTAGTCGGCCGGCGGCAGGTTGTGGTTGCCGGTGGCGAAGGCCAGGAAGATGTCGCCGCTGGAGTCCTCGGTGCCGCCACCGGTGCGGGCGATGCCGATGGATGCGCGTTGCGCCAGGCGTTGGCATTGGTGCGGCAACAGCGGTGCGTCGGTGGCGATGATCACCACGATCGAGCCCATGCCAGGGGTGCCATGTTCGGCGAACGGCGATGGCACGTCGACGAGCACGCGGCCCACCGGGTAGCCGTCCACCCGCAGTTCCTGACGCTTGCCATGATTGGCCTGCACCAGCGCGCCCACGGTCCAGCCACCTTCTGCCGCTGGCAACTGGCGCGAGGCGGTGCCGATGCCGCCCTTGAACTCGTGGCAAATCATGCCGGTACCGCCGCCCACCGCCCCCTCGGCCACAGGGCCGGATTCGGCGGCGGCCACGGCCTGTTGCACCTGGGCCGGCCCCACGTGCTGGCCCCAGATGTCATTGAGCAGGCCGTCGTAGGTTTCCATTACCACCGGCATGCACCAGTACACCGCCGGGTCCTTCAGGCTGTCGCGCTCCTGGGCAATCAGTGCATCGCGCACCACGCCCACGCTGTGGGTGTTGGTGATGGCCAGCGGTGTGCTCAGCAGCCCCGCCTCGCGAATCCATTCAAGGCCGGTGGCGTCGCCGTTGCCGTTGAGCACATGCACGCCGGCAAAACACGGTTGCAGGCGCGCCGCCCCTGCCCGCGGCTGCACCACGGTCACGCCGGTGCGTACCTGCTTGCCGTCGACCACCGTGCGCAAGGTACTGTGGCCGACGCGAATGCCAGGCACATCGGTGATGGCGTTGAACGGGCCGGGGGTGCCCAGGCCCAGGGTGATACCGAGTTGACGTGCGCGCATGTTGGCTCCTGTCTTAGAGTTTCTGGAAGGCCGGGCTCAAACGGCCCGTGGTGCAATAAAGAATGACCGACACCGCCAGCAAGCCGACCAACACCATCACATCGCGCGTCGAGGCTTCGGCGAGCAGGGTCAGCATCAGGTAGCCTGCACCCAGTGTGGCCAACAGCGCTGGCAAGGGCCAGAACGGCATGCGGTAAGGGTGTTCGCGATCGCGGCGCAGCACCCGGCTCAACAGCGCGCACACCGCCACGATCAAGTACACCAGCACGATCAACAACACCGTAAAGGAGGTCAGGCCCGCCAGGTCCGCACTCAGGCACAGCCCGGCGCAGGGCACTGCCATGAACAGCGTGGCCAGCCACGGCGATTCCCAGCGCGGGTGCAGGCGGGTGAAGGCGCGGTTCAAGCTTGAGGCCCACAGGGCATCGCGGCCGCTGCTGAACATCACCCGGCCAATCTGGATGACGATGGCCACCAGCGCATTGAACACCGACAAAAAGATCCCGGCACTGACCAGCCGCGACAGGGTCTCGTTGCCATGGCTGGTCAGCAGGTAACCGATCGGGTCGGGGCTGCTGACCATGGCGCTCAGCGACGGCGCGCCAATCAACAGCGCACCCAGGGGCACCAACTCAATGACCACCACCAGGGCCAGCGACCAGAGCACCGCGCGGGCGACACCGCGGCTGTCATGCATGTCCTCGGCCAGCAACACCGCGCCGCCAAACCCATTATAGGAAAATAGCCCGACGCCCACCGCGCCGATCACCAGGGCCCAGGGCGCCGCCTGCATCACCCCGTTGACCGCCACTTGCGGGTGCAACAACACACTCATGGGCTGTTCGGCATGGCCGTAGCCCAGGGCGACGATCACCAGCAGCGCGCCCACCTCCAGGAACAGGCAGATGCCGGTCACCCAGGCATTGAGCTTGATATTGAGCATGCCGATGCCAAAGCTTGCGACCACGATCACCAGGGCCACGACCTGGGCGTCGAAATGCGTGCCCAGCGCGGCGTTCAGGTAGGTGGAAGCGCCCGTGGCCAGCACTGGCGGCACGAA
Source organism: Pseudomonas abieticivorans (assembly GCF_023509015.1). NCBI lineage: Bacteria > Pseudomonadati > Pseudomonadota > Gammaproteobacteria > Pseudomonadales > Pseudomonadaceae > Pseudomonas > Pseudomonas abieticivorans. The sequence continues at coordinate 483,402 of NZ_CP094975.1, forward strand.
CAGCATCATGCTCATCACGGTGATAAAGGTGGCGTAGCCGGCCATGCCGCCGAACACTCGCTTGGCGTACACATACTCACCGCCGGCGCTGTGGTGGGCGCGGCCCAGTTCCGCGTAGCAAAAGGCAAACATCAGCGCCAGCAACGCGGCGATCACGAACGCCATGATCATGCCGGTGCCCGCCTGCTGGATGGCAAACGGGGCGATCACGAACACAGAGCTGGCCGGCGTCACGGCCGACACCGTGATCGCCACCACGTCAGGTATTTTGAGGGTCGGTGTGAGCGCAGTCGCCTGCGCCTTTGAATCGCTCATGTCGTCAGCCTCTTGATTGTTGTGAAAGTGGGCAGAAACGAAAGATGTGCTCGCGGTACGCTCTGGGGCGCACTCGACTGGGGGCTACCCTAGCCCGCGCCCTTAGGCGGGGGCTATTCCCCTATTGGCGTACCCCCCTTGACGGGGCGCCGCAAAACCTTCAAACAGAGGCATCAAACGGGGGGAAGGTGATGGAACAGCTGTTCAAAGAGGTGGGCCTGCATGCAGCCCTGGGCCGGGTCATCGAGCAACAGGGCGCGCCGCGCTTCTGGAAGCAACTGATCTTGCTGCTGCATTCGCTGGTGCCGTTCGACAACGCCCTGGCCATCCATTACCCCGACGCCGCCGCTCCCCGGGCCTTGGAGGAATACGACTTTCTGCCCCATGGGGGCCCCGCCGCGATGGTCAGTTACCTGGACGGCCTGTACCTGCTGGACCCCTTCTTCCAGGCCTGCCGCGAAGGCCTGAAAACTGGCCTGTATCGCCTGGAAGAGGTGGCGCCGGACCACTTCCGGCAAAGCGAGTATTTCCTGAATTACTTCCACCAGAACGTATTGGAAGACGAGGTGCAGTTCATCCTGGCGCTTGAGCACGGTAGCCTGTCGCTGTCGCTGGGCATGCACCAACCGTTCGATGCGGTCCAGGTGGGCCTGCTGACCACCCTGGCGCAGTGGGTGCTGCCACTGATGGCCCAGCATTGGCGCGTGCAAGAGGCGCCCAGCGAGCCACGCGAGTTGTCCAGCCACATCCGCGACGCCATGAGCCAGTTCGGCGCCGGCGTGCTGTCGGACCGGGAGCTGGAAATCGCCCGGCTGATATTGCGCGGCTTCTCCTCCAAGGCCATGGCCGAGCGCTTGGCCATCTCCCCGGAAACCGTCAAGGTGCACCGCCGCCACCTGTACGCCAAGCTGGACATCGCTTCGCAACCCGAACTGTTTTCGCTGTTCATCCAGGCGTTGGGACACGACCCCGAGCGGCCGTGAACATCGCGAATCTTTTTTTAAGATTGCGGTCTATTCTTTTCAATCGGGATCCAAGTACAACAACAGGAAGTTATGCATGACCGCACAGCTATTCCAACCCTTTCGCAGCACCCTGGCTACCCTGGACGACAAGGTACTGGGTGAAGTCCGCAACCACATTGGCTACCTGACCCTCAACCGCCCCGCAGGGCTGAACGCCTTGACCCTGGACATGGTGCGCGCGTTACAGAGCTACCTTGACACCTGGGCCAGCGACCCGCACATCCGCGCGGTGGTGCTGCGCGGCAGCGGCGACAAGGCCTTCTGCGCCGGCGGTGACATCCGCGCGTTGTACGAAAGCCACAAGGCAGGGCACGCACTGCACGAACAGTTCTTTACCGAGGAGTACGCACTGGACCAATGCCTGCACGCCTACCGTAAACCGGTATTGGCGCTGATGGACGGCTACACCTTGGGTGGCGGCATGGGCCTGGCGCAAGCCGCCGACCTGCGCATCGTCACCGAGCGCAGCCGCCTGGCGATGCCGGAAGTGGCCATCGGTTACTTCCCAGACGTTGGCGCCAGCTACTTCCTTTCGCGCATACCGGGCGAGCTGGGCACCTACCTGGGCGTGACCGGCGTGCAGATCGAAGCCGCCGATGCACTGTACTGCGGGCTGGCCGACTGGTATTTGAGCAGCTCGAAAATCGCCGCCCTGGAAGAGCGCCTGAACAAGCTGGAATGGACCGAATACCCGCTCAAGGATTTGCAGGGCGCACTGGCCAAGTTGGGTGTGCAAACCCTGCCCAACCCACCACTGGACGCGCTGCGCCCGGTGATCGACCACTTCTTCGGCCTGCCTGACGTGCAGAGCATGGTCGAACAACTGCATCAGGTCACCGTCGCCAACAGCCACCAATGGGCCGACAGCACCGCCAGCCTGATGCAAACCCGCTCGCCGCTGGCCATGTCGGTCACCCTGGAGATGCTGCGCCGTGGCCGCTACCTGAGCCTGGACGACTGCTTTGCGATGGAACTGCACCTGGACCGCCAATGGTTCGAACATGGCGACCTGATCGAAGGCGTACGGGCCATGGTCATCGACAAAGACAGAAAGCCCCGGTGGAATCCACCGACACTGGCCGATTTGGATGCCCGGCGGGTCGAGCAGTTTTTCGAAGGGTTGTGAGCGCTTACGCCATTCACTAGCGCTGATAGCCGTTGCCGCAAACTGCGGCAGCGGCTACGGCTATGGCTGCATCAAGCCTCGCCAGCTGCCTCCTTACGCAACTTCGCCCGCCGCGACAGCATGTTCAACCCCTCGATCAGCGCCGAGAACGTCATGGCCGCATACACGTAGCCTTTGGGTACGTGGGCGCCAAAGCCTTCGGCGATCAGGGTCATGCCGATCATGATCAAGAAACCCAGGGCCAGCATGACCACGGTCGGGTTGTCGTTGATGAACTTGGCCAGGGGTTCGGCAGCCAGCAGCATCACCAGCACGGCAGCGATCACGGCGATGATCATGATCGGCAAGTGCTCGGTCATGCCCACGGCGGTGATGATGCTGTCGATGGAAAACACCAGGTCCAGCATCAGGATCTGACAGATCGCGCCAGCGAAACCGCTGGCCACCTTGCCGCCCACCGAGGCCTCGTGCTGGGCCTGGGGGTCGACGCTGTGGTGGATTTCCTTGGTGGCTTTCCACAACAGGAACAGGCCGCCAGCGATCAGGATCATGTCCTTCCAGGAGAACGCCTGGCCAAACAGGTCAACCACAGGCTCCGTGAGTTGCACGATGTAGGCCACGGTACTCAGCAAGCCCAGGCGCAGCACCAGCGCCATGCTGATGCCGATGCGCCGGGCCTTGGCTTGGTATTGCTTGGGCAGCTTGTTGGTGAGGATCGAGATAAAGATCAAGTTGTCGATGCCCAACACAATTTCCATCACCACCAAAGTGGCCAGGGCGATCCAGGCCGTGGGGCTTGCCACGAGTTCCAACAGGTATTCCATAACGGCTGCTCACGCTGATCAATAGATAGCGTGCAGCTTACGTTGTGAAACACATCCGTAAAATTCGTATTTTTTGCGCTTATACTTCGGTTTTTACGAATCGAGCCAAGCCATGCTCAACTATCGCCAACTGCACTACTTCTGGGTGGTGGCCCGCACCGGCAGCATCGTGCGCGCCAGCGAACAGCTGAACCTGACCCCGCAAACCATCAGCGGGCAGATCACACTGCTGGAGCAGACCTTCGGCACCGAGTTGTTTCGCCGCGCCGGGCGCCAGTTGGAACTGACCGAAATGGGCCGCCAGGCCCTGCCCTACGCCGAACAGATGTTCCAGCTGGGCGACGAACTGGAAGCCATGTTGCGCGCCCAGCCCGACACCCAGCAGATCGCCCTGCGCGTGGGGGTGGCCGACGTGGTGCCCAAATCCATCGTTTACCGGCTGGTTGCGCCAAGCATGGAGTTACCCACGCCGGTGCGCATTACCTGCCGTGAAGACAAGCTGGAGCGGCTGCTGGCAGACCTGGCCATCCAGCGCCTGGACCTGGTGATTTCCGACAGCCCCATGCCGCCCCACCTGGACATCAAGGGCTACAGCCAGAAGTTGGGGGAATGCGGCATCAGCTTTTTCGCGACCCGTGCCCTGATCCAACAGCATGGCAGCGATTTCCCGCAGTGCCTGCAGGGCGCCCCGCTGCTGATCCCAGGCCCAGAGACCGTGGTACGCAGCCGCTTGCTGCGCTGGTTCGGCGACTTGCAGATCCACCCGCGCATTGTCGGCGAGTTCGACGACAGCGCGCTGATGCAGGCCTTCGGCCAATCGGGCAGCGGCGTGTTCATTGCCCCCAGCGTGATCGCCGAGGAGGTGTGCAAGCAGTACAACGTGCACCTGATCGGCCAGACCGACGCCGTGGCCGAGTCGTTCTACGCCATTTCGGTGGAGCGCAAGGTTAGCCACCCGGGCATCCTGGCCATCACCGAAGGGGCGCGGCGCGAGCTGTTCACTGGCCAGGCGATCGATCACCCGGCCACTGATATTCGCGACCAGGGTCGCTCCCACACCCGCTGATCACGTAGGTGCGGGCTTATCCGCGAAGCAGACGACGCGGATCAGTAGGAACCCATGTAATCACGCTTGCCCACTTCAACCCCGTTATGACGCAGGATGTCGTAGGAGGTGGTCACGTGGAAGAAGAACTGCGGCAGGCCGTAATGCAGCAGGTACTTTTGCGCATCCAGGCGCGACTCTTTCGGCGTGCCTGGGCGCAGCACGATTTCACGCCCTTCCTGGCCGTCGATCTGCGCAGGTGTCAGGCTGTCGATAAAGCCCAGGGCCTTGGCCAGCAGCGCCTGCAGGTCGGCGAACGACTGCTCGGTGTCCGGATAGGACGGCACCTCTACACCGGCCAGGCGCGCGGAAACGCCCTTGGCGAAATCCACGGCGATCTGCACCTGGCGCACCAGGGCGAACATGTCCGGGTACAGGCGCGCCTGCAGCAGGGCATTGGCGTCGATGTTCTTGGCGCTGGCGTGGGCTTCGGCCTTGTTGAGCACATCGCTCAACGCCTTGAGCATTTGCTTGAAGACAGGTACGGAGGCAGCGTAAAGGGAAATACTCATGACAGTTCCTTGTTGATGATAGTGGGCACAGCGTGCCGGACTTTTATTGCATACTGGCGCACCTCACTGACTGATGCCAAGGGATCGCGCCATGTCCGCCGAACACGATACTCCAACCACAGCCGTAGAGCTCAACCCTGTGGAAATTCGTCTTCTGGGCTCGCTGATCGAAAAGCAGGCCAGCAACCCCGAAACCTACCCCCTGACGCTCAACGCGCTGGTGCTGGCCTGCAACCAGAAGACCAGCCGCGAGCCGGTCACCAACCTCACCCAAGGCCAGGTCGGCCAGAGCCTGCGCGCCCTGGAAGGCCGGCAGATGGCCCGCCTGGTAATGGGCAGCCGCGCCGACCGCTGGGAACACCGGCTGGACAAGGCGCTGGAACTGGTGCCCGCGCAGTTGATTTTGATGGGCCTGATGTTTTTGCGCGGCCCGCAAACCGTCAACGAACTGCTGACCCGCAGCGGGCGCATGCACGACTTCGAAGACGCAGACCAGGTGGTGCACCAGCTTGAACGGCTGATTGCCCGCGGCTTCGCCCTGCACCTGCCGCGCCAGGCCGGCCAGCGTGAAGACCGCTACACCCACGCCATGGGCGACCCGGCCGACATCGAGGCCATCCTGGCCGCCCGCAAGGACGGCCCCGGCGAACGCGCCAGCAGCACCGGCGTATCGCTGGAGCGCATCGAGGAGCTGGAAGCGCGCATTGCCGCCCTGGAAGAGCGGCTGTCGCGCCTGGAATAATCAGCTGCGGGCGAACTCGGTGGCCAGGCGCAGTTGCTCATCGGTGGGGCGCACGCCGGTGTACAGCACAAACTGCTCCAAGGCTTGGATAGCGATCACCTCCAGGCCCGTGATCACCTGCTTGCCCAGGCTTTGCCCCAGCACCACCATGGGCGTCTGGGCCGGCAAGGCGACCACGTCGAACAGCGTGGTGGCCGCCTCGATGGCCGCGCGCTCGAACGCCAGTTCGTCGGCCGCAGCCCCCCCGCTCATGCCAATCGGGGTAACATTGACCAGTATGTCCGCGCGCAAGTCCCCCATGTCCGCCTGCCACGCATAGCCCAACTGCTCGGCCAACGCCCGGCCGGTGGCCTCGTTGCGGGCGATCAGGGTAGCGCGCTTGAAGCCGGCATCGCGAAAGGCCGATGCCACGGCCTTGGCCATGCCGCCACTGCCCCGCAAGGCCAGTGAGCTGTTCGGATCCAGCTGATGGTGTTCGATCAGTTGGGCAATCGCTAAATAATCTGTGTTGTAGGCCTTCAATCGGCCGTCTGTATTGACCAGGGTATTGATCGACTGGATGGCCGCCGCCGAGGCGTCCATTTCGTCGACCAGCGCGATGCAGGCTTCCTTGTAAGGCATGGACACGCCACAGCCACGTACACCCAGGGCGCGGAGGCCAGCAATGGCGGCCGGCAGGTCCTGGGTGGTCATGGCCTTGTAGTAATAGTTCAGGCCCATCTGCTCGTACAAATGGTTATGGAAGCGCACACCGAAGGTGCCCGGGCGACCGGCCAAGGACATGCAGAGAACGGTTTCCCTGTTCGGAAAAATGGGCATTTCAGAGCTCCTGCGCAGGCATGTGACTGGTTTGTAAGGATTACATCTTTCAGACCTTACACAAAATTTACCGATTGCCGTCGCAGATTTTCACAAAATCGCTGTCATAGTAGTGCGACAGTCCTTGGGCCAATCGTCGGCCCCGGCACTGGAATCGTAATACGAGGAACAAGTCATGATTCGTCAGATTCCCAAGATTGCCTTGCTTGTCGGCGCACTCGCCGTCGCTGGCCAAGCGTCCGCCCACGGCGGCGGTGGCCCAGGTGTGTTGGGTGCAGTCATAGGCGGTGCCGTGGTCGGCGCCGTGGTGACCTCGGCCTTGGCCCCGCGCCAGGTGGTGGTTGAACAGCCGGTCTACGCCGCGCCGCCTCCACCCGTGTACGTGCAGCCCCAGCCGGTGTACGTGCAACAGCCGGTATACGTGCAGCAGCCGTACCCGGTGTATGCGCCGCCACCACCGCCACGCTACTACGGCCCGCCGCATTACTACTACGGCCGTCCGGGCTGGTAAGGCCCAGGGTACCTGGCAACGCGTGCGCGTTGCCAGGTGCCGATGTGTTGTATCAATGATCACTATCGAACAGGGTGATTTCCCGCAAAACGCACAGGCCCGTATCGTTGGCCCATCGTTTGGAGGAAGTCACCATGCCTACCGTGAACATCATGTCCGTCATCGGCAGTGCCGTACCCGAGAAGCTGCGCAATCTCGGTCTGCTGGCTTGCTGGTACGTGGTCAAGGACGGCGAACCCATCAGCGGCCCGCTGATGTCCCTGCCTCAGGCGCAGGCCATGTTTCAGACCCTCAGCCCACCTTCCGGCCGCTGAGTGTCAACCCAGGCTTTGTCCGTGCGTTGCTCTCGCACACCCCTTGCCCCGCACTCATGTGCGGGGTTTTTTATGGGCGCTCGGTCAAGCCTTTTCGGCCATGGCGGCATTGGCCTGGGTGCGCTGGGTGAGTTTTTGCAAACGCTTCTCCAAGGCCTGCAGCACGCTGCGGTCCGAACGCCCGCTTTCCAGCTCGTCGTTCAGCGCGTACCCCAATTGGCGCAACTCATGGGCGATCACGATACGGTCGTCACTGGTGTCGCTTTTGTGCGCCTCGAACAGGCGGTGCAAAAAGTCCTGCACGATGTGCTGCACCCGATGACGGTCGGCGGCACGCAGGTGCACCAGGTTGTTGCCCACGTTGGCCAGCAGCTCCTGCAACTCCAGGGTGAAATACTGCAGGCGCCGGGCGTAGCCCACCTGCTGTTCGCGCCACAGGCCACGCGCCGCAGCGGCTTCCTGCTTGCGTTGGATGGCCGGCACGGCAACCGCCAGCATCAACGCCACCACCACCGCCACGGCCTGAATCCAGGCCAGCCCATCCAGGGGTTTCTGGATAAAGGCACACAGCAGCAAGACCACTGCGATCACCCCGCTCCACATCAACAGCACCCTGTAATCCTTAGCGATGAAACCCTTAAGCATTGCGCGACTCCCGAGTCGTTGGTGAACATGATCGTGTGCCAAGCACCTGACTACGATTTAGTCGAGGCTGGCCAATGAATTTTAGATATTTATTTTTTCATAACAGGGGTTTAACGCCGTCACCCAATCGACAGTCCTCGGCCATACTCCTAAAATGCAACGTTTTTTACAGAACGATCCGTCGTACACGGCATATCTACTTTTCCAGTGAGCGCTCCACGTGAAAACCTCTCTTTCGATTCTAAGCCTGCTGCTTGCTTTCACGGGTACTGCCGCCGTCACCACCACCGCCCTGGCCAAGGCACCAGCCACCCAGGAGCGAGAGAGTTCACCGCACCTGGCATCGGGCAGCGCCTTGCTCATCGACCTGCAAACCAACAAGGTTTTGTACGAGAGCCGCCCCGACGTGGTGTTGCCGATTGCCTCGGTGTCCAAACTGATGACCGCCATGGTGGTATTGGACGCCAAGCAGTCCATGAGCGAAGAAATCACCGTCGACATCAGCCAGACCAAAGAGATGAAAGGCGTGTTCTCCCGGGTCAAGCTGGGCAGCACCCTGAACCGCCATGACATGCTGCTGATCGCCCTGATGTCCTCGGAAAACCGCGCCGCCGCCTCCCTGGCCCACCATTACCCAGGCGGCTACAACGCGTTCATCAATGCCATGAACGCCAAGGCCCGCGCCCTGGGCATGAACCACACCCATTATGTAGAACCCACCGGCCTTTCCACCAGCAACGTGTCCACCGCCCGCGACCTGAGCAAGCTGCTGATCGCCGCGCGCAATTACCCGATGCTGAGCGAGCTTTCCACCACCAAGGAAAAGACCGTGAGCTTCCACAAGCCCAACTACACGCTGGGCTTTCATAACACCGACCACCTGATCAACAAGAACAACTGGGACATCAAGATCACCAAGACCGGCTTCACCAACCAGGCGGGCCACTGCCTGGTGCTGGTCACCCGCATGGGCGACCGCCCGGTGGCCATGGTCATCCTGGATGCCTTCGGCAAATACACCCACTTTGCCGACGCGACCCGCTTGCGCAACTGGGTAGAAACCGGCAAGAGCAACCCGCCGCCAGCCGTGGCCATGCGCTACAAGGCCGACAAGCATTCGTCTACCGACTGATCAGCTCGCGGCCCGCGCCCTGCGGGCCGCCCCATCAGTGACGCTTTTTCAGTGACTGCTTGTGGGCGTACATCGCTCCGTCCGCGTCGGCCAACAGGCGCTTGATCGAGTCATGGCGCGCCGGGTCGTATTCGATCCGGCCCACGCTGAACTTGATGTCGTAGCCGCGCCCGGCTTCTTTGTTCTTCAACGCCAGCGCCTGCGTCAGGCGCTCGGTGATCACATCCCCGTCTGCCGCATTGGCGCCCATCAGCAGGGCCACGAACTCGTCGCCGCCCAGGCGCCCGACCAAATCCATTTCCCGCAATACCGTGTGCAGCACCTGCGCAAAGGTGCTCAACGCCCGGTCGCCCTCGGCGTGGCCCCAGGTGTCGTTGATGGTCTTGAAATCATTGAGGTCAAAAAATAGCAATGAAGCCTGGGTATTCATGCGCTTGCAGATGCTCAAGGCATGTTCGGCCAGGGCCTCGAAACCGCGGCGGTTGGACACTTGGGTCAACTCGTCGATGGTCGCCAGTTGCAGCGCCTCGATCTCTTGCTCGGCCATGCTGGCCAGGTCGCGCAGCAGTTCGCGCTCTTCGGCATCGAGCATGCGTGGCTTGACGTCGATCAGGCACAGTGTGCCGATCTTGGCGCCGTTACCCACGCGCAAGGGGCAACCGGCATAAAAACGGATGTGCGGCGCCCCGGTGACCAAGGGGTTGTCATGAAAGCGCTCGTCGCTTTCCGCATCGGGGATCATCAAAATCTGGTCACTGTGAATGGCGTGGCCGCAAAACGAGATGTCCCGCGAGGTTTCGCTGGCGTCCAGCCCCGCGCAGGACTTGAACCATTGCCGGTTCGCGTCCACCAGGCTGACCAATGCGATCGGCACCCCGAACAAGCGCCGGGCCAGGCGCGTGAGGCGGTCGAAACGCTCCTCTGGCGGGGTGTCGAGGATATTCAACGAACGCAGCGTACCCAGGCGTTCAGCTTCATTGGCGGGTTTGACGGGGGCCAGCATCAGTAAACTCCGGTTTATAAGCTCTGGTAAGCCTAGCCCATAAGCCCATTGCTGCTGAATACTGGCCAAAGCGCACTCCTCTGGTTAATCAGGCCGTGGTGCTGACCAGCGAACCGGAGGTGCTCGAGCCTTCATCTTCCAAGGCCTGGCTCAGCGCAGCAGAGGCTGTGGCCAAGGCCGCGCTGGTGCTGGCGACCTGGGACTGGGCAGCCGCCACCTCGGTGGACTTGGTTTGTGAGTCGGTCTTGCTCGACTGAGCCTTTTGCAGCGCCTGCTGCTGGGCCTGCAACTGCTTTTGCAACTCGGCGATCTGCTTTTGCAGCTCCTTGACCGTGTCGGAAGAGCTGCTGGTGCTGCTGTCGCTGGACGAACCGCCGCCTGCCGCGCCGCCGGCCTTGGTGCTGGTGGTGGACGTGGTGCCGGAAGTAGCCGAGGCTGCGCTGGTGCTGTCGTCGGTGGTGGTACCGTCGGTGGTGGTACCGTCGGTCGACGTGGCGTCGGTGGTGGCCGCCGTGGTCTTGGTCGCGGTGGTGGCGATATTGATGTTCATGCTGCTGCTAATGCTGGTCATGGTGCAAACTCCTTGGACAAAGGTAGGTGCATGAGTCATCGACTTGAGCGCCGGGAGCTTTAGAAATATCGTGTAACACTGAAGATACCCATCCGACACAGTACTGCCGGGAGTGGCAAGACCCTTGTAAACCGTGGCCTTGAGGGGTATTCAGTAACATTCTGCAAAGATGAAATAATCTTCAGCAAGCCGACAGACTTTTATTGGCACAATGTCACCTCCAAAGTCTGAATCCTCAGGTAAGACACCATGACTCGCGTTTTGACCATCGAAGACGATGCCGTAACCGCCAAGGAAATTGTGGCCGAACTCAGCAGCCACGGCCTGGAAGTGGATTGGGTCGACAACGGCCGCGAGGGCCTGGTCAAGGCCGTCAGCGGTGCGTACGACGTCATCACCCTGGACCGCATGCTCCCGGAGCTGGACGGCCTGGCCATCGTCACCACGCTGCGCACCATCGGTGTGTCCACGCCGATCCTGATGATCAGCGCGCTGTCGGACGTCGATGAACGCGTGCGCGGCCTGCGCGCCGGCGGCGACGACTACCTGACCAAGCCGTTTGCCTCCGACGAGATGGCCGCCCGGGTCGAAGTACTGCTGCGCCGCAAAAGCACCGTGGCCGACGTCGACACCACGCTCAAGGTCGCCGACCTGGAGCTGGACCTGATCAGCCGCGAAGCGCGCCGTGGCGAGCAGCCGCTGAACCTGCTGCCCACCGAATACAAGCTGCTCGAATTCCTGATGCGCAACGCCGGCCAGATCCTCACCCGCATGATGATTTTCGAGGAAGTCTGGGGCTACCACTTCGACCCGGGCACCAACCTGATCGACGTGCACATCGGTCGCCTGCGCAAAAAGATCGATCCACCGGGTTCCACCGCCTTGATCAAGACTGTGCGAGGCTCGGGTTATGTCATCGCTGAACCCCTCTAAAGGTTGGCGTTCTTCCAGCAGCCGGCTGCTGGCGCTTTATAGTTTCCTGTTCGTGGCGTGGAGCAGCATCCTGATGGGGGTGCTCTACTACGAAGTGTCCGATTACCTGAACAGCCTGGCGCGTCACTCGTTGATGCAGCGCCAGCACCTGTTCTCGCGCTTCAAGGGCCAAGCCCTGGACGAGGCGCTGGCCGCCAGCGAAGCGTTCGACAACCGCGCGTTCGACGCCTATGGCCTGTTTGACGACAAGCTCAACCCCACTGGCGGTGAACTCAAGCAGATCCCCACCGGCCTGTCGCTGGACGGGCGCATCCATGAAATGGACGACTGCGTCGACACCGACAACCCCAACATTCCGCCCGACAGCTGCGACGCCGTGGCCATGACCACCCAGGACGGCCGCTGGCTGGTGCTGGTGCGCGACAACGGTTCGCTGTTCGCGGTCAACCGCATCATTTTGCATGCGCTGCTGTGGGGCATCTCGCTGACCATCATTCCGGGCGTGGCCGGCTGGCATCTGCTGCGCCGGCGGCCGTTGCGGCGTATCCGCGACATCCAGGCCAGCGCCGACGCCATCGTCGCCGGTGACCTGCGCCGGCGCCTGCCGCTGTCCAACCGCCGCGACGAGCTGGACATGCTGGCGATGATCGTCAACACCATGCTTGAGCGCATCGAGCGGTTGATGATGGAGGTCAAGGGGGTGTGCGACAACATCGCCCACGACCTGCGCACGCCACTGACCCGCCTGCGCGCGCAACTGTATCGCATTCAGCAGCAGGCTCCCGAAGACTCCACCCAGGCCCTGCAACTGGATGAGGTGATCGCCGAGACCGACACCCTGATGGCACGCTTTCGTGGTTTGTTGCGCATCTCGGAAATCGAAGACCACCAACGCCGCTCCGGCTTCGTGCAGATGGACCCGCTGCCGCTGCTGCAAGAGCTGCACGACTTCTATCTGCCCTTGGCCGAGGAAGGCGAGCTGACCCTGCGCCTGGATATCCCGCCGCAGCTGCCCAGCCTCAATGGTGACCGTGCGCTGTTGTTCGAAGCCATCGGCAACCTGCTGAGCAACTCGATCAAGTTCACCCCGCCCGGCGGCACCGTGACCCTGCGCGCCAGCAGCGAACAAGGCAGCCCGCGCATCGAGGTGCTCGACACCGGCCCCGGTATCGCGCCCAAAGAACGCGAGGCGATCTTCCAGCGTTTTTATCGGTGCGACGAAAACAGCACCCAAAGTGGCTTCGGCCTGGGCCTGTCGATCGTCGCGGCAATCGTCAACCTGCACGGCTACACCCTGCAAGTGGGCGACAGCCCGCAAGGTGGCGCCAACCTGATCCTCCACTGCCGTCAAAGCAAAGCCTTGGTGTGACGCCATGAACCTGCTCTATATCGCGCAGAACGCCGACGCTGCCCTGCAGCGCGCGCTGACCGACAGTGGCTACCGCGTGATCGCTGCCGACCTCGACGAGGCCGGCTGGGCGCTCACCGACAGTGACTACCACTTTATTTTGTTGGACTTGCCCACTTGGCAGCCCGAGGTCGTGGCGCATTGCTTCACGCACCGCGGCGATGCCCGGGTGCTGGTGTTGCTCGAGGTGGATGACAAGAAACAGCGCATCGAAGCCCTGCACGCCGGGGCTGCGCTGTGCCTGTCGCGCCCGGTGGCGTTCGTCGAACTGCTGGCGCGCATGCAGGCCCTGGGCCGCGAACACGGCGCCAGCCAGAAAACCGCCGACAACGGCCTGTGGTTCTCCACCACGCGCCTGCTGATCGGCCGCGGCCTGCGCTACCAACCGTTGACGGTCAGCGAACAGCGCTTGCTGGCCATCCTCGCCCGCCGCCCTGGGGCGGTGAGCCGCGACATGATCGAGGCGCAACTGTGGGGCGAGGCCGACGACTCGCGCAGCGCCCTGATCGAGCGGCACATTTGCAACCTGCGGCGCAAACTCGCCCGCCTCGACGCGCCCAATGCCCTGCAAACCCTGCGCGGGTTTGGCTACAGCCTGCGCGAAACGGTGCACATGCGTACCGATTGAACGGCGTCGCACCAGCCCGCGCCCTGTCGCGGATTGATCCGCGAAGGCTCCAACACGCTGCGCCTGACACAACGCGGCGTTCTTTTCGTGGATAAATCCGCTCCTACCGACACCGCGCCGCGCGTTTGGCGGGCAAACAAAAAAGGCCCACGCCGTTCACCGGCTGGGCCTTGGGCACCGCACCCACCTTACCCCGGCATGCAGTCGAAGTTGTCGGTTTGGGCCACGGTCTTGCCGTGGGAGTCCTCAAGACTGGCATGCAGGTCTTCACCCAGGCTCGACTGCACCAACCGGTAATGCTCGCCCGCCTTGAATTTGCTGTAGTCCACTTCGGCCTGGCAGGTCTGGTCGTCATCGTTGGTACGCTCTTCAAAGAGCATGACCTGCAAGCGATGCGCGCCAGGCTTGACCTCGAAATAGCGGCCATCATCGATCTTCTTGCCATCCAGCCGTTCGGCCAACATGTCGTTCTGGGTTTCTTCCTGCAGCCCGATCCACGCTTGGTGCGGATCAGCCTTGGGCATGGGGCCGGCACAGGCAGAGAGCAAACCAACCAAACCCAACATGGGAATGATCATCAGGGTTTTCGGTGACATGGGCATAACCTCGCAAGCGTTGAGTGTGCCAGCCAGGGGCAGGCGTTCCGTGTTGCCGACAAGCTTGCGCACAGCCCTCTTGCGCCTCCAGTGAATCCGCATGAAACCAATTTCAGCCCAGCCTTAAAACATCTTTCACTTCCACGAAAGGCCCGTGTTAGGCGCCTGCACGGAGACTGCCGAGCATACGAAAACCTTGGAGATCATCGGCATGCTCGGGCTGGTAAAGACTGCATTGCTCAAGCCGTACACGTTCATCGTGTTGGCGATATTTATCTGCATCGTCGGCCCCTTGGCCGCGGTGCGGACCCCCACCGACGTGTTTCCCGACATCGGCATTCCCGTGGTCGCCGTGGTGTGGCAGTACACCGGGCTGTCGCCGGATGAAATGGCCGGCCGAGTGATCTACACCTACGAGCGCTCGCTCAGTACCACGGTCAACGACATCGAACACATCGAGTCGCAGTCGCTGCCGGGCATGGGCATCGTGAAGATCTTTTTCCAGCCGGGCGTGGACATCCGCACCGCCAACGCCCAGGTCACGGCGGTGTCGCAAACCGTGCTCAAGCAGATGCCACCGGGCATCACCCCGCCGCTGATCCTCAACTACAGCGCCTCCACGGTGCCGATCCTGCAAATGGCGTTCTCCAGCCCCACGCTGTCTGAAGCGCGCATCCGCGACCTGGTGCAAAACGCCATTCGCCTGCCGCTGTCCTCGGTGGCCGGCCTTGCCATGCCCACCCCCATGGGCGGCAAGCAGCGCCAGATTACCCTGGACCTGGACCCGCAGGCGCTCGCCGCCAAAGGCCTGTCGGCCCAGGACGTGAGCAACGCCATGGCCGCGCAGAACCAGATCGTGCCGGTGGGTACGGCCAAACTTGGCAGCGATGAATACACCGTGCTGCTGAACAACAGCCCGCGGGCCATCGAGGAGCTTAACAACCTGCCGATCAAGACGGTGGACGGCGCGGTGATCACCATGGGCCAGGTGGCCCACGTGCGTGACGGCTCGCCGCCGCAAACCAACATCGTGCGGGTGGACGGCCGCCGCGCTGTGCTGATGCCGGCACTGAAAAACGGCAACATCTCGACCCTGTCGATCATCGACGACATCCGCGCCATGTTCCCGCGCATCAACGAAACCCTGCCACCGGCACTGAAAACCACGATGCTGGGCGATGCCTCGGTGTTCGTGAAGCAGTCGGTGGGCAGCGTGGCCCGTGAAGGCATCATCGCCGCGCTGCTGACCAGCGCGATGATCCTGCTGTTTTTGGGCAGCTGGCGCTCGACCATCATCATCGCCGCCTCCATTCCGCTGGCCGTGCTGTCGGCCATCGCGCTGCTGGCGGTCAGCGGGCAGACGCTCAACGTGATGACCCTGGGAGGGCTGGCGCTGGCCGTGGGTATCCTGGTGGACGATGCGACGGTCACCATCGAGAACATCAACTGGCACCTGGAACAAGGCAAGCAGGTGAAGCAGGCGATTTTGGACGGTGCCGCGCAAATCGTCGGCCCCGCCTTTGTCTCGCTGCTGTGCATCTGCATCGTGTTCGTGCCGATGTTCATGCTGCAAGGCATCGCCGGCTACCTGTTCCGGCCGATGGCGTTGGCCGTGATCTTCGCCATGGCCAGCTCCTTTTTGCTGTCGCGTACCCTGGTGCCGACGCTGGCGATGTTCTTGCTCAAGCCCCACGTCGTGGAAGGCGGCGAAGGACGCCACCCGGAAGATGAATTCATCAATCACCACGAAGGCGACCAGCACACCACCAAGCATGGGGTGCTCGTGCGCGGCCTGCTGAATTTCCAGCTGGGCTTTGAAAAGCGCTTCTCCAGCGTGCGCGACACTTATCACGGCGTGCTGGGCCTGGCCCTGGAGCACCGCAAGCGCTTCCTGATCGGCTTTCTGGCCTGCGTGCTGGCGTCCTTCGCGCTGCTGCCCAGCCTTGGCGAAGACTTTTTCCCGGCCACCGACGCCGGGGCCATTTCCCTGCACGTCAGCCTGCCGGTGGGCACCCGCATCGAGGAAAGCGCCGCGGCGTTCGACCGTATCGAGTCGCGCATCCGCGAGGTGATCCCAGGCAATGAACTGGACACCGTGATCGACAACATCGGCATCCCCCTCAGTGGTATCGACATGGCCTACAGCGCCAGCGGCACCACCGGCCCGCAGGATGGCGACATCACCATCAGCCTGAAAGAACAGCACGCGCCCACCGCCGACTACGTCAAGCGCCTGCGTGAAGTGCTGCCGCAAAGCTTCCCCGGCAGCCACTTCGCCTTCCTGCCGGCAGACATCAGCAGCGAGATCCTCAACTTTGGCTCCCCAGCCCCGCTGGACGTGAAAATCTCCGGGCCCAACAACGCCGCCAACCACGCCTACGCACTGGAACTGCAACGGCGCATGAAGTCCATTGCCGGCATCGCCGACCTGCGCATTCAGCAGTCCAACGGCTACCCAACGCTGAAGGTGGACGTGAACCGCGAACGCGCCAACGGCCTGGGCATCACCGAACGCGACGTCACCAACAGCATGGTCGCCTCATTGGCAGGCAGCTCCCAGGTGGCGCCGACCTATTGGCTGAACCCGGCCAACGGCGTGAGTTACTCCATCGTCGCCGCCACCCCGCAATACCGCCTGGACAGCCTGCCTGCGCTTGAAGCGCTGCCGGTGACCGGTGCCAACGGGCAGTCGCAGATCCTCGGCGGCCTGGCCGACATCCACCGCATCCAGACCCCGGCCGTGGTGAGCCACTACAACATCCAGCCCACCCTGGACATCTACGCCAACGTGCAAGGCCGTGACCTGGGCGGCGTGGCCAGCGACATCCAGAAAGCCATCGACGGTGCCGCGCACCTGCGGCCAAAAGGCGCGGTGATCAGCTTGCACGGCCAGATCGAAGCGCTGCACGAAGCCTTCAGCGGCCTGTCGTTCGGCCTGCTGGGCGCGGTGGTGCTGATCTACCTGCTGATCGTGGTCAACTTCCAGTCCTGGGTCGACCCGTTCGTGATCATCACGGCCTTGCCGGCCGCGCTCGCGGGCATTGTCTGGATGCTGTTTTTGTCGGGCACCTCGTTGTCGGTGCCGGCCTTGACCGGGGCCATCCTGTGCATGGGCGTGGCCACCGCCAACTCGATTTTGGTGGTGAGCTTCTGCCGCGAGCGCCTGGCCGAACACGGCGACGCCCTGCGCGCGGCGATGGAGGCCGGTTACACGCGCTTCCGGCCGGTGTGCATGACCGCCCTGGCGATGATCATCGGCATGCTGCCGCTGGCCATCTCGCAAGAACAAAACGCCCCGCTGGGTCGTGCCGTGATTGGCGGGCTGATCCTGGCCACCACCGCCACCCTGCTTTTCGTTCCAGTGGTATTCAGCCTGGTCCACGGACGCCGCACCCATACCGTTTCAGTTGGAGAAACCACCCATGTCTGACCACCTGCCTACCCCGCCCAAGCCTTCGGGCAAGCGCCTGACGATGCTGGGCATCGGTGGCCTGACCCTGGCCGCCGTGCTGGTGGCCACCGGCCTTGCCGCACGCACCCGCCACGAAAGCGCGGTCGCCGCCTGGACCGAGAGCCAGTCGGTGCCGATCGTCAGCGTATTCCAGCCGATCCACAGCACCACCGGCGACACCCTGCGCCTGCCCGCCCACCTGGAGGCCTGGAGCCAGGCTTCGATCCATGCACGGGTCAGCGGCTACCTGAAAAGCTGGACCAGCGACATTGGCACCCAAGTCAAAGCCGGCCAGGTATTGGCGGTGATCGACAGCCCGGACCTGGACCAGCAACTGGCCCAGGCCCGTGCCCACCTGCTGCAGCAACAAGCCGACGCGCGCCTGGCACAAACCAGCGCCGAGCGCTGGCAACACCTGCTGGCCACCCATTCGGTTTCGCAGCAGGAAGTGGACGAGAAACGCGCCAACGCCGACGCCGCCAAGGCCAACGTGGCCGCTGCCCAAGCCGATTACGCGCGGCTCAATGACCTGTCCAACTACAAGACCCTGCGTGCACCATTCGCCGGTACGGTCACGGCGCGTAACACCGACGTCGGTGTACTGATCAAGGCCGACAACGATGCCGGCCCCGACCTGTTCGACATCGCCGACACCCACCGCCTGCGCCTGTACGTGCCGGTGCCGCAAAACTACGCCAGCGCCGTGCAACCCGGCATGCACGTGTCGCTCACGGTGCCGGAACACCCGGGGCAAACGTTCGATGCGCAACTGGTGGGCAACTCCAATGCCGTAGACATGAAGTCCGGCACTTTGCTGGCGCAGTTCATCGCCAACAACCCGGACGGTGCGCTGCTGTCCGGCGACTACGCCGAAGTCACCTTCAAAATCCCAGCCGGCAGCCACGGCGTGAGCATCCCGGCCAGTGCCCTGATCTTCCGCGCCCAGGGCACCCAAGTGGCCGTGGTGGATGCACAGAAACACGTGCACCTGCGCGACGTGCACATTGGCATGGACCTGGGCGCCACGCTGTTCATCGATCAGGGCCTGGCCCCCACCGACAGCGTGATCGACAACCCGCCCGACGCCCTGCGTGAAAACGACCCGGTGCAACTGGCCGACGCAGGAGGCACCCATGCGCCTAAAGCTTAATGGCCTGGCCTGTGCGGTGATGCTGGTGTTGCAGGGCTGCTCCATGGCGCCCACCTACAAAACCCCGGCTACCCCCCTGCCGCCGCATTACAGCGGCCCGTGGCAAGCAGCCAAACCGGCCGACAACGTACCGGCCAAATGGTGGGCGCTGTACCAGGACCCACAACTGGACGCCCTGCAAGGCAAGTTGATCGCAGCCAACCCGGACCTCGCAGCGGCCTTGGCGCATTTTGATGCGGCCCAGGCCTACGCCAGCCAGTTGCACGGCGGCCTGTTCCCGCAAATCGGCGCCAGCGGCTCCAGCGTGCGCCAGCGCCAGTCCGAAAACAAACCGCTGCGCGGCAGCGACCAGCCCAACGTGTACAACACCAACACCTCGGCATTTACCCTGAACTGGGACTTGGACTTCTGGGGCAAGGTGCGCAACCAGGTCGCCGCCGGTGACGCCCAGGCCCAGGCCTCGGCCGACGACCTGGAAGTGGCCCGGCAAAACCTGCAACGCCAGTTGAGCAACCTGTACCTGCAACTGGCCGGGCTGGACGCGCAACAAGGCATCCTCAAGGCCTCGCTGGACGATTACACCCAGGCCCTGCAACTGACCCGCGACCGCTACGAGGGCAAGATCGCCAGCGAGCTGGACATGACCCGCGCGCAAAGCGAACTGGCCCAGGCCCAGGCACAACTGGACGAGGTGATCAGCCAGCGCAACCTGACCGAACACGCCATCGGCGAACTCGTCGGTGAGCCGGCCACCACCTTCACATTGCCTGCCATCGCCAAAGCCCCGACCCTGCCCGGCATCCCAGGCGAGCTGCCCAGCACCCTGCTGCAACGTCGCCCCGACGTCGCCGCCGCCGAACGCCGGGTGTTCGCCGCCAACGCCAACATCGGCGTGGCCAAGGCCGCGTTCTACCCCGACTTCAGCCTGAGCGGCTACTTTGGCGGGCAAGACATGGGCGTCGGCAACCTGCTGGCCGCGGCCAATCGCTTCTGGGCGATTGGGCCGGTGGTCAACCTGCCGATTTTCGACGGCGGCAAACTGCGCGGCGCCGAGCGCCAGGCCAAGGCCGAATTCGCCGAGGCCAGCGCGCATTACCGGGGGAGTGTGTTGAAAGCCGTGCGCGAGGTAGAAGACAACCTGTCGCAGCTACGGGACTTGAAGCTGGAGGCGGCAGATCAGCAGGCGGCGGTGGATGCGGCCACGCAAACGCAGACGTTGGCGATGAACAGCTATCAGGCCGGCGCGGTGAATTACCTGGACGTGGTGACGGCGCAGACGGCGGCGCTGGATGCGCAGCGCAGGTTGCAGGATGTGCAGACACGCAGGTTGCAGGCGAGCGTGGGGTTGATGGTGGCGTTGGGGGGCGGTTGGAAGGGGTGATTTTGCAGGTGTGACAGATTCACCGAGGCGTTATTTTCGCGGATGAATCCGCTCCTACAGGGGCTGGGTAGGAGCGGATTCATCCGCGAACCAGACGGCGCGGTATCAGCTCCCGGCACCGCCATGTGCCTCCTCAAAGAAATAATCCTTCCAGCTATCGGCCTTGTTCTTCAACACGCCCAGCTCCTGTAACTTCTCGGCATAGATATAGGTACGCTGCGGCACGATGGTGAAGTCGATCTCCGGGTCTTTCACGATCTTCTCGACCAGGTCCAACGGCAGCTTGGACTGCTCGACGCGAATGTAGGTCTTGGCTGCCTCGGTCTTGTCGGCCTTGATGATTTTCTCAGCCTCGGCCAACGCGTCATAGAACGCCTTGTAGGTCTTGGGGTTTTGGTCGTGGAATTTTTGCGTGGTGTACAGCACGTTGAACGTCGCCTGGCCGCCCAAGGCATCGTACGAACTCAACACTTTATGCACCTTGGGGTTTTCCAGTTCCTGGTATTGGAACGGCGGGCTTGAGAAGTGCGCATTGATCTCCGAGCCGCCGGCCAGCAGCGCCGAGGTGGCGTCCGGGTGCGGCACGCTGACGGAAATAGTGTCGAAGCGCTTGAAGTCGGCATTGCCGAACTGCTTGGCGGTTTCGATCTGCAGGGTACGCGACTGGAAGCCCACGCCTGCGGCCGGCACGGCGATGCGGTCCTTGTCGCTGAAGTCTTTCAGGGTCTTGACGTTGGGGTTGTTGGTCAACAGGTAATTGGGCATCGAGCCCAAGGAGGCGATGGCCTTGACGTTCTGCTTGCCCTTGGTGCGGTCCCAGATGGTCAGCATCGGCGGCACCCCGGCCGACACTACATCGAGGGCGCCGGCCAGCAGCGCTTCGTTCATGGCAGTGGCGCCGGAGATGCTGTTCCAGTCGACCTTGATGTCGAGCCCCTGCTCCTTGCCGTGTTTCTCGATCAGCTGTTGATCGCGCACCACGTCGAGGATCAGGTAACCGATGCCAAACTGCTGGGCGATGCTGATCTTGCCTTCGGCGTGGGCGCTGGTGCCGAGCACGGCGCCAATCAAGCCCAGGGCGATGGATAAACGGGATAACGCAGGACGCTTGGCCATGAAGAATGCTCGCAGATGTATAGGTATGTAATGGGGTTCAGCGCTGCATGCCCCAGCGCTTGATGGTCAAACGCTCGAAGGTGTTGAACAGCAGGTTCTCGACCAAAAGACCGATGATGATCACCGCCGCAAGGCCGGCGAACACCTTGTCGGTGTAGAGCTCGTTACGGTTCTGGTAGATGTACCACCCCAGGCCACCCTTGCCGGACGAGGCGCCGAACACCAGTTCAGCGGCGATCAGGGTGCGCCAGGCAAAGGCCCAGCCGATCTTCAGGCCCGCCAGAATCGACGGCAGCGCGGCCGGGATCAGGATGTACCAGACAAAACGCAGCCCGCGCAGGCCATAGTTGCGCCCGGCCATGCGCTGGGTGTCGGACACCGCCATAAACCCCGAATAGGTGTTCAGCGCCAGGGCCCACAGCACCGAGTGCACCAGCACGAACACCAGGCTGCCCTCACCCAGGCCGAACCACAGCAGCGACAACGGCAACAGCGCAATGGCCGGCAGCGGGTTGAACATGGCGGTCAGGGTGCTGAGCAGGTCGCGGCCCAGTTGGGTAGAGACCGCCAAGGTAGTCAGGCCGAACGCCAACACGATGCCGATCACGTAGCCCTTGACCAGCACGGTCAGGGAAATCCACACCTTGGCCAGCAACTCGCCGCTGGCGATGCCCTCGTAGAAGGCCTGGGCGGTTTGCAAGAAGCTCGGCAGCAGTAGGTCGTTGCCCTGTAAGCGCGCGGCGATCTCCCAAAGGATCATCAACGCGACCAGGATCACCGTCTTGCGCACCCAGCTTTGCTGCCACACACGTTGCAGCACGGGGATGTCACGGGTCAGCGCGGCCTGGGTAAACGGCTCCAGGGCCACTTCGTACTCTTGGCGAAGCGGTGGGGAAAGGCTCATGGCGGTGCTCTCGAATCAGTAGGCGATGCGGATGTCGTCGAAGTTCAGTTCGCGCTCGGGCTCGCTGTCGTCGTGTTCATCGAACAGCAAGCGATGGATGCGCTGGGCACTGGCCTGAAACTCGATACCGCCCAGGCTTTGCAGGCCGTACTGGTGGCTGTTGATTTCGGCGCGCACCCGCCCAGGGTGCGGCGACAGCAACAGAATGCGGTTACCCACCACCAAGGCTTCCTCGATGGAGTGGGTGACAAACAGCAAGGTGAACCGCACCTCGTCCCACAACGCCAGCAACTCTTCCTGCATCTTGCGCCGGGTCAAGGCGTCCAGCGCGGCGAACGGCTCGTCCATCAGCAAAATCTTCGGCTGCATGGCCAGCGCACGGGCAATGGCCACGCGGGCTTTCATGCCGCCCGACAGGGTGTGCGGGTAGGCCTGGGCAAAGGCACTCAGGCCAACCTTTTCCAGATAGTGGCGGGCACGTTCCTCGGCTTCGCGGCGCTGGAGGGTGCGCGATGCCAGCAGCGGGAACATGACGTTTTCCAGCACGGTTTTCCAGGCAGGCAGTTGGTCGAACTCCTGGAACACCACGATGCGGTCCGGCCCAGGCTCGTCAATCTGCACGCCGCCCAAGTGGATTTCACCCTCGCTGGGCTTGATGAACCCGGCCACGGCCTTGAGCAACGTGGACTTGCCGCAGCCCGAGGGGCCGAGCAGCACGAAGCGGTCGCTGCGGTCGACTTCAAAGCTGACTTGGTGGGTGGCCCGCACCACGCGTTCCGGGGTGCGGTACTCCAGGCTGACGTTCTTGACCTGCAACAGAACGTCGGGGGTTACAGCGGTGCTAGCCGTGTGGCTTTGCAGTGCAGCGTTCATGACGACTCCTGGATCAAAACGGCGCATCGCCCTGGATGGTGGTGCGAAACAGCTTGCGGCGCAGGTGCTCGGGGGTGCCGGCAGCCAGGTGGATCAGCGAGCGGTTGTCCCAGAACACCATGTCGTGGGGTTGCCACTGGTGGCGGTACACGTTGTCCGGTTGAACGCTGTGGGCGTAAAGCTGAGCCAACAGGTCGCGGCTTTCGTCCGCGGGCAGGTCGACGATATGGGTGGTGAAGCCTTCGCTGACAAACAGCGCCTTGCGGCCGTTTTCCGGGTGGGTGCGCACCACCGGGTGGGTCACCGTCACCACCTGGGCCAGTTGCTCGGCGGTCAAGGTCGGGCGCCAGCTGGCGGCGTTCTTGCCCTCGCTGTAGCGCGCGGTGTAGGAATGCACCGCGCTGCGGCCTTCGATGGCGCTGCGCAAATGCGCCGGCAGCGTGTCGTAGGCGCGGTGCATGTCGGCGAACAGGGTGTCACCGCCTTCGCTTGGCAGCTCCTGGGCGTGCAGCATCGAGCCCAGGCTGGGCAGCTCTTTATACGACAGGTCCGAGTGCCAGTACTTGCCGGCATCGCCCAGCCCGACCGGCTGGCCGTTTTCGACAATGTTGGACACGATGAGGATTTCCGGGTGCCCGGCCAACAGGAACTGCTTGAGCACGTGAATCTGCAGCACGCCAAACCGGCGGCTGAACTCGATTTGCTGTTGCGGGGTGATGCGCTGGTCACGGAACACCACCACGTGATGGTCCAGGTGCGCACGGTGTACCCGGGCAAAATCCTCGTCACTGAGCGCACGGGTCAGGTCCAGGCCAATGATCTCGGCACCCACCAGGCCTTGCAGCGGGCGGATTTCGAACGTTTGGGCGGGCGATGGGGCAAACGATACGGCAGGCATGCTGGGCTCCGACTCTGTCTATTGAGTACGAGGGGTTGATGATTCGACTCTATAGGCATAAGAACGGAAATTTAAATATCTTTATCGAATAACCATAGCTCGGGGAGTGCTACCGCTCCCCCACAAACGTGGGTAACATGGAAACAAGTCGCGACACTTTGCCACAGGGCAGGGTCGCACAAATTCCCCGAAGGCCCGGTTTCATTGGGTTTTTAAAAGTTGGCACGGGACCTGCTATATCTCTTGCATAACAAGAACAAAAAAACACGCAGTACCCAATAAAAACAAGATGACACGGCTCTGACATAACAAGAACAAACGCGACAGAGGCGTAGCGAACAGATTTTTTTGGAGAGGATGTGCTTTTCAGGGGTTCGCCCCGCAACGGTTTGCAGAACAACAAAACTGCCCTGAGGCAGCGACAGAACCGGTGGGCCGGCAACGGCGACAGCAGATCAGCGCTCAAAAACATACGTTTGCTCTTGACCCCGCATGGGGGTCGCACAAAACAGCGGTAAAGGGCCACGGCTGCCAAAAACAACAATAGGCCGCCCCTCAATAATAAAAAAAGAGCATACAGATACAACCCTTGAGGGGAGCCTAGGCTCCCCTCAGTGCTGTCTGGCATTCCCCCTTTCTGCGCCCCCCCCACACACGCCCGTAGGCGCGGATTTATCCGCGAACACTACACCGCCGCCTGCGTGTAACACCCCAGCGCTTTTTTCGCGGATAAATCCGCTCCCACAGATCCCGCCCAACGTTGACAGACGATCCGGCGAGGTTTACGTTAACGTAAAGGTTAATTACAAACCTGGTTGCATTCACACACCCACAAGAATAATCAGTGAAAGGTACCTCCATGATTTACCCCAGCCTGAACTTCGCCCTGGGCGAAACCATCGACATGCTTCGCGACCAGGTGCAGGCCTTCGTCACCGCCGAGCTGGCACCCCGGGCCGCACAGATCGACAAGGACAACCTGTTCCCCGTGGACATGTGGCGCAAGTTCGGCGACATGGGCCTGTTGGGCGTGACGGTGCCGGAAGAGTACGGCGGCGCGGGCCTGGGCTACCTTGCCCACGTGGTGGCCATGGAAGAAATCAGCCGGGGCTCGGCCTCGGTGGCCTTGAGCTACGGCGCCCACTCCAACCTGTGCGTGAACCAGATCAACCGCAACGGCACCCACGCGCAAAAACTCAAGTACCTGCCCCGGCTGATCAGCGGCGAGCACATCGGCGCCCTGGCCATGAGCGAGCCCAACGCCGGCTCCGACGTGGTGTCGATGAAACTGCGCGCCGACAAGCGCGGCAGCCACTACGTGCTCAATGGCAGCAAGACCTGGATCACCAACGGCCCCGACGCCCACACCTACGTAATCTACGCCAAGACCGACCTTGAGAAAGGCGCCCATGGCATCACCGCGTTTATCGTGGAGCGCGACTGGAAGGGCTTCAGCCGTGGCAGCAAGTTCGACAAGCTGGGCATGCGCGGCTCCAACACCGGCGAGCTGTTTTTCGATGACGTCGAGGTGCCCGAGGAAAACATCCTGGGCATGCTCAACGGTGGCGTGAAAGTGTTGATGAGCGGCCTGGACTACGAGCGCGTGGTGCTCAGCGGCGGCCCTACCGGGATCATGCAGGCCTGCATGGACGTGGTGGTGCCCTACATCCACGACCGCAAGCAGTTCGGCCAGAGCATCGGCGAGTTCCAACTGATCCAGGGCAAGGTCGCCGACATGTACACCCAGCTCAACGCCAGCCGCGCCTACCTGTACGCGGTGGCGCAAGCCTGCGAGCGCGGTGAAACCACGCGCAAGGACGCCGCCGGGGTGATCCTCTACAGCGCCGAGCGTGCTACGCAAATGGCCTTGGACGCCATCCAGATCCTGGGCGGCAATGGCTACATCAACGAGTTCCCGGCCGGGCGCTTGCTGCGTGACGCCAAGCTGTACGAGATCGGCGCCGGCACCAGCGAAATCCGCCGGATG
Organism: Pseudomonas abieticivorans; assembly: GCF_023509015.1. Classification (NCBI taxonomy): domain Bacteria; kingdom Pseudomonadati; phylum Pseudomonadota; class Gammaproteobacteria; order Pseudomonadales; family Pseudomonadaceae; genus Pseudomonas; species Pseudomonas abieticivorans. The sequence goes on from NZ_CP094975.1 coordinate 509,371, forward strand.
CTGATCGGTCGCGAGCTGTTCAACGAAACCCGCTGAGAAGGAAGAGGCGCAATGGCGACCCTGCATACCCAACTCAATCCGCGCTCGGCGGAATTTTCAACCAACAGCGCAGCCATGCTCGAACACGTGGCCCGCCTGCGCGAATTGCTCGCACAGGTGCATCAGGGCGGCGGCGCCAAGGCCCAGGAACGGCATACCTCGCGGGGCAAACTGCTGCCCCGCGAACGCATCAACCGCTTGCTCGACCCAGGCTCGGCGTTCCTGGAAATCGGCCAGTTGGCGGCCTATGAAGTGTACGGCGAGGACGTACCGGCCGCAGGCCTGATCGCCGGCATCGGCCGTGTCGAAGGCGTGGAGTGCATGATCATCGCCAACGACGCGACGGTCAAAGGCGGCTCCTATTACCCGCTCACCGTGAAAAAACACCTGCGCGCCCAAGCCATCGCCCAGGAAAACCGCTTGCCGTGCCTGTACCTGGTGGACTCGGGCGGTGCCAACCTGCCGCGCCAGGATGAGGTATTCCCCGACCGCGAGCACTTCGGGCGGATCTTTTTCAACCAGGCCAACATGAGCGCCCAAGGCATCCCGCAGATCGCCGTAGTGATGGGCTCGTGCACGGCAGGCGGCGCCTATGTGCCAGCCATGTCCGATGAAACCATCATGGTGCGCCAGCAGGCGACCATCTTTTTGGCCGGCCCGCCGCTGGTCAAGGCCGCCACCGGCGAGGTGGTCAGTGCCGAAGACCTGGGCGGTGCCGACGTGCATTGCAAGGTTTCGGGGGTGGCCGACCATTACGCCGACAACGACGAGCACGCGCTGGCCATTGCCCGGCGCTGCATCGCCAACCTCAACTGGCGCAAGCTGGGCGAGGTACACCGGCGTGAGCCAACCGCACCGCTGTACAGCAGCGAGGAGCTTTACGGGGTGATCCCGGCCGATGCCAAGCAGCCCTTTGACGTGCGCGAAGTGATCGCACGGCTGGTGGACGGCTCGGTGTTCGATGAGTTCAAGGCGTTGTTCGGCACCACCCTGGTCTGCGGCTTTGCCCACCTGCAGGGCATGCCCATCGCGATCCTGGCCAACAACGGCATCTTGTTCGCGGAGGCGGCGCAAAAAGGCGCGCACTTTATCGAACTGGCCTGCCAACGTGGCATCCCCCTGCTGTTTTTGCAAAACATCACCGGCTTCATGGTCGGGCAAAAATACGAGGCCGGCGGCATCGCCAAGCACGGCGCCAAGCTGGTCACGGCGGTAGCCTGCGCCAAGGTGCCGAAGTTCACGGTGATCATCGGCGGCAGCTTTGGTGCCGGCAACTATGGCATGTGCGGCCGTGCCTACGACCCGCGCCTGCTGTGGATGTGGCCCAACGCGCGCATCGGCGTGATGGGCGCCGAGCAGGCCGCCGGCGTACTGGTGCAGGTCAAGCGCGAACAAAGCGAACGCGCAGGCCAGCCTTTCAGCAGCGAACAGGAAAGCGCGCTCAAACAGCCGATCCTTGAGCAGTACGAGCGCCAGGCCCACGCTTTTTATTCCAGCGCACGGCTGTGGGACGACGGCGTCATCGACCCGGCGCAAACCCGCGACGTACTGGCCCTGGCGCTATCCGCCGCCCTCAATGCACCGATCGAAGCCAGCCGCTTCGGCATTTTCCGGATGTGAGCCATGAGCGACTTTGCGACCCTGCAACTGCATAAAGACCCGCGTGGTTTTGCCACCTTGTGGCTCAACCGCGAAGAAAAAAACAACGCCTTCAACGCGCAGATGATTCGCGAACTGAACCTGGCCATCGCCCAACTGGCTGCCGACGGCAGCCTGCGCTTCGTGCTGCTGCGCGGGCGCGGCAAGCACTTCAGCGCCGGCGCCGACCTGGCCTGGATGCAGGCCAGCGCGCGGCTGGACTACCAGACCAACCTGGACGATGCCCACGAACTGGCCGAGCTGATGTACAACCTGGCCAAGCTCAAGGTGCCGACCCTGGCCGTGGTGCAAGGCGCCGCCTTTGGTGGCGCGCTGGGCCTGGTCAGTTGCTGCGACATGGCCATCGGCACCCTGGACGCGCAGTTCAGCCTGTCGGAAGTGCGCATCGGCCTGGCCCCGGCGGTGATCAGCCCGTTCGTGGTGCAGGCCATCGGTGAGCGTGCCACCCGCCGCTATGCACTGACGGGCGAACGCTTCAGCGGTGAACGGGCACGCGAGCTTGGCTTGCTGGCCGAGGCGTATCCGGCGGCCGAGCTGGAAGAACACCTGCAAGGCTGGATCGACACCCTGCTGCTCAACAGCCCGCAGGCCATGCGCGTGAGCAAGGAGTTGCTGCGCGAGGTCGGCCACGGTGAGCTGTCGCCATCGATCCGCCGCTACTGCGAAGGCGCCATCGCCCGCATCCGCGTCAGCCCCGAGGGCCAGGAGGGCCTGAACGCCTTCTTGGAAAAACGCGCGCCCCAGTGGCAAAACAATCAGGAGCCGCAACCATGAACCGCCCTACCCTGACCCGCGTACTGGTGGCCAACCGCGGCGAAATCGCCTGCCGGGTGATGCGCACGGCCAAGGCCATGGGCATGACCACCGTGGCCGTGCACAGCACCATCGACCGTGACGCACGGCACAGCCGCGAGGCCGACATACGCGTGGACCTGGGCGGCAGCAAAGCCTCGGAAAGCTACCTGAACATCGACAAAATCATTGCCGCAGCCCTAAGCAGCGGCGCCCAGGCGATCCACCCCGGCTACGGCTTTTTGTCGGAGAACGCAGGCTTTGCCCGTGCCATCGAGCAGGCCGGGCTGATCTTTCTCGGCCCACCCGCATCGGCCATCGACGCCATGGGCAGCAAGTCCGCCGCCAAGGCCCTGATGGAAACCGCCGGCGTGCCCTTGGTGCCGGGCTACCACGGCGAGGCGCAAGACGCAGACACCTTCCGCGCCGCCGCCGAACGCATCGGCTACCCCGTGCTGCTCAAGGCCACTGCGGGCGGCGGCGGCAAGGGCATGAAAGTGGTGGAGCGCGAAAGCGAACTGGCCGAGGCCCTGGCCTCGGCACAACGCGAGGCGCAATCCTCGTTCGGCGATTCGCGCATGTTGGTGGAGAAGTACGTGCTGCAACCGCGCCACGTCGAGATCCAGGTGTTTGCCGACCAGCACGGGCACTGCCTGTACCTCAACGAGCGCGATTGTTCGATCCAGCGCCGCCATCAAAAAGTCGTGGAAGAAGCCCCGGCCCCCGGCCTGACGCCGGCATTGCGCCAGGCAATGGGCGAGTCCGCCGTGCGCGCGGCGCAAGCCATCGGCTACGTGGGCGCCGGCACCGTGGAGTTTTTGCTGGACGCGCGCGGTGAGTTCTTCTTCATGGAGATGAACACCCGCCTGCAAGTGGAGCACCCGGTGACCGAGGCCATCACTGGCCTGGACCTGGTGGCCTGGCAAATCCGCGTGGCCCAAGGCGAGCCGCTGCCGCTGACCCAGGCACAGGTGCCGCTGAACGGCCATGCCATCGAAGTGCGGCTGTATGCCGAAGATCCAGACAACGAATTCTTGCCGGCCACCGGTACCTTGGCACTGTACCGCGAGAGCAATCCCGGCCCCGGCAAGCGTGTGGACAGCGGCGTGGCCGAAGGTGACAGCGTGTCGCCGTTCTACGACCCGATGCTGGGCAAACTGATCGCCTGGGGCGAGGATCGCGAACAGGCGCGGCTGCGTTTGCTGAGCATGCTCGATGAGTTTGCCGTGGGCGGCGTGCGTACCAACCTGGCGTTCTTGCGCCGCATCATCGGCCACCCGGCCTTTGCCAAGGCCGAACTGGACACCGGGTTCATCCCGCGCCACCAGGCCGAACTGCTACCGCCACCGACCCCGCTGCCCGAAGCCTTCTGGCAACAGGCAGCACAGGCATGGGTGCGCACCCAGCCCGATCAAGGCCTGTGGACGTCGGGCAACGGCCTGCGCCTGGGGTTGCCCGCTGAAACCGTGTTGCACCTGCGCAGCCGCGATCAGCATCAGGTGGTGCACGCCCTCGCCGCCACCGACGGCCAGGGCATACGCCAGGGTGAAACGGTGTACGTACGCTGGGAGGGCGAGGTGCATGGCGTCAGCCTGTTCGATCCGATCGCCCAAGCCGACGCCAGCCACACCACCCAGGGCGGTTTGACCGCTCCCATGAACGGCAGCATTGTGCGGGTGATGGTGCAGGCGGGGCAAAGCGTCGAAGCCGGAACGGCGCTGGTCGTACTGGAAGCGATGAAGATGGAGCACAGCATTCGCGCACCAGCGGCCGGGGTGGTGAAGGGCGTGACCTGCCAAGAGGGTGAGATGGTGAGTGAGGGGAGTGTGTTGGTCGAAATGGAATAAACCCCGCGCCCAACCGCGAAAAAAACGCCGCGGTGCATCAGGTGCATCGCGGCGTTCTTTTCGCGGATCAATCCGCTCCTACAGGAGAGGTGCCGGTCAGGCCGCTTGGTACAACTTCACGATACTACCCTGCCCTTCACGCACATCCTTGCGCAGTATCACGGCTTCTTTTTCCGCCTTGGCCATGGCCATTTCCTTCACATGCCCATACCCCCGAACACCTTCCGGCAAGCGCAACAGGCACAACGCCGAATGGCGCGTCGCCGGGCTCAGATGCGCCAAAATCAGCTCGATATCGGCCAGGTAAGCCGCAATCAAACCTCGCTCCTGCTGGCGCTCCACGCTGCGCCCGAACGGATCGAGCGCCGTGCCGCGCAGGCACTTGAAGTGCTGGAGCACGCCAAATGCCTTAAGCATCCACGGGCCAAAACTGCGTTTGCGCAGCTGGCCGCTGTTAGGGTCTTTCTTGGCCAGCCACGACGGCGCCAAGTGGAACTCCAGCCGGTAGTCACCTTCGAACTGCGCCTGCAACTGGCGGGTAAAATCGCCATTGCTGTACAACCGTGCCACTTCGTATTCGTCCTTGTAGGCCAGCAACTTGAAGTAGTACTGCGCCACCGCTTCGGTCAAGGCCTGGGGCTGGCCAGGTAGCAGCCGCGCTTCGGCTTCGCGTACCCGTTGCACGGTGGCCAGGTACTGCTCGGCGTAACCGGCGTTCTGGTAGGCACGCAGGGTTGCGGCGTTGGCCTGCAGGCGTTGCTCCAGGCTCAGTTCCAAGGTGGTGACCGGCTTGTTGGCCACCGGGTTAAGCACCTGCTCAACCGCGTTCAGGTCGTGCGCTGCACGCCGGCCCCAGAGGAAGGCTTGCTGGTTGAGCTTGACCTGCACCGCGTTCAGTTCGATCGCCTTTTCGATGGCGGCCGCCGTGACCGGGATCAGCCCGCGCTGGTAGGCGTAGCCGAGCATGAACAGGTTGCAGGCGATACTGTCGCCCAACAGGCTGACCGCCAGGCGCGTGGCTTCGACGAAGTAGGTCTTGTCGACGCCCACGGCATCGGTGATCGCCTGCATCATCGCTTCGGCCGGGAATTGCGCATCGGGGTTGCGGGTGAATTCGGCAGTGGGGGTTTGCTGGCTGTTGATCACCGCCGACGACTTGCTCAGGCTCAACTTGGCCAAGGCATCCGGGCCGCTGGCCACCAACAGGTCGCACCCCAGCAGCAGGTCGGCGTCACCGGCGGCGATGCGCACGGCGTACAGGTCTTGCTGGGTGGCGGCGATGCGGATGTGCGCCACCACCGGGCCGAATTTTTGTGCCAGGCCCGCCTGGTCGAGCACGCTGCAGCCCTTGCCCTCAAGGTTGGCCGCCAGGCCCAGCATGGCGCCGACGGTGGTCACGCCGGTACCGCCCACCCCCGACAGCAGGATATTGAACGGTTTGGCCAGGGACGGCAGCTGCGGCTCCGGCAATACGGCAAAGGCCTGGGTCTGGCTGGGCAGGGTCGGTTTGCGCAGGCTGCCGCCGTGCACGGTGACAAAGCTTGGGCAGAAGCCTTCGACGCAGCTGAAATCCTTGTTGCAGGCGTTCTGGTCGATCTCGCGCTTGCGGCCCTGGGCGGTTTCCAGTGGCAGCACTGACAAACAACCGGATTTCGTACCGCAGTCGCCACAGCCCTCGCACACCACCGGGTTGATCATCGCGCGCTTGTTCAGCTCCGGCAGGGTGCCGCGTTTGCGCCGGCGACGCTTTTCCGTGGCGCAGGTCTGGTCGTAGATGATCACCGAGGTGCCCTTGAACTCGCGCAACTCGCGCATCACTGCGTCCAGGTCACGGCGGTGGTGGAAGGTGGTGATGGGCGCAAAGCCTGCACGGCTCGGGTATTTGTCCGGCTCGTCGCTGACCAGGGCGATGCGCTGCACGCCTTCGTCGAACACCTGGCGGCTGAGTTGGTCAACCCGCAGGATGCCATCGATAGGCTGCCCGCCGGTCATGGCCACGGCATCGTTGTAGAGAATCTTGTAGGTGATGTTGACCTTGGAGGCGACCGCCGCGCGCAGGGCCAGGTGGCCTGAGTGAAAGTAGGTGCCATCGCCCAGGTTCTGGAACACGTGGCCGGTGTGGGTGAACGGCGCCTGGCCGATCCAGGTCGCGCCCTCGCCGCCCATCTGGGTGAAAGTGTCGGTTTCCCGGTCCATCCAGATTGTCATGTAGTGGCAACCGATGCCGGCCAGCGCTCGGCTGCCTTCGGGCACTTTGGTCGAGGTGTTGTGCGGGCAGCCGGAGCAGAAGTGTGGGGTGCGCTGGGCGTTGTGCAGCGGGGCTTGCAGGGCCTGTTCCTTTTCCAGCAAGAAGCGCAGCCGCGCCTCGATCTGCGGGCTGTTGTAGATCGGTGCCAGGCGCTTGGCGATCACCCGGGCGATCATCGCCGGGGTCAGTTCGCTGAGGTTGGGCAGCAGCGAGCGGCCTTCTTCGTCGAACTCGCCCACCACCCGCGGGCGCTTGTCCACCGGCCAGTTGTAGAGCTGGCCGGTGAGCTGGTCCTCGATCACGCTGCGTTTTTCTTCCACCACCAGGATCTCGTCCAGGCCCTGGGCAAAATCGTGCACCGACACCGGCTCCAGCGGCCAGCTCATGCCGACTTTGAGCAGGCGGATGCCCACCTGGTCGCACAGCGCCTCGTCCAGGCCCAGCTCTTCCAGGGCCTGGCGTACGTCCAGGTAGGACTTGCCGGTGGTGATGATGCCCAGGCGCGGCTGCGTGGAATCGAGCATCACCTTGTTCAGGTGGTTGGCCCGGGCGAAGGCACGGGCGGCGTAGATCTTGTAAGTGTTGAGGCGCGCCTCCTGGGCCAGGGGCGGGTCGGGCCAGCGAATGTGCAGGCCCCCTTCGGGCAGCTCGAAGTCTTCCGGTATGCAGGTCTGTACCCGCAAAGGATCGACCTCCACCACCGCCGAGGAATCGACGTTTTCAGCGATGGTCTTCATCGCCACCCAGCACCCGCTGTAGCGCGACAACTCCCAGCCGATGATGCCGTAGTCGAGGATTTCCTGGACATTGCACGGGTTGAGCACCGGGATCATCGAGGCGATGAACGCGTGTTCGCTCTGGTGGGCGATGGTCGAGGACTTGCAGCCGTGGTCATCTCCGGCCAGCAACAGCACGCCGCCCAACGGCGCGACGCCGGCCGAGTTGCCGTGCTTGAACACGTCACCGCAGCGGTCTACGCCCGGGCCCTTGCCGTACCACAGGGCAAACACGCCGTCGTACTTGCCTTCGGGAAACAGGTTGACCTGCTGGCTGCCCCACACCGCCGTCGCACCCAACTCTTCGTTGATGCCGGGCTGGAAGTGGATAGCGTTTTCCTGCAGGTAACCCTTGGCGTCCCACAGGCTTTTGTCCAGGTTGCCCAAGGGCGAACCACGGTAGCCGGAAATAAACCCGGCCGTGTTCAACCCGCGCGCTTCGTCGCGCTGCTTTTGCAACATCGGCAGGCGCGTCAGGGCCTGGGTTCCGGTGAGGTAGAGGTTGCCCGTGGCGAGGCGGTACTTATCGTCCAGGCGAACGTCGGCTAAGGACATGCGGCACTCCTGTTATTTTTATAAGGCCAATCGACTCATCAGTCGCTGATAAAAATATGCCTGCCGCAGGCGGGCTTTTTCTTTCTAAATTGCAGCGTTTGCGGCCATAGTGTGCATGAACGATTCCTTAAAAATAAGAAAACGGAACTGATCATGCAGAATAAGCTGAGCCCACTCGATCGAAGGATTTTGCGGCTGTTGCAGCACGACGCCGACCTGTCGGCCGCCGAAATCGCCGAGCGCGTCGAGCTGTCGCAATCGCCGTGCTGGCGACGCATTCATCGCTTGCAGGAAGACGGCGTGATCGAGCGCAAGGTCGCCCTGCTCAACCCCAAAAAGCTGGGCCTGAACATGACCGTGTTCGTCAACGTCAAGCTGAGCGGCCACGGGCGGCGTTTTCTGGCGGAGTTCGAAGAGGCGATCACCGGCTACCCCGAGGTGCTGGAGTGCTACACCATGGCCGGCGGGATGGATTACATGCTGAAGGTGGTGGCGCAGGACATCGCCAGCTACGAGCGCTTTCTAAGGGACCATCTGTTGCAGAAGCCCCATGTTCAGGAAGCCCATTCCAATATCGCCATGAGCGAAGTGAAACGCACGACCGAACTGCCCCTGGACTGAGCGGGCAAAAATAATTGAATGGCTGAACGAGAAATCACTTGACCTGCAAATGATAACGATTATTATTGAGCCCAACAGATCGCGAGATCTGTTGGGTAACCTGAAGGACCTTAGGTCGGACCTTCAGATTATCTCCTCATCAGGCTAATCACGGTTTTTGACCCGGCTTTTTGCCGGGTCTTTTTTTTAATCTTCAGGCTAATGAAGATGGATGACGCTAAATTCGATGGCGCCATGATAGCAAAGGACTATCGGCCAGCGGAAGTCCATCGAGTGGCATTTTTAACGCTGAAACCGGCAATACGTTGTAAAAAGTAAGTTAGCGCTTGAGAATCAATCTCATGAACACTAAGCTGCCGCAGCGTCAGGGACGACGCCCCCCTATTTTTGGCGTCTGCGGCAGGGAGGAATGATGGATGACAGTACTCTCGCCTCTGCACAACCTGTTTGCGCATTCGCCCTTGAATACGGATGCCGACTTCCTCGCCCTTAAAAAGCTCCCGCGCCGGGTGCAGCAGGTTTTTCTGCTGAGCCGCCTGGACGACCTGCCCTACGCCGCGATCGCCGAACGCCTCGACCAGCCATTGGCCAGCGTCGAAAAAAGCATGCGCCTGGCCTTGGGCGGGTCTGCCGGTAACGCCCAGGCCAACCAATGGTACGTGAAGCTGCAAAGCCCACTGACCACCGCCAGTGACCGCATCGATTTCCGCCGTTGGCTGGACGCCGCGCCCGAGCACCTGGCCGCCTTCCGCGCCACCGAACTGCGTTGGCGCACCCTGCAGGCACCGGCGCGCAGGCTGGGCGCCAGCGCCTGGTACCGCCAGCCGCGCCGGCATACGGTGCTGGCCGGTTGGCTGGCAGGCCTGGTCACCTTGGGCCTGATCATCGCCGGTGTGGGCGGGTTCTGATCAAGCGGCTGTCTATACGTGTAGAGTAGGCACCATAAGAATCTCTACAGGTGTACTTCCATGACCGTCGCCCAGCCCAGCCTCACCCTCAGCGCCGACTTCGACAGCGGCAATATCCAGGTGATCGACGCCAGCGACCCGAGCAACGTGCGCCTGGCCATGCGCCCGGACAGCAAAAGCGCGCACTTCCAGTGGTTTCACTTCAAGGCCGATGGCTTGCAGTTGGGCCAGCCCCACCGCTTCAGCCTGGAAAACGCCGGGCAGTCGGCCTACAACAGTGCCTGGAGCGGCTACAACGCTGCCGCCTCCTATGACCAGAAAACCTGGTTCCGCGTACCCAGCCACTACGATGGCAAGGCCCTGAGCTTTGAGCTGGTGCCCACCGAGGGTCAGGTCTGGTTCGCTTACTTCGAACCCTACAGCCGTGAACGCCACGAGTGGTTGATCGCCCAGGCGGTGGGCAAGGCCGGCCTTGAACTGATCGCCGTGGGCAAAAGCATCGAGGGCCGCGACCTGCCCTTGCTGCGCCGCGGTGACGGCGCCGAAGGCAAGCGCAAGCTGTGGATCATCGCCCAGCAGCACCCTGGCGAGCACATGGCCGAGTGGTTCATGGAAGGGGTCGTCGAGCGCTTGCAACAGGCCGATGACGCCGAGTTGAACGGCTTGCTGGCCGAGGCCGACCTGTACCTGGTGCCCAACATGAACCCCGATGGCGCGTTCCATGGCCACCTGCGCACCAACGCCATGGGCAAGGACCTGAACCGGGCCTGGCAAGACTCCAGCGCCGAGCACACCCCCGAAGTGTTCTTCGTGCAGCAGCAAATGGCCAAATACGGCGTGGACCTGTTTCTGGATGCCCACGGCGACGAGGAAATCCCCCACGTGTTCACCGCCGCCTGCGAAGGCAACCCCAGCTACACGTCGCGCATCGCCGGGCTAGAGCAGCAGTTTCGCGACCTGCTGTGCCAGCAGACGGCAGACTTCCAGACCCGCCATGGCTACCCGAAAAGTGCCCCGGGCCAGGCCAACATGACCTTGGCCGCCAACGCCGTGGGCGACAAGTACGATTGCCTGTCGCTGACCTTGGAAATGCCCTTCAAGGACCATGATGATGCGCCCAATGCCATCACCGGCTGGTCGGGTGAGCGCTCCAAGCAGTTGGGCAAGGACGTGTTGAGCGTGCTGGCGAACATGGTCAAGGATTTGCGCTGAGCTGTTCGCGGATGAATTCGATCCTGTAGCAGCGAATTCATCCGCGAACCAGACGCCAAAAATTACCGGGCTTTACCCCGCCCCGTCATGCTTTCCAGCACCCCGTCACGCCGAATGAACCCATGGAACAACGCCGCCGCCAAGTGCACCAGCACCGTCAAGAACAGCAGGTAGGCCAAGTACCCGTGAGCCTTGCGCAAAAAGGCAAACAGCAGCGGATTGGCCGGCATGATCGGTGGCAATTGCAGTGAGCTGGTCAACATCACCGGGTCACCTGCCGCCGATATCATCGCCCAGCCGAGCAACGGCATCAGCACCATCAGCGCATACAGCAACCAATGCGATGCCTTGGCTGCCAGCTTTTGCACCGCCGGCAAGTCCACCGGCAACGGTGGCTGACGGGTACTGAAGCGGATGATCAGGCGCACGATCACCAAGGCCAACAAGGCGATGCCCAGGGGTTTGTGGATATGGATCAGCCATTCGTGGCGTTCCGACACCGACGCCACCATACCCGCGCCGATAAACAGCATGGCCAGCAGCAACACGGCCATCAACCAGTGAATCCACCGCGCCAGGGGCGCAAAATAAGCATTCATGGGCGTGACTCCTGGGTGGCGTTCGCGGTTTTCAGCTGTTTGACCTCGCTGGTACGGCGCAGGTAAGAACTGGCGTAGGCAGCGGATCGGGCGGCCAACAACGGGTCGTCCGAGCCTTCGATGCCACTGGGCAATACCAGCGGGTCGTAGTTGATGTCGCGGCACTCGCCACTCAACTGTGGCTGGGTGCTCTGCAACACCAGGGTGCCGGCATCCAGTACCCGGCGGCCCGCTGGCCAGGCCTTGCTGGCATCGTCCGTGGGGTCGCCAGGGTTGGCCAGGGTGATCATCAGCTTCCAGCGCAGCGCGCCATTGCTCAGGCGCTGCTCAAGATCGGGCTGCAAGAAATCGCTGCCCGAGGGGACCCCGGACGGCTCTGCATCTTGCGGCACCATGCTCCAGCGCACTGCCTGGCGATGCCCGGCGCTGTCCACCAGATAAAAGGCGTTGATGCTGTTATAGGTTTCGGTGGCAAAGCTGGCCGACGGCTTGGCGGTTTTGACCCAGGCCAAAAACGGCGCGGTTTCCGGGTGGCTGGCGAAAAACTTGGGCATGGCCTCGGGGTTGGGCTTGCCGGTGGCAGGGTCCGGCGAACCGGCTTGCAGCATGGCGTAGAACGCCTGCGGGGTACCCACCGGGAACAACGGCATGGCGTTCATGCCCGTGCGCCACTGCTGGCCGTCCGCTTGGGTAAAGCGCAAGGCCATGCTGCGGATCGGCGCGGCGGTGTCGGGTGAATAAGGGTTGCCGGTGGGCAATGCGAAACGGCCCACCACCGGCGTGCGCGCGGCACTGAACACTGCGGCGCTGGAATAGGCGCGGGCCTGCTCGGTGCTGTCGAAATAGCCGATCACGCAGATGCCCTTGGAGTGGTTGCGGCGGTAACCGGGGTGCTCGCCGTTGTTCTTTTCCAACACGTTGACCAGGGCGTTGGGCGTCAGGCGCTGGGGGTCGAGCTTGCCGTTGACGTAGGCGAATGCCCCGCCGATGACCGCCACGACTGCGGCGATACCGGCCAGGCGCAGCGCGATGCTGATGCCGCTCAACGGCGGCGGTGTTTGATCTACCATGTGCAGCTCCGGGGCCGATGGCCGCAGGTGAAGGTGCTATGGGACGAACCCCGCGCGGGTTTATTCCCGGTTTTTTTAAGTTATTTCTGGAATAAACTCCCCACCCAGTCGTCTTGCTTATTCAACGCTCCCAATGCAGGCCACCATGACCGACTTCGACGACCAACTGCGCCACCTGCTCCCGCGTTTGCGGCGCTTTGCGTTGTCGCTCACCCGCGAGTCGGCCAGCGCCGACGACCTGGTCCAGGCTAGCCTGGAAAAAGCCCTCAACAGCATGGCCGGCAAGCGTGACGACGGCGACCTGCGGGCCTGGCTGTTCGCCATCCTGTACCGGCAGTTCATCGACCAGCACCGCCGCTCGCGTCGTTACGCGCGCATGCTCGAATTCTTCACCGGCGGCGATGACGCCCAGCCTTCCGTAGAGCGTAGCGTGGTGGCGCAATCCACGCTGGCCGCCTTCGATCGGCTGAACCCGGAACAGCGCGCCCTGCTGTTCTGGGTCTCGGTGGAAGGCTTGAGCTACCAGGAGGTGGCCGACATACTCAAGGTGCCCATCGGCACCGTCATGTCGCGCCTGTCCCGGGCGCGCCAGGCCCTGCGTCTACTCAGCGATGGCGAAATCGCCCGCCCTGCCCTGCGGATACTGAAATGATCACACTGCCCCCCCGCGACGCCGATCTGCACGCCTACGTCGACCACCAACTCGACACCCAGGACCGCCTGCGCCTGGAAGCCTGGCTGGCCAGCCACCCGCAGGACGCGGCCAAGGTGCACGCCTGGAAGCAGGACGCCCAGTACCTGCGCGCCACCCTGGGCGCCAGCCAGCCGTTGGAAGACAACCCGGCATTGGACCTGCACACCCTGCGCCGCCAGTTGCGCCAGCGCTCGCGCCGCCACCTGGCCAGCGCCGCCGCGTTGCTGCTGGCGATCGGCGTGGGAGGCTTGAGTGGCTGGCAAGCACGCGAGATGACCCAGCACAGCGCCATCGCACCCATGACCGATGCCCTGCAGGCCTACCGTGCCTTTGCGGTGGACGGCATCCTGCCGGCTGACTTCAAGGTTGGCCAGAACGATGACATGCAGCACTGGCTGGACCGCTATTTCACCGATGCGCGGCGCCTGCCGAACTTGCAGGGCGCAGGCTTTACGCCGGTCAGCGGGCGCCTGCTGACCACCGACCAGGGGCCGGCGGCGATGGTGCTGTACGAGGACGCCCAAGGCCGGCGCATCAGTTTCTATGTGCGCCCACCGGGCCCCAACAACCTGTTGCTGCCCCAAGGTTCGCGGCGCGACGGTGACCTGCAGGCCGACTATTGGTCGGGCCCGGGCTACAACTACGCGATGGTGGCCCCGGCAGACATTGCCCAACACAGCCTGCAAGGCCTCTAGGCCCTAGGCTCTGTACGAAATGTGTTCCAACGAAGGCCAGGCAAGGCGAAAACAGGCGAGGAAAGGACCGGGGTCGCGCTCGACTTGACTGGTTGTCAATGAGCATTCCAAGCCTGTTTTCAACGCAGCATGGCCGAGCTGGGATACATTTCGTACAGAGCCTAGAACGCCACGTCCAGAATGACGCTATCCGCATAAATGCCCGCCGGCGGGGTGGTCTGGTCGGTGTACACCTTCGCGTAATAACTGAAGATCTGGCTGCCGGTACCCGTGCCCAGGCCAGGGTTGACCTCGGCATCGCTGCTGGAGCGCCGCGCCGTGCCGGTGCTGCCCCAGCGCACGGCGGCGCTGGTGCCCTTGAAAATATCGTAGGCCAGGTAGTTGCTGCCAAAAATCATCCGCCGCCGCCCGCCCACGCTCACCGGCTGCTTGCCGTCGTCCAGGCCCACGGTGTAGCTGCTGCCCTTGGTGCAGGCCAGGTTGAGGGTCTGGCTGACCGCGCTGAATGCCGACACCACCGGTGCGCTGCCAAAGGCGATGTCGGTCTTGGTGATGGCGCAGTCATTGGTCACGGTGAGGTTGACGGTCAAGGTCTGGTTGCCGCTGCCGATGTCACGGCCCAGGCAAATACCCAGCGCCCCGATACCTGAGCAATAGTTCCAACTCCAGGCCAGCGACAACGTCTCGGTATACACGCCCGCGGCCACGTTACTGCCGATCAGGGTCCCCAGGTAAAGCGGCACGGTTCTAGGCGTGGTGCCACCCAGCAGGCCCAGCGCATCAATGATGCCATTGCGGGCAAAGTCGTATTGGACGGAGCGCGCCACCGGGTAACTGCTGCTGTTATTGGCGTACAGGGTATAACCAATGACGTCACCGGTCGGCCCCACCAGTCCACCCGTGGTCGAGGTCACCGTCAGGTAGAAGTGATCGTTGGTGCTCAACAAGGTCAACAACGAGCCCGTGCAACTGAGCCCCGCATTCAGCGTGGAACTGGACTGCGACGTTGTCCGGACCAGTATCGAACTGACCGAACCAAACGCGGCCGGGCTGGTACTCACGACACTGCACAGGGCATACACCGGCGCGCACAGCAATTGGCTGAACACTACCCCTGCGGCAAGCTTGCACGCGTTCATCCACCCCTCCTCATTGGCACACCAACGGCCCCAGCAACGGCACCTGGGTTTGCTGCACGTCCACGTCGAACTGCACCCGGCATTGCCGCCCTTCGCCCAGGGTGACCACCAGGCTGTTGTGGGCCGACAGGTTGTCCAGGTACACCAGCCCGTCCCACCCCACCACCGCCTGGGCGCCGCTTTGCTCGTGCAGCACCTGGCTGCCCAAGGCCAGGTCCTGCTGCCGGGCATCGACCAACTGGAGGCTGGCCGCCACCACCCGGGTCAGCGGAAATTCCAGCAGGTAGCCACTGCCGCGGCGCACCGCCACCCGTTGCTCCACGTTCGGGCTCTGGACGTTGGCGGGCAAGTCCAGCGGGTCGATTTCATATTTGCCGCGGTAGTAGGCACTGCTCCACGGCACCAGCAAGTGCCCGCCGCCGTCGGTGTTACCCACCCACTGGTTCTCGTAGCGCACTGGGATATTGGCGTAGCCGTCGGTGCTCACCACCACGAAGGCGTCGTCGATGCGGTTGGCGGTGAACAGCCCACCGTCCATCCACACCACCGAGCCACTGGCATCGGCCCAGCGGGTTTGGGCGTCTTGGGTGCCATACACGCCGGCCTGCAGTTGCACCGATTGCAGGCGCCAGGTCAGATCGGCCTGGCGATAGCTGTCGCTGTCGCCCCAGGAATAACCGAGGTTGTAGCCCACGCCGCCCTGGCTGGGCACGGCCTGGCTGTAATTGACCCGCTGCTGGGTCTGGCCGCTGCTGCTGCGTTCACTGCTGACACTGAGCGTGCCACTGAGGTCGAACGGCACCACCACCTGGGCCTGGGTGGCCCAGCCATCACCGGCGATTTCGCGGTTGGCCGACAAGTACAGGCTGCTGCCTTTCCACAGTGACTTGCTCCAGCTCAGGTTAAGCAGCCGGGTGCGCGTATCATCACCCGCGCGCACGTCGAAATAGCCCACGCCCAGGCTGCCGTAGCGGTCCAGGTTGAGGCTCAGGGTGACCTGTTCGCTGCTGCGGCTCATGCGGTAATAGGGGGTGTCGACGATGGACAGGTCGGCGTAGTCGTTGCGCCGTTGCAAGCGTTGATAGCTGAACCCCATGCGGGGGTTGCTGTACTGGTAGCCCAGGCTGAACTGCTGCCCGGCCAGGTCGTCGAAATGGCTCTGGCTGACGGCGGCGTTGATCACCCCGTAATTGCCCACCTGCAAGTTGGCCCCCACCCCACCCAAGGCCAAGGCATCGGTGGCTTCGGCGTGGCTTTCCAGCGTCACGGTGTCGCTCAGGCCATAGCGCAGGCTGGCCGAGGTGGCCCCGCTGCCATAGGAAAAATTGCTCAGGCCGTAGTCGCGGCGGATGCTGCCGGCCGACACCGAATAGTCCGCCAGGCCTTTTTGCAGCAAGGTGCTGGTGACGTAGAACGGCAATGAGGTGGACACCTGTCGGCCCAACGCATCGGTGGTCACCACCACCGCTTCACCGGCGCCATTGATGTAGGGCACATTGGTGAGGGTATAAGGGCCCGGTTGCAGGTCAGTGCTGCTGGACTTGTAGCCGTTGATAAACAGGTCCACTGACGAGGGGATCGCCGCCTCGCCGGCAAATTGCGGCAGCGGATAGGTCACCAGGTCCGGGCGCACAGCAAAGTCGCGGGACAATTGCAGGCCGCCCAGGCGCACCGAACTGGACCAGGGCAGCGAGCGGGTGATCACGTCCCCCGCCTCGTACGTCAGCATTCGCGCGTCGTCCGAGTAGCGCCACGTGCTGTCGTAGCGAACGAAAGTGTCCTGGCTTGCCGTGCTCTGGCCATTGGACAGGGTTTGGCGGTACTGCCCGGTACTGGAGAACGTACCCCAGCTGTCGAACAGCCGAAACTCGTTCCAGGCCGCAAGGTAGGTGCCGCTGTCATCGGTGTCGTTCAGGTACAGGTCGTAGTTGAACAGCGCGCCGAAGCTGCTCATGGCCTGTGATGACGGGTACTGGCGGTCACTGCCGATGCGTTGGTTGGGCAGCCAGGCAGGCGGCACATCCAGCAACAGGCGTTGGCGCTGGCTGTCGTACTCGGTGTGCAGGCCGTTGACGCTTTGCAGCGCCACCTCGGGCCCGGCCTGGTCCTTGAGGGCGATGCCGGCCGCGCGCAGGTCCGCCAAGGGCAGGTAGAACTGCCCCGCGCGCTGCGCCACCGCCACCACCCGCCCCGTGCTCATTTGGTTGACCACCAGTTCCAGATACAGCTGTGCGTCGCCCACCGCCTCAAGGCTAGTGGGGGGTGGCGGCAGGTCATTGGCCTGGCTCGCGGCTGCGCTGGCAAACAGCAGCCAGGCACAGCAGAACCTCTTCACCCACGCCTCTTTACGTCCATCTATGGACTTCTCCCCACCGTTGCCGACCATGGCGTTTCAACGTAATGGCTAGTGCGCTTGGCTAATCACCTGCGGTGTATCAATACCGTTGACGTGGCCTTGCAAAGCCGTGGCCACGGCGCCATCAGCCACGGGCCAGCGCATGCTCGCGCCGGGCAGCACGTAGCCTGCCAGGCCCTCGACCAGCGGCTTGGCCTGCCCGCCCTGTTGCAGCGTCATGTCGGTCAGGCGCGCGTGCACCGGGCCCTGGTTGCGGATCTCGACGAAGTTGCGGCCGCCCTCGGTCACCTTGCGCCAGGTCAATTGCGGCACGCCGGCGCTTTTCGGGTCGCGCGGGCGCGTGGTGTCCGGCTTGCTCCACAGGCCATCGCCGTAGGCGAACAGCGGCACTGAATAGCGCATCTGGAAGCGAATCGCCGCCGCGGTCTTGCCGTCGGTGGGGCCCGGGGGTTGGGCGCCGGGAATTTCATCGATGATGATGCGGTAGGCCTGCTCCTGCCCTGGCGGCATGCTTTTGGTACGGGTCAGGCGTACCAGTTGCTTTTGCCCGGGAGCGATCTTGGCCAAGGGTGGGCTGCCGATCACGTCCCGCTGGTTCTGGTACTGGTCGTCGTAGTTGCTCTGGTTCCAGGCAAACACGCGGATCTGCAGGTTGGCCGTTTCCGTGCCGCGGTTTTCAAGCCACAACGCGCTAGCCTGCTGGTCGGCCTCAAGCACCGGGTCGATCGGCCAGATCAACACCGAACTGGCGGCCAGGGCAGGCATGGCATGCAGCACCCCCAGGCACACCAGCCACGCCCCAAAGGCCCGCGAAGGCAACTTCATACACACACTCCTTATGCTGAAAAACCCTGGCAGACACCTACCAGGACAACTCGACTTGCAAAACATCGCTGTAGGAACCTGCCGGCGCCGTACCCGGCAGCGCCACCCGTCCATAAATCGGCAGGCTGATGTTGTTGGCATCGGTGTAACTGACTGCCACGCTGGTACTGACGGCCAACGCCTGGCTCAAGGCGGCATCGCGGTACAGTTGATAGGCCACCAGCGAGCTGCCCGACTTCAGGTTGCGCCCACTGCTGCTGTTCTGGCCGCCATCGACTTTCATGTTCAGGGTGACCCCCGGCGTGCACTGCAGGGTCACGCCATTGGCCAGCGAGGTGGTCGCAACGCTGGTGGACAAGGCTGAATAGGTGCCGAACGCCAGGGTGCCGTAATTGCTCACGCCGCCCACCACCAGGCAACCGGCGACCACCGTGGCACTCACTGCCAGGGTTGCGCTGGGCGCGGCGTGAACCGTTGCCGGCCCTGCCACGATCAGCCCCAGCAGCACGCCAGCGCGCCACCCACGCACTGTTCAAACGCCCTAGAACGTCAGCTCGACCGCCACCGTGTCGGTGTATGTGCCCGCCGGCAGCCCCGCCTTGCCCACGGCCTTGCCGTAGATGTTCACGGTTTGCGCGGCGCCGGAACTGGCGAGCAGGGTGATCACCCCGTCGATTGCCAGGAGCTGGCTATGGTCCGAATCGGTGTACAGGTCATAGGGCACGAAATTGCCCAGGCCATCGGCCAGGGCCCGGGTGCCACCGGAGGACTGCCCGTCATGGGCGCCGGCGCGCACCTTGACCGTGGGCGTGGTGCCCGAGGAGCACTGGATCGACAAGGCGCCGCCGCTGCCCAGCACCTGGGCGTCGGCTTCGGTAAACAGGCTGGTGGCCGTGCCGAAGTTCAAGGCACCGAAATTGAGCGCCGAACTGCCCGCCACGCCGTTGACCAGGCAACTGCTGGTCAAAACCAACGTGGAAGTGATCTGCCCGGTCACCGTGGTCGCAGCCTGGGCGCTGGTGGTCAGGGACGCCAGCAGCGCGAGGGCTGGCAATGAAAGTACGGTACGAACAAACCTTGCGTGCATGATTCACTCCTTGCTGTGTTACCAGTCCAAAGTCACCGTGAGGATGTCGCTGTACACGCCGACCGGCAGCGCGTCGGGGTTGGGCACCACCGCGCCGTAGATCGGAATCGGGACCTGCCCGCCGCTGCTCACGGCGAAGGTGCGTTGCTGGCCGATGGGGTAATGCTGGTTGCCGGCCACATCGAACGACAATTGATAGGGGATAGTCTGGCGCCCGTTGCTCAGGCGCCGGGTGGTGCCATCGCCGTGGGTGCCGCCGTCGATGGTCACGCTGAAGCCGGTGACCGAGGGGTTGCACGCCACTTGCAACACACTGTCGGCAGTGCCGGTGAGACGTGCGTCGACGGGCGCCGTCCAGGTAGGGCCTTGTTGGCCAAAGTCCAGCGTGCCCAGGGAGCCCGCGCTGCCACCGCCCGCCGAGCTGACCTGGCAGCTGGCCGTGAGCACCAGCCGCGCCTCGAACTGGCCGGTCATCAGTGCCTGGGCCGGGCTGCTTAACAGCAGCGTGTTGCCCAAGATCACGCTCAGCGTGGTGATTGTTCGCATATCGCCGTCCTTTGCCTACCAGCTCAAGGTCACCTTCACCAAGTCCGAATACTCGCCCGCCTCCGGCACCTGGGCCAGGTGCTGGATACGGCCATACAGGGGTAACTCGACCGAGCCGGTGCTGGGCACCAC
The DNA here is from genome assembly GCF_023509015.1 of Pseudomonas abieticivorans. Classification (NCBI taxonomy): domain Bacteria; kingdom Pseudomonadati; phylum Pseudomonadota; class Gammaproteobacteria; order Pseudomonadales; family Pseudomonadaceae; genus Pseudomonas; species Pseudomonas abieticivorans. The sequence goes on from NZ_CP094975.1 coordinate 529,171, forward strand.
GCCGCTGAGCACTTGGTTCACCGGGAGCGGCACGCGCCGGGCCGGGTCGCGGTACAGGGTATAGGGGATGGCCGGGGTACCCGCGCGCGGCCCGCCCAGGTAACGCACCTCGCCCACGCCGCCATGCTGGCCGCCGTCGACTTGCAACTGGTAGGCGGTGTCGGGGTTGCATTCCAGCCGCGCCAGGCGTTGGCCCGACAGTTGGGCCGAAAGCGGGCCCTGCGGGTCGTCCAGCCGCGCGGCGCTGCCAAAGTCCAGGGTGCCGAGGCTTTCTACGCCGCCATCGCGCACATGGGACACCAGCAGGCAGCCGCGCTGCACGCTTACGCGCACCTCCACCTGCAACTGTGCCGCCAGTGCCGCGTCACCGAGCGTCAGGCTCAGCAGCGCCGCGATTGATCGTCCCTTCACGCCTTCACTCCCTTGCCAAGCTTGGATCCATGCCAATGAGGTTAGCAGCCCGCCACTGCGGCGCCAGGTTTGTGTAAAAAACCCGACGCGCAGTCCGACAATCGCCCATGCTTTTGCGAGATGGCTGGCTGCGGTTTTCCCGATTGGTTAAATTAGGCGGATGGCTCCACCGTGGGCTTCGCGCAACGAGAGGAACGCCCCTTGGCCGCCATACCGCCAAAAAAATCCTGGTTCAAATCACGCTTCGGCACCCCTGCCCTGCCCATCGGCCGCGGGCAGCACATCACCGACTACTTCCAGCACAAGGCCGGGCAGCAGGGCTACACCCTGAGCGATGGCCAGCAACAGGTGATCGCGCGCATGGCCGAGAAGGTCGAGCCGCTGTTGCAACCCGACACCGTCAAAGCGCCCCACAGCCTGTACCTGCATGGCGCCGTGGGCCGAGGCAAAAGCTGGCTGCTGGACGGTTTTTTCCAGGCCATGCCCCTGAGCGAAAAGCGCCGCCTGCACTTTCATGACTTCTTCGCCAAACTGCACGAAGGCATGTTCCGCCACCGCGAACAGCCCGACGCCCTGGCCCTGACCTTGGACGAGCTGCTCGCCGATTGCCGGGTGCTGTGCTTTGACGAGTTCCATGTGCACGACATCGGCGACGCCATGCTGATCACGCGGCTGTTCAAGGCCCTGTTCGAGCGCGGCATCTTCCTGCTGGTGACCTCCAACTACCCGCCCGAGGGCCTGTTGCCCAACCCGCTGTACCACGAGCGCTTTTTGCCGGTGATCAAGTTGATCAGCAGCCAGATGCACGTGATGGAAGTCGGCGGCGCCCAGGACTACCGCGCCGACCCAAGCTCCGGCGCGGGCCAGCAATTCGCCCGTGGCCACTACGTCTGGCCCGGCACCCCGGCGCAGCGCCAAGCCCTGCAACTGCCCCCCGCCGACCTGCCGCACTTCCCGCTGGCCGTGGGCAAGCGCCAGTTGCGCGCGCGCATGAGCCATGAGCGCAGCGTGCGCTTTGACTTCGACGACATCTGCGAACAACCGACCGCGGTGATGGACTATCTGGAACTGAACCGTCAGTTCGACACCTGGATCATCGACAAACTGCCGCTGCTGGATGACTGCTCGATTGCCGTGCAGCAGCGGTTTATCAATTTGATCGACGTGCTGTATGACCAGGACAAGTGCTTGCAACTGATCAGCGAGCGGCCGCTGGCCGAGAGCCTGGCGGGCAAGGCGATTGATTTGGCGCGCACGCGCAGTCGGTTGGGGCAGTTGATCGAGGTGGGGCCTATCTTGCCCGCAGTACCTGGCTGATCTCGCCCACTATCGCCACATCATCCAACGTCGAAGGCGGCGCAAACACCTCGTCATCGGCAATCTTGCGCAACACCCCGCGCAAGATCTTCCCCGAACGGGTCTTGGGCAATCGCTTGACCACCCGCACCTGGCGAAAGCACGCCAGGGCGCCGATCCGTTCGCGCACCGTTGCGCTCAGTTCCTGCTGCAACTGCCGCTCCTCGATGCCGTCACCGTCCTTGAGCACCACCAGCGCCAACGGCACCTGGCCCTTGATGGCGTCGTGCACACCGATCACCGCGCATTCGGCCACGGCCGGGTGCAGGGCCACCAGGTCTTCCATTTCGCCGGTGGACAGGCGATGGCCGGCCACGTTAATGACGTCGTCGGTGCGGCCCATGATGTAGACAAAACCCTCCTCGTCCAGGTAGCCGCCGTCACCGGTGTGGTAAAAGCCTGGGAAGGTGCTGAGGTAGGCCTGCAGGTAGCGTGGGTGGTCACGCCACAGGGTCTGGCTGCAGCCGGGCGGCAGTGGCAGCGCGATCACGATGCTGCCTTGCTCGTTGGCGCCCAGGGCCTGGCCCTGCTCGCCCATCACGCGCACGTCGTAGCCCGGCACCGCGCGGTTGCTGGAGCCTGCGCGCGAGCCGCTGCCCTCCAAGCCTGCGCAAGGGGCGGTCACCGGCCAACCGGTTTCGGTCTGCCACCAATGGTCGTGCACCGGTTTGCCGGTCTGTTCCTCCAGCCATTGATGGGTGCTGCTGTCGAGCTTTTCGCCGGCCAGGAACACTTGGCGCAGCGAGCTCAAATCGTAGCGGGCCAGCAGGCGGCCTTCCGGGTCTTGCTTGCGGATCGCGCGCATGGCGGTGGGCGCGCAGAACAACGCGTTCACCTGGTATTGCTCGATGATGCGCCAGTAACTGCCGGCATCCGGGGTGCGGATCGGCTTGCCCTCGTACAGCACGCTGGTGCAACCGCACAGCAACGGCCCGTAGACGATCAGCGAATGGCCGACCACCCAGCCGACGTCCGAGATGCCCCACCACACCTCCCCCGGCTGCATCCCGTAGACCTGGGTCATGGCGAAGGTCAGCGCCACCGCGTGGCCGCCGTTTTCACGCACGATACCCTTGGGCTTGCCGGTGGTGCCGGAGGTGTACATGATGTACAGAGGGTCGCCACTGGCCAGTTCCACCGGGCCTGCGGGCTCGGCGCGCACGACTTCGCGCTGCCAGTCCAGGTCGCGACCCGGTTGCAACTGGGCGACGGCTTGCGGCCGTTGCAGTACCAGCACGTGATCGGGCTGGTGCTTGGCCAACGCCACGGCCTGGTCCACCAGCGGCTTGTATTCGATCACCCGATCAAACTCCAACCCGCAGGACGCGGTCAGCAACAACCGTGGCTGTGCATCGTCGATGCGCACGGCCAACTCATTGGCGGCAAACCCGCCGAACACCACCGAATGCACCGCGCCAATGCGCGCGCAGGCCAGCATGGCCATGGCGGCCTGGGGCACCATGGGCATGTAGATGATCACCCCATCGCCCTTCTGCACCCCAAGCTTGCGCAGCAGGCCGGCCAGTTGCGCCACCTCGGCCAGCAACTGGCGGTAGGTGAAGCGCTGCTGGCTACCGGTGACGGGCGAGTCGTAAGCCAGCGCGATCTGCTCGCCACGGCCTTGTTCCACCTGATGGTCCAAGGCCAGGTAGCTGGTGTTCAAGCGCCCGTCGGCGAACCACTGGTGGGTGCCGTCGCCGCGCTCGGTCAAGGTCTGCGTGGGCGGGCGAAACCAGGCCACGTGACGGGCCTGTTCGGCCCAGAATGCAGCCGGTTCAGCGATGGAGTGGGCGTAGGCGTGCTGATAATTCATCGATGTGCAACCCTGGATTGTTGTTATTGAGGGCGAAGGATGAGTATGGCCGGTGTCCCGCAGGTTGCCATGGCGCGGTATCATGCGCGTCATCTCTTACTGGCCGATGACACCTTTATGGACACCCTCGCACGCTTGAAAGCAGGCCTTTTGGCAGGCACCACCCGCTTGGACCTGAGCTGTGGCCTGAGCGAATTCCCGCAGGAAATCTTCGACCTGGCCGACAGCCTGGAGATACTCAACCTGAGCGGCAACGCGTTGAGCAGCCTGCCCGATGACCTGCACCGGCTGACCCGCATGAAGGTGCTGTTTTGTTCGGACAATCAGTTCACCGAGCTGCCCGCGTGCATCGGCCAATGCCCGCAGCTGAGCATGGTCGGCTTCAAGGCCAACCGCATCGTCAGCGTGCCGGCCGCGGCATTGCCGGCCAAGTTGCGCTGGCTGATCCTGACGGACAACTGCATCGAGCAACTGCCTGAGGCCCTGGGTGAACATTTCCTGATGCAAAAGCTGATGCTGTCTGGCAACCGCCTGCGCCAACTGCCCGGCAGCATGGCCAAGCTGCACAACCTGGAGTTGCTGCGCCTGTCCGCCAACCAGCTGGAATACCTGCCGGCCTGGCTGCTGCAGCTCGAAAGCCTGGCCTGGTTGGCCTATGCCGGCAACCCAATGGGCGAAGCCTTCGACACGCCACAGGACGACACCCAGGTGGTCGAGATCCCTTGGGCAGAGCTGACGTTGGCGCAGCAACTGGGCGAAGGCGCTTCCGGCGTCATCCGCCAGGGCCTGTGGCGCGGCACCCAGCCGGTGGCGGTGAAGCTGTACAAGGGCCACATGACCAGCGACGGCACGCCGCTCAACGAGATGAACGCGTGCCTGGCGGCCGGCAACCACCCCAACCTGATCAAGGTGCTGGGGCGTATCGTCGATCACCCGCAGGGCGCCACGGGGCTGGTGATGGAACTGATCGACCCGGCCTTCAAGAACCTGGCCGGGTTACCGAGCCTGGATACCTGCAGCCGCGATGTGTATGCCGCACACACCCAACCTACCCCACAGGCCGCGCTGCGCATCGCTCGCGGCATCGCCTCGGTGGCCGCGCACCTGCACGCGCGCGGCATCGCTCATGGCGATTTGTATGCGCACAATATCCTCTGGCGCGAAGACGGCGAATGCCTGCTGGGGGATTTTGGCGCGGCGTGCTTCTACCCGCGTGACCGCAGCCGAGCGGCGGAGTTGATGGAGCGGATCGAGGTGAATGCGTTCGGGATATTGCTGGGGGAGTTGCTGGATATCTGCGGTATCGGCGGTAACGTCGAGGATCTGGACATGCTGCATGCCGAATGCACGCAACCGGACATGCTGGATCGGCCTTGGTTCGAAGATATCCACGACCAGCTGAACGAGTACAGCCTGCCTGAGTAGGAGCGGCGGTTCGCCGCTCCTAAGGGGTTTAGCCCGCCAGGCCCACGTACACGTTCTGCACGTCATCGTTCTCGTCGATGGCTTCCAGGAACGCTTCGACTTCCGCCATGTGCTCGTCGCTCAAACCCGACACTGGGTTTTTCGAGGTGTAGCCGATCTTGGCCGCGACCACGGTGAAGCCCTGCTCCGGCAGCGCCTTGCACACGGCGTCAAGGTCGGTGACTTCGGTGATGAACAGGGTCTGGCCCTCCTCCTCGCCCTCGTCGAAATCCTGCGCGCCGGCTTCGATGGCGGCCATTTCGGCATCGGCGTCCGGGTTGACCGGGGTCGCTTCGATCATGCCCACGTGGTTGAAGTCCCACGACACCGAGCCTTCGGCGCCCAGGGTGCCCTTGCGAAACAGCACGCGGATTTGCGATACGGTGCGGTTGACGTTGTCGGTCAGGCACTCGACGATCACCGGCACTTGGTGCGGGGCAAAGCCTTCGTATTTGACCAGGCTGTAGTGCACGGCGTCGCCGCCAATGCCGGCGCCTTTCTTGATGGCGCGTTCCAGGGTTTCGCGGGTCATCGAGGCTTTTTTCGCCTGCTCGATCACCAGGCGCAACCGCGCGTTGGTGTCCGGGTCGGTGCCGGAACGAGCAGCGATCGAAATTTCCTTGGACAGCTTGCCAAAAATCCGCCCTTTGGCGTTGGCTGCTGCTTCTCTGTGTTTAACTTTCCACTGTGCGCCCATGTCGACTCTCTTTCTTTGGCGCCGATGCCGGTATCGATCAGCGCATCGCGCCAGTTTATACGCACCACCGGCCAATCGACAAAAAAACCCGGTCAGTCTGCCGAGACCTGACCGGGAAAGGGCATATCAGGTGCGCAGGGGTTTGATGTTCAGCGCAGGCTCAGGCGTATCGGCAACCTTCAGGCTCACGGGCCGGCTGTTCCAGTGCGGCACCAGCACGGCTGCGGAAAACAGCGCGCAACCGGCGAACACGATAAACACCGTGACCGTATCGAAATAGCCCGGCAACAGGCCACCCAGGACCGCCCCCACCGACCCGCAGCCGTTGACGAAGCCGGCTGCCGTAGCCCCGGCCTTGGCGGTGCCGAAGTCGATCGCCGCCGCACCGCTGATCATGGCGTCCGGCCCGTACAGGGTCAGGCCCATCACAAACAACAAGCTCACCACCACCATCACGCTGCCGGTGTGCATGGCGCCCATGAACAAGGCCAAGGTCACGGTCAATGCCAGCAAACTGATCACACAGGCCGGCATGCGCCGGGCACCAAACAGCTTGTCGGAGGCCATGCCGATCATGATCGGGCCCAGCAACCCGGCCAGTTCAAAGGCCGTCGGCACAATGGCCGCACCCACCTTGCCCACTTGCGGCATCTGCTCGAAGACAATCACCGGCCCCCAAAGCAAAATCGCATAACGTGCTGGCTTGAGCATGAAATACGCCAGCCCCAGCACCAGTACCGTGCGGTTGCGCAGCACCTCGCGCAGCGGCGCCCAGACACTGGTGACATGGGCTGCGGCCTGGACCTGCACTTGCGGCTCCACCGGCGGCAAGCCCACGTCTTGCGGCGTGTTGCGCTGGAAAATAAAGAACAATACGGCCACCAGCCCGACCACGACGGCGCAGGAGACAAACGCCGCCTCCCAGTTGCCGAACACGGTGTAGGCCCAATACCCGGCGAAGGGTGAAGCCACAAGGCCGCCGAAGGCGTAGCACGAACTCCACCAGCCCAGTACCCGGCCGCGTTGCTCGGCGGGAAAAAAGCTGCCGATGTTCTTGCACAACCCCGACCAGCCGGTGGACTGGGCCATGCCCTGGATCAGCATGCAGGTGGCGAAGATCGGAAAGGTCGCGTATGTGCCCATCACCAAGGCCGCCAGGGCCGATATCACCAGGCCGCCCAGCACCACTACCCGTGGGCCAAAGCGGTCGGCGAGCATGCCCCAGGTGAACTGCCCCACGGCGTAGGCCGCCAGGTAGATACCATCCAGGTTGGCCATGGCCATTTTGTCGAGGTGGAAGGTGGGGTCGTCGCTGATGCCCAGCTTGGCCACGGAGAACGCTTTGCGGGTGAAGTAGAAGGCGGCATAGGCCAACCAGGTGATCGCGAAAATCTGCGTGCGCCAACGCTTCAGGGATGCGATGTGCTGTGTCATGTGAGTCTGACCTCGGGGGTTGAGTGTGCCGGCAGAGTTCGAAGTAAAAACGCCAATATTTTTATTGTGATAAGCACTTCAGGGCGGGCCCGCACCTGGTCAGCCGGGTGGTTAAACCCGTGACTCGTCGTAGATCTGTGTCCGACAATCGAGCTGGAAGCGATAGAAACAATTACAGACACATAAGTGAAATCGATTTATCGTATTTCACTCATAAGCTCAGCTTGTAAGGATTGCCATGGCCGTTTCCCACGCCCAACTCAAAGCCTTCCACGCCGTTGCCGTGGCCGGCAGCTTCACCCGCGCTGCCGAAAAACTGTTCCTGACCCAACCTGCGATTTCCGATCAAGTGCGCAAGCTCGAAGAGCGTTTCAGCGTGCAGCTGTTCAACCGCAACAAGCGCTCGGTGCACCTCACCGACCTGGGTGAACGCCTGCTGGCCATCACCCAACGCCTGTTCGTGAGCGAGGCCGAGGCCTTCGAGCTGTTGCAGGATTCCCAGGCCCTGCAGACCGGCAGCCTGACCCTGGCGGTGGACGCCCCCGTGCACGTGTTGCCGCAGATCGCCAGGTTTTGCCAGCGCTACCCCGGCATTACCGTGAAGATCGAAACCGGCAACACCGACGACTCGCTGGGGCGATTGTTCAGCTACCAGGCGGACCTGGCCCTGATCGGCCGCGACATCGAAGACGAGCGCCTGCTGATCGTGCCGTTGCGCGATGCCTCGATGGTGGCGTTTGTTTCCAAGAGCCACCCGTGGGCCGGGCGCACCAGCATCCACTTGGCCGACCTTGACGACACACCACTGGTGCTGCGCGAGACCGGCTCGGTCACCCGGCAAACCCTGGAAGAGGAAATGCACGCCCGTGGCCTGCGCATCCGCCCGGCGATCCAGGTGGAAGGCCGGGAGGCAGCGCGCGAAGCGGTGGTGGTGGGGATTGGCGTGGGCGTGGTGTCGGCGGCCGAAGTGGGCGCCGATGCGCGGGTGTGCGTGTTGCCGATTATCGATTGCCAACGGCGCCTGACCGAGAACCTGGTGTGTTTGCGCGAACAGCAGACCCGGCGGGTAGTGGCGACCTTCCTGGAGATTATGGCGGAGCCGGCGTAACCGGTGCCAAGGCCATGAACGCCTGAATCAGACGCAACTCGCGTCGCCGTTCCAGGCAGCCGATCATGTGCCGGTTGACCAACCCCGCCCCACTCACCGGCACCGCGATCACCCGTGGGTCATGGCTGACCTCCACCGAGGAGACGATGCCGATCCCCAACTGCGCCGCCACCGCCTCCGTCACAGCCTCGCGGCTGTCCAGCTCCAGCAGCACCCGTGGGTGAATCCCAGCCTGGGCACAGGCCGAGTCAAAGGTGCGCCGGGTGATCGAGTTCGGCTCGCGCAACACCATGATCTGCTGGTCCAGTTGCTTGATCTGGATCGAGCGCCCTTCCCACTCATGCCCGGCCGGTACCAGCGCGCAGATGTGCGAGGCGGTCAGTGTCTGCAGGTGCAGGCCCTTGCGCGGCTCCACCTCGGTCATCACCGCCACGTCGGCGTGCTCGGACAGCAGCGCTGCCAGGGTCTCCTGGGCGTTGCCCAGGCGCAGGTTCACCGTGATGCCGGGGTAGCGCGCCCGCAGGCTGGCCAGCATCGGCATCACCCGGTGCGGGCCGTCGGCGGCCACCTCCAGGCGCCCGGTCAGCAGTTGCCGGTTGGCCTCCAGCAGCACCTGGGCCTCTTCGGCCAGGCCAAACATGGCGCGGGTGATGGCCGCAAGCTTGATGCCTTCCTCCGTCAGCTCCACCCGCCGGGCAGTGCGCCGCAAAAGGGTAATCTGGTAGTGCTCTTCAAGGGCCTTGATGTGCCCGGTGACCGCCGGCTGGCTGATGAACAGCCGGCTGGCAGCCCGGGTGAAACTGCCCTCGCGGGCCACTGCATCGAAGGCGCGTAGCTGAAAAAGGTTCATGGATCGGCCTGACTTATAGTTGGCATAACAACAAACAATTTGATTGATGCTTTGCCAAATTGCAACTTAGCCCCCGTAAGTTCAGCCCACCGCTTGCGAGGAACCACCATGAGCACCGCCGCGCCCATACTGCTGACGCCAGGACCACTGACCACTTCTGCCCGTACCCGCCAGGCCATGATGCTGGACTGGGGCTCATGGGATGACAGCTTCAACCAACTGACCGCCAGTGTGTGCGAGCAACTGCTCGGCATCCTCAACGCCAGTGCCAGCCACCACTGCGTGCCCCTGCAAGGCAGCGGTACATTCGCCGTGGAAGCCGCCATCGGCACCCTGGTGCCGCGCGACGGCAAGGTGCTGGTGCTGATCAACGGCGCCTACGGCACGCGCCTGGCAAAAATCTGCAAAGTGCTGGGCCGCGCCTTCAGCACCTTCGAAACCGCCGAAGACGATCCCACCACCCCAGGCGACGTCGACCGCCTGCTGCGCGAAGACCCGAGCATCACCCACGTGGCGCTGATCCACTGCGAAACCAGCACCGGCATCCTCAACCCGCTGCCCGAGATCGCCCACGTCATTGCGCAGCACGGCAAGCGCCTGATCATCGACGCCATGAGCAGCTTCGGCGCCCTGCCGATCGACGCCCAACAAGTGCCCTTCGACGCCTTGATCGCAGCCTCCGGCAAGTGCCTGGAAGGCGTGCCCGGCATGGGCTTCGTGTTCACCCACCAACAGGCCCTGGCGAAAGCCGAAGGCAACAGCCACTCCCTGGCCATGGACTTGTACGACCAGCACGCCTACATGGCCAAGACCGGCCAGTGGCGCTTCACCCCACCCACCCACGTGGTGGCGGCGCTGCACGAAGCGCTGCTGCAGTATGTTGAAGAAGGCGGCCTGCAGGCCCGGCACCAGCGCTACGCCGACAACTGCCAGACCTTGCTCGACGGCATGGCCAGCATCGGCCTGCGCAGTTTTCTGCCGGCGGCCATCCAGGCGCCAATCATCGTCACCTTCCACGCCCCCGAAGACCCGCGCTACCAGTTCAAAGACTTCTACGAACGGGTCAAGGCCAAGGGTTTCATCCTCTACCCCGGCAAGTTGACCCAGGTTGAAACCTTCCGCGTGGGCTGCATTGGCTGCGTCGACCGCAGCGGCATGCAGGCAGCGGTGGATGCGATTGCGCAGGTGCTGCGCGAGATGGAAGTGCTGGACATCTAACTCCCTTTTTTCACGATTTTGCTCAGGAGCACCCCATGAACTACAACAACCCAAGCAAGACCCAAGCCGTGATCCTCGACTGGGCCGGCACCGTGGTCGACTTCGGCTCCTTCGCCCCCACCCAGATCTTTGTCGAAGCCTTTGGCGAGTTCGACGTGCAGGTGTCCATCGAAGAGGCACGGGGCCCGATGGGCATGGGCAAGTGGGACCACATCCGCACCCTGTGCGACATCCCGGCCATCAGCGAGCGCTACAAAAAAGTATTCGGCCGCGCGCCCACCGACGATGACGTGACCGCCATTTACAACCGTTTCATGCCGCTGCAGATCGAGAAGATCGCCGCCCATTCGGCGCTGATCCCCGGCGCCCTGGACACCATCACCCAACTGCGCCAGCACGGTTTGAAGATCGGTTCGTGCTCCGGCTACCCGGCCGTGGTCATGGCCAAGGTGGTGGAGCTTGCGGAAAAAAACGGCTACGTCGCCGACCACGTGGTGGCCACCGACGAAGTGCCCAACGGTCGCCCATGGCCTGCCCAGGCCCTGGCCAACGTGATTGCCCTGGGGATTGACGACGTCGCCGCCTGCGTGAAGGTCGATGACACCGTGCCGGGCATCCTGGAAGGCCGCCGCGCCGGCATGTGGACCGTCGCGCTGGTGTGCTCGGGCAATGCGCTGGGGCTGACCTACGAGGGCTACAAGGCGCTGCCGGCCGCGACGCTGGCCAGCGAGCGCACGCGCATCCACGCGATGTTTGAAAGCTCGCGCCCGCACTACCTGATCGACACCATCAACGAGCTGCCGCAGGTGATCGAAGACATCAACCGCCGCCTGGCGGCGGGCGAGATGCCGCAGGCAGTCTGATCGAGGCCACTGATGGGGCTTTTGTGCGAGCGCGGCTTGCCGGCGATGGGGCCCTCAGGGACGCCATCGCCGGCAAGCCGCGCTCGCACAGGGCAAGGCTCACTTCTTGTGTTGCTCGACCCAGGTGGCGAACGCATCGATAAAGCTCTGCAGGAACGGCTTGCTCTTCTCCGACAAGTGCCCCGCGTCATCGAACAACGCCCCGGCATTGCCCACGTAGGCTTCGGGCTGCTGCATCATCGGCACATTCAGGAACACCATGGACTGGCGCAAATGATGGTTGGCGCCAAAACCACCCACCGCCCCCGGCGACACACTGATCACCGCCCCCGGTTTATTGCCCCAGGAACTCTGCCCGTAAGGCCGCGAACCCACGTCGATGGCGTTCTTCAGCGGTGCCGGCACCGAGCGGTTGTACTCCGGCGTCACGAACAACACCGCATCACAGCCCCCCAGTGCCTGGCGAAACGCTGTATAACTGGCGGGTGGATTCACGTCGATGTCTTCGTTGTACAACGGCAGATCGCCGATCTCGATGATCTTCAACGACAGCGTGGCCGGTGCCAGGTCCGCCAGCGCCAAGGCGACCTTGCGGTTGATGGAGGCTTTGCGCAGGCTGCCGACCAACACCGCAACCGAATAGACCTTGCTCATGGCAACTCCCACATGCTGACAAAAGGAAGGGTAGGTATAGATGATGGTGGCGCAGTCTGCCGCTTATCCGTTATCGCCCTGCCGGCTGCACAAAGCTTTATGCTACCCGCCGCTTGCCCGGTTTTTTTTCACATCCGGTAAAACTTCCCCTATAAAACAGTGGTCTACAGGGGCAGAAGTTATCTACCGGATTTTTCCAGAGGTTGTAAATCAAATGGCTGCAGTACTCGTTGGACAATTTCATGCACGGGATGCCGAAGGCCGCATCTACCCGGTGCACGAATTCCAGGAATCGGTTCAGAGCTTGGATGACAGCACTCTTTCGGCACCCAAGACCACCTATCGCCTGGCCATTGGCGACCGTGTGACCCACTTGGGTGAAGACCGTTTTCAGCTGTTGCAAAGTGGCGTGGAAATTACCCGGATCCCGTGAGGCGTCCCAAGCCCATGGCCCAGCCCTCTCCCCTGAGAGAGCGCTGGGGTGGGCCCGCCCTCACCGGGCAACATACTGCGAAGGCGCCACCCCCAGCGCCCGCCGGAACATGTCACTGAAGCTGCTGGGCGTATACCCCAGCGACCGTGCGATCACGCTTACCGGCACCCCCTGGATCAACTCCGCCACCGCCGTGGCCAGTTGCACATCCCGCCGCCACTGTGCGAACCCCATCCCTAACGCCGCCTGAAACAACCGCGACAAGGTCCGCACGCTGGCGCCCACGTGCTCGGCATGCTGCTCGAACGCGATGTCCAGCGACGGCGAATCCATCACCGCCTGGCACAGGTTCATCAAGCGCCGGTCCGAGCCGCCGGGCATCGGCACCTTGATCAAGGTACGCCGCGCCCGGCCAAGCTCCAGTAGCGCCAGGCGCGCCAACGCATCGTAGTACGGCCGGTCGCTCTGCTCGCGCTGCTCCACCAGGTTCAGGATCAATTCGCGCAGCAAGCGCCCCACTTCCAGCACCTGCACCGTGCCTTCCAGCGTGGCAGCGGTGTGCGGCGGCACATAGATGTTGCGCATTTCCAGGTCCGACACCACCCGTATCCCGTGGGCCACGCCGGGTGGCAACCACACCGCCCGCTGCGGCGGCACCACCAGCGCTTCGTGCGGGGTTTGCACCCACATTACCCCCGACATCGCGTACAGCACCTGGCCCCAGGCGTGCTGGTGCGGCTCCACGAAATGCCCACGCACGTAAGTACGGGCCAAGGGTTGCACCGGCATGCGGGTGTTGGACAAATCGGGAGGTGCGGCGAGGGCCATGGCGTAAAGCACAAAACACGGATCGGGACACGAATACTACCGGTAATGGCCACATGAAACACAGCCGCCGCCCGCCGCTTTGCTTTGCTTTACGCCAGGGAAACCGATAAAGTTAACTTTCAGGTCAGCTTTTAACTGCCAATGTTCCGCCCTTCGCACCCGCTGCAAGGGCATCTGCGTGACCTCAATAACAACACCTACAACGACATGGGCGGACCCTGTACTGCCCAGAGGATGTTTGATGTCCAACCGTGATTTCTCCCGGCGCTCCTTCCTGCAAGGCGGGCTGATTGCGGGCGTCAGCGTGACGCTCACGCCCCTCAGCGGCCAGGCCCTGGCGGCACTCAAGGAAAGCAGCGTGACCGTGCCTTCCGAACAGTGGCTGGGCAACAACGGCAAGGCGCGTTCGCGTAACGATGCCTTGTCCAAGGTCTGCGGCAGCAAAGTATTCGCCCGCGACATCCGCGCCAAGGACATGGCCGGCTGGCCCCAGCAACAGGGCCACGCCATGTTGTTGAAGATCACCAAGGCCGACCGGCTCTACGCGGGGTACGACCTGTCGTGGCTGAGCCCCGAGCTGCAACCCGATCGCATCGTCACCGCCCAGGACCTGGACAAGGACGGCATCGTCTTCCCCGAAGACCACGCTCCCGACCCGTTGCTGCCGGTGGGCCAGGTGCCGATGTTCATCGGCCACCCGGTGGCGATCCTGATCTGGAACGACTTCGAGCGCTTCCGCCAGGCCAAGAACCAACTCAAGTTCAACGACAAGGCCATCCGCTACGGCGCCAAGGTGCCCTTCTACGAGCGTGACCCTTACGGCAGCTTCCGCTACGTGCGCGTGGGCGGCGCCACCTCGGCCGACGAAGACGAATTCGCCAGCCTCAAGGACTCGATCCTGTTCCCGATGCTGAAGAACCGCCGCCCGGTGTGGAACTCCCAGCCCGACCTGCACGGCAACCTGACCGAGCGCGGCCTGTTCTACGCCCAGCGCATGCAGCAGCAACTGCAGACCCCGCCCGACAACTGGCTGGTGTTCGACGAGCGCTACAAGACGCCGTCCATTGAGCCGGCGGCCATGGAGCCGGACAACGGCAACGGCTGGTATGACCCCGCCAGCAAGACCCTGCATTTTGTGGTGGCTACCCAATGCCCGCTGGAAGCGGCGACGGAAACGGCGAAGATGATCGCCCCCTCGCGCTTCGGCCTGGCCAAGCTGAACATGCACCCCGGCTACACCGTGGGCTACGGCTCCAAAGACCACAACATCTTCGTCTACTACGCAGCCCTGGCCGCGCTGTATGGCGCAGGTGTGCCGGTGCGCCTGGCCAACGACCGCTACGAGCAATTCCAGAGCGGCATCAAGCGCCACCCGTTCGATATCCGCTACCAATTGGCCGTGGACAAGACCGACCACAGCTTCCAGATCTTTCGCGCCGAGATGAACGTCGACGGCGGTGGGCGCATCAACTACAGCCCCTCCGTGGCTGCCGTGGGCGCCACTGCCGCGCAGTCGATCTACTACATGCCGCAGAACGATTTGCAAGTGACCGCCTACCACTCGCGTGGCGTCGAGGCCGGCTCCATGCGCGGCTACGGCACCCTGCAAAGCATGGCGTCCACCGAAATGATGGTCGACGAAATCGCCGGGCGCCTCAAGGTCGACGCCATCGACCTGCGCCGCAAGAACGCCCTGCGCTCGGGCATGAAAAACACCCAGGGCGCGATCCCGGCCGGTGCTTTGCGCCTGCACGAAATCCTCGACAAGGCCGCCAGCCATCCGGTCTGGAAAAACCGCGACGCGCTCAAGCAGCAGCGTGAAGCGGCAGACCCAGACAACTGGTACGGCGTGGGTTTTGCCATCTGCCAGAAAGACTTCGGTACCGGCAGCGAAGCGCCCATGGCCAGCATCGAGTACACCGCCGAAGGCCACATCACCTTGCGCCACATCGGCATCGAGATCGGCACCGGCATGTCCACCTCCCAGGCCTTGGTGGTGGCCGACTTCCTCGGCCTGCCCGCCACCGAGGTCAAGACCGGTGAAACCGAGTGGGACGAGCTTCAGCTCACCAGCGGTGGCAACCCCTACATCATGAGCCAGGCCGAACAGGACGCCAACCTGCGTAACCCGCGCTGGGTGGGCAAGATCGCCTCGGCCTCATCGGCCACCAACTCGGCGTTCTACTTCAGCCACGCCACCCGCGAAGCCGCCCGCGTGCTGTTCAACCACGGCTTGTGGCCAGCGGCCCTGGAGATCTGGCGCCAAGGCCCGTTTGGCGGCCAGGCCAACCCTTACGTGGTGCGCCGCGAAGACGCCTACTGGGTCGACGGCCAACTCACCGCCAACGGCATGCAGCCTTTGCCCTTCGCCCAGTTGGCCAAGCACGCCCACGCCCGCGGCCTGGTCACCGGTGCCACGGTGCACGGCTTCAATCGCTGGAGCTGGGCCGAGGCCGAATACAGCATCGACGGCGTGCGCGAACGCCTGCCGCTGGACGGCCTGGCCGTGAAATACGGTGACGGCGCCCCCGGCATCAAGAAGGCGCAGATGAGCAGCGCAGGCTTCCACCTGCTCGATCGGCAGAACGTGCAATACCCGGCCACCCAACTGAACAACGCGGCGGTGACCTACTACAGTCCGGTCGCAACCTTGGTGGAAGTAAAAGTGAACAAGGGCTCGGCCGAGGTTTCGGTACTCAACCACCATTCCTGGGTGGAGTGCGGCCGCGTGCTGGTGCCCGAACTGGTCAAGGGCCAGCTCGAAGGCGGCATCGCCATGGGCATCGGCCATGCGCTGATGGAAGAAATGCCCCTGTACGAAGGGGGGCCGGGCGAAGGTGACTGGAACTTCAACCGCTACCGCCTGCCCATGGCCCGGCACGTGGCGGTGTGGAACCAGACGGCGGAGATTCTGCCGCCGCTGTCACCCAGCGACCCGTCCAAGGGCATTGCCGAAGTGGTGATGATCCCTGTGGTCGGCGCCATCGGCAACGCCGTGGCCCACGCCATTGGCAAGCGCGTGCGCGACCTGCCGATCACTTCTGCTCGTATCAAGGAGGCCCTCAATGGCTAACCGTGCGCTCAACCTGACCCTCAACGGTCAACCCGTCGGCCCCGTGGACGTCCCTGATGACCTGCCGATGCTCGACTACCTGCACGAATACGAAAACCTCACCGGCTCACGCCTGGGCTGCGGCCAGGGCATCTGCCACGCTTGCGTGGTGATCGTCGACAACCCCGACGGCACCAGCGAGCAAGTGCGCACCTGCATCACCGGCGTGCACTATTTCGAAGGCAAGACCGTGCGCACCATCGAAGGCCACGCCTCGCGCGATGCCGACGGCAAGGTCATTGCGCTGAGCCCGATCCAGCAACGCTTCGTCGATGAATTTGCTTTCCAGTGCAGCTACTGCGCGCCCGGCTTCGTCAACGCCGCCACCGTGCTGGTGGAAAAGCTGCAACGCCAGCCCGTGGTCAAAAGCCAGTTGGAACAGGTGATCGAAGACAGCCTGGGGCAACACGTGTGCCGCTGCACCGGCTACGTGCGCTACTACAACGCCACGCGCAACGTGCTGACCGATCTCGGCCTAGTCAAGGAGGGCTAAGCATGACACCTACACTGTCGCGCCTGGCCTTGGCGCTCACCCTGTGCACCCCGCTGTTGGCCGCGCACGCCGATGAACAGGTGGCCCGCGGCCAATACCTGGCTCGCGCCGCCGACTGCATGGCCTGCCACACCGTACCCGGTGGCGCGCCGTTCGCCGGCGGGCTGCCGATCGTCTCGCCATTCGGCACCATCTATGGCACCAACATCACCCCGGACAAGGAACACGGCATCGGCCTGTACAGCGACGACGAATTCTTTGCCGCCCTCACCGAGGGCAAGCGTCGGGATGGTGCCAACCTGTACCCGGCCATGCCCTACACCTCGTACCACCTGATGCCGCGCGCCGACTCCGACGCCATTCATGCGTACCTGAAAACCGTGGAGCCGATCAACCGCCCTGCCCCCGTGACCCACCTGGCCTTCCCGTTCAACGTGCGCCTGGGCCTGATGGGCTGGAACATGCTGTACGGCAATGACCTGAAGCTTGCGCCCGCCCAGGGCAAAAGCGAGGCCTGGGCGCGCGGGCAATACATGGTCGAAGTGCTTGGCCACTGTGGCGAATGCCACACCCCGCGCGGCCTGCCCGGCGCCATGCAGCAAGACAAGCGCCTCACCGGCGGGCTGCTCAATGGCTACCTGGCGCCCAGCCTGTTGGCCGATGACCTGGCCGCCCGCGGCTGGGATCATCAAGACCTGAGCAGCTTCCTCAAGCACGGCATGAGCGCCCAAGGCACGATGTTCAACGAGATGTTCCCGGTGTTCCACAACAGCACCCAGGGCCTGAACGACCCGGACCTTTCGGCCATGGCCACCTACCTGCTGGGCGACCAGCCACCTGCGGCCAAGGCGCCTGCAACGGTCGCGCTGGCCGACCTGGGCCCCAGCGCCCAGCGCGGCCGCCAGCAATACCTGAACGTGTGCGCCGGCTGCCACGCCCCCGAAGGCGAAGGCAAACCGCACGTTGCGGTGGCGATGCGCGGCAACACCACCTTGCGCCTGGAAGATCCGCGCAACCTGGTGCGGGTGATCGAGGACGGTATCGGCGAACAGAAGTTCGCAGGGTTCGAGCACATGCAACCCATGCCGGGCTTTGCCGACAAACTGGGCACCGAGCAACTGACTGACCTGCTCAATTACCTGCGCCAAGGCTTCGGCGGGCAAACCGCAGAGCTGACGGTGGCTGACGTGCAGGCGCTCGAAGCCCAGGCCCCGGCCGCCGAACACGGAGCCCACTGACATGCAGCACCTGGACCTGCAAGTGCTGCAGCGCGCACTGGCCTGGTTGTCCGCAGGCCAGCCGGTGTGGCTGTGCACGGTGCTCGCCACCTATGGTTCGGCGCCCCGTGCGCCGGGCTCGTTGCTGGTAGTCAACGGGCAAGGCCAATGGCTGGGCTCGTTGTCGGGCGGCTGCGTGGAAGATGATTTTCTGGCACGTATCCAGGAGGGTGAGTTTCGCCAAGCAGTCAGCGTGGTGCGCTACGGTGCGGGTGACGAGCCACGGGCACAGGTCAGCCTGCCCTGCGGCGGCGTGCTCGACGTACTGGTCGAGCACTTGGGCAACGATTGCCAAGTGCTGGAGCACCTGCGTGCGCTGGAATCAGCGCTACAAGGACACGGCCGGCTGATTCGCGAAGTCGACCTGCACACCGGCGCACGCAGCCTGCAGGCCGACACCGAACAAGGCCCGCGCATCGAACGCGAGATCGATCGGGTGCGGCTGCGGGTCGGTGCCGCGCAACGCTTGCTGCTGGCCGGCTACTCCAGCGTCGCCCACGCCTGCGCGCAATTGGGCGTCGGCCTGGGCTTTGAAGTGGTCCTGTGCGACCCGCGCGAGGAGGTGCTCGACGGCGTGGTGCTGGAGGGCGTCGAGATCCGTCGGCAACTGCCCTCGGTGTTCATCGCCGCCGGCGGCTGCCACCGCGACACCGCCGTGGTGGCGCTGACCCACGACCCGCGCATCGACGACTTGGCCATGATGGAAGCGGTGCGCACCGAAGCCTTCTACATCGGCGTGATGGGCTCGATGCAAACCTCCACCAAACGCTTGGAACGCCTGCGCCGCATCGGCAGGCTAAGCGAGACGGACCTGGCCCGGGTGCACGCGCCGATCGGCCTGAACCTGGGCAGCAAGACACCGGCCGAGATCGCTCTGGCGGTACTGGCCGATATCGTGCGTATCCGCAGCGGGGTGGCGCGGGACAGGTTGTGACAGGCGCACACAGGGCCCCTTCAGACCCCACAGCAGCGTTCGGCAGTATCTAGGAAGAACGGCGTACCACCCTTTTTCGCTACCCCATCACCCGCACCACATACTCCACAAAACTGCGCAACTTGGGCGAGCGGTAGCGCTCTTGTACGTACACCAGATGCATCGGGCGCACCGGCAAGCGATGGTCGGTGAGCAGCGCCTGCAACTTGCCTTCGGCCAGTTCCTCGCGCACCAGGGCATCGGGCAGCATGGCGATGCCCAGCCCGCTGAGGGCTGCGCGCTTGAGGGCCGGGGCGCTGTTGACGGCGATGCGGCCGCTGATGTCGACCGTGACCTCCTCACCGTCCGAACCGCGCAGGCGCCATTGTTTTTCCGTCCAGCGCCACTCGGTGCCGGCCGGATAGGAGAACGACAGGCAGTCGTGATCGGCCAACGCCTGGGGCGTGGCAGGCTGGCCGCAACGCTGGAGGTAGCCGGGCGAAGCGCAGATGGTCAGGCCGTAGTCGACCAAAGGCCGGGCGATCAGGCTGGAGTTTTCCAGGGTGCCGAGGCGAATGGCGGCATCGAAGCCCTCCTCCACCAGGTCGACCACGCGATCAGTCAGCACCACGTCGAGCTTCACCGCAGGGTGTGCCGCCAGGTAATCGGCCAAGGCCGGCATCAGGCTTTCGGCACCGAAGGTCGGTGGCGCAGTGATGCGCAGGGTGCCGTGGGGCACGGCCTGCACCTGCTCGGCCAATTGCTCGGCGGCGCTGACCTGGCCAAGGATATCCAGGCAACGCTGGTAATAGGCATGGCCGAACTCGGTCAGGCTTTGGCGGCGGGTGGTGCGACGCAACAGGCTCGCACCAAGGCGCTGCTCCAGGGCCCGCAAGTGGTTGCCGACCATGGTGGTGGACAGCCCGCTCGCTTCCCCGGCGGCCGTCATGCTGCCGGTTTCCACCACTCGCACGAACACCTGCATGGCTTGAAACACGTCCATTATCAACCCTGGCTTTAAAGTGTTATCAGTAATAGCGGGTTTATCACGCCCTACTGGTAAAAGATACTCGCTGCACACCCTGCGAACACGGAGCCGTGTGCCATGAATGCCCTGATGAACAACTACCAGCCCCTGCCCATCAGCTTTACCAAAGGCCTGGGCACCCGCCTGTGGGACGCCGCCGGCAACGAATACCTGGATGCCCTGGCCGGGGTCGCCGTGACCAATGTCGGGCATTCGCACCCGCGCATCGTCGAAGCCATTCGCGACCAGGCCGGCCTGCTGTTGCACACCTCCAACCTATACATCATCGACTGGCAACATAAACTGGCCGAGCGCCTGACCGGGCTTGCGAACATGCAGCGCGCGTTCTTCTGCAACTCCGGCGCCGAGGCCAACGAAACCGCGCTCAAGCTGGCGCGCCTGTACGCCAACCGCAAGGGCGTGCGCCAGCCGCTGGTGGTAGTGATGGAGAACAGCTTTCACGGGCGCACCTTCGCCACCCTGTCGGCCAGCGACAGCCCCAGTTGCCAGGCCGGTTTCGAGCCGCTGGTGGAGGGCTTCATCAAGGTGCCGTTCGGTGACCTGATCGCCTTGCAGGCGGTGACGCAAACCCATGGCCAGCGCATCGTCGCCGTGCTGGTGGAGCCGGTGCAAGGCGAAAGCGGCGTGCAAATCGCCCCCACCGGTTACCTCAAGGCCTTGCGCGAACACTGCGACACCCAGCAATGGCTGTTGATGCTGGACGAGATCCAGACCGGCCTGGGCCGCACTGGCCGGTGGTTCGCCTTTCAGCACGAAGGCATCGTACCCGACGTGATGACCCTGGCCAAAGCCTTGGGCAATGGCCTGCCCATCGGCGCCTGCCTGGCCACCGGGATCGCTGCCCAGCTGTTTGGCCCCGGCAGCCATGGCAGCACCTTTGGCGGTAACCCGCTGGTGTGCCGGGTGGGGTGCACGGTGCTGGACATCATCGAACAGCAAGGGTTGCTGGCCAATGCCGCGCGCCAGGGCCAGGCCTTGCTGGCGGGGCTGCGCGAAGCGCTGGGCAATCACCCGGCAGTGCGTAGCGTACGCGGCCATGGGCTGATGATCGGTATCGACCTGCATCAACCCTGTCGTCACCTGATGGTCGAAGCAGCGCAAGCTCACGGGTTGTTGATTAACGTCACCCGTGGCAGCACGATTCGGCTGCTGCCGCCGTTGACACTCCAAGCCTTGGACGTAGCGATGATCGTCAAAACGCTGCGGGCATTGATCAGCTCCGATCAATCCCTGGTGGGCGCCCCAACAATTGATTCACCATCAAGGTAATGTCTTCAAGCTTGAAAGGCTTGTCGAACACCGCCGCGAACAGGTCGGGCGAGGCGCGCCCGACGCTGCCCTGGGCACCGCTCATCAACAGGATCGGTACCTTTTGCAGTTCCGGGCGCTTGCGCACAGCCCGGGCAAACTCCAACCCGTCCATCGTCGGCATCATGAAGTCGGTGATGATCAGGTCTGGCCGCTCCCGATCGATCACGTCCAAGGCCTTTTTGCCATTGGATGCGGTGACTACCCCATAGCCCTCGTCCTCGAGCGCGAACTCGAGTATCTGGGCGATGAGGTACTCATCGTCGACGATCAGGATGGTTGCCATATCAACTAGACCTGGCCGGCATCAGGGGTTACTGATGTTCGAGGCGCTACCGGACAGCACAGCCTCTGCATGTTTGAAAGCCTTTTTCAAATCGATTCCCTGATCGTCGATGACCAGCTCCAAAAGTGACGGGTCATAAACGCTGTCCCTTACCTTAAGTATGGACAACAGCCGTTTTAGTTCAGCCTCATATTCGACAAACCGCAACAGCAGGATGTTATCGACCATGCTGGAGAGGTCGGGCGCCGGTGAACTGATCTCCGGGCCGAACAGACCGCGGATTTCCCAAGTGGCGAAAACCGTCACGCCACGGGCACGCAGCTCGCCCATCAGGGCGCTATAGAACTCGGTCAGGCGCACCGTGCTGACGGCGCAGCGGGCCATGCCACCGAGGCTATCGATCAACACGCGCTTGATGTTCCATTCGTCGACCTGGCGCAGCAATCGGGCGCCCAGGCCGTCGAGCAAACCTTCGGTGGTCGGCTGCCAGGTCAGGTGCAAGGCACCGCTGTCGACCAAGGCCTGCAGGTCATGGCCCAGCGCCTTGGCCTTGATGGTGAGGCGCTGCGGCGATTCGTAGAAGCCGAAATGCAAGCCCGGCTCATCGACGCTGCAGGCCGCCAAGAATTGGATGCCCAGGCTGGTCTTGCCGATGCCCGAAGGCCCCATGGCCAGGGTGACCGAGGAGCGCGGCAAGCCACCGCCCATCAACGAGTCCAGGGCCGGCACGCCGCTGGTCAGGCGCCGCAGGTCGGCGTTGTCCAGTCGCGAGGGATGGCTGTACAGGCTTTCCAGGCGCGGGTACACCACCAGGCCATCGTCAGTGATCTCGCATTCGTGCAAGCCCGACAGCGCAGCGCTACCCCGGGTCTTGCGCAATTGGATGCGGCGCACCGAGCGGCTGCCAAAGGCCTCTTCGCCCAGTTCGATCACGCCATCGACCATGGTGTGCTCGGGGCTGCCATCGTCCAACCGCGAGCTGGTCAAGAACAGCACGGTGCAGCCGGCAAAGGCCGCGTGGCCCTGCAGTTCGGCGATGAATTTCTTGGTGTCGATCTGCGACTCGGCCTTGGAACGGGCGTTGAGCAGGCCGTCGACGATCAGCACCGTGGCCTTCTGCCGGCTGATCTCGCGGCGCAGCAGCTTGACCACTTCGTCCAGCCCTTCGTCTTCCAGGGTGTCGAAGGCACTGACGAACTGGATCTCGTTACCCACCTTGCTGGCGTCGAAAAAGCTCAGGGTGGACAGATACTGGAAGAGCCGCTCATGGGACTCGGCCAGCAAGGTGGCCACCAGCACCCGGCCACCGTTACGCACATGGTTGAAGCCCAACTGGTTGGCCAGGATGGTTTTGCCCGAACCCGGTCGCCCCTGAACAATGTAGGACGAACCAGCCACGAGCCCACCCCTCAACAGAGCGTCGAGCCCTTCGATGCCGCTTTCAAGGCGTTTTAGCTGTTCCACGTTCCGTCCTGCCTGTGTCAGTAATCTCTTGAAGAGAAAAGAATTCTATTACGTTTTGTCGGCCAGGGGTGGCTCTGTATCGGCCATCACCGGAATAAACAGGGTCATGGTGGTGCCCTGCCCCGGCGCGCTGCGCACCCGTACCCCGCCATTGACCTGGCGGGCAAAACCATACGCCTGTGCCAGCCCAAGGCCTGTACCCTTGCCGTAGGGTTTGGTGGTGAAGAAAGGCTCGAAGATACGCTGTTGGGTGAGCGTATCAATACCCGAACCATTGTCCGTCACACTGATGGACACGAAATCACCGCTCAGGTTCTCCCAACTCCCCAGCAGATGCTGGACATCGGCCTTGACCACGATCAGCCCTTCGCCGTCGATGGCATCGCGGGCGTTGAAGATAAAGTTGAGCAGTACCATTTCCAGCTGGCTGGGCTCGATCTCGATGTCCGGCAAGTGGGCCGCGATGTCGAACTGCAGGCTGATGTTCTTGGGCAAGGTTTGGCTGAACAATACCTGGGTCGACTCGATCAGCGGGCCCACCGCCACGCGCTGCACATGCAGTTGCTTGCGCCGGGCAAAGCCCAGCAGTTGCTGGGTCAACTGGCTGCCACGGGCGCCAGCCTCAAGAATATTGGCCAGCAACGCCTGAACGCGCTCGGGCTTTTTACTGTTCAGCGCAAGGTTGGCCGAACCGATGATGATGGTCAGCAGGTTGTTGAAGTCGTGGGCCAAGCCGCCGGTCAGCTCGCCCAGGGCCTCGAGTTTTTGCGCCTGGAACAGCTGCGCGCGCACCAGGTCCAACTGCTGGTCGGCTTCACGGCGCGAGGTGATGTCGCGGGTGATCTTGGCAAAGCCGATGGCGTTGCCCTGCTCGTCATGCACCACGTCGAGCACCGCCAGTGCCCAGAACAGGGTCCCGTCCTTGCGTCGGCGCCAGCCTTCGTCCTGGCAACGGCCTTCGCGCAACGCGATTTGCAACAACTGCGCAGGCTTGCCCTGGGCTCGGTCCTCATCACCGAAAAACAGCGAGAAAGACTGGCCGATGACCTCGTCGGCACGGTAACCCTTGATGCCTTCGGCACCGGGGTTCCAGGTGATTACCGTGCCATCGAGGTCGAGCATGTACAGGGCATAATCGACCACCGCCTGCACCAACAGCTCGTAACGACTGGCCTGCAATGCCTGGGAATGCAAGAGATCGACATGATCCATGGGCGCGGTTTTCTTGGAATAGTCGACACAGTCTACTGCGTTGTTCAGGTTCTGGGGATAGAAGCGCGGCGGCTGTTTCGCGGATAAATCCGTACCCCGCAAGCCCGCGATCCCTTGTAGCAGCGGATTTATCCGCGAACCAGATGCCGCCGATCCATCGACGCGCTCAATCACCCCATCGAAACAAGCGATTAGACGCTCCCACGCGTGCCCAGTAGATTCGCCAGCAATCAATGCCGCAAAACGTCGCAGGCATCCGCTGCAACGCAGAGCACCGTGCGCACCACCTGACCGAGCCCTTGCAATGTCCCTGAACTCCCCCCAGCAAATCGCCGCCATGGCGGTTGAAACCGGCGTCAAGAAATCCCGCATGGCCGTGCCGGCCATTCTCGTGCTGGGCTTTTTGGCCGGTGCCTTTATCGCCTTGGGCTTTTTGCTGGACATCCACGTCAGCACCATGATCCCCGGGCCGTGGGCCTCGCTGGGCAACTTGTTGGGCGCCGCGGTCTTCCCCCTGGGGCTGATCCTGGTGATCCTGGGCGGCGGCGAGCTGTTGACCGGCAACATGATGACCCTGCCCATGGCCCTGTTCAGCGGGCAAATCTCGGCCTTCGCGGTGCTGCGCAACTGGCTGCTGGTGACCGTTGCCAACCTGGCCGGGGCGCTGTTCGTCGCCTACTTCTTCGGCCACGTGCTGGGCATGACCGAAGGCGCCTTCCTGAGCAAGACCCTGGCCATTGCCAACGCCAAGGCCAGCGCCGACTTCACCCACGCGTTCATTTCCGGCATCGGCTGCAACTGGATGGTGTGCCTGGCGGTGTGGCTGTCTTACGCCAGCAAGGAAGTCACCGGCAAGATCATCGGCATGTGGTTCCCGATCATGGGTTTCGTGGCCATCGGCTTCCAGCACGTGGTGGCGAACATGTTCGTGATCCCGGCCGGCATTTTTGCCGGCGCCCTGACCTGGGGCCAGTTTGCCGACAACATGGTCCCGGTGTTCCTTGGCAACGCCGTGGGCGGCGCGGTGTTCGTGGGCCTGGCGTACTTCGTTTCACTGGCCAAGCCCGCCGAGCCTGCCGCTGAAACCGCCGCGGCGGTGGTTGAACACTGATGGCGCGCCCGGTGCTACGCGACGGCTTTGACCGCAAGGTCGACTACCTGCGCCTGTCCGTCACCGACCGCTGTGATTTTCGCTGCGTGTACTGCATGGCCGAGGACATGACCTTCCTGCCGCGCCAGCAAATCCTCAGCCTGGAAGAGATTTACCAGGTGGCCGAGGCCTTCGTGGCCCTGGGCACCCGCAAGATCCGCCTGACCGGTGGTGAGCCGCTGGTGCGCCAAGGCATCGTCGGGCTGTGCCAGCGCATCGCCGCCCTGCCTGGCCTGCACGAATTGTGCATGACCAGCAACGGCTCGCAGTTGGGCAAACTCGCCCAGCCCCTGTTCGATGCCGGGCTCAAGCGCCTCAACATCAGCCTGGACAGCCTGGACCCCACGCGTTTTCGCGAGCTGACCCGCACCGGTGACCTGGCCGGCGTGATCAAGGGCATCGATGCGGCCAACGCCGCAGGCTTTGCCCACACCAAGCTCAACTGCGTGGTGATGAAAGGCCGTAACGATCACGAGATCAACGACCTGGTGAGTTTTGCCATCGACCGCGGCCTGGACATCTCCTTCATCGAAGAAATGCCCCTGGGCGCGATCGCCGAGCACAGCCGGGCAGACGCCTTCTACTCCAGCGAGCAGGTACGCGAGCGCATCGCCGAACGCTTCACCCTGCTGCCGTCCACCGACTCCACCCAAGGCCCGTCGCGCTACTGGCGGCTGGCCGAAGCCCCCGACAGCCGCATCGGTTTCATCTCGCCGCACAGCCACAACTTCTGCGCCACCTGCAACCGCGTGCGCCTGACCGTGGAGGGCCGCTTGCTGCTGTGCCTGGGCAACGAACATTCGGCAGACCTCAAAAGCGTGATGCGCCGCTACCCTGGCCAACCGCAGAAGCTTGAGAAGGCCATTATCGACGCCATGCAACTCAAGCCTTGGCGCCATGACTTCCAGCTCAATGATGAAGTACAAGTGGTGCGCTTCATGAACATGACCGGCGGCTGATCAACTCACCCAGAACCACACCAGCATCAGGTTGGCCAGCGAGATCAGGCCGAACAGGCCCCACGCCAGCCAGCGCGTGCCAAGGCTGTTGGCGTGCTCGCCCATCAGGCTGCGGTCGCTGGTAAAGCGAATCAACGGCCACAGCGCGAATGGTAGTTGCAGGCTCAACACCACCTGGCTCAATACCAGCAACTTGCCCACCGCACTCTCGCCAATCCACAGCACGCCAATGAAGGCCGGGATCAACGCCAGGCCCCGGGTGATCAGGCGGCGTTGGTAACACGGGATCTTGGCCTTCAAAAAACCTTCCATCACCACCTGCCCGGCAATGGTGCCGGTGAAGGTCGAGCTTTGCCCGGAAGCCAGCAGGGCCACGCCGAACAGGATGCTGGCCAAGGTGCCGCCTACCAGCGGGTCGAGCAGGTGGTAGGCGTCCTGGATCTCGACCACGTCGGTGTGGCCGCTGCGGTGAAAGGCCGCCGCAGCCAACACCAGGATCGCCGCGTTGATGAACAGCGCCAGGCTCAGCGAGGCGATGGTGTCAAAGCGCGCGAAGCGAATGGCGCTGGCCTTGTCGCCGCCCTGGTTGGCGCGGGTCTGTACCACCGAGGAATGCAGGTACAGGTTATGCGGCATCACTGTCGCCCCCAGGATGCCGATGGCCAGGTAAAGCGGTTCTTGCTGGGTGAGCACGTCCCAGGACGGCTTGAGCCCGGCAGCCACGTCCGGCCAGAACGGTTTGATCAACGCCAGCTCGACAATGAAGCAGGCACCGATGGTGCCGATCAAGCCCAGCACGATGGCCTCCAGGCGGCGGAAGTTGGCGCCTTGCAAGGCCAGCACGATCACCGTGTCGAAGGCCGTGAGCACCACCCCCGTGGTGATCGAGACGCCCAGCAACAGGTGGAACGCCAGCGCCGCGCCCAGCACTTCGGCAAGGTCGGTGGCGGTGATCGACAGTTCGGCCAACAGCCACTGCCCCTTGGCCACCCGAGGGCTGTAGCGCTCGGCGGACAGCTGCGCCAGGTCTCGCCCGGTGACGATGCCCAACCGCGAGCAGAGGTTTTGCAGCACCATGCCGCACAAGCTGGCCAGCACCACCACGAACAGCAGCGCATAACCGAACCGCGAGCCGGCCTCGATGGCCGTGGCCCAGTTGCCGGGGTCCATGTAGCCCACCGAGATCATCAGGCCAGGGCCCATGAACAACAGCAGCTTGCGGCCCAGCGAAGCATTGGCCGGGATGGCCACCGTGTCGCTTGCGGCGGAGGGGCAGAAGGGAGCGGTGGCGGTGGTGGGGAGTTTGTACACGGCAATCCTTCAAGTTTTAGCGCGGTGCATCAGGTCGTTCGTGGTGCTCTTTTCGCGGATGAATCCGCTCCTACGGTGCGGATTCATCCGCGAAAAGAACATGCCCCCCAGTCTGTAGGAGCGGATTCATCCGCGAAAAGAGCACCGCGACCCATCAGGTATAAGCAGTTAATAAAGGCTCAAGGTACGCGGCCACGCATCTTCCACATTCAAGCAGAACAACCGCCCCTGCCCATCGAACACCGTCCACTGCCCGGCCACGCAGCGTACGCCAACGTGCTCGCGGCCCGGCCAGTGGAGCGTGGCGTAATGGCGATCATCGGCACGGTTGAAAAACCGCAGGTGCTGATGACCGCCTTCGGCCCAGTAAACCACCACCAGCCAGTCGCGGCCCAAATAAATCGACGGCCAGTCGATGGCTTCGCGGTCAAGGCCCGGCAGGTTGTAGCCAGCGCAACGGCCGCCGTGCTCGAGCATGATCACCGGGTCGGCCTCGGGGTGGTTGAGCCAATACTCGATGGGCTCGCCCGCCAGGCCAAAGGCCAGTGTCGCGCCGTCGCGCCCAGCCAACGTCAATTCGTCGCGCGCTTGCAGGCGGCGGTCCGGCAGGCGATAGCGCCAGCGTTGCAGGCCACCGTGGGTATCCTGCAGCAACAGGTGTTCGTTGCTGGCGTCGGCAAATACGCCCAGCACCTTGCCCGGCAGTTGGTCCACATGCCAAAGGGTGCCCAAGCCATTGTCCACGTCCACCACGCGCACGTGATCGGCCTTGCCAATGGTCCAGCCGATGCCGTCGAACTGGCGGGCGAAATCGTCCATGGCCACTACGCCCAGGTCATGCACGGTGCGGTTGGCCAGGTCCAGTTTGCTGACCCGCCAGACTTCGCCGCGACGAATTACCGCCAGGGCCACCTGGCGGCTTTCAGCCAACACCAGGTGCTGGGCAGGCACCGCAAATTGGCCCAGCGTGCGGCCCTGGGCATCGAGCACCAGGGCGCCCGCCTCGCCCAGGGCCACCAGGCTGCGGCCATCGTCCAGCGCCACGGCGTCAATGATTGCCCGAGCACCCGCGGTCGGGGCCTGCCATTGGCAAGGCTGGGCCACTGCGCGCAACGCCACGGTGGCCATGGGGCTGAAATTGAGTTTGGGCATGTCGGCCTGCAGCAGCGAATCGTTGCTCAGTTTGATCAGCTTTTGCAC
This sequence comes from Pseudomonas abieticivorans, assembly GCF_023509015.1. Classification (NCBI taxonomy): domain Bacteria; kingdom Pseudomonadati; phylum Pseudomonadota; class Gammaproteobacteria; order Pseudomonadales; family Pseudomonadaceae; genus Pseudomonas; species Pseudomonas abieticivorans. Next base: position 558,033 of record NZ_CP094975.1, read on the forward strand.
CTGGGCCGCAGGCAATTGGCGGTCGGCCACCAGTGCCCCGGCCAAGGCAGCGGCCAGCCAGGTACAGGCGCGGGAAGACTGTTTGTTGGCCAACAGGGCGCGCCCGATGGCCAGGCGCTCGGCCTGGCGCGCCGGGTCATCGCGCAACGCCAGCAGGTAGGCTTCGTACGCCTGCAAGGTGTCGGGCAACAGCAGGGCGCGCTTGACCAGGGCCTCGGCGGCCAGCCGCTCGCCACCGGCTTCGGCGCTGCGCAGCCAGTCGGCGGCGCGCGCGCGTTCCTGCGGCAGGCTCCAGACCACGTCCACGGCCATCAACCATTGCCCTTGGGCCGCCAGGGCTTGTGCCCATTCAAGGCGCAAGCGCCCGGCCTGCTCCGGCCACTTGGCCTCAAGGGCCGTGACCGCGGCGGCAAAGGCGTTGTCACGCCGGGCCACCAGCAGCGCCCGTTGCCAATCATCGGCCAGGCACAGGTGGCGCACGATCACCGCCGGCGGCATGTCCCAGGCCAGCGCCAGTTCGGCACTTTGCGCGTAGCGCTGGTGACGCTCCAGGTAATCCAGGGCCTCCTGGCGCACCTTGAGCAGTTCGGCCAGCACGAACACCGCTTCATCCACGCGCCCCTCGCGGTCGAGCTTTTCGAAACTCTTGCGGTACATGGTGCGCAGGTGGTCGCGAAAATCGTCGGCCAGGCCAATGGAGCGGCCGGCGCCGCGCTGCTGGCTCAGTTCCAGCTCGGTGCGCCGCTGCGGCGTGCCGAACGCCTGCAGGCTGTCACCCGGCTGGTCACCCAACGGGATGGCGTGGCGCAGCGCTTCATTCAGGTCACCCTCCTCGAACATCTCCAGCATGCGCTGCAAGTAGTCGGCCTGGCGCTTGCCGAACAGCCGGTTGAGCCGTGAGGCGCTGGCCAGGCGCGTTAACCAGCGGTCGACGAAACCTGGGGTAAAGCGCCCCTTGGGCTTGCGTGCGGGGATCCCCGCAGCCGCTGGTTTCACCGGCGCAGGCGCGGTTCCCGGTGCGCGACCCGACGGGCCCGGCGACGACTTGCCGCCAATCATCGCCGCCATACCGGCAAAAATGCCGAACACCAGAATGAACAGCAGCCAGCTGGTGGAAGTGGTAGGCGAGGTATGGCTGACCTCGGCCACCTCGGCCAGCGGCGCCGCCGGTTGCAACAGGCGCGGCAACAGGCCGAACACGGCCCAGGCCGCGAACAAACCGAACACCACCTTGACCGACAACCCGACGCGGCCAGTGCCTGGCTTTTCAGGCGGGCCCTGCTGTGCGCGCTGCGCCATCGCCCGCATCACCTCCTCGCGCGCAGGGTCTGGCGCACCCACCGCCTCGCCGAGGATTTCGCGGATATCGCTGCGCACCGCCAGCGGTTGCAACAGGGGGGCCGGCAATGCCGGGCTGCAGTCGAAGGTGTCGAGCAGGCTGTAGCCGTCGATGTTCAACCACTGGCCGGGGTGTAATACCTGCGCGTCGGCCAGGTGCAAGGCCACCACCTGGGAATCACGCACCAGCCACAGGTCGGCAGCGGCCAGCCCTGCGCGCTCGGTGTCGGCCAGCGGCGCCGAACACAAGGTGGCACCGCTCAACACCAGCGGCCAGCCGAGCAACTGCTCGCAGTGCAACCGTTGCGGCTCGCGCCAGCGCAGCAGGTCGCCTTGCTCGAAGCGCCAGGCGCTGGCACCCGCCTGCCAATGTTCCAGCAGCAGGCGGATGCGCTCGGGCTCGGCAAAACGCTCGGCAGGCAACCACAACCCGGCCACGGCTTGCTGGCCACGCAACACCGGGCGCCGTACCGCCGTATCCAAGGCGTGGTTCATTGCGTGGCCTCCTGGCTCTGGGCTTGGTTACACATCACTTGCAGGCGCATCTGCCGTTGGCGCACCGAATACACCTTCAGTTCACGCTCGGCGGTCAACACGGCCAGCATCCCGCTCAGCGGGCAGAAGCTGTGCCGCACCATGGGCGAACTGCTGGTGAATAACACTTCGATGTTCTGTTCGCTGTACAAGCAGACGCTGCGCTGGTTACCGCCCATCAACAATAGGCTGGTCGCATCCTCCGGTAGCAGGTGCAGCAAGCCAATGGCGTCGTGCCCGCCGGTCAAACGGATGATGTCTGCATGCAGGGCATCGTCGGCGCGGTTGTGCACCCGCCATTCGCCGCCCTGGCTGCCGGGGTGGTACACCGCGCAGGCGACAAAGGCCTGGCGCCGGCCGGGTGAGCCTGCGAACAGCACGTGGCTGGCGTTATCGGCCGCCCCCAACAGGAAACGCTCCTTGCCCAGGGCGCGGCTGTCCAGCGTGGTCAGGAACAGGCGCTCGCCCTCTTTTTTCACATAGGCCAGCGATTCCTGGCCCACGCGCCCCATGCCAAGCACGTGAGTTTCGAAGGGCGTGAGGGAGGTTTCAAAACGCTCGTTATTGCCGAAATAAACCAGTTGGCCCAAGGTGTCCAGGCAATACAGGCGCAGTTGCTTGCCCACCAACGACACGCACGGCAATAGCGTGGCGGTGCCGCTGGGGATCAACAGGGTGTCGCGGCCAGGCGTTGGCACCGCCCGCAGCGCCGGGATCTTCCAGAAATGCAGGTGGTTGGCGTTCGACAGCGCCGCGGCAAAGGCATTGCCGACAAAGTCTGCCGCCACTGGCTCAAAGCCCGCGTACCACAATTGCTTGCGGCCCACCGAGGGTTTCTTCTGCCCAGGGGCCGGCACGCGAAACACCAGGGAGCCGGGCTCGTCGAGCAGCATGACCGCCACGTGGCTGCCACTGGGCGAGATCACCGGGGCAAAACTGAGCCCCGCGCGCCAGCTTTTGCCCGGCGCGCTCGCCGTCGCCGCTCGGGTCTGGAAGTCGCCATTGAGCAAGCGCTGGCCCGCACCCTGGTGGGGCATGGGCAAGCGCAGACGCTGATGGCGCACGCCGTGCAAGTCGAGTTGGATGCCCTCGCCGTCCAGCGTGCGCTGCACCTGCACCCGGTGGGTGAAGGTGGGCGCCGCCACTTCGGGCCCCTGACGCAGGCCGACCGCCCAGCATTCACCCGGCGCCGGTGTTTGCTCGCTCAAGCACGCCTGCCAGGCCTGCCAGTGCTCGGCAGTCGCCGCGGTTTCGCCGCGCGCTTGCAGCAGGCGCTTGAGCGCTGCCGCCGAGTCCAACTCGGCCAGCACGCCGGGCTGCTGGACGATGCCCCAGTGCAACTGGCCACCGGCGTCGCGGGCGCGGCGGGCCAACAGAATCATCAACGCCAGGTGCACCAGCCGCGGGGCGCCCCACTGCAAGGGGCCGGCGTCGAACAGCACCACCACCCGCCGGTTAGCCCGCCGTGCACGCTGCTCGGGGGCCAGAAACAGATGCTCGCCCGTGGCAGCCCGGCGCAGAAACTCGTCGGGCAGTTCGTCGGCCAGCAGCCACTCGCTGGTCAGCAGGCGCTCATAGGGGCCACGCCGCTGCAGGTCGGACAAGCCTTCAGGCTCTGGCGTGCCACCCAGTTGCACGCCGCGCAAGGGGCCCAGCAACGGGTCGATACGCCCCAACAGGTCGCTGAAACCGGGCCACAGTTCGGGGGCAAACCAGTTCAGCCACTCGCGCCACGGCTGCAGGGCTTCAGGTAGCTGCATGGGCCCCCCACAGGGTCTGGATGCGCGGCAAGTGGTGCTCCAGGCTGAGCGGCAGTTGCCGGTCCAGCGGGATCACCAGCGCCGGCTCGCGCCACAGCAGCAGCGGTTGGCGCGGGAAGCGCGCGCTCAGCGCCTGCAACAGCAACTCGCTGCAGGCATCGGGCTGCCATTGTGTCGGCAGCCACAAGCCCGGCGCCTGGGGCGCGGGGGCGGCGTATTGAATACCGTCGACCCAGGGCAGGTCGGCGCTTTCACCGGTCACCACCAACAGCCCATGGCTGGCAGTGGCCTGCAGGCGCTTGCGCGCCCCGGCGGGCAGTTGCTGCAGGCGTGCATGCAACTGCCGGGCAACCTCACCCCAGGCCACGGCCGCCCGTGGCGCCAACGGTTCACCACGCCGCTGCCATTGCCAGTCCTGGCCAAACACCGGCATCACAGGGCGAAAGACGTGTGGCCGGCCAATTGGCTGCGCAACGCCTGCAGTTCTTGCGGCAGGCTGTCACCGGCAAAGTTGGCATCGATCTCGCGCAACAGGCTTTCGCGCTCGGCGGCCACGCAGCTAGCGTCCTTGGCCAGGCAGTCGGTGGCCGCCTCGATCAGCCGGCCCAGGCGCGACAGTGGCTGCAAGGTGGCCTCCTCCACCGCACTGAACAAGTGGCTGTTGGCTGACAATGCAAACAGATCGCGCAATACCTCGCGGCCATGTTGCTGGGCTTGCTGGGTGGGCAACACGTACAGCAGCGGCCACAGGTCGGCCTCGGTGGCGGTGTGTCGGCCATTGAGCACCGTGGCCGCGGCGATCAGGCGCTGCGACTTGACGATACGCCGGTCCGACAGCGTCAGGCCGGCCTCGCGCAGTCGGCGGATGGCATTGGCCAGCGCCGGGCGCACAGCTTGCAGGTCAACCTCACGCATGGCCTGGGCCAGCACGTCGAGTTGGCTGAGGTTCAACAACTGCTCGATGGGCCGGCGCTCGGACTGCCAGCCGCCGGCCAGCATCGCTTCCAACTGATGGTCGGGTACCGACTCGACAAACAGGTGCAGCAGGAACCGATCGCCAAAGGCGGCCAGGCCTTCGTCATCTGGCAGGCCATTGGCCGCGCCCACACACACCCGCAGCGGGCAGTCGACCTGGGTATGGCCACGGCGAAAGCGCCGTTCGTTGAGCACGCCCAGCAAGGTGTTGAGAATGGCGGTGGAGCCCAAAAACACTTCGTCCAGGAACACGATGTCGGCTTCTGGCAGCATGCCGGTGGTGTCGGTCTCGACCCGGCCTTCGCGCAGTTTTTGCAGGTCTACCGAACCGAACAGTTCGGAGGGCTCGGTAAAGCGCCCCAGCAAATATTCGAAATAGCGCCCGCCCATGGCCTGCGCCACTCGTCGCACGACCGCGCTCTTGGCGGTGCCAGGCGGGCCGACAATCAGGATGTGCTCCTGGGCCACGGCGGCCAGCACGATCAGTTCAGCCAACTGCTCACGGCCTACCAGGCCTTCGGTGGCCACCCGCACGGCGGCACGCACCTGGTGGGCTGCTTCCTGCAACAACGCATTCATTTAAAACACTTCCCTGACAGTTCAAGGGGCAAGCCTGCCCGAAAAAAAGCGCGCGGGCAAAACGTCTGGCTGCCCGAAAGTAAAAGATATCATTGTGCCATCAATTGGTCTGCCCGGCATTATTAATGCTTATTACGCATTAATAGATGTGAAAAATGCACTTATCAAATCAGTCCGCATCCGCGACCATCCGCCGCATACAAGATCCATGCGCCCCAAGCGCGTGCTATAAAATGCTGGGAGATAATCACATGCAGGCCTCTAACCTGGGCGCTAAGGCGTCCGCTCGTTCCAAGGCAGGCGCGGTGTTTCGCGTCACTTCAGGCAACTTCCTCGAACAGTTCGACTTCTTCCTCTTCGGCTTCTATGCCACCCAGATCGCTTCGGTGTTTTTCCCGGCCAGCAGCGAATTCGCCTCCCTGATGATGACCTTCGCGGTGTTCGGCGCAGGCTTTCTGATGCGCCCGCTGGGCGCGGTCATCCTGGGTGCGTACATCGACGACGTGGGCCGCCGCAAGGGCCTGATCGTGACCCTGTCGATCATGGCCAGCGGCACGATCCTGATCGTGCTGGTGCCCGGCTACGAGACCATTGGCTTGCTGGCACCGGCGCTGGTGCTGATCGGTCGCCTGCTGCAAGGCTTTTCGGCCGGTGCGGAACTGGGCGGCGTGTCGGTGTACCTGGCCGAGATGGCGCCACCGGGCAAGAAAGGCTTCTTCACCAGCTGGCAGTCGGCCAGCCAACAAGTGGCCATCGTGGTGGCCGCAGGCTTGGGCTTTATCCTCAACCAGACCCTGAGCACCAGCGAAATCGCCGCTTGGGGCTGGCGCGTCCCGTTCGCCATCGGCTGCATGATCGTGCCGTTCATTTTCCTGCTGCGCCGCAAGCTGGAAGAAACCCAGGAGTTCCAGCAACGCCGCCACCGCCCGAGCATGCGCGAGGTGTTCAACACCCTGCTGCACAACTGGACCATCGTGCTGGCCGGCATGCTGATGGTGGCGATGACCACCACCGCGTTCTACCTGATCACCGTGTACGCCCCCACTTTCGGCAAGAGCGTGCTGAACCTGAGCACCTCCGACGCGCTGCTGGTGACCCTGCTGGTGGGCGTGTCGAACTTCATCTGGCTACCCATCGGCGGCGCAATCTCCGACCGCATTGGCCGTCGACCCTTGCTGGTAGGCATGACTTTGCTGGCCATCGTCACCTCCTACCCTGCCCTGTCGTACCTGGCCCAGGCGCCGAGCTTCGCGCACATGCTGATCGTGCTGCTGTGGCTGTCGTTCATGTACGGCCTGTACAACGGCGCGATGATCCCGGCACTGACCGAAATCATGCCGGTGGAAGTGCGCGTGGCGGGTTTCTCCCTGGCCTATAGCCTGGCCACTGCCGTGTTCGGCGGTTTTACCCCGGCCATCTCCACCGCGCTGATCCACATGAGCGGCGACAAGGCGGCCCCCGGTTACTGGATGAGCTTTGCCGCGGCCTGCGCCCTGGGTGCCACGCTGTTCCTGTACCGCCGTGGTACGCCGCAACTGCGCCCGGCGATGTGACCCTGTTTTCGACAATAAAAAGAGAGACACCATGAACGCATTGTTCAAGACCTGCACCGCCACCGCCCTGTTGGCGGGCATCGCCTTCAGTACCCAGGCGTTGGCCGAAGAGCTGAAAGTGATGACCTCGGGCGGCTTCACCGCCGCCTACAAAGTGCTGGGGCCGCAGTTCGCCCAGCAACACGGCGACACCCTGGACACCATCCTTGGGCCGTCGATGGGCAAGTCCGCCGAAGCCATCCCCAACCGCCTGGCGCGAGGGGAAAAGGCTGATGTGGTCATCATGGTCGGCTACGCCCTGGACGACCTGATCAAACAGGGCAAGATCCTGCCGGGCTCACGAGTGGAACTGGCCGATTCGCGCATTGGCCTGGTGGTGAAAGCCGGCGATCCGAAACCTGCAATCGGCACCGTGGACGAATTCAAGGCCACCTTGCTCAAGGCCAAGTCGGTGGCCTACTCCGACAGCGCCAGCGGCGTGTACGTGCAGAACGAGATGTTCAAGAAGCTAGGCATCGAAGACCAACTCAAACCCAAAGCCACCATGGTGCCGCGCGTGCCGGTGGCCGGGGTGATTGCCCATGGTGATTACCAGTTGGGCTTGCAGCAGGTCAGCGAAATCCTGCCGATCGAAGGCGCAACCTACGTGGGCAAGATCCCGGAGTCGGTGCAATCGGTCACCCGCTTTGCCGCGGGGATCCCGGTAGGGGCCGAGCACCCGGATGAGGCGCGCGCGTTGCTTGCGTATTTGGCCTCCTCGCAGGTGCAGAAGGATGTGCAGGCGACGGGGTTGGATTCGGTGCCGGCCAAGTAGGAGCGGATTTATCCGCGAATCGCTATCGCAAGCAAGCTTGCTCCCACATTGCTTGCACGTGCCGTACATTCAAAACAGGCAGCGCCGCTCTCACAGGCTTGGGGCACTTTGCAAAAATGTGGGAGCAAGCTTGCTTGCGAATAGGCGCAGGCGGCCGGTGGTGGCCATTTTTGAATCCCCAGGCAGCTCAACTCACCCCACCGCCAACGGCATCTTCATCTCCACGATCAAGCGCTCCAACTCCAGCGCCGCCGGCGTCAGCGCACGCCCTCGGCGCTTGATCAGGCCCACGCTGCGCACTACTTGCGGCTCCACCAACGGCACACTGGTGAGCAACTGGTGCCCGGCGCCAGGCATTGCCATCGACGGTACCGCCGCAATCCCCAACCCCGCCTCCACCAAGCCGAGCATCGTGGTCACGTGCCGCGTCTCGCAGATGCTCGGCTGCGCCGGGGTGATGTGGCGCAGCGCCAGGTCGAGCACCGCGCGGTTGCCCGAGGTTTTGTCGACGCTGATGTGATCAAAGGTGTAGTACTGCTCCCAACTCACGCTGGCGCGCCCTGCCAACGGGTGGTCGCGACGGCAGGCGGCCACGTAGTGTTCTTGCAGCAACAGCTCGAATTCCAGCTCCGCCTGCAGGTTGCCCAGAAAGCTCAAGCCCACGTCGGCCTCACCGCTCACCACCGCCTCTTGCACGTCACGGGCACTGGCATCGAGCACCTTGATGCGAATGCGCGGGTACAACCGGTGATAACGCGCCACCACGCTGGGCATGAAGTAGTAGGCAGCCGACGGCACGCACGCCACCGTGACATGCCCCAGCCGGGTCGATGCCACATCGCTGATGCCTAGCAAAGCCAGGTCCAGGTCGTTGAGCAAGCGCTCGGCACTGGGCGCGAACGCGCGGCCCACCATGGTCAGGCTGACCCGCCGGGTGGTGCGGTCGAACAGGCGCACGCCCAGGGCACTTTCGAGTTTTTCGATGCGCCGGCTCAGGGCCGGTTGCGAAATGCTGATGGCCTCGGCAGCCTTGCGAAAACTGCCCTTCTCCACCACGGCGCGAAAGGCCTGGAGGTCGTTGAGGTCGAAGTTGATGCTCATGCCAAAGCCTTGGGGCGGTGCGTAAGAGCTGGAGTTTACACTGGCCTGCAGTCCACCCCCCAGCCTTCTCCCCGAGGAACGGCGACCTATCGACGATTGCGGGTGTCGTTGCTCTTGCTCTTGCTCTTGCTCTTGCTCTTGCTCTTGATCTTGATCTTGATCTTGATCTTGATCTTGATCTTGATCTTGATCTTGATCTGCTTTTGATCTTGATGGTATGCCCCGTAAAGCGCCCGGGCCGACTGGAGGCGTCGATCAAGGGGCGGCCCGCAGGGCCCGAGGCGTAGCCGAGGAAGACGGCAGCCGGCAAGCTTCTATAGCCGGTGCCGTCTGCCCCTTGATCGACGCCGGAAGGAGGGGACCCGCAGCGCAGCGGAGGGCCCAAGCAGGGGCAAGCCTTTTTTGCTTACTTTTTGTGGCGTTTGACAAAAAGTAAGACGCCGTAAGGGCGGAAAGGTGAAGTGATCGCGCCATTGATAATGGATATGTTCACGCATCTTTGAAGCTTGCTCTTAAAACGGTGAACATATCCATTGGTTAGGGTGATGCCGAATCACCTTTCCGGCCTTACGCCGGCTCACTTTTTGTCAAACGCCACAAAAAGTAAGCAAAAAAGGCTTGCCCCTGCTTGGGCCCTACGCTGCGCTACGGGTCCCCTCCCTCCGGCATCGCTCAAGCGGACGACGGCCCGGAATAGAAGCTCCTCCGGCTCCGTCTCCGGCGGCTACGCCTCCGGCCGCTTGATCGACGCCTCCAGTCGGCCCGGGCGCTTAATGGGGCATACAATCAAGATCAAAAGCCAAGCAGATCAAGAGCAGATCAAAAGCAGATCAAAAGCAGATCAAAGGCGGGATCAAAGGCACGGGGGGGGCAGGAGAAGCTGGAGCGGGCACACCCTAAAAACCAAAAAGGCACTTGCTCCCCAGCAAGTGCCTTTCTGTAGAAACGCTAACCCATCAAGTTGCCGAAATCGGGCCCTGCTCCGTCCGGGTCGCTTGATAATTAGTACCCTCGGGCTTCTTGCCAACTTCACGCGCCACGGTCCACACGATCAGCGCCGCGATGATGTCAAAAATCGCCAACACCACGAACAGCGGGCTGTAGCCGACCTGGGTCACCAGCACACCAAACACAGCGGTAAAGGCGGCTGCGCCGAGGAAACCGAACATACCGCCCATGCCAGTGGCAGTGGCCACCTCGTTCTTGCCAAACGAGTCAGAGGTAATGGAATACAGCGCACCCGACAGGGTTTGGTGAGCGAAACCACCCACGCACAACAGCGCGATGGCCATGTACGGGCTGTCCACCAAGCCGATGCAGGCCGGGCCGATCATGCACGAGCAACCGAACAGCATGACCATTTTACGCGAGGTGAACAGCGACACCTTGCAGTACTTGTGGAACAGCGGGCTCAAGTAGCCACCCAACACGCAACCCACGTCGGCGGCCAGGAACGGCAGCCAGGCGAACATGGCGATTTCCTTGATGTTCATGTGCCGTTCGGTCATCAGGTACAGCGGGATCCAGGCGTTGAAGGTCTGCCAGGCCGGCTCCGAGAGGATCCGCGCCGAGGCAATGGCGTAGAAGTTACGGCTGCCGATGACTTTTTTCCAGTTGCCTTTGCGGGCCACCGGATCCTTGAAGTGGTCTTCCTGGCCGGCCAGGATATAGTCACGCTCGCTGTCACTGAGCAGCTTCTGGTCACGCGGGTGTTTGTACAGCACCAGCCACGCGAAGCTCCAGACGATCCCGGCGCCGCCGACGATCAGGAACGCCAGTTCCCAGCCGCTGTGCAAAATCGCCCATACCACCAGCGGTGGCGCCAGCAAGGCACCAAAAGAGGAACCGATGTTGAACCAGCCAATGGCCACCGAGCGCTCTTTGGCCGGGAACCATTCGGTGGTGGCCTTGACGCCGGCGGGCAGGCCGGCCGCTTCGGTCAGGCCGAGTAGGCCACGCAAAAAGGCCAGGCTCTGCCAACCGGTGGCCATGGCCGCTGCCGCGCAAGCAGCCGACCAGGCCAGGGCAAATACCGCAAAGCCCATCTTGGTGCCGATGGCGTCCAGAATGTAGCCGGCAACCGGCTGCATGAACGCGTAACACAGCTGCCAGGCCACTACGATGTGCGAATACTGCTCGGTGGTGATGCTCATCTGAGCCATCATGGTGGGCGCTGCCACCGACAAGGTATTGCGAGCCAGGTAGTTGACGATCAGCCCCAGCATGACCAGGGCCACCATCCACCAGCGGATGCCTTTGATTTTCATCGTTTCACCTTGATTGTTATTAGAGTGCAGGCACACGAAATCCTGGCCAGGTGGCAGGCGTCGTTTGTACAGCGGGAGGGGGCCGTGATGACCCAGTGGGAGCGCTTCATGATCGAGGGTGACACTCTTTGTATTATTTTTATGGTTGCAAATGCGCTGATGAGGTGAGTCATCGTACGACATGGCACTTTATAGTCATTGCACAGTGTCGCTGTCAACAGTATTCAGACAAGTCATACGACAACCGACGATCAACTCGATCGGGACCTTTTCCGATACATGCGTAGGACCTTTCTGAACTGCCCTCCCCCCAATTGCGCCCGCAAATCCAGCAGTCCATAGTCCGCCCCGCCACGCACCCTGCGCGGCCACCCGCTTGAGACGGGTGGTGTCCACGACCAAGGAAACGGCCATGACCCCGCTACCAACCCACCCCGCCACGCCCCAACTGCAGTTCGATGCCAATGCCCCGACCGAGCAGTTGCTTGGCTACGCCAACCTGCGTTTTCGTGCCGTCTGCAACCTGCTCAAGTGCCTGTCCAAACAGCCTGTCGGCACGATGAACGAAACGGAACTGGCGCACTTTGCCACGGGCGCCTTCCTGCTGCTGGAGACTGGATGCGAGGCCTTGCGGGCGGTGGAACAACGCCTCGCGGCCTGAACCCGCCCAACCCCTGCAGACTCGCTGAAACCCTTGAGATTGACGCCTCGGCGAGTTACAGACTAGCATTCGGGGTTGCCCTGGGTTTTGCCACGGGTCGCTCTTCGTTATAAGGCCAAGACACCACCATGACCCAGGACACAACGGCGGCATCGCGCCCGTTGGAACGGTTTTTCACGCGCATCCCCACGGCGCTGCGCATTGCCCTCGACCACCAGGCCCGGCGCAATAGCCGCAGCCTCAATGGCGAAGCCACCCAGGCCCTGGCCAGTTACCTGGAAGGGCACCGCAAGCTGAGGTTCTTGAGCCAAGTACTCGGCGAACGTGCCGGGGCCAATGGGCGGGTCGAACTACTGGAGTTCGATGAGCACGACCAGGTACACGTGCTGTTTCGTTTGCCGGCCGAACTGCGCGACCAGGTGAACCAGATCGCCCTGGCCAGCGGCAGCCCCATGCGCCAGGTATTCAGCCAGGCCTGCAGGGGCTGGGTCAGCTATCAACAGCACATCGAAGCCCAGCTGCAGTGCCACGCCAGCCTTAGCGCGACGCCTGATCCGGCTTGATCAACTGCATCTGCTGGCGGTAATCGTCGGTCACCTGCCGTGCCTGGCTGTTGCTGGTGACTACCCGCGGGGTAATCAGCACGATCAGCTCGGTGCGGTCCTTGGACTTGGTGGTGCTGCCGAACAACCAACGCAGGCCGGGAATACGGCCCAAATACGGCACGCTGGACGAAGTTTCGGCATTGTCCTGCTTGATCAACCCGCCCAGCAGCACCGTCTGGCCGCTTTGCACCGCCACCTGGGTGGACACCGAGCGCGTGGAAATGCGCGGGTTGCTGTTGGTGGTGGTGGTGCTGCTGTCGTCGGCGTCGCTGACTTGCTGCTGGATGTCCATGTACACGAGGCCGCCCGGGTTGATGCGCGGCACCACGTCGAGGATCACCCCGGTCTGCACGTATTCGACGCTGCTCAGGGTGGTGTCGGAGTTGGTGGTGTTGACCGTGGTCTGGCTGATGGGGATGTTGTCGCCCACCTGAATCTGCGCCTGCTGGTTGTTCATCACCACCAGCGACGGCGCCGACAGCACCTGGGTGCGACCGTTGGTTTCCAGGGCGTGCAGGGCCACTTGCAAATTGCTGCTGACAAAGGAGTAAAACAGCGAATCAGTCGCGCCCAGCCCTGCCCCACCGCCGCCCAGCGCGCCTTGGCTGCCGCTGGTATTGGCCACCGTGGTACTCGACGAGTTACCGGCCAGGCGGCCCAGGTACCACTGCACGCCCAAGTCCAGTTCGCCGCTGAGTTTGACTTCCAGGATGCGTGTTTCGATCTGCACCTGCATCGGGGCGTTGTCGAGGCGCTTGATCGCCGATTCGATTTCTTTCCACTGCGCAGGCCGGGTGCGGATCAGCAATTGGTTGCTGCTTTTTTGCGCAGTGATGCGGGTGCTGTCGTCCAGGCTTTTTTGCTGGGTGGCACCGCTTGCCGTGGCGTCGCCGGTATCGTCCTGCTGCTCCTCGTCACTGTCTTCGTCGGTACCTTGTGCGGTGTTGTTGTTCATGGAATTGCCGCCGCTCAAGCCCTGGGTGGCCGACGTCAGGCTGGTGGTGCCCGTACCGTTGGTACCGTTGCTGCCATTGAGCGAAGACAGGGTGGTGGTGCGCAAGCCCGGCGCCACCTTGGCGGCGCTGTCGTCCTTGATCTGGCCGTTGCCGTAGATCTGGCGCAGGTATTTGGCCAGGTCCGTGGCCTTCATGTTGCGCACGTCGTACACGTACATCTGCGGCTCATTGCCGCCGCCTTCGTCGATGGTGTGAATCCAGTCGCCCACTTCGCGCAGGTATTGAGGCTGGGAAGAGATGGCAACCACCGAATTGGTGCGCTCGTTGGGCATGAACTTGACCATGCCGGCCAACGGCATGCCGCTGTCGGGGCCGAACATTTTCTGCAACTGCGGCATCAGCTCGGCCACCGAGGCGCGTTGCAAACCATAGACACCGATGGACATCCCCTTGAGCCAGTCGACGTCGAAGGTGTCGATGGTGTCCTGGTAGTTGGCCAGTTCCTCTGGGGTGCCGGCCAGGCTCAATACGTTGCGCGCCGGGTCCACCAGCAAAAAGGCGTTGTCACGGGCAAACGGCTTGAGCAGCTTTTGCATCTCGGTGGCCGAGATGTAGCGCAGCGGGAACAAACGCGCCGACAACCCGTTGGACGGCTGGGCCACGGCCATTTCCGGCACCAGCTTGCCTGCCACCGCCTGGGCCGAGGGCAGGATCACGTAGCGGTTGCCCTGTCGGATCATGGCGTTGTTGGTCCAGGACAACAGGGTTTCCAGGATCGACAGCGCCTCTTTCTTGTTCACAGGCTTTGAGGTGGAGAAGCTCACGTCGCCCGTCACGCCCTGGGCGATGCTGTAGTTCTCGTGCAGCAGGTCGCCCATGACGCTGTTGATCACCGCCTCGATCGGCTGGTTGTTGAAGTTGAACACGATGTCGCCGCCGGGCGCATCACCGGCCGCTTTGCCCGTGGCGGGTGGGCGCACGAACTTCTGGTTGCCGCTGATGATCTGGCGCTTGGCCGGCATGGCCGTGCTGTTGAGGGCGGGCGGCGGCGCATCGGCGCTGGGGTCCAGGGGTTGACGTTGATCGCCGGTGCCGTTGAGCGCTTCGTGCATCAAGGCCGGGTCGTTCTCGAACGTGTTGGGGGTACTGGCACAACCGCCAAGGGCGACGGCGGTGGCCAGGCAGAGCAAGGGGGTGCGCAAGGTAGCGATGTTTCTGACTCCTGGGAGGGAACGGTTCATTGTGCGGGTACCGGCGGCAGCGTGAGCATGGCCGCGCGTGAGGGTGGGGGCAGGCGCGGGGCCGGCAAACGCAGGCTGCGGGTTTGGCCCTGAAGGCCGAACTGCGCCTCCAGGGGGTCGAGCTGTTGCAGGGTCCAGCCATTGGCCAGACCCTGGCCTTGATGGACCCGCACGGTATGGCCGCTGCTGTCGCGCAACAGCGCCACGTGCAGGTCGCCATTGAGCATTACCCCGGTCAGGGTGAAGCCGGCCAGGTCGCTGGCCTTGCCACCTGCCGCCGCCACGTCGGCGGCGCGCTGGGGGCTGAACAACGGTTGCTGCCAGGTCAGCGCCAGGCTCTCCAGGCTTGCGTTCGGGGCTTTCAACGCCGGCCCTTGCGAGGCGGCCTGGGGTTTTGGCGCGGGGGTCGGCAGCCAGTCTGGACGGGCGTCCAGCGTCGCGATCAGTGCGCAAACCGCAGCAAGGCCCACGGCCACGGCGATCAAGCTCAAGGTGCGCGGGCTCATGAAGCCTCCTTCACGGCTGCGGGCAAGTAGCCGCGCAGCAACAGGTGCACGGCCAGCTTGCCGGCGCCACCGGTGGCCGGCGCGCCCGCGGCACGGCGCACGCTCAAGCTTTCGACGAACAGGTACGGACGGTTGTATTCCAGGGTGTGCAACACCTGCATCAACGGCTCTATGCCGCACTCCAGCGTCAGGCTGACTTTTACCTGGCGATAAGGCTCGGCGCGGTCCTGCTCGGGGGTGATGGGCATGCGCTGGGTCAGGCTGCAGCCGGCACCGACGGTGGCCTTGGCCTTGATCAGGTCGGCGATGCGCTGCATCAAGTCGGCGGCCACGGCGCTGGGATCGCTGCCGGGCAGCAGGCTGGAACTGCTGGCCGGATCGTGCCGGGCCTGCTCCAATTGTTGGCGCACCGTGGCGCCTTGCGCCAGCAGGCTGGCGTAATGTCGCTGCTGCTCGCGGGCCGTGTCCATCTGCGCATCGATATCGCGCAAGGGGCCGGCAAACCAACTGTCCACCAGCAGCCAATACAGCGCCGCCAGCACCAGGGCCAAGACGATCAGGGCGGCGCCACGGCGCTCGCGGGGTTCAAGGCTGCGCATGGTCGGCGGCCTCCCGATGCAAACGTGCACGCAGGGAAAAACGATCCTTGCCGGTCTCGCTGTCAGGCTGGATCACGCCTTGGAATTGCGGGTTGTCCAGGCTCTGGCAAGCTTTGAGATTACCGATCAGGGCGCTGGCCTTGGCGCTTTGCCCGGAGAACGACACCTGGCCTGCGTCATTGATTTCCAGTTGCTCGACCCAAGTGTCCGCGGGCAGGCAGTGGGTCAGGTCATTGAGCACCGCGGCCACGGTGGGCTGGGCGACCTTGCGCTGGATCAGGTAGTTGGCCGCGCCACGGCTGTTGGCCAGGGCCTGGCGCAGTTGCTGCAGTTGCGCGACCTGTTGGCGCTGGGCCTGCACCTGGCTTTGCATCTGTGCCAACAACGCTTGGCGGTGGTTCAACCACAACACCATGCAGGCGACTGTCAGCACCGCGCAGGCCAGGGCAAGGCTTCGGTTCAAGCGGCCCTGGGTGCTGGATTTGACGGTGCGCAACGCGTCGGGCATCAGCTCGACACCCAGGCGCCCGCCGTTGCCATCGGCTACATCGATGCCTTGCAAGGTCACGCCCTGTGCTTGGCAATCCGCGAGCATGGCCTGCAGCGACTCGCGCAGTATCGCCACCAGCAACACCCGCATGCCGGTGGCCGACTTGCCCTCCACCCGCGTACAGAAATACAACTGCTCGCTGCGGTAGGGCGTGTACTTGTCCAACTCGAAACCGAGCACGCCGTCGAGGTTTTTCGCCGCGGCCAGGGGCAGGCGCAAACGCTGCACCAACACGCTGCTGCGTGGCAACAGCAGCACCACCGCAGTGTCACTGGCAGGCACTGGCGCTGCAGCCAATGGCCAGTGCAACAGGTGCACGGCCTGGCCGCTGCCCATGCGAAAACGCGCGGGCAACATCGCCTGCAATTGCTCAAGCCAAAGCTGCCAGGCCCGTTGCGCCGGGCTGCCACGCCAGCGGGCCAGCAGCGGCGCCAGGTGAGTGTTCAGTGATGCTTTCATTCTTGCCAGTGCAAGACCCGATAAGGCCGCGCACCCTCCGTCGATGGGTTCAATAACAGGGTGACGCGCAGCGTCGCGCCAGCGCCGTTAGGCAAGGTCGCGACGCTGCGCACACTTACAATCTGGCCCGGGTCTGCACCCATGGCCGTGGCGTTGGGCAAGCTCAACAGCCGTTTCAACAACCGCGTTGCAAAACCGGGGTCGGGCCGCTCAAGGCCACTCCATAGCGTCACTTGGGGTTCTACGCAGCGGTACAGCGGTTGTGACAGGCCGGGCAATTGGCGCACCTCCTCGACCATGCGCAACGGCGCCTGGCCGTTGCCCCGGCGCTGGTCCAGCGCCTGGCCCAAGGCTTGCGCCAGGGCCTTGGGCGCACCGCAACCTTGCAGCAGGCGGCCGAAGTCATCGGCACTGGCGGCGTTGAGGTCCAGCTTGCCGCGCTCGCTGCGCACACTGACGCGCAACTGCGCGGTATCAAAACTCAAGCCCTGCACCCGGCCATCGGCCACCCATTGGCGCCGCTGCGCCGGGTCGCTAAGCCCCATCACCGCCAGGCTCAGCCCCGCTTCAGCAGCCATCAGCGCCTGGGTGTGCTGGCGTTGCCACAGCGCCTGGCGGTTCTCCAATTGCACCCAGCCGGCCAGGCCCGCCAGTAAAACGCTCAACAGCGCCAGCACCCACAGCACCAGCAACAACGCCACGCCCCGTTGATGCTTCATGGCGCCCCCGGTGCGCTGGACAAATCCAGGCGCAAGCTCACGCTTTGCGTCACCCAGGGCACCGCGCCGTCCACCTGCGCCTCGATGCGCACCGCCTGGGGCAAACGCGCCGGCCAAGGCCAGGCACTGACCCAACCGGTGCCTTGCCCGGTAGGCGTGTAGCCGCGATAGGCCAATTGCAGGTCGCGCACCTGATGCAACAACACCTGCGGCTCGCCCCCGGCGAAGCTGACTTGCAACTGCCGGCCATGCAGCATTACCTGATGCAATTGCAAGCCGCCGCCCAGGGAGCTGGACATCGGCGCGATAAAACTCAGCGCCTGGGCAGAGCCCAGGAACACCACCCGCTGGCCACTGCCCGGCCGGGGGAAATCCAACGGCAGTGCCTGGCCGATCGCGCGGCGCAAGAAATTCTGCGTGGCGCGCATTTCGTCCAGCCGCACGGTGTAGCGCTCAGCCTTGGCCACGGCGCGGCTGGCGCCGACGATGGCGCCGCCCACCAGCATCAACAGCACTGCCAACAGGCTCAGTACCACAAGGATTTCCAGCAGGGTAAAACCCTGCTGGCGCTTCATCGCGCCGCCCCCAGTACGCGCAAGGTGCTGAAATGCGCCAGCCGGTGCGCTTCGCTGACGGTCAAATCCAGGCGCAACAAACGGGCGCCTCCGGCCAGGCGGTGCAGCGGCCGTACATCCAACTGCCAGTGAATGCCAGCAGCCCATTGGCCTTCGCTGCGCCCGGGCGTCAACGGGCCATCGCCCTGCTCATCGAGTACCGAGCGCGCCGCCAGGCTCAGCCGGTCACTGCGCTCAACCTGCTGCAACGCGCGCGCCGCCTGCCCGAACGCCACCAGCAACACCGTGCTGCACAGCGCCAGGATCGCCAGCGCCGCCAGCATCTCCAGCAAGGTAAAGCCCTGTTGCGCCCTCACTTCAAGTCACGCAACTGCACGGTACCGGTCAACCAGGCCACGTCGACCCGCCAACGCTGGGCCCCCGTGGTCAAGAACAAGTGCCCGCCACTGGCGCCGCCATCGGGGTAAAACTCGAACGCCGGGCCCAACTCGGCCGCCGTGTGCAGTTGCACCCTCATGTCCGCCGGCCACTGTTGCACCGCCTTGCCTGGCGCCTGAAAGCGCCGCTGGGCCAGGTCGAAGCGGGTGCGCGCCGGTTGCCCGGTGACGATTGCCTGCACCCGCGCCGCCCGAAGCGCTTGCACCACTTGCACCACTGCCTTGCGCTCGCTGGCCGCGTGCAGCCCGTGTTGCAGGCCGAAGCCGACAATCCCGGCGGCAATGCCGATCAGCACGATCACCACCAGCATCTCCAGCAGGGTGAAGCCGCGTTGCGAACGCATGCAGCGCTTACTCCCAGTTGCCGATGTCGGCCTTGTAGCCTTCGCCACCGGCCTGGCCATCCTGGCCGTAGAAGATCAGGTCAAAGCTGCCGTGCTCGCCGGGGTAGCGGTAGCCGAAGGCATGGCCGAACGGGTCTTTCAGATCCGAGGGCTTGGCATAGGGCCCGGCCCAGCCTGCGGCATTGGCCGGCTTGACCACCAGTTGGTTGAGGTTGGCCGGTGGCGAGCCCAGGTCCAGCGCGTAGCTTTCGACTTTCATGCTCAGGCTTGCCAGTTGCGCCTTGCCGGCGCCGTACTTGCCCTTGTCGACGTTACCGCCCACCTGGCGTACTACGATGGTGGCGACGATGCCCAGCAGCACGATCACCGCGAGCATTTCCAGCAGGGTAAAACCGCCTTGGCGGCGGGCAGACTTGAGGCTTTTCATCACAACGTTCCTTAAATGTTACTGGTGAGGCTCATCAGCGGCAGCATGATGGCGAGCATGATCACGGCAACCATCACCGCCATGACCACCGTGAGGGTGGGGACCAGGGCTGCGAGCATGCGGTCGATGCCGCGCTTGGCCTCGACGTCGAACACGTCGGCGACCTTGAGCAGCATTTGGTCCAGTTCGCCGGCCTGCTCACCCACTTCGATCATCTGGATGGCAAGGTCAGGCAGCAGCGGTTGTTCACCAAAGGCGCTGGCCAAGGTGCCGCCACCCTTGACCCAGTCGGTGGCCTGCAGCACCTGGGCGCGCAAAGCACGGTTGCCGCACACCTGGCGTACGATCAACAGCGCCTGCAACAACGCCACGCCATTGCTCAACAGCGTGCCCAGGGTGCGTGCCAGCCGGGCGGCTTCAATACGTTGCAGCAACGGGCCAATCACCTTGATAGCCAAGATGCGCCGGTCGTGCCGTTGCCGACGTTGCGGGTCACGCAGGGCCAGCGCCGTGCCCCAGACCAGCGCGATCAAGCCGGCCAGCACCATCAGGCCCCAAGCGCTGAGGAACTCGCCCAGGCCCAGAATCACTTGGGTGATCAGCGGGATCGGCACGCCCAGGTCGCGAAAGATCGGCACGAACTGCGGCACCACGTAGGCCAGCAGCAAGGCCAACGAGCCGAGCACCCCCACCACCAGGAAAATCGGGTAGATCAGCGCATTGATCACTTCGCCACGCAGCACCTGGCTGCGCTCCAGGTAGTCGGACAATTGGCGCAGGGTGTTCTCCAACGCGCCGCCCGCCTCGCCCGCGCGCACCATGCTGATGTACAGCGTGGAGAACTGCCCGCCCTCCTCTTCCAGCGCCTGGGACAACGGCTTGCCGGCCTTGACCTGCTCGCGAATGCGCTCCACCAGTGCGCGGGCCTTGGGCTCGTGGGTTTGCTTGAGCAAGATGCCCAACGAGCGTTCCAGCGGCTGGCCGGCGCCCAACAAGGTGGCCAGTTGCTGGGTAAAACTGACCAGCGCAGCCCCCCCCAGCGCGCCACGGTTCAGCGCCTGGCGCAGGCCGGGGCCGCTGGTGGCGCTGATGTCCAGCAGCAGCCAGCCACGCTTTTGCAACAAGGCCACGGCGCCATTCTGGTCGGCGGCTTCCAGGCTGCCTTGTTGCGTGGCACCCTCACTGTCCAGGGCGCGGTACTTGAAATGGGCCATGGTTATTCGCCGCGCGTCACGCGCAGCACCTCTTCCAGCGAGGTGATACCGGCCACGGCCTGGCGTAGGCCTTCTTCATACAAGGTGCGCAAGCCGCCACGGCGGGCGGCCTGCTCCAGGGTGCTAGCGTCGGCCTGGCGCATCAGCAGGCTGCGCAGTTCTTCGTTCATCACCAGCAACTCGGTGATGGCGCTGCGGCCGAAATAGCCGCCGCCCGCCGCTTCGCTGCACGGCTTATATAAAAGAATCGGGCGCTGCTCGGTGAAGCGCTCCAGGCCATGCTCGGCGATCAGCTCGGCCGGCGCTTCAAAGGCCATGCGGGTATGTGGGTCAAGCCTGCGCACCAGGCGTTGGGCGAGGATACCCTTGACGGTAGAGGCGATCAGGTAGCTTTCCACGCCCATGTCCAGCAGGCGGGTGATACTCGCTGCCGCGCTGTTGGTGTGCAGGGTCGAGAGCACCAGGTGGCCGGTGAGCGAGGACTGGATGGCGATGCGGCAGGTTTCCAGGTCGCGCATCTCGCCGATCATGATCACGTCCGGGTCTTGGCGCACAATGGAGCGCAAGGCGCCGGCAAAGTCCAGGCCGATGGCGGGTTTTACCTGGATCTGGTTGATACCTTCCAGTTGGTACTCCACCGGGTCTTCCACGGTGATGATCTTGCGCTCGGCGGTGTTGAGCCGCGACAACGCCGTATAAAGGGTGGTGGTCTTGCCGGAGCCGGTCGGGCCGGTCACCAGCAAAATACCGTGGGGGTTCTCCAGCACATCGAGAAACCCGTCCAGGCGCTCGCCGTCAAAGCCCAGACTCTGGAAGTCGAACCGCACGGTCTGGCGGTCGAGCAGGCGCATCACCACCGACTCGCCAAAGCTGGTCGGCACCGTGGACACCCGCAGGTCCAGTTCCTTGCCCTGGATGCGCAGCATGATCCGCCCGTCCTGGGGCAGGCGGCGCTCGGCGATGTCCAGGCGTGCCATGATCTTGACCCGGCTGATCACCGCGGCAGACGAACTGGACGGCGGCGCCTCGGCCTCGTGCAGCACGCCATCGATGCGGTAGCGCACCTTGAGCTGGCTTTCGAAGGGTTCGATATGGATGTCCGAGGCGCGCTGTTCGACGGCGCGCTGCATGATCAGGTTGACCAGGCGGATCACCGGCGCCTCCGAGGCCAAGTCCTTGAGGTGCTCGATGTCTTCCAAAGAGCCTGCGTCGTCGTCCAGCGTCTCGATCAGCGAGCCCATGGCCGAACGGCCCTGGCCATAAAAGCGCTCGATCAGGCTGTCCACTTCATTGCCGGGGCCAATGACCAGGAACACCGGCGCAGCGCAGGCATGGGCCACGGCCTGGAACGGGTAATCGTTGGCCGGGTTGGCCGCCAGCAACTGCACACCTTGCTCGTCCCAGCACAACGGCACCACGCGATAGTGGCGCATGAAACGTTCGGTGAGGGGCGGCAAACGCTCAAGCTCCCCAGGCGCGTCTTCAGCCAGTAACAATGGTGCCTGCAACAACGCCGACCAGGCCCGGGCCACTTCCAGTTCCGAGACCAGGCCCAGGCGCGTGAGCAAACCGAGCAGTTCATCGTCTTCGGATTCGGCCTGCAGGCGGCGGGCGCGTTCCAGGTCAATGGGCTTGAGGCCCGAGTGCGTCATCAGCCATTGGCAGAGCTGTTCGCTGGGTGGGATCACCAGGTTCAGGGCGTCGACGTGGGAGGGGGGCATGGGCATCTATCTGAATATCGAAGGGGCTGGGTGTCAGGGCTCGCAAGGCAAGCCCTGGCAAGTACGGCTGGATCAGTCGGCGCTTTTCTTCGCCGCCTGGTTGATCGGGCGACCGCCCTTCTGCGATTCGTTCTTGTGTTTCTTCTGCGCCTTGGCGTCGTGGCTCTGGGTCATCACGGTGGCGTTCGAGGCGCCGGAGGTGGCGGCGGCAGCGTCAGCGGAATCGGCTGCGAAGGTGGCGCCAGCAAAGCTTAAGGTCAGGGCGGCGCAGGCACCGATCAGGGACAGTTTCATAGCAATTCACTCCAACTAAAAAAGTACACACATTAAAAAGCGCCGGCAGATTAGTTCTGTCGACGCCCGTCCTTCAAGCGCTCATCCAATTAAACTTACGAACGGCAGTGATAGCCATTTAATCGCTAAACCAACAGACCAGTAGGTTTAGCGAAGGTTCACACATTTGGACACAAAAACCCAAAAAACGTAGAAAAACACCTTTCGATTGACAAATTCTGACAACAATTGTCTTAATTTAAAGGGCTATCGGAGTCATTTCGGCTACAAACGATAGCGTAATAATGGCACCTCTTATATAGACAGAAAGAACACTCAAGTTAACTAACTTGATTAAAACCGTGGCCATCATCTTGCCTTTACTGAAACTTTAAAGTTTGGGCACGGGCACGCTTTTGTCTGAAGAAAGTGGCGAGCCATCGATAGGCCGCCATGGCTGAGCATGGAATTATTGACCTGTTGGAGCACTACATGAACACACGCAAAAACCTTGGCGCGCACTCGGCGCTGGCCTTGTTGGCCCTGGCCGTTTCCCAGGTGCACGCCGCCGATGCCACGCAGCAGGAAGCCCGTGAACAGCGCGCCGACAAGGCCGCGGAAAAAACCCTGGCCAAGATGACCCAGGAAGAAAAACTGGCCTACATCGGTGGCACCGGTGGCTGGGACGTCAAGCCGCTGACCCAGTACGGCATCCCGCAAATCCATGGTGCCGACGGTGGCGCCGGCGTGCGCTACACCAGCGAAGGCAACGACCAGGGCGTGGTTTACCCGAGCGGGCCGAACATCGCCGCCACCTGGAACCCGCGCCGCGCCCTGGACTTCGGTCGCGCCCTGGGCTACGACACCGCAACCGGTGGCTACCAGTTCATCACCGGCCCGGGCATGAACCTCTACCGCACCCCTTACGGCGGCCGCGCGTTCGAGTACCTGTCCGGTGAAGACCCGTTCCTGGGCGCAAGCCTGGGCCCTGCGGTGATCAACGGCATCCAGGCGCGCGGCGTGTGGGCCGAGGCCAAGCACTATGCGGCCAACGACCAGGAAACCAACCGCTTCATCCTCAACGAGACCATCAGCGAGCGCGTGCTGCGCGAGATGACCCTGCCCACCTTCGAGTCCGCCTCCAAGAACGGCAAGGTGGCAATGATGATGTGCTCGTTCCAGAAGGTGAACGGTGAGTACGCCTGTGAGAACAAGCACCTGATCACCGAAATCCTGAAGAAGGAATGGGGTTACAAGGGCTTCCTGCAAAGCGACTACAACGCCGTCGTCAGCGGCCTGGCCGCAGCCCAGGCCGGCACCGACCTGGACATGATGGGCTACCAGATGAACAGCACCATCCTCAAGCCGTTCATGGACAGCGGCGAGCTCAGTGCCGCCACCATCGACGACAAGGTGCGCCGTATTCTGCGGGCGATCTACCTGTACAAGTTCGACAGCAAGACGCCGTCCACCGTGCACAACATGAACAGCGCCACCAGCAACAAAACCGCGCTGAACGTGGCCCGCGAAGGCATCGTGCTGCTGAAAAACGAACACGAACTGCTGCCGCTGGACGCGAAAAAGGTCAAGAAAATCGCAGTTGTCGGCGATCTGGCCAAGTACGCACCGCCCACCGGTTTCGGCAGTGCCAACGTCGAAGCCACGCAGTACATCAGCGAACTGTCGGGCATCGCGCAAACCGCGCCGAACGCCAAGGTCGACTTCATCGACGGCCTGTCCCTGGACCCGACCACCTCGGCCTGGACCAGCACCGACACGGCCGGCAACAGCACCAAGGGCCTGAAGGCCGAGTTTTTCACCAATGCCAATTGGTCCGGTGACCCGGCGGCCACCCGCACCGACACCCATGTCGACATGGACTGGTCCAGCGACACCGACCTGCCCACCAATGGCGACACCGCCAACACGTCCGTTCGCTGGACCGGCCAGGTCACCCCCACCACCAGCGGCGACCAGGTGTTCAAAGTACGCGCCGACGGTGCCGTGCGCCTGTGGGTCAATGGCCAGGAAATCATCAACAACGGCGACGGCGAGCACCTGCCCACCAACAGCATCCCGCCGACCATTCCGCAGTCCGGCAAAATCAAGCTCGAGGCAGGCAAGGCCTACGACATCAAGTTGGAATACTCGCGCCGCGACGGCTACATCTCCACCATGGGCGGCATGGTTGGCGTGCAAATGAGCTGGGCTTCACTGGCCGCGCCCAAGGATTTGTCCGGCTACGACGCGGTGGTGGTGGCCGTGGGCAACAGCAACGAATACGAAGGCGAAGGCTTCGACCACAGCTTCGACTTGCCCGAGTACCAGAGCGAGCTGATCCAGAGCATCGCCAAGGTCAACCCCAACACCGTGGTCGCCATGCACGGCGGCACTGGCTTGAAAATGGCTGACTGGGTCGACCAGGTCTCGGCCGCGCTGCACGCCTTCTACCCCGGCCAGAACGGTGGCCAGGCGCTGGGTGAAATCCTGTTTGGCAAGGTCAACCCCTCGGCCAAGCTGCCGATCAGCATCGAGCGCAACATCGAGGACAACCCGCTGTACGCGACCTTCCCCAACTACGACAACAACCTGTCGCTCAAGGAAATCAGCTACAAGGATGACCTGCTGATGGGTTATCGCGGTTACGAGAAAAAGGGCACCAAGCCGCTCTACCCATTCGGTTTCGGCCTGTCGTACACCACCTTCGGCTACAGCAACATCAAGGTCACCCCGGGCGCCGCGGTGGGCAACACGCCGATCAAGGTCTCGTTCGACCTGACCAACACCGGCAAGCGCGCCGGTGCCGAAGTGGCCGAACTGTACGTCGGCCAGCAACACCCGAAAGTGGAACGTGCGCTCAAAGAGCTCAAGGGCTACAAGAAGGTCTTCTTGAAGCCGGGTGAAAGCAAGCGCGTGACCATCGAGCTGAACGATCGCTCGCTGGCCTACTACGACGTGGCCAGCAAGCAGTGGGTGGTCGACGCCGACACCTTCGACCTGTCGCTGGGCGCCTCGTCTGCCGACATCCGCCTGCATGCCAAGCTGGTCAACCCATTCCGCCAGGAACTGTCGACCACCACCAGCAACCCGTTGCCGCGCTCGGCGCTGAAATCGACCCAGGTCACCTTGCCGCCGCTCAAGACCGGTGGCCTGTACGACCAGACCAGCAGCGATGAGGCCGACAGCAGCGACAGTGGCGATTACGACACCTCGACCTCTTCGGCCCAAGGGAGCGCCAACTGACCTAAGCTTACCCGTGCAGGTGCCTCAGCCCTGCACGGGGACCTTCCTTATCGAGGCGTCCAGATGCGCCACGTACCCATCGAACACCCCCACCAGATCCACCTGCTCGGGAAACCGCAGCCACTGCAGCTGCAACCCATCCATCATCGCCAGGCACTCGCGCACCACGTTGCTCAGGTCCACGTCCGGGCGGACTTCGCCCAGCTCCACCAACTCTTGCAACTGCGCCACCATTCGCCCATGGATGCCGTGGTAACGCGCCTGGAACCACGCCCAGGCGGGGTGGCCTTCCACTAGGCTCTCAGCGTTGAGGATGCTGAAGGCGCGGATCACTCCCGGTGCCGTGGCATTGGAGCGGTTGATCGCGCGCAGGCTGCCCAATAGCCCTGAAAGGGTTTTCTCGGCGCGCACCTCGTCGGCGATTTTCTGGCTGACCGCGTCGCGGCGGTCCAGCACGGCCATCAGCAGGGCAATCTTGTTGGGAAAATGGTGCAGCACCCCGGCCACCGAGATACCGACGATATCGCCAATCCGGGCCATCGAGGCGCCGGTGTAGCCTTCCAGAGAGAACAGCTGCAACGCCGCATCGAGCAACTCTTCGCGGCGCTTTTCGCCCTTGGGGGCCCGGCGTTGGCGGGGGGCCGTGGTGGCGTTGGGTTCACTCATCAATCACAGTCACTTTTTCTGGGGGGTACTCAACAATTCGTGGTTGAGCACCGCCTGGGTGGTGGTCTCGTAGTGGTCGCGCAGCAGTTGGCAGGCGCGTTCTACATCCTTGTTCAACGCAGCATGGAGCATTTGCCGATGTTCGCCCGGCACATCGCGCCGAATGCTTTCGGCGTAGTGCATCGACAGCACCCGATAGCGTGCGGTCTGGTCACGCAGGGTCTCGGCAAAGCGCAGCAACCAGGGCGATTGGCAGGCCGCGATCAGTGCACTGTGGAACGCGTCGTGGGCCGCTTCCCACTCAGGCTTGAGCAGGCGCTCCGGGCCTTCGACCACGGGCAGGCGGTCCAGCCGATGGTGCGCGGCAATCAGCCGGCTTTCCCACTCCACATCGCCCAGGCGGATGGACTCGGCCAGCGCCTGGGTCTCGATGTGTAGCCGTGTGGCGGTGATGTCGCGTATTTCGTCGGCCGAAATACGGCCCACGCTGAAGCCCTTCTGCTCGGCCGAGGAAACAAACCCGGTGGCCGCCAGCCGCGACAGCGCCTCGCGCAACGGGATGACGCCGGCGTCGTAAGACAGCGCCAACTCTTTGAGCCGCAGCTTGGTGCCCGGTTTCAGCCGACCGTTGATGATGTCTTGGCGCACGAGCATTTCC
The DNA here is from genome assembly GCF_023509015.1 of Pseudomonas abieticivorans. Lineage (NCBI taxonomy): Bacteria > Pseudomonadati > Pseudomonadota > Gammaproteobacteria > Pseudomonadales > Pseudomonadaceae > Pseudomonas > Pseudomonas abieticivorans. The sequence goes on from NZ_CP094975.1 coordinate 584,808, forward strand.
AGCTGGGACGCCATGGTGCGCTTTTCGGTCGGTTCGGCTTCAGGAAGCCAAGCTTGATGCTGAGTCACGGGTAAAGGTCCTGTTGTGCTGAGCCAATACTACACAAAACGGCCGAATATCGAAAAAACCAATAAAATATATTTTATCGTTGACGTTATATTATTTTGCGGATTACCTTGACGTCATCGGGAGGCGCCACGACCGCCTGGCCCGAGACCACAACAAGAGGCTTGACCATGCGTTATGTAAATTTTCTGTACCAGGGCACTGCCACCCTGGGGGTACGCACCGCCGAAGGCGTTCGGGTACTGGGGCAAGAATCCCTGGAGTCACTGCTCAAGCGTGGTGTCGACTTGAGCACTTACGGTGCAAGTGCCGAGGGCCCGTTGGTACAGGTCGGCGAGCACGATTACCTGCCGCTGTTGCAGCAACCGGGCAAGATCATTTGCGTGGGCTTGAACTACGCCGACCACACCAAGGAATCGCCCTACGCCCAGCCGGACTACCCCACGCTGTTTCCGCGCTTCAATTCAAGCTTGATCGGCCACAACCAGCCGCTGGTGCGCCCGCGCATCTCCGACACCCTGGACTACGAAGGCGAAATGGCCGTGGTGCTCAAGAGCGGTGGCCGCCACATCAGCAAGGCCGACGCGTTGTCGCACGTGGCCGGCTATGCGCTGTTCAACGAAGGTTCGGTGCGCGAGTACCAGTTCAAGTCGCCGCAATGGACCGTGGGCAAGAACTTCGATGACACCGGCGCCTTCGGCCCGGACCTGGTCACCGCCGACGAACTGCCCGAAGGCGGCAAGGGCTTGCTGCTGGAAACCCGCGTGAACGGTAAAGTGGTGCAGTCGGTCAACACCAGCGACATGCTCTTTGACGTCGCCACCATCATTTCCACCTTGAGTGAGGCGGTGACCCTGAGCGCCGGCGATGTGATCGTCAGCGGCACCCCGGCCGGCGTCGGTTTCGGCATGACGCCCCCAGCATTTTTGAAGGCAGGCGATGTGGTGCAGGTGTCCATCGAAGGCATCGGCACCCTGTCCAACCCGGTCGTCGACGAAGCCTGAAGCAGGCCCACGCGCGAAGCTCCTCTCCAAGGGGCTTCGTCTAGAAAACAATAAATGGAGGCGATCATGACCTGCGAACACCGTGGCGTGCATTCGATCGATCACTATGCGCTGTACGTGCCGTCCCTGCCCCAGGCACAGCACTTCTTTGCAAGCTTTGGCCTGGAGGTGGAGGCCAGCGGGCAACACCTGACCTTGCGCGCCGCCGACGGCCGGGTCTGGGCGAGGATCTTGCCCGGCGAGCAAAAGTCACTGGCCTACCTCAGTTTCAATTGCTACGCCCAGGACTACGATGCCCTGCGCCAGCAAGTCGAACACCAGGGCGCGCGCTTTGAAACCGGCGATGGCGTGGGTTTCTGGTTTCGCGACCCGCACGGCAACCTGCTGCAAATCAAGGTGGGCGACAAGACCATGCCCAACGGCAAGGTCACCCACGCGTCCATCAGCGACACCGCCCCTGTGCGCGGCGTGGGCACCCGCGACCAACTGCCTCGTATCCAGCCAACGCGCCTGTCCCACGTGCTGTTTTTCAGCCCTGAGGTGCCCGCCTCCATCGATTTCTACCAGCGTGCGATTGGCCTGAGGCTGTCTGATAAATCCCAGGACATCATCGCCTTCCTGCATGCCCCTCACGGCTGCGATCACCATCTGGTGGCCTTCGCCAAAAGTTCGGCCAAGGGTTGGCACCACGCGGCCTGGGAAGTGGCGAGTATTGATGAAGTCGGCGTTGGCGCCGCGCAAATGGCCAAGGCTGGCTACGGCAAAGGCTGGGGTACCGGGCGCCACGCGTTGGGCTCCAATTACTTCCATTACGTGCAAGACCCTTGGGGTTCGTTTTGCGAATACTCCGCCGAGATGGACTTCATCGCCAAGGGCACTGTCTGGCCCACCGGTGATTTCAACCCGGAAAACTCGCTGTACCTCTGGGGCCCCGATGTGCCCGAGAACTTCATCTTCAACACCGAAGCCAGCGCCACGCCGCCCATCCCCTAGCGCGCCAACCCGCCGGACGCCCCTCGACCGTGCCCGCCCTGCGCGCGCAACGGCCCCGGCTTGCCTGCGCCTTTATCTTTGCTTGCCTGGATACCGAATATGAACGCTGCAAAAAAAGTTGACGTCGCGATTGTCGGCTATGGCCCCGTCGGCCAGACCTTGGCCATTCTATTGGGCAAGATGGGCTTGCGCGTGGCGGTGTACGACCGCTGGCAATCGCTGTACCCCCTGCCCCGCGCCGTGTTCCATGATCACGAGATCCACCGTATTTTCCGCATGATGGGCCTGAACCAGGACCTGGAGCAGATCTCCCAGCCCAGCGCCTGCTACCAGTGGTTCAACGCCGACTGGAAAGTGCTGGTAGAAATCGACTGGTCGGCCGAGTCCGTCAGCGACGGCCCTTTCGGCTACCTGTTCAACCAGCCGGCGCTGGAAGCGATCCTCGACGCCAAGGCCAAGCGCCTGCCCACAGTCGAGGTCCACCAGGGGTGGGAAGCGGTCGAACTCTTCGAGCACGCCGAGCACTGCACCCTGAAGCTGCAACGTTCGGTGCGCGACGCCGCAGGCATGGATCAGGGCGAACAAACCTGCGAGGTCCAGGCCCGCTACGTGATCGGTGCCGACGGTGCGAACAGCTTTGTACGCCGCAGCCTTGGTATTCAATGGCACGACCTGGGCTTCGCGGAGGACTGGTTGGTGGTCGACCTGCAGCCCAAGCCGGGCGTGGTATTGGACGTGCCCGACATCGGCCAATGGTGCAACCCGGCACGCCCTACCACCATGGTGCCGGGCGGCCCCGGTTACCGTCGCTGGGAGTTCATGCGCCTGCCTCACGAAACCCTCGAAGACCTGCAAGCCAGCGACAAGGTTTGGGAGCTGCTGTCGCCATGGGTCACCCCGCACACTGCGACCCTGGTGCGTCACGCGGTGTACCAGTTCCGATCGCGCATCGCCGAGCACTGGCACCAGGGCCGCGTATTGCTGGCCGGCGATGCCGCACACCTGATGCCGCCGTTCATGGGCCAAGGCATGTGCTCAGGGATTCGTGACGCCTGGAACCTGTCGTGGCGCTTGCAACAGGTGCTCGACGGCAGCTGCGACGCGCACCTGCTGGACAGCTACACCGCCGAACGCAAACCGCAGATCCGCGCGGTGATCGACGCCTCGATGGCCATGGGCAAGGTGGTGTGTGTATCCGACCTTGCCGAGGCAGCCGCCCGCGACACCGCGTTCCTGAGCGGTGACGTGCCGCCGCTGGCGCCCTTCCCCGGCCTGTGCGACGGGCTGGTTCATAAAAAAGACAACGGCCAGCCGATCGGCCTTGCCGGCACCCTGGGCGTGCACGGCAACATCGAATTCCAAGGCCGAGTGTCGCGTTACGACGAGCTATTTGGCCGGGGCTTTCACCTGGTGGTCATCGGCGATGCTGATCCGCACCCCGACCTTGCCAGTGCCCTGGGGCCAGTCGACCTGCGCGTGGTGCACCTAAGCCCGCCCACCGTCGCTGGCGAGTACGTGGATGTATCGGGCAAATACCATGCATTCATGCGCGCCGCCGGGGTCACGGCGATGTTGGTGCGCCCCGACTTCTACCTGTTCGGTGCCGTGACGCAACTGGGCGAACTGCCGACTCTGCTGGCAGATCTTCTGCGCCAGTTGCACCCACTCACCCCCGCGCACAACGGCACCCGCCATGCGCCGCTGGCCTGCAGCGACTGACTCACGCTCCACTGTCCCGGCCTCGGCGCCGGGGCGTGCCACACCGCTGCTCACACACTAATAAAAACAAGAGTGAATACATGTCCAACATCAAGGTGAAAACCCTGGGTGCGGTGCTGTCCGCCCTCGCGATCGCCAATGGCCCCGCACGGGCCGAGCAGGCGCCGCCTCTGCCCGGGGAGGGCTCGCTGTTTCGCGAGGTGCTCGGCAACACCCTGCAAGCAGACTACGGCATCACCGTCTCGGGCCTGATCGACATGGCCTACAGCCGCAACAACCGCTCCACCCATCAAGAACGCGAGCACGGCTTGAGCAACCTGCCCCTCAACGGAATGTCGGACGAAGGCCTGGAGCTGGGGTCGCTGCACCTGTTCATCGACAAACCGCTGGTCTCGGACATGACCCCCGCGTCACCCCCTTGCCCGGCCCGCAACCGCAAGACGCCTCGTTCGGCTTTACCTTCGAAACGTTCTATGGTCGAAACGCCCAGTTTGGCCGCACGTTCGGCTGGGACACCCACTGGCACGTCAACCAACCCGGTGACAACGACCCGGCCAAGGCCCAGCGCGACAAGCAGAAATTCCTGGCCCTGCCCAACCTCGCCGCACTTGCCTACCTGCCCTACGGCACGGGGCTCAACGTAATGGCCGGGCTGTTCGGGCCGGCCATGGGCTATGAAATACCGCCCAACCTGCGCGCCGCGCGCAACCCCTTTGCCAGCAAGACCTACGCCTTCGTCACCGAGCCCGGCACGGTGGCAGGCGTGCAAGTGGGCACGCGGCTGATGAACACTGCGCATGGCATCCTCGGCGTCGAGGCCGGGCTGGTGCAGGGTTGGAACAACCTACAGGATAACAACGACAGCCACTCGCTGATCGGCGCGATCCGCTGGCGCACCCCCGACATGCGCACTTGGGTGGACTACGAGTTCATGGTGGGCAACGAGCAGAACCGCGACTTCGGCGACGTCCAGGCGCCCGTCTCGCGCCTGGTCTCGCCCCACGGCCAACTCAAACAACAGCACTCGCTCAACGGCTGGCACCAGTTCGACCAGCGCTGGTCCATGGGCGCCGAGCTGGTGTATGGGCGCCAGGCGGGCGATGGCCAGGCCGACACCGTCGACATCATCAACGGCCCAGGCTTTGATGGCGCGCACTGGTGGGGAGCCAATGCGGTGCTCACCTATCAGGCGCGTCCCGACCTGTCGTTCTCGGTGCGTGGCGAGCACTTCGCCGACCCCGACGGCTTCGTGTTGTTGCCCGTGACCACCGCCAGCGGCCGCTTCAACGCCCTGACCACAGGCTTTCGCTACGACCTGAACCGCAACGTCTCGCTGCGCCCGGAGCTGCGCTACGATTGGTTCGACGGACAGCGCGGCGACAAGCCGTTCGGCAATGGCCGTGACACCACGCAATTGACGGCGCTGGTCGAAGCGCTGATCTACTTTTAAGGGCGCGCGCAGACACGGCCAGGGGGGCTGGCGATTCTGGATAATCCGCTAAGCTTTGTGCTTCCCCCCCCAACAAGCGGCCACCATGACCAGCCTCAAAGATCGCCTGCAACGTGGTAAAGACGCCCGCCAGCAATGCCCGCGCAGCAGCCAGGCCGGGCCCGGCGACATCGACCGCGACCCGCTGCCCTTGATCGAGGCCTCGAGCAAGGGCCGGGTCAAGTCCCTGGTGCAACTGCGCTACGGGCGCATGCTGGTCTCGCCCTTCACCTTCTACCGCGGCAGCGCGCTGTTGCAGGCCCACGACCTGGCTGGCACGCAGAACATGGGGCTGAGCTTGCCGATTTGCGGTGATTGCCACCTGATGAACTTTGGCGGTTTCGCCACACCGGAGCGCAACCTGCTGTTCAGCGTGAACGACTTCGACGAGGCCCACCCTGGGCCCTGGGAGTGGGACCTCAAGCGCTTGGTGGCCAGCTTTCTGATCGCCGCCCGCGACCTGCGCCACGGCAAGGGCGTGGAAGAAAGCGTGTGCCTGGACGTGGTGCGCTCCTACCAGAAAACCATGGCCCGCTGCGCCGAAGAAGGCGCCTTGGACGTATGGTACGACGCAATCACTTATCAAGACCTGCTGGAGCAGGCCGAAGCCAAAAGCACGTTTGAGCACGTCGAAAAAGCCATCGATAAAGCCCAGAGGCGCACCCATGCGCAACTGCTGCCCAAGATCACCGAGCGTGACCGGCAAGGCCGCCTGCTGATCCGCGACGACCTGCCGGAGATCTTCCACCTGCACAAGAACACCTCGTTGCTGGACGCCAGCGACGACTGGATGAAGCTCAATAACTGGCACCCGCTGTACAACACCTTCATGAAGGACTATCGCATGACCTTGCAGGCCGACCGGCGCGAGGTGCTGTCGCGTTTCAAGGTGCAAGACATGGCGTTCAAGGTGGTGGGCGTGGGCAGCGTCGGCACCCGCTGCCTGGTGGCGCTGCTCACCGATGATCAGCAAAAGCCGCTGTTCCTGCAATTCAAGGAAGCGCGGCGCTCGGTGTTGGCGGCTTATGTAGGCAGCAAGTCCAAGGTGCGTCACCAAGGCCGGCGCGTGGTGGAGGGCCAGCGCCTGATGCAGTCGGCCAGCGATTTGTTCCTGGGCTGGACCACCGGCCCTACCGGGCGGCACTTTTATGTGCGCCAACTGCGAGACATGAAGGTGTCGGCGGAACTGGAGAACTTCGACGCCACCACCTTCAACGCCTACGCCCGCATCTGCGGCCGTGCCCTGGCCCGCACCCATGCCAAAGCCTCGGGCCTTGCCGGGCCCATCAGTGGCTACATCGGCAAAAGCGATGCGCTGAGCGAGGCCTTGCTCAAATACGCCCAGGCCTATGCCGACCATAACGAACGCGACTTCGAACGCTTCCAGAAGGCCTGCCGGCAAGGGCGGCTGCAGGCGCGATCGGAGGCGGATTTTGCCGCCGATCATTTGCCTTGATGCTTGGCCTCAAGGCTCAATTGGCGCGCCACCCGGCCACCGACCCGCGTGCCGCTCTCGATGGCGCCATCGATGAAGCCGGCCCAGCCTTGGGCAAAGTCACTGCCGCACAGGTGCAGCCGGGCATGGGCGGACGCCGTACGAGCCGCGGCGTCGACGATCGGCCACTGGCCGGGCCGTAACATGGGCCAGGTACCCAAGGCAAAGGGGTCGCCGCTCCAGTCATGGGCATCGACAGCCAAGACCTCGGCCTGGGGCAACCATTGGCGTACCACCTGCTCCACCGAGGCGCGGTCGCTCGGGTCCAAGGCCTGCGCCCGCGGGCCAAACGCGACCAGCAGGGTGTCGTCGCCGCAGGTGTATTCCACCTGCATGAAATTCAGCGGCGCGTCATGGTTGGCCATCGCCGCCAGGGTGTCGACGTGCCCTTTGACCTTGATCCACACCTTGATGCCCTGCGCGGCGTGGCGCTGCTGGCTGACCTGCATCAGCCCAGGGCTCAAGGCCGGGCTGAAGGCAATGCTGCCCAAGGTATTGAGGGGCGCGGCGATGATCACCTGGCGGGCATTCAAACGCTGGCCATCTGCGGTGCGCACCTGTACCCCGTCGGCCTTTTCCAGTACCTGCTCTACCACGCTGTTTAATTGTACGCGCGCCCGTGAGTCAGCCTGGATCGACTCGATCAAATTGCCCGTGCCACCGGCCAACTTATGGGTGGCGCAAGCCTCGAACAACAGTTCCCAGTGGCCACCGCACAATGCCGACCAGCGCAGGTACTGGGTGTAAGCGCCTTGCGCCGGGTCGCCATTGAAGTTCAGCGCCATCATGCTCTGCAGCATGCGTTGCTGCTGTGCCGGCAAGCCCAGCTCGGCGATTGCCTGGCCAACGCTGCGTGCTTCCAGGGCCGGCGTCACCTGGGTGTTCACGTCGATGTCGTGGGGGTTGGGGAACAGCGCGCGGGCCTGGGTATCCATCAGCGACAGGCCCGCGTCCAGTTCACCAAACAGCGCCTGGGGCGCCATGTGCCGTACCTGCCCCGACTCTGCCCACAGCGCCTGCACCGGCACCGGGCTTGCCACCAGCGCCAGGCCATAGCGCACGATTTCGGCCCACACGTGGGGCTGCGTCCAATGCACCCAGGTGCCACCCATTTCCAGCGGGCGCCCGAGCACGCTGTCGCGGTACCACGTACGACCGCCGAGGCGGCCACGTGCCTCCAGGATCAGCACGTCGTGGCCTTTGCTGCTCAGTTCCCGGCCAGCGGTCACACCGGCGAAACCGGCCCCGATGATGATGACGTCAGCATTGAACTTCATGGCTTGATCCTTCAGGTAAACATCGGCGAGGGCCAACCTCCCCCCAAAAACCCCATTGACAACCCCCAGAACGGTGTCGATAATCCGCGAAGTTGTACGACAACATATGACTCAATAAAAATAATAAAGGCGCATCATGACCCAATCGACCTCTATTCGTTCGTGCTCTTTGTTTCTCCTCGGCGCCAGCAGCTTGGCGGTACTGATGCCCTTGCAGGCCAAAGCCGCAGGCTTCATCGACGACACCAAGGCCACGTTGACCCTGCGCAACGCTTATTTCAACCGCGATTTCACCAACGATGCCGCGCCGCAGAACACCCAGGCCGAGTGGACGCAAAACTTCATCCTCGACGCCAAGTCTGGCTACACCCAAGGCCTGGTTGGCTTTGGCGTGGACGTACTGGGCACCTTCTCGCAGAAACTCGACGGCGGTGGCGGCACCGGCGGCACCCAGTTGCTGCCGCTGGACAGCAACGGCGATCCGGCCGACAACTTCGGCCGCCTGGGCGTCGCGGCCAAAGCCAAGATCTCCAAGACCGAGCTTAAAATCGGCGAGTGGATGCCGGTGCTGCCGATCCTGCGTTCGGACGACGGCCGTTCGCTGCCGCAAACCTTCCAGGGCGGCCAGGTCACCTCGCAGGAAATCAGCGGCCTGACCTTGTACGGTGGCCAGTTCCGCCAGAACAGCCCGCGCAACGACGGCAGCATGAGCGACATGTCGATGAACGGCAAAGCGGCCTTCCTGTCCGACCGTTTCAACTTTGCCGGGGGTGAATACACCTTCAACGACAAGCACACCCTGGTGGGCGTGTGGACCGACCAGCTCGAAGACATCTACCACCAGCAATACGTGCAGTTGCTGCACTCCCAGCCGGTCGGTGCCTGGACCCTGGGCGCCAACCTGGGCTACTTCCACGGCAGCGAAGACGGCAGCGCCCTGGCGGGCGAGCTGGACAACAAAACCTACTCGGCCATGCTGTCAGCCAAGTACGGCGGTGGCACGCTCTTCGTCGGCCTGCAAAAACTCACCGGCGACAGCGCCTGGATGCGCGTCAACGGCACCAGCGGCGGCACCCTGGCCAACGATAGCTACAACTCCAGCTACGACAATGCCCAGGAACGCTCCTGGCAGGTACGCTACGACTACAACTTCGTTGCCTTGGGCGTGCCCGGCCTGACCCTGATGAACCGTTACATCAGCGGCGACAACGTGCACACCGGGGCCATCACCGATGGCAAGGAATGGGGCCGCGAATCGGAACTGGCCTATACCTTCCAGAGCGGCACGTTCAAGGACCTGAACCTGCGGTGGCGCAACTCCACCATGCGCCGCGATTTCAGCACCAGCGAATTCAACGAGAATCGGATCTTCGTCAGCTACCCGATCACGTTGCTCTAAATCAGTCAGGGGTAATGCAGCATGACCAGCACCGCAAGCGATATCAAACCGTTCAACCGTCTGCTATTGACCGGCGCCGCCGGCGGCCTGGGCAAGGTCCTGCGCGAAAGCCTGCAGCCGTGTGCCAAGGTCATTCGGCTGTCGGACATCGCTGACATTGCCCCGGCCACCTCTGAGCGCGAAGAAGTCCAAGTGTGCGACCTCTCCGACAAGCAGGCCGTGCATCACCTGGTCGAAGGCGTAGATGCGATCGTGCACTTTGGCGGCGTGTCGGTGGAACGGCCTTTCGAGGAAATCCTGGGCGCCAACATCAGTGGCGTGTTCCACATCTATGAAGCGGCGCGGCGCCACGGCGTCAAGCGGGTGATATTCGCCAGCTCCAACCACGTGATCGGCTTTTACAAACAGGACCAGCGCATCGATGCCCAGGCACCGCGCCGGCCTGACAGCTACTACGGTTTGTCCAAGTCTTATGGCGAGGACATGGCCTCCTTCTACTTCGATCGCTACGGCATCGAGACCGTGAGCATCCGCATCGGCTCCTCGTTCCCGGAGCCGCAAAACCGTCGCATGCTGGCCTCGTGGCTGAGCTTTGGCGACCTGACGCAACTGATCGAAAAAGCGCTGTTCACCCCTGACGTGGGTCATACCATCGTCTACGGCGCCTCCAACAACACCACCACTTGGTGGGACAACCGCTACGCCGCACACCTGGGCTACCACCCGGCCGACAGCTCCGAGCCGTTCCGAGCCAAGGTCGAGGCGCAACCCGCCGTGCCCGCCGATGACCCTTCGATGGTTTACCAGGGCGGCGCTTTCGTGGCCTCCGGGCCTTTTGGCGACTGATTGCAGGGAGCATGCATGACTGCTGAACTGATCCTCGACGCACAAAACGGCACCGGCGAAAGCCCGGTGTGGGTCCCCAGCGAACAAGCGCTGTATTGGGTGGACATCCCCGGCAAGGCCCTGCATCGCTGGGACACGCTGAACCAGCAACACAGTGCTTGGGCCACCGCGCAAATGCCCGCCTGCATCGCCCGCAATCCGCACGGCAACTGGATCGCCGGCATGGAGGACGGCGTCTACCAACTGGTGTTGAACGCCGATGGCAGTGTCACCAGCACCCTGCTCAGCCGCGTGGAGCATGCCCTGCCGGGCATGCGCTTCAACGACGGCCGCTGCGACCGCCAAGGTCGCTTCTGGGCCGGTACCATGGTCATGGACATGGCGCAAAACCGCGACGCAGGCGTCCTGTATCGCTACAGCGGCGGCCACCTGAGCGAGCAGTTCGCAGGCTTCACCACCCCCAATGGCCTGGCGTTCAGCCCGGACGGGGCGACGATGTACCTGTCCGACTCGCACCCCAGCGTGCAACGCATCTGGGCATTTGACTACGACACTGCCAGCGGCACGCCCCACAACCGCCGCCTGTTCGTGGACATGAACGCGTACCCCGGCCGCCCCGATGGCGCAGCAATGGACAGCGACGGTTGCTATTGGATCTGCGGCAACGACGCCGGCTTGATCCACCGCTTCACGCCCGAAGGCAAGTTGGACCGCTCCGTGGCCGTGCCGGTGAAAAAGCCCGCGATGTGCGCGTTTGGTGGGCGTGAGTTGGACACCCTGTACGTGACCTCGATTCGGCCGGGCGGGGATGTGAGCGATCAGCCGTTGGCGGGGGGGGTGTTTGCGATTGATGTTGGGGTCAGGGGGGTGGTGGAGTCGCAGTGGCAGGGGTGAGGTTTGAGATTCAATCATGGCCGTTACCGGCTGTGCGCGCGGCTTGACTCAAGACTCAAGTGTCGCTGAGACCGGCCGCGCGGGCGGCCGGTCTCAGCAGCACTTGAATCCCAAGCCAAGCCCTACCCCTCCCCAACATGAAACTTCCTAAACCCACCCCCGCACGCTTCGTCTTGCATAAGGCCAATCCCTAACAGAGAACCCCTATGCTGCGCTTAGCCATTACCCTCGCCGCCCTCGCCCTGTCTGGCGCTGCCTGGTCTGCCGAACCCTGCTCGGTCGACATCCATGGCACCGACCAGATGACCTACGACCTGAAAACCATCAACGTGCCCGCCAGTTGCAAGACCTTCACCGTCAACCTGCAAGCCAGCACCCTGCCCAAGAACGTGATGGGGCATAACTGGGTATTGGCCAAGAAGGACGACATGAAAGGCGTGATCGATGACGGCGCCAAGGCCGGTGAGGCCAATGACTATGTGCAGCCGGGCGACAGCCGCGTGCTGGCGCATACTCACCTGATTGAGCTGGGCAACAAAGATTCGGTCACCTTCGATACCTCGAAGTTGCAGGCCGGTGTTGCCTACCAATTCTTCTGCTCCTTCCCGTTCCACGCCACCATGATGAAAGGCGCGCTGACCTTCGGCGGCTGATCGCGGAAAAAGGCGGTGAGCCCTATGCTCACCGCCCTCCTTGCTTTACTTCAGCTGCAGTACTTCACCCTCGCCGTCTGCCTTGATCTGCTCGGGCGTGAAGGGCAGTGGGCGCCATTGCTGCGCCGAGAACAACAGGGTCTGATCCTTGAAGTGTTTGGAGGCCGGGTCGCTGGACTGCGACATGGCCAACAACCCCTGGGCCACCGGCCCGTGGTCGTCGAAGCGCACCAATTGGATGTAGCTGCTGCCACCGTCGACAGCCAGGCGTACGCCATCATGCTGGGTGGTAATCGCGTTGTAGATACCCAGCTTACCGTCACCACCGGGAATGGCGATTCGGTCCGCGCCACGGCGCACGGTTTGCAACTGGCCCCAGCGGGTGCCCGGCTCAAGGTTGGCGAGACGCGCACTGGCATCGGCCAAGGCCTTGTGCAGGCGCTGGGCAACCTCCGGGCGGTCCCAGGCAATGCCGCTGGGCGTATGCAGCGCATCCTTGGCGGAAAACGGCACGCGCCAACTGTCGCCGCCGGCTTGCAGCGCCGCCACGGCCAACTGGAAGTACAGCGGCGCCAGGCCACTGTCGACTTGCGCCTGCCGATCCCAGCCGCTCAATGCCGTACAGGCCGGTTGCACGGCCTTGTCTGCCTGGGCTTTACAGAAGGCGAGCACGTCATCCAATACCAGGTCCGCCATATACACATGATTGCCGGTCACAAGGCCTGCCAGAAACGCCGGCGTAATCGGCTTGCTGCCCCACTGCTGCAACTGGCTCAGGGCAAAGCGTGCACGCAGGCCCAATGGCCGGTCGCTGCGGCTGATCAAGGGCGAGAAACCCGTGAGCGGCGCAGCCGGCTGGGTCAACCAGGCGCTGTCGTTGGAGTTCTGCAGCACATCGTCACGCTGCAATTGCGGCAAGTGCTTGGCCGCAACGATACCGGCCTGCCGGGCGCCTTCGTCCGGCTGCCAGTTGCACGCCGAGCGGCTGCCATCCAGCCCCGGCAAGCCCGCCTTGACCAAGGCCGGGTCAGCGCACTGGGCCAGTTGCGCCAAGGGAATGTTGGGCACTACCGAGGCGTTCATGTACAAGGCCTTGCCGCTGTCATCCACCGCCAGGGTGTTGACCCACGGAATACCCTGGTGCGCGGCGACTGCCTGCTGCAACTCGCTGACGTTGCGCGCGCGGTTCATGGCGTCCCATTGCGCCAAAATGCGATCGTTGCCCAGGTTAGCGTCTTGCAGGGCATAGGCTTGCTTGGCGTCCCAAGGCATCAAGCCCGGCAGCACCACCAGCGGGCCAAAGCGCGACTCGTATACCTCATGGCTGACCGGGGTCAATGTGCCGTCGGCCTCGCGCACACGCACCTCGATATGGCGCGTGCGCAAGGGCTCGCTGCGCCCGTCCACCACGTAGCGCTTGGCGTCCTGGGGGTCCAGTTGCAAATGGTGCAGGGTGAAATGCGCCGACTGATCCACCGTGTGGGTCCAGGCCAGGTGCTGATTGAAACCGATGTTCACCAGCGGCAGGCCCGGCAAGGCGGCGCCCATCACGTCCAATTGCCCCGGCACGGTCAGGTGCATCTGGTAAAAGCGCAGGCCACCGGTCCAGGGGAAGTGCGGGTTGGCCAGCAAGAGGCCCTTGCCGTTTTCGCTGCGCGCGCCGCCCACCGCAATGGCATTACTGCCGCGGGTCTGGGCAAAGGCCTGCAACTGCGCCAGCGATTGGGCTGCGCTGGCAGGGGCTGCAGCGGCAGTCGGCGCCGCCGCGGGTGGGGTTGCGCCCACCAGGGCCTTGGTGAAACGGCCGATGCCGCCTTCCACCAGCAAACGCCGCGTCAGGCGCACCACATCTTCAGCCACCAAAGGCCGCAACCAACCGGCGTTGCGGCACAGTTCGGGCTGCTGGCTGGCCGGGGTTTGCGCCAGGTAACGGTTGAACCCCGCCACATACCCGCCGATGCGTTGCTGCATCCCCGGCGGCTGCGCGCGCCAGAAGGCTTGCACCTGCTCGTCACTGTTGAGCCACTTGAAGAAAATATCCGAGGTCAGGTTGTCCAGCCCCACCGAAGAATGCCCAACGCGGCCAAGCACTTGCGAGCGCTGCCCGTTGACCGTCAGGACTTCATCGGCCAGCAGGCACAGGTTGTCCCGCGCATAGGCGTAGCCGATGCCGTAGCCCAGGCCCGCATCATCGCTGGCCTGCACATGGGGCACGCCCAGTGAAGACCAACTGATGCTGGCCCGGGGGGCCAATTCGGCGGCATGGGCCGAGCCTGCGGCCACACAAAAAACGGCCCACGCTAATGGTTGCAGGAAATACGAATGCACAGACGCTCCTAGATGGCGACCCTGAGAATGGCTGATCAGAAGACGCGTGGAGCGCGCGCAAATTTAGCCTGCTGCGATACGAACGCGAAGATTTTTCCCGCACTCAAAAACGACCATTCATACACGGGCCGTACCCCGCCATTGCGCCTTTTCCTGCCCCACGACAGCGCAAAACGCACCAAAGAGCAGCGCAAAAAAATTATAGATAGAACAAATTCTCATTTGACAATGATAAGCAACAACCCTAATGTCGTCGCCGTTACGTAAGGACACACTTTTCTGTCAACCTTGCCCGCGCAGGTACCACCATGCAGGATTCAGGCACCACAGACCTCTCGCTCAATGGATTCCCTTCACTGCTGCAAACGCTGATTACCAACCGCCCGGGCCTGATCAAGACCGCGGCGCGGATCACCGGCTGCCATAGCCGCGCCGAAGACGTGGTTCAGGATGCGTACCTCAGGGTTTCCGGCATGAAGGCCGACACGCTGCCCTTCAACGCCCGGCTCAACTATGTGTTCCGCATTGTGCGCAACCTGGCCATCGACCATTACCGCAAGCAATCGATGGAGCAGCGTTACTTCGTCAGCGACGAGCAGAACCTGAACGCGGCGCCCCAGGTGTCCAATCCGGAGTCGATCAATGTGGACCGTCAGACGCTGGGCAAGGTGGATCGCGCATTGGCACAACTGCCCGAGCGCACCCGCTATGCATTCGTGATGTACCGCGTGCACGGCAAACCGCAGAAAGACATTGCCGCCGAATTAGGCGTATCACCGACCCTGGTGAACTTCATGATTCGCGACGCCTTGGTGCACTGCAAAAACTTCGTGGCAACCACTCAGAACGCCTGAGCTTTCGTAGGATGTCCACCCGGGTGGACATCGACCCTCCCCCGCCCCACCCAAAAGCACGTGCGCGGCCATAGGCTCGTGGCAATCTGCCGCTATGCTGAGCAGGCTTTAACTGTATAATTATTGTTCGGGTCGCTATAACAGGGCCGAGTGTTTCGAGAGTACAGATCAGCCAGCCGGTAGACCGCCATGCTCAGCCCCCCTGCTTCAGATCCATCCAATGACCGCGTAAGCGATGAGGCGGCCAACTGGTGCATGCGTGTCAATGAGCCTGACTTCACCGAGCAAGAGCGCGATCAGCTCCACCGTTGGCTGAGCAGCGACCCGGCGCACCAGCGCGAGTACGACGCCATGCTGGAAATCTGGACCATCAGCGAATTCCTGCCCGCCGACGCCCCCGCGCACATCGCACCCGCGCCTGCGCCACGTCGTACCTACAAGCGCCCCCTGATGGCTGCCGCTGCATTGGTACTGGCGTTACCGCTGGCCGGGCTGCTGGGTTGGCAGCTCAACCTGATCCCCGACAGCTACCAGCGTTTCGAAAGTGGCTCAAGCGTGCGCGACATCACCCTGGCCGACGGCTCCCACGTGCAGATGAACCTGGGCAGCCAGTTGTCGTTCGCCAATTTCAAAGACCGGCGCAGCGTGACCCTGGGCAAGGGCGAAGCCTATTTCGAGGTACAGCACGATGCCAGCCATCCGTTCCTGGTGAACGCCGGCAAGGGCCAGGTGCGCGTGACGGGCACGCACTTCAACGTATGGACCTACGAGGATCAGGTCGTGGTGACCCTGACCCAGGGCTCAGTACAGGTCATGGGCAACCGCAACCAGCCTGACCAACTGGCGTATCTGTCACCGGGTATGCAAGCCCGCTATGACGCACGCAGCCTGGTACCCGACGTCAGCGCCGCGTCAGCCAACGAGGTACTGGCCTGGCGGGATGGGAAACTGATCCTGGATGACATCCCGTTGAGCGAGGCGCTGCCGCAGATCAACCGCTACCTGGACAAGCCCATACACCTGGGCGACCGCGCCACGAACCAACTGCGCATCGGCGGGATCTACAACACCCGCAATATCAGCGGCCTGGTTCAGGCCCTGCCCAAGGTGTTGCCGGTTTACCTGAGCCGCAATGACGAGGGTGAAACGGTGATCAGCAGCAAGCCGCGCTACGTCAAATAGGCTCTACGCGATCAGGATTCGGCCCACTGGCGCATGCGCAGGCGGCAATGCTTCATGGCATTGACGATGTGTTTTTCGACCATGGGCTTGGAAATATTCAAGCGCTCCGCTATTTCCGGGTGCGACAGGCCTTCGAGCTTGCGTAGCAGGAAACTTTGGCGGCACGCGTCACCCAGCTCATCCAATGCCCGCACCAGCAAATCCAGACGCTCGTCGTGCACCGATGGGGCATGGTCTGGCGCCACGAAAAAACGTTCGTCGGTTTCCAGTACGTCCAGTGACTCGGCTCGGCGTATGGCGCCCCGTCGATGGTCATCAATCACCAGGTTCATCGCGGTGCGGTAAAGAAACGCCCGCGGCTGGCTGATGTGCGCCTGGTCGCGCCGCTCCAGCACCCGCACGTAGGCATCATGCGCGATGTCTTCGGCAGCATGCCGGCTACCGATGCGCGCACTGAGGTACCCCACCAGCTCTCGGTAATAGTGCTCGAGCAGGACACCTGTGGATGACATCGAGAGCGCTTTCCTAGTAGTTCGATGGGAGTGAACGCGCATGCAGGCCAATTAATAGCACTGACGCGGCGCTAAATTATAATAATTCTCATAAACTTTAAATAGACGGTTACATATTCGCTGGCAATGCGCTGCGTCGCGCCCCTAAATTCCGCCACTTGCCCCTCGTCTTATCGGCAGTTTCCCACGCTGTCGCCTGTTGGCAGCGGCCCCCTTACTGGCCGGAACCCTGCATGACTTCTAGAAGCCTTACCCGCCGTGCTGTAACCATTGTGTTGTGCCTGTTACCCGTGGCCGCATGGGCTGCCTGGCAATTGATGCCCACCGACGCCAGCCAACAACCCTTCGTGCGGGTGACGCGCGGCACCATTGAGTCCAGCGTCACCGCGCTCGGCACCCTGCAACCGCGCCAGTACGTGGACGTTGGCGCCCAGGCCTCGGGGCAAATCCGCACGTTGCACGTGGAGGTGGGCGACACCGTCAAGCAAGGCCAGCTGTTAGTGGAGATCGACCCTTCCACCCAACAGGCGCAACTGGACGCCGAACGCTACGCCATCGAGACGCTCAAGGCCCAGGTCAAGGAGCAGCGCGCCGAACACCTGCTGGCCCAACAGCAACTGCGCCGCCAGCAGCGCATGGCGGTCGACGGTGCCACCCGTGAAGAAGACGTGCAAACCGCCCAGGCCAAGGTACAGACCACCCAGGCGCGCATCGACATGTACCAGGCGCAGATCCTCCAGGCCCAGGCCAGCCTGCGCAGCGCCGAAGCTGAACTGGGCTACACGCGTATATACGCGCCCATCAGCGGCACGGTGGTTGCGGTGGACGCCCGCCAGGGCCAGACCCTCAACGCCCAGCAACGCACGCCGCTGATCCTGCGCATCGCCAAACTGTCGCCGATGACCGTGTGGGCCGAGGTATCGGAAGCCGACATCGGCCAGGTCAAGGCCGACATGCAGGCCTACTTCACCACATTGAGCGGCGGCGGCAGGCGTTGGACCAGCACCGTGCGGCAGATCCTGCCCATCCCGCCCAAGCCCCTGGACCAGATCAGCCAGGGCGGTGGCAGCCCGGTTGCCGCCGGCGGTAGCGGTAGCGGGGGCAGCGGCACCGGCCGCGTGGTGCTGTACACGGTATTGCTGGACGTGGACAACGATGACAATGCTTTGATGGCCGACATGACCGCCCAAGTGTTTTTCGTGGCCGGCAGTGCCCACGACGTCCTCACCGCCCCCATCGCTGCGCTGCAAGGCCAGGCCAATGCAGACGGCCAGCAAACGGCCCGGGTACTGGCCGACAATGGTGAGGTGCAGCAACGCCAGGTGCGCACGGGGCTTAGCGATCGCCTGCGCACCCAGATTCTGGAAGGGCTGCGCGAAGGCGACAAGTTGCTGATCAGCCCTGCCGGCAACGGGGGTTGAATGAATACGCCCCTGATTGAACTGTGCGGCATCCGCAAATCCTACGGTGGCGGCGATAGCCCGCAGGTCGATGTATTGCGCGGCATCGACCTGGCCATCCATGCCGGTGAGTTCATCGCCATCGTCGGTGCCTCAGGCTCCGGCAAGTCGACCCTGATGAACATCCTCGGCTGCCTGGACCGCCCCAGCGCCGGGTATTACCGCTTCGCCGGCTTGGATGTCGCCGAGCTCAACGATGACGAATTGGCCTGGTTGCGCCGCGAAGCGTTCGGCTTCGTGTTCCAGGGCTACCACTTGATCCCCTCGGCCTCGGCCCAGGAGAACGTGGAGATGCCGGCCATCTACGCCGGCACCCAAGCTTCGGCCCGGGCTGAACGCGCCCGCGCCCTGCTGCAACGCCTGGGCCTGGGCGAACGGACCGGCAACCGGCCCCGCCAGCTTTCCGGCGGCCAGCAGCAACGCGTCTCCATCGCCCGTGCGCTGATGAACGGCGGCCATATCATCCTGGCCGACGAGCCCACTGGCGCCCTGGACAGCCACAGCGGCACCGAGGTGATGAGCCTGCTCGACGAGTTAGCCCAGCAAGGGCACGTGGTGATCTTGATCACCCACGATCGCGACGTGGCGGCGCGCGCCCAGCGCATTATCGAGGTGCGCGATGGCGAGGTGATCAGCGACAGCGCCGCCGGCCAACCAGCGCCGGCGCCCCGCCCGGGCGCCTTGCACGCCGACGAACTGCGCCAGCGCCTGGGCCTGGCTAATCAGGAACACAGTCCTTGGCTGGGCGAAACCCGTGATGCGCTGCAAGCGGCCTGGCGGGTGATGTGGGCCAACCGCATGCGCACCGGCCTGACGCTGCTGGGGATCATTATCGGCGTGGCCTCGGTGGTGGTGATGCTGGCCGTGGGCGAAGGCAGCAAGCGCCAAGTGATGGCCCAGATGGGCGCCTTCGGCTCCAATATCATCTACCTCAACGGCGCGCCCCCCAGCCCCAGGGCGCCGCCGGGCGATATCCGCCTCAGTGAAGTGCAGGCCTTGGCGCAACTGCCGCAGGTCAAGACCATCATGGCCGCCATTACCCTCAAGGCCCAGGTGCGCTACGGCAACCGCGACATGGCCTCCACCATCGGTGGCTACAGCCCGGTGTTCCCGACGTTGCTGAACTGGCCCGTCACCGAGGGCAGTTTTTTCAATGACACCGACATGGCCACCGGCGCGGCCGTTGCCGTGATCGGCTCAGAGGTACGTAAAAAACTGTTTGCCGACGGCCAAGACCCCATCGGCCAATACATCCTGGTAGAAAACGTGCCCTTCCAGGTCATCGGCGTGCTGGCCAGCAAAGGCTCCAGCGGCGCCAACCAGAAAAACGACCTGCGCATCGCCATCCCTTATTCGGCGGCACGCATTCGCCTGTCTGGTACCGAATTCCCGGAGTATGTGATTATCGGCGCCGCCGACAGCACCCTGGTGCATGAGGCCGAACAGGCGATCCGCAACCTGATGCTGCAACTGCACAACGGCGTGCATGACTTCGAGATCGATAACAGCGCGGCGATGATCCAGGCCGAGGCGCACACCCGTAACGGGCTGTCGTTGATGCTCGGCGCCATCGCCGCCATCTCTCTGCTGGTGGGCGGCATTGGGGTGATGAACGTGATGCTGATGACCGTCCGCGAACGCACCCGCGAGATCGGCATCCGGATCGCCACCGGGGCGCGCCAGCGCGACATTTTGCGCCAGTTCCTCACCGAAGCGGTGGTGCTGTCGCTGGTCGGCGGCCTGATGGGCGTGGGCCTGGCGCTGTTGATTGGCGTTGCGCTGAACCTGGCCAAGGTCGCCGTGGCGTTTTCAGCCCTGGCGATTGTCGGCGCCTTTGCCTGCTCGGTCGCCACCGGGGTGATCTTCGGTTTCATGCCGGCCCGCAAGGCCGCAGCCCTCGACCCCGTCGCCGCGCTAACCAGTGAATAATCATGACTAAAGCACCCTATGCCCTCATCCCGCTGCTGGCACTGCTCGGCGCCTGCAGCCACACCCCTGTCCCGCTGGGCAGCGACATCGTGCCGCCGGCTGCCTGGCAAACCCCTGCCACCGGTAGCGCCCAGTACGTTCAATGGTGGAACAGCTTCAACAGCCCGCAACTGGCACGCCTGATCGAACAGGCGCGCCTGGGCAGCTACGACCTCAAGGCCGCCATGGCCCGGGTGCGCCAGGCCCGGGCCGACGTGCGCATCGCCGGTGCCAGCCTGCTGCCCAGCCTCAACGCCAGCGCCGACGCCTATCGCCAGCGCCTGCTCCGGGGCCAAGGCTACAGCGAGCAGGACACCTCCAGCAGCCAGCGCACCTACCATTACTTCGACACGGCCCTGACCGCCAGCTACGAAGTGGACTTCTGGGGTGGCAATGCCGCCGCCCGCGACAGTGCGCGCTACAGCCTGCAAGCCACCAGCCTAGATCGCGACACCCTGGAGCTGAGCCTGTTGGGCAGTGTGGCCGACAGCTACCTGGGCGCCCTGGCCGCCAGTGAACAGGCACGCATCGCCGAACTCAACCTGGCCAACGCCGACAAGATCCTCGGCGTGGTGCGCAGCCGCTACCAGGCAGGCTCGGCCACCGCCCTGGAGCTGGCCCAACAACAAAGCCTGGTGGCCGGCCAGCAACGCCAGGTGCCGTTGTTCCAGCAACAGGCCCGGGATGCGCGGATCACCCTGGCCACCCTGCTGGGCCAGCCGGTGCAAAACCTCACGTTGGCCGATCAGCCCTTCGACCAATTGGCCGGCCCGCGCATCGACGCCGGCATCCCCAGCCAACTGCTCACCCGCCGCCCCGACATCGCCGGCGCCGAGGCACGCCTGGCTGCGGCCCAAGCCGACGTCAGCGTGGCCCGCGCCGCGCTGTTCCCTAAACTGAGCCTGACCGCAAGCCTGGCCACCGGCGACTCGCAAGCCGTCGACCTGCTGCGCAACCCGGTCTTGAACCTCGGCGCCGGGTTGACCGCGCCCATCTTCAACAACGGCTCGCTGCGCGCCGGGCGTGACAAAGCCATCGCCCGCCAGGACGAGCTACTGGAAAATTACCGGGGCATTTTGCTCACCAGTTTCAGCGAAGTGGAAAAAGCCTTGAACAGCGTCGACGGTCTTGACCGCCAGGCCCGTTGGCAAAGCGAAGAACTGGCTCAGGCGCAGCGTGCTTTCGACCTGGCCGAGAGCCGCTACCGGGCAGGTGCCGAAGACCTGCTCAGCGTGCTGGAAGCCCAACGCAGTTTATTCACCGCACAGGCCGAGCGGGTGCAACTGCGCAAAGAGCGCCTGCAGGCCAGCGTGGCCTTGTACAAAGCCTTGGGCGGCGGCTGGAACACCCCGGGAGCGGTCATCAGCCAGCGCTGAAACATCTGCTTTCAAAGTGGTTTGCGGGTTTTTGGCTTCTGGTTCGTCTTTCAAAGAGTAGGTGCCGTGAGGCCAATCCACTTTTGAAAGTATGCGCTCATGTCTAAAAAATCCCGCGCCAAGCTCTGGTTCCTGGTCCACAGCTGGCTCGCCCTGCCCATTTGGGTGTTCGTGCTGATCGTGTGCTTCACCGGCACCCTGGCGGTGGTCAGCCAGGAAATCATCTGGCTGGCGCAACCGGAAGTGCGCGCCAGCAAACCCTCGGCCGATGCCCGGCTGCTGGACTTTGACGAGGTGCTGGCCACCGTTCGCCAGCAACGCCCCGACGTGTACATCCGCTCGGTCAGCCGCCCGGATGAAGACCACTTCGCCCTCAACGTCAACATCGGCAAGCCCGATGGCAGCACCACGCGCCTGTACGTGAACCCCTACACCGGCCACATCCAGGGCCAAAGCGCGACGTTCGACTTCCGCCAGTTCACCCGCGCATTGCATGGCTGGTGGCTGATCCCCTTTACCAATGGCTACTCCTGGGGCTGGTACCTGGTGTCCTTCCTCGGGTTGCCGATGCTGGCGTCATTGGTCACGGGGCTGGTGGTGTACAAGCGCTTCTGGAAGGGCTTTTTCAAGGCGCCGCGGCTGCGCCATGGCGCACGAATCTTCTGGGGCGACCTGCACCGGCTCAGCGGGGTCTGGTCGATCTGGTTCATCGCAGTCATCTCGATCACCGGCACCTGGTTTTTGATCGAGGCGGTGCTGCATGACAACCATATCGAAATCTCCGCCCACCACGAGCCGACGATCCTCGCCCGTGACGCCGTGCCCCACGGTCTGCCCGCCGATGCCGTGCAGCGCGTGCCCATCGAGCAGGCCATCCAGGCGATGAAAACGCGCGTACCGACCCTTGAAGCCACCTTCATCGACCTGCCCGGCAACGCTTACGACGTGCTCACCGTGGGCGGCCGCAGCGGCTACCCGCTGATCTTCCAGACCGCCGAGATGAACCCCTACACCGGCCAAGTGATGGCCACCGAACTGATCGGCGACTTGCCGACACTGGACCTGGTCACCGAATCAATGCGCCCGTTGCACACCGGCGACTTCGGTGGCCTCTGGATCAAGTTGATCTGGTTCTTCTTCGGCCTGGTACTCACCCTGATGGTGTTCAGCGGCCTGCT